>CALUYD010000004.1 GCA_944324915.1 Candidatus Gastranaerophilales bacterium | reverse complement strand
ATGCTTTGTGCAACACATTCATCACTCGTTTTGAGACAGAAGTCAAGTGGGGGTAAATATAAAATAAATATGGTATCTGTTTTCATGTTATAGTAAGTTCATAATAGTGAGGTGTTTATGAAAAAGTTTGTATATTTAGCAGCTACTCTATTTTTATTTAGTTCTAATTTATCTTATGCAAATTCTAATGAAGCATGTACAGACGGGTCAAAATTTTTAGTATTACAAGTTTTAGATAACGGCGTTTTAGGACATATATGTCCACGCATTAATTGGGATTCATATGATTATAAAACTGCTTGCAAGTTAAATGGTAGATTAGTATTTTTATCTCCAGATAATAATTATGTTGATGATCAACTTGTAAAAATAAGTAGAAAAGAATGCTTTGCAGAAGTTGGCACGTTTCAATATATTAACAAAAATAATGATAGAAAAACTGTAAGAGCTGTAGAAATTATAAATAAGTAAATTAAGGTATTAAAAATGATATCCAAATCTCATTGATAATTTAGAGTATCTCATTTTGCAAGTAAAAATAAAATTGCACTTTTTTGCACTTTATTGCACTGGGCTAAAACAGGCTTTGTGAGCAGGATAGACCCTGAAATAAATTCAGGGTGACAGAATCTTAGTGTAAAAGAGTGCAAGAAAAGAGTACTTAAGTGCAGCGGATTTTCGGTAGGGCGATGCGAGGCTAGACGAGCAAGCCCGTAAGGTGTCGGTCGGACGTTACTCCGCCGACACCCCGAATAATCCAAGACAAAAAGACCCATACATCTCAATACTAAAAAACAGCCTCAAATCGGCTGTCTGTTTGATATTTTATTAAAATTTCTCTGTCTCAATGTCCCAGAAACCTATTAGTCAGTAAACCTTGGTGAAAGTCCCCATGTTAATTAGGGTTAAAAGTTGAAAATTAATGTCGACGGGGGGACTTGTCTTGAATTTTGACACCTCGCAATTTTAGCACTCCGTTTTTGGGCTTCGCCCAGCCACTTCGTAAAATTGTTCGAACATACGGGCTCACGACAGGCTTGCGCCTTGTTCCGCCCTAGTCAAAATTCGCTGAACACCAAAACAGGATTAAAGCCCTCCCCATAAATTAAAAAGAAGTTGACCAAAGCCAACTTCTTTTTAATGTCGACGGGGGGACTTGAACCCCCACAGCTCTCGCCACATGCACCTCAAGCATGCGTGTCTACCATTCCACCACGTCGACAAAAGCCGTACTATATCTATCGTCAAACCAATTGCAACCCTACGATTAAACAATCTCCTAAATAAATTTTTATACCCGCAAAATCTGCCTTAGAGCTGCTATGTTTCCATCCTGACTCGGTTGGGGCGATTTGGCGCCACAAAAATCTAAATTATCAACAATTATTTAATTTTCAAACTTACAATCAATTCGCCTCATGATATACTCTGCACCCGACATTCGCTTTCGGTCAAGGAGAAGCAACCCCCCGTGAAGTACGGCAAAATTATTTTATCATAAAATTAAATTATTGGCATAAATTTTAAAATTAAGTTATAATAAAGCTATATTATAGGAGTAAAATTTAATGACTAAACAACCATCAGATACAACACCCGTTGAAGTATGCATTATAACAAAAGATCACGAGATTAAAGGCACTGTATATGTTTCAAAATATACAAAATCAAACCGTGAATTAACAGAGCTCCTTAATGACAAAGAAAGAAGATTTTTAGCGGTAACGAATGCTGAAATTATGCAACATGGTTCAAATGTTGCTCCAAGAAGATATGATTTTTTAGAAATTCATGTAGATTCAATAATGATTATGCACCCTGCATCTCAAACATTATTTAAAGAAAGCTCAAAAGCCTCTGAAGACATCGCTAAATTTAGAGAATTAAGAAATAGACTTTCTCAAACAAAACCTTTCTAAATTAAAGGTATTTTCATAAATTCATCAACGCTAAATGCCATAAATACTTCGCAAAAATCACAATTATGTTGAATTGAGCGAAAAGCGTTTATGCCAAGTGTTTTGCTTACTAAATTAGGGAATTTTTCTGATGGATAATAAGTTTCAAGCATTCTTTTTTTGGTGTTAATAATTGTGCTGATATTTACGTAATAATCAAGCGTACAAAGCGGAAAATCCGATTCAAACATAACAATTTTTAAATCTTCTTTATGCTCTTTTTCTTTTAAAATTTCTTTAAAATGTTTCAAAAGAGCTATTGTATCAATGTTATTATCATAAACATTAGGCACAAAAATATAATCGGCTTCTGAAATATCGATTTTTTTAAATGTAGAATAGTGATTTTTAAGAGTTTTATCATCAATATCAAAAATCTTATAACCCTTAATTCTTGTTGATTTCATTACTTCGCTAAATTGTTGCTTTTTAATATTTGCAGATTTTGCCGAATCAAATTCACAAAGCAAACTTGAGCCGTTTGTAAAACATAAAACTTCAAAATTTTTAGGATATTGCGCAATCAAACCGCCTAAGCCTTTTGTTTCTGCTCCGGGGTATTGAGATAAAACTAAACAATTTGTATTAATATTAATTTTAAATTGTTTAAATTGACTTTTTAAGCCAAAAAGAAAATTAAAAACAAATTTATTGTAGTTAATTTTCTTGATAATATTTTTTTCTTTGATGAAATCAATTATTTTTCTTTTGATTAACAACATATATCCATCTTTCTAAAAGGATTATAGCAAAAAAAGCTCATAGTCCATATATTTGTTACTATTTTGTTAAATTAACTTAACTATTTTTTGGCAATTTTTTTCAAAAATAATACTTTATATAGATACGAGAGATATTGTTTAATGATATAATTTGACTATGAAAAAAGACAAAGTAACATTATTAAAAGAACAAATGCTTAGAAAAAAAGCGATTAAAGACGCTGAATTTCTTGAAAATAAATTTGCCCAAAATCCAATCGAGGCAAAGTTTTTGTCTTTTCAAAAGTTAAAACGTGATATAACAATTAAAGATTTATTTTAATGCAAAATATTAAAAATATTCTTTTTCTATATTTAACACCTCGTCAAAAATCCCAACTTTTAGGGACATTGAAATCATATTCCAAGAAATTTCCGTCTTTATCAACTGAAGAATTAGCTTATAAATTTCTCGAGGATGAAAAATATTATCTGGATATTGAAAATCCGCATTTCGAATTTGTTAAAGATTATCTTGAAGATGATATTTTTTTTAAAGAATTAAAAAAATTCTTCGATTATTGTGCTTGGGAAAAACGCCAAAAAGAGCTTCTAGAGCCATATTTAGATAAACAAAAAGAACAAGCTAAAATTTTAAGAAAAAAAGCTCAAGAATATAAAATGTCTAAATTAAAACCAACCAAAAAACAACTTTTGTATTATGAAAAAATTACAAAAGCGCACAATGTCGAAAAAAAAGACACGCAAAATGCTTCTCGTTTGGATTTGAGAAATTGGATTATGGAAATTATAGAAAGCGATGATTAAAATTCGCTTAAATTTAGCGCATTAAATACCGCTTTTACGTTTGCTTGAGCAGTTGATGTATCAATAGCACGTGCAATAATTAAATTATTCTTAGCGTCTGAAATAAAAATTTCACTCATAGCTTGTGCTGATGAACCTTTTTCATCGCCATCAAGCGAATATTGCTTATAGTGCGATAAATCAATTTTAAAGCCTAATTTTTTAAGACCGTTTAAGCAAGCATCCAATGGACCGTTTCCAATTCCTATAACTTCTTTTTTCTCATTTTTATAATTGAAAATTAAGTCAAATATATTTTTTTCAATAGGTTTAAATGAAATTAATTCAAAATCGCCTTTAATATCGCAAATTTCACTGAAATATAAATCCAAAATTTCATCATTTGTAAGCTCACCCTTTTTCTCGGCTAAATGTTTTGCAACAGGAGTAAGGCGAATTGATTCTTGAATTGTAATAGGATATTTAAGAGCTTTGATAATATCATAAATAGCTGTTTTTCCGCTTTGAGAAGTAAAGCCGATTTTTTCATCATCATATCTTCCAATAAGGCTTGGGTGAATTGGTCTATATGCTCCAAAATCCATTTCTTTTGTTTTAATTGCGCCGTCTTGATGAATGCCGGAGCGATGAGCAAGTGCTTCAGGACCTACAAGCGGAGCTTTTTCATAGATTTTTACTTTAGACATTTGAGAAATAATTAATGATGTTTCATAAATTTTTGATAAATCAATATCCATTTCAACACCGCAATTATGAAGAGAAATCGCCACTTGGTTAAAATCAGTATTTCCTGCGCGCTCTCCAAGACCATTTAAGCAACATTCAAGCTGAGTTGCGCCTGCAAAATATGCTTCAACTGTTGTTGCTGTTGCCATTCCAAGGTCGTTATGATTGTGAACAGAGATTGTAACATTATCCCCTAGTGCATTTTTTACTTTTTCTACCATTTCAACAAATATTTTAGGGCGGTATCTTTCAACTGTATTAGGTAAATTTATTGTAGTTGCACCTTTTTTAACTATTTCTTTTAATGTTTCAATAACAAAATCTAGATTTTCTCTGCAATCTCCAAAATGTTCAACCGAAAATTCTATATCGAAATTTTTGTTCATTTTTTTAATCGCACTATCTGCGTATTCAACTGCATTTATTGCAATTTGAGCTATTTCATCAGGTTTTTTATTTAAAACATGCTCCATGTGAAATGGCGATAATGTGATAAAAGTATGTATTCTTGCTAGTTTGGCGTCTTTAATAGCTAAAAGCGCTCTATCTATATCATTTTTATGAGCTCGAGCTAAAACTGAAACTAATGTTTTTTCATCTGCCATGTTTGCTAAAGTTTGGCATGCCTCAAAATCCATTTCAGATGATGCAGGAAAACCTAACTCAACAGCATTGATTCCTAATTGCACTATTTTATCAAAAATAAAAATCTTTTCTTCTAAGCTCCAAGGCTTCTTTAGAGATTGATTTCCGTCCCTTAGTGTGATGTCATAAAAAAATGGTTTTCTTTGCATAATCTTAATATCCTATATAGTTTAAATTTCTAATTTTTTTTGTTATACTAAATTTTAGTCTATAATAAGACTTACCGTCAACATTAGATTATTGTAAAAAAATGTTAATTAGCTTGCCATAATTAGCAAAAAGGATGATTTAGCAATTTTATTATAATGAGTTAAAAAGTGATTATATGAGATTAAATAGCATTCAACAACAACAAAGACAAAATTTTAAAGGCAATCCTGTAAATTGGATTGCAAATACAGTAGCAAAACATCCAATGATACCTATTGGTTTAGCGGGTTCATCCGTTGTAGCTCAAAAAATAGTTATGTCAGGTTCAGAAGCAGTTGTAGGACCTGTTATGGATGTTGGAATAGGCGAAGTAATAACAAAAGTAACTAAAGAAGAAGATGGAAGAACAAGAGATTCTTCTAAAGTTCAAGCAATAAGAACTTTCTCTCAATCCGTTGGCGGAACTATCGTCGGTGTTATTATCAGAATGATTTGTATAGGTGCTGCAACAGCTTTATGCATGAAAGCAGGACAAAAAGTAGGTGGTGCTTTTGCTGATATAATACAAAAAAATACTAATAATGCCTCTTTAGAAAATAAATATTTATATAAAAAAGATATGGAAACTTGGGGCAAAAATATAGGTGGTGCTGTTGCAACATTAGTTATGCTTGGAACAAACTTTATAATTGATGCTCCTTTTATCAATTGGATTAATAAAAAAGCAACAGATATCGTAGATAATAAAATTCTTAAAAATAAAAAAGATGATGTTGAAACAAAAGAAAAGGAGGTTAAATAATGGCTTTTAATCCTCCAAAATTCGTTCAAAGTTTATTAGAATCTTGCAGTCCAAATCCCGCTAAAGCTGGTAAAACATTACTTGTAATTAATGCTTTGGGTATGGTTTTTGCAGCTTTAAGCAATACTTATGCTGCTGCTGTTGATAAAAATACATCTGCAAAAGATAAAAAATTCTTAGTTCCCGCAGGTTTTGTTACAGGGGCTGCAAACATTGGTCTATATTATGCAATGACAACAAAAATTATTGATGCCTTGCAAGGTAAAACTACTGTTAAAGACGGCAAAGAAATGGTTAAAGTTGGTCTTGCAGATAAAGTTTTAGAGTATATGGGAAAAAATTACGATAAAGATGGTAAAACTTTATTGCAAGCTGCTCAAGAAAAATTTGTAGATAAAGAAATCTTAAAAGCAGGAAAAGTTTCTGAAGAATTGAAGCAAGATGCAAAAATATTATTGAAAAAAGATAATGTAATTACAGATGAAGCTAAAGAATTATTTAAGAAAAGTTTTAAATCAGGCTTTGGTGTAGCAGGTGCTTTCATTGGTGCGGTTGTAGGGTGCGCTATTTTAACTCCTATTATTCGTGATGTTAGTGCTTATTTTGTTCAAAAACGTCTTGAAAAAAATAACCCTGAAATGAAAGATAAACCTTATAAACCATATTTTGAACCTACAAGAATTGAAAGCGTTAGATACAACAGACGTCCTTTAACTCTTAAAGGTTATATGGCATTTACAAATAAAGGCAATATGAAGGTTTAGCTACCATTTAAATTCATCAGGAACAGGGTCATATCCGCCTTTTGAATATGGGTGGCATCTTAAAATCCTTTTTATTCCAAGGTATATTCCTTTAAATATTCCAAAGCGCTCTATTGCTTGATAGGTGTATCTTGAGCAAGTAGGTTCAAACCTGCAATTTGCAGGTGTCATTTTAGAGAAAAATTGATAAAATTCTATTAATTTTAAACAGATTTTTTTAAACATTCTTCAACTTTTTGAAAATCTTCAATTGTATCTATATCTATAACTCGAGGAGTAATATAGGCAGTTGGGTTATAGCCTATAAAATCTTTAACCTCTTTTAGAGTATCCCATTTGAGCGCATAAAAAGCACCGTTTTCTGCTATCATTTTGTAGTGTTGTTCTGTTTCTTGGCGTCTTGGGCGTATTCTGAAATCATAAAGTGCTTCAAGTTTATTATCGTGCAAAATGCGCCATTTAGCATGGGTATAATTTATTGAATATGCGCTAAAGCAACTGTCATAGCCGTTTTTCATCTGCTCAAAATAATAATTAAAAGCATTATCTATATAATTTTCATCCCTCAAAGGGCAAGTCGGTTGTAACAACACGACATAATCGGCTTTATAGCCTTTTTTTTCAAGCTCATCTAATACATGTAGCATAACAGGAGCTGTTTTTGTTTCGTCTTGAGCTAATTCTTGCGGTCTTTTGATAATTTCAGCCCCATAATTTTTAGAAACTTCCAAAATTTCATCATCTTCAGATGAAACTATTGTTTTTGTTATATATTTTGATTTTAGCGAGGCTTCAATAGTGTAAGCTACCAATGGTTTATCTAAAATTGGTTTTAAATTTTTCCTTTTAATTCCTTTAGAACCCCCTCTTGCAGGTATTATGCTTAATATTTCCATATTTTTTGAGCCTCTTTATATTCTTTTAGTTCAAAATCTAATTCTATAAGATATTTTTCAAGATTATTTTTCGTTTTTGCGCTGATAAAATGAATTTTATTATTTTGTCTTATAGATAACATATAATCATCACAAGGTTTTATATCATATTTTTGGAAAATATCACCTGTGATAGTGCTATCAAATATTTCTATCCAATCGCAATCAAAGCCTTTAGTATAAAAATCAACGTTTAAATCATCAAAAAAGTGATTATATCCTATTAAATATGCTTGATTTTCTTTGGTTATTATAAAATCAAAACCTAAAATGCCTATATATTCTTCATCTTGAGAGCAAAGAGCGTTGATTGTAGGCATAATTGCTTCATTGTAGAGTTTTTCTTTTAATTCTTCATTTATAAAATCAGGGTTAAAAAGAGCGATATTATTTTGATATTTTGCGCTTGAACCTATTATTTTTGCGCTATATCCGTTTGAAATTGTCCAAAGGCTGATGTTTTTGCCTTCAACATAATCTTCTATAACTATTCTTTTATTTCCGCTTGAAAAAAGTTGTTGTATGGTTTTTTGAGCATTAGAATAAGTTTCGCAAAAACAAGGACATTCTTGATAACTGTTGCTATCCGGTTTAATCGCTTGTGGAGTTGTTGTCGATTTAAAATAATCAAGCGCCATTTGCGGTTTTTCTGCAATAAAAAATTTCGGAGTTAAAATTTTATTTTTGTGCATGAATTTTTTTGCGTATGATTTACTTGAGCAAATTCCAATAGCGTCAATGGATGGCGCAAAAGCATAGATATTAATTGAGCTTATTGCTTCTTGAATACCTTGATTAATTAAATCAATATCAGTTATTAATACAAGATTTATTTCATTTGCTTCGCAAAAATCGAGTATATCCTTTGTATTTTCAAAATTTATATAGTTTTCAAGCGTTGGAATATTTGAAAAAATAATATTGTTCTTGTCTTTTTTAAATAAATTAAAAAAATTCCTTGCGCTGTAATCTTTTCCTAAAATTAATATTCTCATGAGATTATTATATCATAATTTTGGTTTATCAATTTTTGTTTGAAATATGATATAATCAATTATCATCAAATTTAAGGAGAAAATTTTGGATAACGGTGAAGAAAAAAAATTAAATAATCAAATTCAAGAAGAAGAATTTAAAGATTTTGATGATGAAGAAGTTGAAAATCTTCCTATTGAGGATGATTTTTTTAATGTTGAAACAACAAAACCTCAAGATGAGCTTCAAGAAGCTCAAGAAAATATGGATTTAGATGAGAAAAAAACTGTTGAAGAACAAAAAAAATCTCAAGATTTATCCATTTGGGAAGAATTTGATGAAAACAATGCCGTTGTAAAAAAATATATTTTCTATGTTTCTAAAGATTTTGTTCCAATTATTGATGAATTGACGCTGGATGAGAGAAGTGCGTATATTAATGATGCAATTCAAAAGAAGATTGATTTAGAAAATGAACAAAAGCAAAAAGAATTAAAAAGAAAACTTGTAATTCATTTTATTTTAATGGTTTTAACTATTTGCCTGTCTGCTCCTTTTGTTATTTTTCTTGCGCATAAGGCAATAATTGCGACTTTTGATAATTATAAATATTCTCAAGAAAATTTTGAAAAATTATATAAACAACGTTTTGAAAAGGATAGAGCCTATATGCGCTCAATTCAATATAACAAGGCTTTGGAAGCAAAAAATAAAAAACATTAATTTTAATTGTTTATAATTTTGTTTTTGTTATGATTGTTGTATGCGCAGTATTATTTATTTTGATGAGTTAAATTCAACAAGCGTTTATGCTCATCAACATCTAGAGGAACTTCAAGACTTTCAAGTTATATCGTGTGATTTGCAAACGCAAGGACATGGACAATTTGAGCGTGTTTGGTATTCATCTGATAAAAATGGCGGAAATATTTATATTTCAATTGTCCTAAAGCCTAATGATATTACTTATTTAAATGAATTAACCAGATTTGTTGCCCTAATTGGCAAGAAAACTCTTGAAGAATATAATTTAAAGCCCAACTTTAAATATCCTAACGATATATTGATTAACGGTAAAAAAATTGCCGGTTTTTTGGCAGAAAGCGAATTTTTAGGTCAAACCTGCAAAGGTGTTATAGTGGGTTGCGGAATTAATTTAAATCTTAGCGAAGATGAATTAAAAAATATTAATATTCCTGCAACTTCAATATATAACGAAACAGGTAAAAATGTAGATAAGAATGAATTTTTAGATAAATTTTTGTCTAATTTTGAAGATGCTTATAATGACTTTTTAAGTAACGGTATAAAAGGAGAAGTGCTATGTTAAACCCTGAATTATGGATTCAAGGCGGAACTACTTTAGCTGTCGGAATGGGAATCGTATTCTCATTTTTGGTTATTTTAGTTTTTGCTATTATGATTATGGCAAATGCTGTTGCATGGCTTAATAAAGTTTGCCCTGTTGCAATAGCAGATGCCAAAACATCTAAAAAAGTTGCAAAATCAGATGATTCTGAAATTGCTCTTGTTGTGGCTATGGCAGTAGCTCGTGGTTAATAGATAATTTAAGAGGATAATAAGATGTCAAAAAAATTAATTAAAGTTATGGATACGTCATTCCGTGACGGTTTTCAATCAATTTACGGCGCAAAAGTATTAGTAGATGATTTTATTCCTGCGCTGCAAGCAGCAGTTGGCGCTGGTTTAAAACATTTTGAAACAGCAGGCGGTGCTCGTTTTCAAGTGCCTATTTTCTTCTGTAATGAAAATGCTTTTGAAACTATGGATAAAATCAGATCTGCAGTCGGTCCGGATGTTGTATTGCAATCATTATCTCGTGGCGTTAATGTTGTAGGTCTAAATTCTCAACCCCGTGATGTTATTGATTTGCACGCTAAAATGTTTGCAAAACACGGCGTTAATGTAATTAGAAACTTTGATGCATTGAATGATGTTGATAATTTAATTGATTCAGCTAAATCAATTAAAGCACATGGTTTAAAACATGAAGTTACAATTACAATGATGGAGCTTCCATTTGGTTGTGAAGGTGCTCATGATGTAGCTTTCTATGAAAAAGTTTTAAGAAATATATTAGATTCAGGTTTGCCATTTGATTCTTTAGCGTTTAAAGATGCTTCAGGTACATCAAATCCTAAAAAAGTTTATGAAACAGTTAAAATGGCTCGTGAATTGTTGGGCGCTGATGCTCATATTCGCTTCCATTCACATGAAACAGCAGGTACAGGTTTAGCTGCATATTTAGCAGCACTAGATGGTGGTGCTGATGGTATCGATTTAGCTATGAAACCTGTTTCAGGCGGTACAGGTCAACCTGATATTATTTCTATGTGGCATGCATTGAAAGGCAGTGAATATGACCTTGGTTTAGATATCAAGAAAATTATGGAAACAGAAGAAATCTTCAAAGAATGTATGAAAGATTATCCTATTTCACCAATTTCATTAGCAGTTAATCCAATTTTAATTCAAGCTCCACTTCCGGGCGGTGCTACTGCTACAACGGTTAACCAATTAAAAGATATGGGCATGTTGGATAAATTCCCTGATTTAATCGCTGCAATGAAAGAATGTGTTGAACGTGGCGGTTATGCAACATCAGTTACACCTGTATCTCAATTCTATGCTCAACAAGCATTCTTAAACGCTACTCAAGGCGCTTGGAAAGTTGCTAATCCGGGATATGCAAAAATGTTGCTTGGTTATTTCGGTAAAACTCCTATGGCTCCTGATCCAGAGCTTGTTAAATGGGCTGAAGAAAAATTAAATATGGCTCCTACAACAGAACGTGTTGTTGATATTAATGACAAAGATCCGGAAAAAGGTCTTGCGGCTGCAAAAGCAAGATTAGAAGCAGCAGGACTTCCTGTAACTGATGAAAATCTATTTATTTCAGCAGCTTGTAAAGATGGCAACGTTGATAAAGGTATTGAATTCTTACTTGGCAAGGGTCAAGTTTCAGTTGATAAAACAACCGCTCAAAGCGCTCAAGCTGCTACTGCAACAAGTGCTGACGGTTACACTGTTACATTGAACGGTAAAAAATATGCAGTTAAATTAGATGGCACTAAAGCAACAGTTAACGGAAAATCTTATGATGTTGCAGTTAGCGCAGGTATTGAAGAAACTAAATCTACATCTTCAGCTGAAGGTAAAGAAGTTAAAGCAGCTCTACCTGGTAACGTATTAAGAATTGAAGTTAGCCAAGGCGAAGAAGTATCAGAAGGCGATGTATTATTAGTTATTGAAGCTATGAAAATGGAAACAGAAATTAAATCACCATTCTCAGGCACTATTCAATCAATTGAAGTTAGCCAAGGCGATACTGTTAAAAATGGCCAAACATTGGTAGTTATCGGTTAAGTTGGAGGAAAATAAAAAATGAATATAGCTGAAATTTTCCAACAATTATGGCAAACAACAGGTATTTATAACTTTGTAAAACCTGCTAATCCTGATATTGTTGTACCACCAACAGATACAATTGTTGATTTTCAAACATTTGGCGCATACATAGGACCTGCAGCAGAACAATTTTTGCATCAGTTCGGTTGCCCTATTATGCTTGTAATTTGTTTATTCTTAATGTGGTTAGGTATTAAAAAACAATACGAACCATTATTATTAGTGCCAATCGCATTTGGCGGATTTTTATCAAATATCCCTGTATGTGATATAGCAGGTCCTTCAGGCTTTTTAGGTATTATCTATGAAGCAGGTATTCATCAAGGCTTATTCCCATTAATTATCTTTATGGGCGTTGGTGCAATGACTGACTTTGGTCCTTTATTAGCTAACCCAAAAACTGCTCTATTGGGCGGTGCTGCTCAATTTGGTATATTTGGTGCACTATTGCTTGCGCTATGCTGTTTTGGTTTCACATTACCGGAAGCAGGTGCAATCGGTATCATTGGCGGTGCTGATGGTCCTACATCAATTTTCGTTACAACAAAATTAGCTCCTCATTTATTAGGTGCAATTGCGGTTGCTGCATATTCTTATATGGCTTTAGTTCCTGTTATTCAACCTCCAATTATGAAGTTATTAACAACTGAAGCTGAAAGAAAAATACAAATGAGCCAATTAAGAGATGTTTCACAACGTGAAAAAATTGTTTTCCCTCTTTTGGTACTTTCATTATGTATAATTTTCTTACCTGATGCCTGCCCTCTTGTTGGTGCTTTAGCATTCGGTAATTTATGCAGAGAATGCGGAGTTGTTGAAAGACTTTCAAACACTATGCAAAATGCATTAATCAATATCGTAACTATTTTCTTAGGTTTATCAGTAGGTTCAAAACTTTCTGCTGATCAATTCTTAACAGTTCAAACATTATTTATTCTTGTACTTGGTGTTATAGCTTTCTCTCTAGCAACAGGTGCGGGTGTAGTTATGGCAAAAATAATGAACTTGTTCTTAAAAGAAAAAATCAATCCGCTAATTGGTTCAGCCGGTGTTTCTGCTGTTCCTATGGCAGCTCGTGTATCTAATAAAGTTGGTTTAGAGGCTAATCCTCAAAACTTCTTATTAATGCACGCTATGGGTCCAAACGTATCAGGCGTTATCGGTTCTGCTGTTGCAGCCGGTATCTTGCTTGCTGTTTGTCCTCATTAATATTTTTATTAAAATATAAAAAGCGGAGTTTATGCTCCGCTTTTTTTGTGCGAATTTTCTAATTCATATAGATGACTTTTAATTGAATTAAGCCTTAAAACTTGTATAATAATGATATGGAAGAAAAAAGTAAAAAAATAAACGCCTTTACACTTCCGGAGGCTTTATTAGTATTAATTATAATAGGTGTTATAGCGGCAATTACAATACCTCAATTGCTTGTGGATGATCCTGCCAAAAGAGGCTGGACAACATTAGCAGAAAAAACAGTAGGAAGTTTAATTCAGGCATCAACTGAAATATTAATATATGACGCAGGTTTAGATGATTTTACAAGTTTAACATATAACGGTAAGCGTTTTTCTATTGAAGATGCTGATATAACTTCTGATATGTCAGGTCTTTATGGAAAATATATTGCAAATTCGACTCAAGATGTAGATTTGAATGATGAATATTTTGCTAAACCGCTTGCAACTTATGATAAAAATGCGCTAGATAAGACATTAAAAGAATTATACAGCGATTTTTTTATTGGAAATGACGGTGTATTAATCGGTTTTAGATTTTATGGCGGATGTGATAAAACAGAAGAAAATGTTGTACTTCCTGCAAAAAGGAATAGATATTCCGTAAATAACATTTGCGGTTCTGTTTATCTTGATGTGAACGGTTATAAAAAACCAAATAAATTAGGTTCTGATCAATATATAGTGCCTATTGCAAAGCGTGGAATTGTATATGAAGATAATTAAGGAGATAAAATGCATATAAGAAACAAAAAACTAAGTGCTTTCACAATGGCTGAAGCAATCCTTGTAATGACTATTTTGGGTATCATTGCAACAATTATGATTACTACATTAAAACCGGCTGAATTTAAAGAAAAAGGTTTAAGAGTTTTAGCTAAAAAAGTTTTATCAGAAATTGACACTGCTACAACTCAAATTTTAGTTAATAATACAAAACTTGGTGATTTTAAATCTTTAGTTCAAGATGACGGTACTCAATTTGAATATAAAGGAAATGCCGCAACAGTATTGGAATATTATAAAAAATATTTAACAACAATAAGAACAGATGTTCCTGCAACTTCATTTTGTGTAACAGGCGGACAAGCTACTTCATTAAATGCTGAAGCAGCATATTTAAAAGATGGTGCTTGTATCGGTATTTCAGCTACTGAAGTTACAACACCAACCGATACAATATTCCCTGGAGAAGATGCACCTGAGCAAGCAACAGCTTCACAAGGCCTACTATTGTTTGATACAAACGGAGAAGAAGAACCAAATACAATAGGAAAAGACAGATTTATTCTTCCTATTGGTGATGCCGGTATACAATACGATTAATATGAAATTTAGAGCGTATACTTTCTTAGAGCAGATAATTGTAATAATTGTAATAGGCATACTAAGTGTTGTTATGCTTAATATATTTCGCCCTAAAGAGATACAAGAAGACGCTCTTATAAAGGCTGCTAAAGGCGTTTTTATTCAAATTGATTTTGCAACAAAAATGATTTTAGCAAAAAATACAAACAACTATAATTTTACAAGATTGGTGGATTCAACAGGTCAATTTTCTATTGAATCCACCGATTCAATTTCAAGATTAACTGCACTATATCAAAATCATCTTTTAGGTCTTAGAAATAAATCTTTAAGTGCTGAATATTCTTCAAGAGATTTAACAAACGGAACAACTTCTATAACAGATGTTAAACCTTCATCATTTGATGGGTTTATTATGAAAAATGGCTCTTTTGTCGGTTTTAAATCAAACGGAAATTGTACAACAACAATTGATTATATATATGACCCTTCAACTCCTGAAAAAAGAGAAAGAGAAAACGTCTGCGCTTTGATTTTTATTGATGTGAATAATGAATTAGAACCTAACATTTTAGGAATTGACCAATATATAATAGGTATTGGAAAATTTGGTGTAAAATAATTTAAATTATTGTATAATCATTTTATGATTGAAAGATATTCTCGTCCTCAAATGGCAAACATTTGGGAGTTAAACAAAAAATTTTCTTATTATTTAGATGTAGAGCTTGCCGTTGTTAAAGCTCAGGTTGAATTGGGTAATTTTAGTCAAGATATTTATGATGAGATTAAAAAAACCGCAAAATTTGACATTAAAAGAATTGATGAGATTGAAAAAATTACTCGTCATGATGTTATAGCTTTCTTAGAAAATGTAAATGAAAATGTGGATAGAAAATATTCACCTTATATTCATAAAGGCTTAACAAGCTCTGATGTTATAGATACAGCTTTTGCGCTTCAGATTAAAGATGCGTCTAAAATTATAAATGAAGATTTGGATAAATTAATTTTTGCAGTTAAAAATCTTGCCTATAAACATAAAAATACTGTTTGTTTGGGAAGAAGCCATGGGATTGGCGCTGAAGTTATAACATTCGGATTTAAATTGTTAAATTTGCTTGATATGCTTCAAAGAGCGCAAAAACGCTTTAATCAAGCGCTGGATGATGTTTTAGTCGGTCAAATTTCAGGGCCTTGCGGAACATATTCAAATATTAATCCTATTGTAGAAGAAAAAACTTGCGAGATTTTGGGTTTAAGAAGTGCAAAAATTTCTACTCAAGTTATAGCTCGTGATAGACATGCAAGCTATATTCAAGCAATAGCATTAATTGGAGCCGTTATTGAGAATTTTTCAATTGAGATAAGACATCTTCAACGCTTTGAAGTGGCGGAAGTTGAAGAAGGCTTTTCAAACGGGCAAAAAGGATCATCTGCTATGCCTCATAAGAAAAACCCTATTGCAAGCGAGAATTTGTCCGGTTTAGCAAGAGTTTTAAGAAGTAATACGATTTGTGCAATGGAAAATATTGCCCTCTGGCATGAAAGAGATATTTCTCATTCATCTGTTGAGAGAATAATATTTCCTGATAGCACGATTTTAATTGATTATATGCTTAATCGTTTTTTAAATGTTATTGAAAATCTTGTTATAAAAGAAAAAAATATGATAAAAAATGCTCATAAATACGGCGGAATTATCTATTCTCAAAGTTGTTTATTGAAATTATTAGAGCATAATTATACTCGTGAAGAAGCCTATAAAATTGTTCAAAAAGAGGCACTTGACGCTTTTTCAAATGATGGCGATTTTAAGGAAAATATGAAAAAACATCTATCCGATGATGAAATATCGGATTGTTTTAATCAAGAAAAATATTTAAAAAATATTGATGTAATTTTTAAACGTTTTGAATAATTATTTTTCAAAATATTCAATAAATCCTTCTTTTAGCGCATCAATTATCTGACGAGTTGAAAGGTTCGGATTAATTTCGTTTAGGGTTATTATATGTTCTTTTTCAACATCTTGAGAAAATATTTTTTGAATTAAATCATAGTCTAGTTCGTATGGAATTGAGCCGTGTTGAAGTAAATATCCTTGGCGTCTGAATTGAGCTGAACCTATGAATTTTTTACCTTGATAGGATACATCAGCTCCTGATGAAATATTCATGCAATAAGATAGGTTTTTATTTTCATTTTTGGCAAAATCAAGCTCTATTCCAAGTTTTTTAAAGCCTAAAATAAGAGCGCTTGAAATTTCTTTATAGCTTTCAATTATGCTTTCTTTAAAAATCGGCGAAACAAAGCAATAGGTTAATTCTCTATCATGTAAAAGAGCCCTTCCTCCACTTACTCTTTTAACGGTATCAATTCCTAAATCTTTATAGCAGTCATCCTTTTGGTGACACCCCAATGAAATGCATTTTGGATACCATTGATAAAATCTTATCAGAGCGTAATCAATTTTGTTTTTTATTGCAAAATCAAGCATTCCAATATCAAAATCCATGTTGAATTTGCCTGTGTTTACAATGTTACAATTGTTTTCTATAAAATTGACTTTCATAAAATAAATCATATCATGTTAATATGAGGATGATACAAAAACTTAAACTTTTTGAACAAATGGTCGTATTTTTGAGATGGGCAACTGATGCTCAATTCGGTAAAATCTTGTATGTTGGAGAGGATTTTATCGAGTTTTTGGTGTTAGACCCTGAAACAATGGAATACGGCGATAAAATTTTAATTAATTCCCAATTAATTTTAGAAGTTGTTCTATCAGGCTATGAAGTAGCGAAATTAATTGCCGAGCTTGCAATTAAAGCAACATCAGCTTCAGATTCCAACGATTTGTCGCTTTAGATTTTTTAGAGTTGGAATTTTAAGTTTTACAAAAACCATATCTTTGGTTTTGCTGTATTTGATGTTAACTTTGGTTGTGGTTGCAAGTTCTCTGCAAAAATCCAAACCAAGATTGAAATTTTGCTCATTTTCGTTATAGTAATTTCTAAATTCTGCAATTATGTTGTTGTCTTTTTTGTATAATTCAACAATGGCATTCGTGTTTCGCATAGCATGAAAAGCAATATTTGAGATAATATTTCCTATAATGCTTGATAAAAATATTTCAATTGAATGTGCGCAATATTCACAATCATCTAAAATCATATCTATATGTATATTTTTATCCAAAAAAATATATTTATAGTTTTCGATTTTTTTATCGATTATCTTTTTAATATCACAGTTTGTTATTTTGTTTTCAAATCTTCCCTCTTTAAAACTGTAATTAACTAAAAAATTTTCGATGTATTTGATAACATCAAGAGTAGTTTCAAAAATATCTCTGTTTAATTCGTTATTTAGTTTGTTTTGTAAGCCGATTTTAATGCTATATAGAGGGCTTTTGATGTCATGAAGAATGTTTGCTATTACTTTTTCGTTCTCATCAACAATGAGTCTTGCTTTTTCGATAGTATTTTCCATACAACTAAACTACCTCTATTGAGGCAAAAAATAAATTACCTAGGTTGATAGTTTGCTGTATTATTCTGACACTATTAAGGATTAGCTCTAGAAGCTAATATTTTGACCGACTTTTTCATAGTAGACTACTTTATTATAGTCTTTTCTTTGTTTTTCGGTTTTTGTTTCTTCTTTAGCGTAACCTAGTGTTATTATTGTGATAATAACATCATCTTTACTTAGATTTAATCTTTCGTTTACTTTTTTAACTAATTCTTCATTTTTAATTACGGTTGCTTCGTTTTGAAGTGCGCCAATAATGCAAGAATCAACTTTAAGCTCTTTTGCTTCTAACATCATATAAGATATAGCATAAGTAACTTGCTCAACTGAGCGCATTAGAACTGTGTTGTCACCTAATAAAACAGGATAGAACATAGGAATAGAGAATATTTTTTCAATTCCGGCTTCATTCATTCCTCTTTTTTTGAGGACTTCGCCGAATTCTTCTTTTGACCAACCGTTTTTATCAGCTATACAAACAATTAAAGCTGAAGCATTTTTAACATGAGGTTGATTAGAAGATAATTCGCATAATAAATCTTTTGTTTCTTGATTTTCTACAAGAATAAATTTCCAAGGCTGGCTGTTCATCCAAGATGGGGCTAGGTAGCCTGCTTGCAAGATTTTCTTTAAATCTTCGTTTGGGATTTTTTTATCTTGGTATTCACGAACGCTTTTTCTTTCTTTGATTAAATCAAGTAACATAATTCCTCCTTAAGCTAGTGAGAATATTTCATAAATTTCATCATCAGATAATTCCGTAATTGTGCGCTCGCCTTCAAATACCGCAGCGTTTGCAAGCTCACGTTTATCTTTTATTATCTTATCTATTTTTTCTTCAAATGTTGATAGTGTGATAAAACGGTGTATCATAACATTTTTATCTTGTCCTATACGATATGTTCTATCTGTTGCTTGGTCTTCAACAGCAGGATTCCACCATAAATCATAATGTATAACATTTGATGCACTTGTAAGGTTTAGCCCTAAGCCTCCGGCTTTTAGGGATAATATCATAATTTTTTGAGCTAAATCTTCTTGGAATTGCTTAATTATTTCTTCTCTTTGTTTAACATTTAAACTTCCATGGAAAAATAGCGGATTTTGGTTAAATTCTGAAGCAATAATATTTTCTAAAATTGTTCCCATTTCTTTATATTGAGTGAAAACAAGAACTTTTTCGTCATTATCTACGATGTTATGTAAAATATCGATTAATTTTTGAGTTTTTCCTGAGGCATTTGCTGACATATCACCATGTTTTAGATAGTGATACGGGTGATTACAAACTTGTTTTAAGTTTGTAATTAGTTTAAATATTGCGCCTCGTCTTGAAATTTTTGATTCTGATTTTGTAATTGAATCCATTGATTCTTTTAAAATTCTTTCATAAAGCGCAACTTGAGCTTTTGTTAGATAACAATAATCATCAAGAACAATTTTTTCAGGCAAATCCGAAATAATTGTTTTATCCGTTTTTAAACGTCTTAGCATAAACGGGCTTATTGCTTTTTTAAGTTTTTGCGCACGAGTTAATTCTTTAAATCTTTCGATAGGAATTGAATAATTCTTTGAAAAATCAGTTAAAGAGCCTAAATATCCTTTGTTGATAAAGTCAAATATTGACCATAATTCGGATAATCTGTTTTCAACAGGTGTACCTGTCATAGCAACTTTCATTTGAGCTTTAATTGCTTTAATTGCTTGAGTTTGGTTTGTTGATGGGTTTTTGATATTTTGAGCTTCATCAATAATTAATAAATCCCAATTATTTTTTTGGAATTTTTCTAAATCAATTCTCAAAATTGCATAAGTTGTTAAAATTACATCGCAATTTGTTGAAAACTCACGATTAAAGCCATGATAGGTTAAAACCTTTAAACTTGGAGAGAATGTGTTTAACTCTCTTTTCCAATTGCCCATTAAAGTTGTAGGACAAACTACCAAAACAGGCTGTTTAAGTCTATTTTCTTCTTTTAATTTTAAGATTAAACTTATAACTTGAATTGTTTTACCAAGACCCATATCATCAGCTATACAACAGCCAAAACCTTTGTTAATATTGGTATATAGCCATCTGAAACCTATTTCTTGGTAGGCTCTTAGTGTTCCTTCAAGATTTTTTGGCAGAGTTATATCTTCAACTTTTGTAAAATCAGAAATTACTCTTGCAAATGCTTCATCATAATCAAAATCATATTCATCGATTTTTCCTGATAAGGCATTATGTAATAATTGCATTTTATTAACATTTAAGTTAGGCGCTTTTTCAAGTCTTTCAAGGAGTTTATCTGTTTCTTCTTTATCAATTAAGATGTATCTATCTTTATATTTAATTAAACCTTGAGAATTTTTAGCCAATTCTCTAAATTCGTCGGCTGAAATTTTTTCGTTATCTCCAAGAGCAATTTCAATTTTGAAGTTCATTATTTCATCAAGAGAAATAGTTGAACCGTTTGGATTTGCAAGGAGTTCTTTTAAATCATCCATTCTTTTGGCTTTAATTTTTGCATTGATTGAAGCTCTTGGAATAATAACATTATCAAGACCTTCAGGAAGATTAACCTCCATTCCTGCTTGAGATAAATAATAAGTAATTTGAGTAATTAACTTATAAACTCCTGATAAATCAAGCTCCATAGTAACATCTTCGAGGTCTTCGATGTATTTTGTTGCCCAATTTATTTGTTTTTCGATTAATATTTTTTGTTCATCATCAAGATTTTCAAGGTCGATTATTTCATTTTTTGTTTTGTCTTTGGCTAAAATTCTAAGTAAGAATTTTTCATCCGATAATTTTTCGATATTAAAAACAGGAATAATATCATAGCTTCCAAGGCTCATTTCATCAAACCAAGTTTGAATATCATTAGCTAAATCGTTGCCTTTGAATATTCTTTTTTGAGAAGCATTTTTAACAAGATAAGGTGCTGCTTTTAGGTCTTTAAAGCGATAATGCTTAACATTTAAGAATGTGAAAATAAGATAATTTAAATATTTTTCAATAAGTTTTTTAGTTGTTGTGCTGTCTAAGATATTATTTTCAACGATATCACAGTATGAACTTACAAAATCTTTATTTTTAAAATAAGGCTCATAATAAATGCTGAATGTTTCTTTTTTAAAATTAACAGCAGGTATAAAATGCAGTTTTTCAACTGTTTTTTTGACAAATTGAACTAAATTAAAATAAAATTTATAGCTTTCAGAACAATCAGACAAATCTAAATTTTCATCAACTCCTGTGAAATATTCAAAAAACATATTTAGATTTATCTTATAGCCATATTGAGAACCCTTGTATTGCGGTCTTAGGCGGTATAGAGAACCTTTTTGTTTTAAGTAATAATCGAAATTATAAGGTGGTGTGATAAAAATTGATACTTCGTTGTTATCGTTATCAAGCGAAATTTCAGTTTGTCTTAATATAGGATTTTTTGTATCAAAAGTATCTGCAAATTCTTCTTCAACAAGCTCATATATTAAAGAAAGGGTGTATCTAAAATCTTTATTTTTTTGAGAATAAGGATTTTGATCGAGGTTTAAAAGTAATTTTTCAATGTCGTTCTTTTTAAAACTTAAATTATATTTTTTGTTCATCTGATTATTTTATTACAAATGATTACATTTTAAAAGATATGCATAATTTAAATTAATTTAAAAAGTGGATATATTTTTGCAACTGCGTATTTTTCAGATATAATTAATGCTATGAAATTTGCTATTCGTGTAATAAAAAATCAATTTCACCCTCTGAAAGTAGCTTCCAATGCTAATATTAAGCATGGGCAGTATGTTTTGGTTAAGACTGATAAGGGTGAAGAAGTATTTCAAGTTTTTCTTGTGAATTCTTGTATTCAACATTTATGGGAAAAACATAAACCGGAGCCTTTGTCTGTTGTTAGAATTATGACAGATGAAGATATGAAAATGTACGAAGAGCAAAAAGAACTTGAGGTTAAGGCTTTTTATAAATGCCGAGATTTAGCGCAAAAAAGAAATCTTGTTATGAAATTTACTCAAGCAAGATATACTTTTGATAGGAAAAAAATAACTTTTTATTATACAGCGCCTGAGCGTGTTGATTTTAGAGAACTTTTAAAAGATTTAACCCAAGAATTTAAAAGAGTTAGAATTGATTTAAGACACATTGGGGTTAGGGATGAAACCTCTATTCTTCAAGGTCAAGGAATTTGCGGACAAGATTATTGTTGTTGCAGGTTTTTAAAGAAATTTGAACAAGTAAATACAAAATTAGCTAAAGACCAAGGCATTCCAATTACCCCAGGAAAAATTACGGGAGCTTGCGGAAGATTGTTGTGTTGTTTAAATTATGAATACAAAAATTATCTTGATGCAGCAACAACACTTCCTCCTGTTGGTTCAGGCGTTATGACGCCTGATGGTGTGGGTAAAATATTTATGGTTAATTTCTTAAAACAAACTGTCAGTGCAAAATTGGAAGATGGCAAAATAAAAGAATATAAAAAATGTGAAATAGAAATGATAGATGGCGAAGTTAATATTGATATCGATATTGATAATAATTTGAACTATCATGAAGAAGAAGTTGTCGACATTAAATCTTTGGAAGATGATAAAAATTCATCAACAGGAAATATATAAGGAATAGGAATGGAAAATATTACAAGCGAAAAATTTGCAAGCGCAATAGCAAGATTTTTAGATGATAATAAAGCAAAAGATATAGTTATATTAAATGTTTCAAATGTATGCTCGTTATCTGATTATTTTATTATTGCAACAGGCTCATCCACTCCTCATATAAGAGCGCTTACTGAAAATTTAAGAAAAAAATTAAAAGATGTGTTTAAAAGACTTCCTTTGGGCGAAGAATCTGAAAGAATGAGCAAATGGAATTTGCTTGATTATGGCGAAGTTGTTGTTCATATAATGACTCAAGAGCAAAGAGATATATATAAAATTGAAAAATTTTGGTCGCATGCTCTTACTTTGGATAGGGAAGTTTGGGAAGAACAGTCAAAAGAATTTGCTCAATATGAATAAAAAAGGGCTTGTTTAGCCCCTTTTGTTAATTCCGGACAATAATTTTTTAAACAAATTTTTATAACATTCAATAGAAAAATAATAACCAATTTTGCCAAAAGTATTAGGATATTTTTTAGTTAAATATTGAAAATATTTATACAATCCAAAAGCAGGAATTAAGCTAAAAATCATACTTGCAATTTTATATGCAAAATTATCACCTTCAAAAAATCTATATCTTAAAAACAAAATCAAAAAAGACAAAATTGAAATCAAGGTTAATAAAAATAACTTTTTAAATATGTCAATTTTTAAATCATCAATATATTTGAACATTCCAAATAATTTAGCTAACAAATATGAAGCAAATGGAGAACATATTGTAAAAAATGAAGTTATATCAAAGTAATTATTTATTAATGTATTCAATTTGCTATTCATATAAAGTGGGCTTAATAAAAGCATTGGAATAACTCCGACAAAATTAATAAAAAATAGATATCCGTTTAAACTTAAAAAGATTACATATAATATTATTTTTAAAATAATTTTTTTGTTTAATTTTTGTTCCATATTTTATTATGCTTTATTTTTCAATATTTTTATCATAGCTTAATTATAACATATATTTAACCTATTATGGTATATAAATATACTTCTAATAGGGGTAGAGTATTATACCTTAATAAGTCATAATTTTTATTATGGAAGATAGAAATTTTAAGAAATTATTTGGCGCAAGAGTACGTTATTTAAGAAAATTGGCAGGATTGAGCCAAGAAAAATTAGCAGAGCTTATAGGTTTATCAACAAAGACTATTTCTTATATTGAAAATTCTAAAAATACTTTGAGCTTTAATAAATTGCCATTGTTGGCTAAAGCTCTTAATGTTCCTGTTTATAAATTATTCATATTCGAGCCCGATTGTGATAGTAAAGAAAAATTAGAATATTTATTAACTTCAGCGACAGAAAAAGAAATTAATGCTTTATCAGAAATTATAAAAACTATTTTGGCTATTAAATAGCTTATTTGCTATTTTTTAATTTTTTAAACAAATTTTTATAACATTCAATAGAAAAATAATATCCAATTTTGCCAAAAGTATTAGGATATTTTTTGCCAAGCCAATTTAAAATTCGGTAGTAAATGAAATAAATTATAATTATGTATAAAAAGCTACCTGAAGTATATGAAATTTTAAAAGGGATAATTTGAACTGTTGTATTTATGGAATAATTAAAAATTAAATTTAGTATAATTACAAAAATTAAACTATTTAAGAAATTTAAATTATCTAGTTTTTTAAATAAACCGCATATTTTTAAAGAAATATATAAATATATAATCCAAATTAATATAGATAATATAATTGCATTGTCGGTGTTTAAATTTTTGCTCAAAAATTGCAATATTGGAATTGTTATTGATATGGCAAATTTTCTATTTAGTAGCAAAAATAATCCAATTCTTAAAATATATTCTATTATTTCTTTTAATTTCATTTGTTTTTAATCCTTTTTAAAATAATATAACAAAAAGGGCTTGTTTAGCCCCTTTTGTTAATTCCGGACAATAATTTTTTAAACAAATTTTTATAACATTCAATAGAAAAATAATAACCAATTTTGCCAAAAGTATTAGGATATTTTTTAGTTAAATATTGAAAATATTTATACAATCCAAAAGCAGGAATTAAGCTAAAAATCATACTTGCAATTTTATATGCAAAATTATCACCTTCAAAAAATCTATATCTTAAAAACAAAATCAAAAAAGACAAAATTGAAATCAAGGTTAATAAAAATAACTTTTTAAATATGTCAATTTTTAAATCATCAATATATTTAAACATTCCAAATAATTTAGCTAACAAATATGAAGCAAATGGAGAACATATTGGGATGAATAAAAATATATCAAAATTATTAATTATTATTTGATATATTTTATCATTTAGACTAATTAACCACAACAAAAGCATTGGAATAGAGCTTGTTATGCCAATAAAAAACAAATATCCGTTTAAACTTAAAAAGATTACATATAATATTATTTTTAAAATGATTTTTTTGTTTAATTTTTGTTCCATATTGTATCAAGCTCATCTTTTGTAACTATTATATCATGAATAGTAAAATGTCCTTTTAATTTACCTTCAAGCATTTGTCTTCTTCCGGCTTCAACTTTTGCATTTTCTCCTTTGTTAAAATCGTATGTGTCAAACATGAATAAATGCAAGTTGCCATTTTTATCAATACCGGAATTTAGAAAATCAACACTTCCAAATGCATTGTATAAATTCGACTTTTTATTGTTTCCATAGTTAGTAAATCTTTGAGTAAAATCCTTACCATTTAATATGTTTTCTTTGTTTTTGATTAATGCTTCTTTGAAATCACTGCTTTCTTTTATTCTTTTTGCTGGGGCTGAGTTATTGTGAAATATTCTTCCTTCAATACTATTTAAATTGTATCCAAAATCTTTGAATTGATTTAGTACTTTATCTTGAATATAAGATTTGAACTTTGAAAGTCTGCCATTATCATATTCGTTTAATTTTCTATCATTAACATTTAAAAGTTTTGTGCTGTCTTTTGTGTAAATTGGAAGTTTTTTGTTTTCTGCCAGATTAAGCATTCCAGCGGCATCTGGACCACCCAAATAACTCGTGGCGATTTTTCCAACTATTGGGATTTTTGTTAATTTGATTTTATTCTGCATATTTTTTACATTTTTTTCAAATTCTTCGTTTTTTGTTTTCAAATTGTCTATTTTAGTATCACTTAATCCTGCCTTTAAGGGCGTTTGAAGATTTTTATTTAATATTTTTTCTAAATCTTCGTTTGAGGAATAAAGAACTTGTGCAGGTGATAAATTATTGCCTAAAGTGTGCAATAATTCATTTCTTTTTTCTGTTTTTAATTTTTCTTCTTTTGTTTTTTTACCATACAAAATTTCAGCGGGATTTTGGTTTCTTTCTTTCATCATTCCGCCATTTTTAAAGGTAAATTTACCGTCTTCATCTCTAGGATGGTCTTGTTCATTCCAAGTCATTTTTTCCTCCTTTTTAATATAATCCTCAAAGTCCAATAAAATTAAAAGAGAGCCATTAAAACCTATTTTGATTTTATTGACTCTCTATTATATCTATAATTAATTTATATTAAACTTATAAATTCATTATATACTATTTTTATTTTTTTTCAAGATGTTTTTGAATTAAACATCAATATTTGTTGCATAAATTGCGTTTTGTTCGATGAAATCTCTTCTTGGAGCTACATTATCGCCCATTAGAATATCAAACAATTCATCGCAAAGTTGAGCGTCTTCAAGACTTACTCTTTTTAGCGTACGATTAGCAGGGTCCATAGTAGTTTCCCAAAGCTGTTGAGGCATCATTTCTCCTAAACCTTTGAAACGTTGGATTTGCATACCTTTTTGACCTCTGTCTTCAATGAATTTAGACAATTGAGTAAATGATGTAATATCAATTGAACCTGCTTCTGTTTCTAATTTTAAAAGTTTTTCTTCTTCAATTAAAAACTCACGAATTTTAGGATAAGCGTCTTTAATTCTTAGATATTCTTGAGATTTAATCATATTTTGAGTAATTAAAACAGGCTCTAATTCACCGCCTAATTCAATTTTTAGATTAAATCTTGTGTTTTCGCTATTAGCACACAAGAACACTCTATAATCTTTTGCTTCAGTAATTCCATAGTTTTCAGCGTGGTCTTTGATATAGTGAGAAAGATATTCGTAGTGTTCTTTCATTTTTGCTTCGTTTTCAAAATCATTCGGAGTGATATTTGAGCGAATTAATCCACGCACGATTACAGAAGGCATTTGGTTGATAATAGGATTATAGAAAGCTCTATAATATTTGCCCATTTCATACATTAAAGGCTCAAGTTTATCTTCTGAAACTGATTTTGTTTTAGCTTTATTGAATAATTGAGTACCTTTAACTCCACGTTCGCGAACCATTCTATCAAGCGCTCTATCGTCATATAGATAATCTGTTTGTTTTCCTGTTGTAATTTTATATAATGGCGGTTGAGCGATATATACATAGCCATTTTCTAATAGTGGACGAGCGTATCTAAAGAAGAATGTTAACATTAGCGTTCTAATGTGAGCACCATCTACATCAGCATCAGTCATAATAACAACTTTGTGGTATCTCAATTTTGTAACGTCAACTTCTTCATGGTTTTTTGAAATATTAATACCAAGCGCTTGAATCATTGTCTTAATTGAATCTGAATTATAGATTTTATCAAGACGAGCTTTTTCAACGTTTAGGATTTTTCCTCTAAGAGGAAGAATTGCTTGGAATTGTCTGTTTCTGCCTTGTTTAGCTGAACCTCCTGCGCTATCACCCTCAACGATATATAATTCGCATTTTTCAGCTTCACGACAAGAGCAATCCGCTAATTTACCGGGGAGAGATGAGCTTTCAAGAGCTGTTTTTCTTCTTGTTAATTCACGAGCTTTTCTTGCTGCTTCTCTAGCACGTTGCGCTTGCATTGTTTTTTCAATGATTGTTTTTGCTGTTTTTGGGTTAAATTCAAGCCATTCTTGGAATTTATCACGAATAACATCATTAACCGCGGGAGTTACTTCAGCGTTACCTAATTTTTCTTTTGTTTGACCTTCAAATTCAGGATTTCCGATTTTAACAGAAACAATAGCGGTTAAACCTTCTCTAACGTCTTCACCTGCTAGGTTTGCGTCTTTATCTTTTAAGATGTTATTTTTTCTTGCATAATCGTTAATTACACGAGTGATACCGTTTCTAAAACCTGTTAGGTGAGTGCCGCCTGAATGAGTATTGATGTTGTTTGCAAAAGACAATACATTTTCAGTGTATGAATCAGTGTATTGCATTGCAATTTCAACGTTAATTCCGTCAACCATTTTTTCAATATAAACAGGTTTTTCAAAAAGAACGTTTTTATTTTTATTTAAATGTTCAACATAAGAAGCAATACCGCCTTCAAAGTGGTATGTTGTTTCTTTTTCATTTTTTTCATCATGAAAAACAATTTTTAAACCTTTGTTTAAAAATGCCATTTCACGAAGTCTGTTTGCAATAACTTCGCAATCTATTTCTGTTGTTTCAGTAAATATTACAGGATCCGGCCAAAAATGAGTTTTTGTTCCGTGCTCATCTGTTTCTTTTATTTTTTGAACTTCTGTTGTAGGTTCGCCTCTTAAATATTCTTGACGATGTAGCCAACCGTCACGAGCTACTTCTACTACATATTTTTCAGATAGCGCATTTACAACGGAAGCACCAACGCCGTGCAAACCGCCTGAAACTTTGTAACCGCCATCGCCAAATTTACCACCGGCATGAAGAACTGTGTGAACAATTTCAAGAGCGGATTTTCCGCTATCCGGTTTAATATCACAAGGGATGCCACGACCGTTATCTTGAACGGTAACAGAATCATCCTTATGAACAGTAACATGAATAGTGTCGCAATATCCTGCTAAACTTTCATCGATTGAATTATCTACAATTTCATATACGCAATGATGAAGCCCACGTTGAGAGGTTGAACCGATATACATACCCGGTCTTACCCTAACTGCTTCCAAACCTTCCAAGACTCTAATATTGCTGGCATCATAATGTTGATTAGTTGTTGTATCTGCCATATACTCCCCTTTTAAAATGTGTATAGCAATATTGTACTATAAAGGGAGTTTTTTGTAAAAGCGGTTAATTTTTCTAAATCTATTTACTTCTTCTTGTAAGAGGGGGATGATTTGTGTATTTTTTAGGGTTATCTTTTAATTTTGGTTTTTCTATTTCAAGATTTCTGTCTGTTTTTTGTATATCAGGCAGAACGTTTGGATTAGCGTTGTTTGGGTCGTATAATTCTTCCAATGTGTTTTTTGTTTGTTCAAAAATTTTCTGTTTTTCTTCTTGCGGGAAATTAAATTTTTCAATTGCTTGCATTATTTCTTCATCGCTTGGCATATTCGTTTGAACTTCATTTGATAGTGCAATATTAGAAACAAGAAGAATTGAAAATAAAATGTATATTATTTTCTTCATTTAAATCTTTCTATGAAATATTAATTATTCTATTGCAGAGCCTTTTTCAAGAGCTAATAATAATTTAAGAGCTGCAATTCTTTGTGTTTTAGGGTCAGCCTGTCTTAGCATTTCAACTGCTTTAATCATTACAGGGTCGTTATCATACCAACGATTACCTTTGCCTTGGTATTGAGTAATTATTTCATAAATTCTTTCTATAACATCTTGAGCAACATCTTCTTGCAATTTAAGCATAAAGTCTTTTGCTTGTTCTTTTTGCTCATCGGTTGATAATCTTAATAAATCAAGCGCTTCTTTTAAAATCGGATCTCTATCGTACCAACGTTTAGAATAGTTTTTTTGTTCGCTCATTAACTCCGCCTTTCTCTCGACATCAGTATAACAAATTTTATTAAAATTTTAAAGAAAAAATAAACATGCTTATAATTCCACAAAAAAAATAAATATACCCAATCAGCTAATTTCTACATTAATAAAATTAAAATAAAATAGAGCAAGCAATCAAGGAGAAAAGAATGGAAAATCAAAGATTAGTCTTTAAAACACCCCCAAAGGTCGAATTAAAAAATTTGGATAATTTATTTTTTCAATTATGTACAAAAACTTGCAATTTAAGATGTAAGCATTGCTATATCGAGAGAAATCCATATAAAAATGAAGAAGATTTCATCGATTTAGATAAAATTAAAAAAACACTTATTGCACTTCGAGGACAAAATCTAAAATCTATTTATTTGACAGGCGGAGAGCCTTTAATGCACCCTGATTTTAATCAGATTTTAAGAATGTGTTTAAAAATATCTAATACCACCGTCATGTCAAACGGAGTTATGATAAATGATAAAAAAGCAAGATTTCTAAGAAAAATTGATGATGAAAGCCAATTTGAAACAATATATAGAATTAGCTTGGATTCAACCAATGAATTGGAAAATGACGCAATTAGAGGCAGAGGAAGTTTCAGAAAAGCGCTCGTTGCTATTATGAGTCTTTTAAAATATGAATTTAATCCGATAATTAGTGTTGTAAACTTTAAAAATAGAGATAGAAAAGAAATTTTTGATGAATTTCAAAGCTATTTTTTTAAAAAAGGTTTTGCGCTTGATGATATTAATTTAAAAATCATTCCTTATTTTAGAAAATCTGATGAAATGGCTCAAATTGAGATGATTGACGATGTTAATATCGAAAAATTAGACTGTTATAATTCAAGAATTGTATCTCAAAATGGCGTTTATGCTTGTCCTATGTTGAGTGATGATTATAGAGCAAGATTAGGCTCAAACATTTGGGATTGTTCTAAAATTAATTACTTGGATTGCGAAAAATGTTCAATTTGCGTAAATTCAAGGCAAAAAATCCAAGTTAATGATTGGATGTAAAATTGTGATATAATTTTGATTATGAAAAATTGGATTTTATTTTTATTATTGTTATTGGCGCAAGGAGTTTATGCAAGCGAATTGCAAGACGTTGGAATTGCAAAATATGCAGTTTTAGAGGTTTTATCCGATAATGCTCCTTTGCGTCAAAAGGACAATGAAAATGCGCAAAGATTAACTCATTTGTTTAAAAATGCGGTTTTATTTGCTGATAAGCAAAATGAAAATTATTTCAGAGTTGAATTAAAAGAGAATGATTATGCTTGGATTAACAAGAAATTTGTTGAAGTTCAAGCAATAATTCCTGAAAAAAGATTTGATAATATAAATAAAATTGCTTTTAAAAACGAAAAAAATAAATTTAGCGCATATATCCAAACACCATCGCAAAGCGCTTTCAAGGTTCAAGAAGAAGGAAACAATCTCAATTTTACTCTTTTTGATAACAGATTTGACCCAATAGAAACAAAAGTTTCAAACAAAACTAACAGATTTCTTTTAGATGAAAAAATAAATAATGAGCTAAATTTAAAATATTTAAATGATAAGCCCTTATTTGGTTATGACGTTGAAAAATCGCCTGAAGGCTATGTTTTATCTGTTAAAAAAGCTCCTTGTGTTAATAAATATAGACCCTTAAACAATATAAAAGTTGTACTTGATGCCGGTCATGGCGGTTGCGAAAAAGGTGCTTGCGCTTTTGGTTTAGAAGAAAAGAAAATTAATCTGCAAATTACAAAAGCATTGAAAAAAGAGCTTAAAAAAAGAGGCGCTAAAGTATATTTAACAAGAAAAAAAGATAAACAAGTTTCGCTAAATGATAGAATTTCATTTGCAAAAGAAAAACAAAGCGATATTTTATTGAGTATTCATCAAAATTCTTTAGCAAATAGAGCCGATATTGATAAAAAACATGGCGTTGGAACATATTACTATCATCCGCAATCAAGACCTTTAGCTCAAAAAATTCAAGAAAATTTGATAAGTGCAACAAATTTTAGAGATGATAAGATTAACCATGCTTCATTTGCTCTAACCAGACCAACAAGCCAATTAAGCGTTTTAATTGAATGCGGATATATTATAAAAGAGGATGAAGCTAAAAAATTATCCGATAAAAAATTCCAAAAAATTATAGCAAAAGCTATAACTAAGGGTTGCGAAGAATATTTAAGAGAAAGTTTTAATTAATTAAATTACTTTTTCTTTAGCAGATTTAATAAAGCTCCTATCGAACAAGCGGCTATCGCTAAAGAAAAAATGTTTTGTAATTTAAAGCCTTTTATGGATTTTGGCGTTAATTTGTATGCCATTCTGGGATTTTCTTGCTTTTTAAGTGTCATAGTGTCTGCCATTGGTGTTCTTGAAATCGCAGGAGGGCTTACAACTCCAACATTAGGCAAATTGTATTGGCGCTCAGTTTGATTATTTGTTGTATTCTGAGCGTTTGGTGCCGGTTGTCGAATAGAATTTATATTCAATGGAGAATTATTCATAGCTAAATAAAACCAAAACATAAAAAAAATTGCCTTTTTTAATTAAAAATCTATTGTTTAAGATTTTTTAAATTTTTGCCTTGGAAAAAAATAAAATTATATAATACACGTGGGGTTTTATAGCAAAATTCGGATATCAAGTGCACAATAAAATTCAAAATATATTTCATGATAAAAATTTAAATGTTTTTACTTCACAATTTTGTGAAGCATTAAAGTCTGCGCTTGAATTATTCTGGGAGCAAGACGCTAAAATCACTCTGCAAGCGGTTAATGACTATCGTGAAATTAGAGATGAAAAACTCATTTCCAATCTTGATTTCTTTTCAAGTCAAATCAAAGTTGAAAGCCATAAGCCCGTAATAATAAGATTAAGTAAAGAATTTATTGAAAATATACTTAAAAATTCGCTTGGAATAAATTCCTCTGTATTTAGATTAAGTGCTATAACCCCTCTTGAAATAAATATTTTGAATGGTTTTTGCGAATTTTTATACAAAAGATTAAAAGATGTATTAATTTCGCCTTCTGATGCTAAATTAAGCGAAAAAAGCGAAAAAAACATTAATATGGTTTTTGTTGTAGCACAAAAAGATGATGTAGTTTCAAAAATAATGATATCCATACCCCAAGATAGAATTAAATTTGAAAAATTAGAAAAGAAACAGAACTTCAAAGAGGAGGATTTTTTAACATCAAATGCTTCAATAAGATTATGTGCAGGAAATACTAAAATTACACTTGATGAGCTTCAAAATCTTGCGCAAGATGATATTGTTGTTCTTGATAATAGCGAACTTGATAAAATGACGCTTATTTCAGGGGATGTTAAAAAGAAATTTAATATAAAAATTAATCCTTCTTTGATTGTTGATATTAACAATGAAGAAGATGATGAAGATTTTAATCAAACTTATGAAGAGGTAAAAATGGAAAAAAACGTTTGGGATGATATTCAAATTGAGTTGAATGCCGAATTTGAAAAAGTAAAAATGACAATCGGAGAGCTGAAACAAATCTCTCAAGGTCAAATTATAGATTTAGGTTCGATTTTTGATAATGAAATTTCGCTTTTTGTTGAAGATAGAAAAGTTGCAAAAGGTGAGCTTATAATTATTAATGATAGATATGCAGTTAGATTAAATGAGGTTTTAAGTACTAATACTAATAAAGTTGCAGCAGAGCCTAAACCGCAAGCGCAAGCAAAACCGCAAGCGCAAAAGCCTCAAGCGCATGCACAGCCAAAAGCGCAAGCACAGCCAAAACCACAACCTCAACAAGAAAAGCCTCAACCAAGACCAAGGGTTCAAGTTGGGGATGATGAAGAATTTGACTACTCTGATTTTGAAAAATAAGGATATTTAAAATTATGATGACCTATGTTACAGCTTTTATATTTTATACACTTGCAATGATTGGAATATTGCTTGTAGGTTTTATAGTTTATAAAAAAACTTTTATGAGCGAAAAAGGTGAAAATAAAGGCTATATAAAAGTTATAGACAGTTTACCCATTGGAAATAAAAAAATGCTTTTAGTTGTAAAAATTAAAAATGAAAAGTTTTTAATTGCTTCAGGGCTTGAGCATACAACATTTTTATCAAAATTAGAAGATGATAACACACAAAAAGAAACATTAAAAAATCCTGTTTTAAATAATATTGTTGATGAAAATTTGGTAGATAAAATTTACGGTGAAACATTTTCACAAAAAAATGAACAAAAACTCTATGATGATAATAAAAAAGCAAGATTAGACGAGCTTCAAAGACAATTCAAAGAGCTATACGAAAAAGAAGAAACAAAACCTAAAATCACAGATTCTATGATGAGCAAAAAAGAAATGCTCAAAAGGCTTTTAAAAGATTAAAATTAGGAGTAAATTTTAATGGATAATTTACTGAAAGATATAAATCCTGTAATACAGCTATTGATTACAATGGCGGCATTTTCTCTTTTGCCGTTCATTTTTGTATCTATGACTCCTTTTTTAAGGTTTACGGTTGTTTTTTCAATGCTTAAAACTGCAATGGGTACAAACTCTGTTCCTCCTGCAATTACTTTAATAGGTTTATCTTTAATTTTAACTATTTATACTATGGCGCCTGTGTTTGATAATATGTATCAGGCTTATCAAGTTCCTTATCAAAAGAATAAAAATGTCGTTGAGGCGCTAAATGCCAGCTCTAAACCTTTAAAAGAATATATGCTAAAGCAAACTCGTCAGTCGGATTTGGCGTTTTTTGTTGAAAAAACAAGGCGTCAAGCTCCAAATACTCCTGATGAATTGACTTTGTGGGAAGTAGCTCCCGCATATATAATTTCAGAATTAAAAACAGCTTTTGAAATAGGTTTTATTATTTATGTGCCGTTTATTGTTCTGGATTTGGTTGTAGCAAATATTTTGCTTGCTTTGGGGATGTTTATGTTATCTCCTCAAATTGTATCGACACCCTTTAAATTGCTTATATTTATTGCAGTTGACGGTTGGAGTTTGATTGTAAAAGGACTTGTGGAGAGCTTTAACTAATGGAAGTTTTAGTAGAATATTTGGGAAAAGGTTTTATGGTTATGCTAATGATTAGCATGCCTTGCGTTTTAATGGCTGCTTTAGTTGGTCTTGTGGTTGGTATTTTGCAAGCGGTAACGCAAGTTCAAGAACAAACTATCGCTGCTGCTCCTAAAATTGTTTTGGTATTTTTAACAATAGTTGTTTTAGGCGGTTATTTTATAAAAGTTTTAACAAATTATTTCTTTGAAGGTACTCACGTGGCATTTCAAATCGTGCCTAAGTCTGAAACTTATGTTTTACCTGATAATTATTATAAATATACTCGTCCTTTTAGTGCTGAGATGCAGGATAAAATTAACTCAAATTCTTCATTCAATAAAGCATATATCAATAATGGCGCTATTCCATGGGATAAAAAAGCAACAAAACGTCAAATATATATCAATTCAAAACAAACAGGAAGTATCGAGCCTAATTTTATTGAAAGAGTGAAAATTCAATCAAATTCAAGGTAGGGGATAATTAATTGGATGAAATCTTAAAACAATTTGCATATATGTTTCCTGAGATAAATAATGCTCTTGGCGCGGGTATTATGATATTTCTTAGACTTGTTGGCATGATGAGATTAGCTCCTGTTTTATCAAAGAGTGAAATTCCATCTATGGTTAGATTGTCTTTTGCAATTATTTCAACAGTTATTTTAGTTGGCGTTATAAAACCTGCTGCGCCAAGTCCTGATTGTCCTATATATCTTTGTATGTTTTTAAATTTTATTTTTGGTGCTTTGATTGGGTTTGTTGCAAATTGCGTTTTAGCTGCGGTTTTAACAGGTGGAGATATGATAAATACCCAAATGGGTTTATCATCAGCTATGATTATGGATCCGAGTACAAAATCGCAAGTTAGTATTATGGCTAATTTTTTCTCTGTTTTAGCTATGCTGATTTTTATATATTCGGGCGGTATTTATTGGCTTTTTAATGCGCTAATTCGTAGTTTTGAATTGTTTCCTATGTATAGCGTGAATTTTCATTTTGAAAATTTTGTTAATATCAGCTATTTAAGTCAAATTACGGGAAATATTTTATTTATGGGTATGCATATAGCAGGGCCTATTTTGCTTGCTACTATGGCGCAAGATATTATCTTGGGTATCATATCTAAAACAGCTCCTCAAGTTAACGTTTTTTCATTGAGCTTCTTATTTAAACCGGTTATGGGTGCTTTTATTTTAATCGTTATTTTGCCTATGTTAATTAACGTAATTACTGATTATTTAGTTTCTTACGCTAACATTTTTTAGGTTTTCTTTCAAATTTTGGTTTCATACAAGTCCAAAGAACGTTTTTAATGTATGGAGCAATTAAAATAACTAAAATGCTGAATAATATGTCATATAAAATATTTTCAAGGAAAATTTCTTTTAAAATAGGGATTATTAAACCAAAACTTATAACTTTAAATATTGCTAATATTAAACAATAAATAAAACCGCAGATATGAATTGCTAAAACCCCAAAAATTGCAGCTATTATTCTATATAGTGCATTCATTGAAATTTTTAAAATAGAGCTTACTATTATAATGGCGAAAATAAAGCCTAACATATATCCGAAAAGATAATTTTGAATATAATCAAGTCCGCCACCAAAAACAAATATCGGCCATATAAAAAAGCCTACAATAAGATATAAAATAAATGTTAAAGTTGAATAGGCTCTGCCTAAAATATAAATTGTAAAAATCATAGCAGGTAATAATGGGCTATATGATATATTTTTTAAAGAAATCATAAAGCCTTCGCCTGAAACAAATTTAATCCAAGGATGAGCAAAGTTTATTTGAGTAAAAGTTGCGATAATTAAAAGCATAAAACATAGACCGCAAACAACTAATGTTCCTATTGATAAGGGTGTTGCTTCGCCTTTATGTATGTATTGTTCAAAAATATCTCTGTAACGTTTGCTTATCATAAACTCTCTCAATGTCTTTTATTATAACACTATGCTTAATTTTCGTTGAGTGTTTTATTTATTTCTGTATATAAATCTTTATATTTTTTATCGAAAATATTTTCGCTCCACATAATAAGCGCATCTTCGTTGTTGTCTTGGTAATATTTTTTTCTTAAACCCAAAGATTTAAAACCGAATTTTTCATAAAGATGTATTGCTTTTTCGTTAGAAACTCTAACTTCAAGGGTTATGTATTTGATTTTTTCTTTGTAGCATTCATTAATGGCAGATAGAATTAATCTATGGGCAAGTTTTTTGTTTTGATAATCAGGGTGAATTGAAATATTGGTTATGTGAGCTTCATCTATTATTTTCCAAATGCCCATATAACCTACACATTTGCCCTCGTTATTTATGACACATTGATAGAGCGAAATTTTATTAGATAATTCCGTTAAAAATGAGTCCCTTGACCAATGATGAGCACCATAACATAATTCTTCAATTTGAAGAATGTCATCTATATCATCTTCAGTCATTTCACGAATTTTAAATTCTGCCATAATTTTATAATATCAAAAAATTAAAAATTTTCTGATACCATAAATGGTTTATGTTCAACATGAGATTCAAAATCCATTAAACCACGGTTTAATTGAGAATATTTTGTGTCTCTTGAGTTGAATTTTCTTTTTAAGAATTCGTAAGAAACTTTTGGGTCACATTGTTCGCCACAAGTAAATAAATCAACAGCAGCATAACCATATTCAGGCCATGTGTGTATTGCTAAGTGGCTTTCTGAAATAATTACAACCCCTGAAACGCCGTGTGGTGCAAATAAATGAAAGCATTTATTAACGATTGTAGCGCCACATTCAAGAGCTGCTTCTAACATATATTTTTCTACTAATTGAGGATTATTTAAAACATTAGGATCACATTCAAAAAATTCAGCTAGGATATGTCTTCCTAAGTATTGTTGTTTGGATGTATTTTTAATTGCTTCGTCCATTCCGATAGGTGTCATTACTGCCAATTCATATTCCCCCTTATGGTTATCTATCTCATTTGTTGCAAGAACAAATATACACTATAACAAAAAAACATGCAAGATGAGATTTTGACTAATTTTGTATAATTTTTTAACAATTTTTAATATCTTTTTTGAATATAGGCTACAAATGTAGTTTTTTGGCTTTTTCTTGACTTGAATTTGTTAATAAATTTATAATTATTTTATGAAAAAAATTAACACAATTGCCCTTGTTGCACCAAGCGGAAAATTAAAAAATTTAGATGAAATAAATAAAAAAATTTCTATCCTTGAAAAAAGATTTAAAATTAAAAAATATTATGATGAAAATGCTTCTTATTTTTATTTATCGGATAGCGATGAAAATAGGGCAAGATACTTTGAGAGAGCCTTTTTAGATGATGAAGTTGATTTAGTTTTATCTGTTCGCGGCGGATATGGCGCTATTAGAATGGTTGATAAAATTAATTATGATTTAATCAAAAAAACATCAAAATATTACCTTGCTTCATCAGATGGGACAATACTTTTAGCTTCTTTATTTAAAAATACAAAAATAAAAACCTTTCATGGTTTAATGGTGTCCAATGGTTTTGTTGAAAATTTAGATAAAAATATTGAAATTATTGAAAATGATATATTTAACATTGATTTAAAACCAATAAAAAAAGGCAAATTAAAAGGTATTCTTTGGGGTGGAAATTTATCAAGTTTAGTTTCTTTATTTTCAGATGAACAATTTATTCCAAATGACGATATAGTTTTATTTTTAGAAGATTTAGCAGAACCATTATATAAAATCGATAAAATGCTTTATGAGATTTATAGAAATAAAAAGTTAAAAGCAAAAATTAAAGGCATTATTTTTGGTGATTTTTATTTGGCTAGTGATGAAATTATGCCGATATTAGAGCAATATAGCGATTTATTTAATGTTCCTTGCTATATTAGCGATAATATTACTCATAAAATTAATAATATTACGATACCCTTTGGGAAATATATCGATTTATAGTAAAATATTTTAAAAAGGGGAGTATATGGAAGATAAAAAGACTTTAATATTAATAGATGGTCATGCGCTGGCTTTTAGAATGTTTTTCGCCCTTGAGCGAACAAACATGCAAACAACAGAACATATTCCTACTTGGGCTGTTTGGGGCTTTTTTAAAGCAGTGTTTGATTTATTAGCAGATAAAAAATTAAATATTAAGCCTAACTCCATTGCTGTTGCGTTTGATGTTTCAAAAGCAACTTTCAGACTTGAAAAATACCCTGAATACAAAGCAAATAGATTAACTATGCCAGATAGCTTAAGAACTCAATTGTCATTAATTCAAGAGGGTTTAAGAGCTTTTGACATACCAATATACACTAAAGAAGGCTATGAAGGCGATGATGTTATAGGAACAATAGCAAAACAAGCAAGATTAAAAGGTCATAAAACATATATTTTAACAGGGGATAGAGATAGCTTTCAATTAGTTGACGATGAGGGTTTAGTTACTGTTTTAATACCTTCAAAAGGCGAGATTGTAAAATATAATAAGCAAGAAGTCTTTGAAAAAATGGAAGTTTATCCAAGTCAAATTGTTGATTATAAGGCGCTATGCGGAGATAGTTCAGATAATATTCCGGGAATTAAAGGAATAGGTCCAAAATCAGCAAGTACTTTATTAGCAGAATATCAAACTCTGGATGGCGTTTATCAAAATATTGATTTGATTACTAAAAAAGCTCTAAAAGAGAAATTAATTAATGGGAAAGAGGATGCTTATTTATCTCAATATTTAGCAAAAATTGTAGATGATATTGATATTGAATTTGATTTTGACGGAGCTTGTTTAAATATTCCAAATAAAGAAATTGCAAAAGATTTCTTGCAAAAAGTGCAGTTTTATTCTTTTGTAAAAAATATAGATAAACTCTTAGCTCCTTTTAATTCTGATAATTCCTGTAATATTGTTCAATTTGAAGAAAAAAAAGAAGAAAATGAGCAATTAGGATTATTTTCTTTTGAGAAGGTAAAAAAAGAACAAAAAGAAATAAAAATAGAAGATAAAACATATTTAAAAAACATCAAAGATGGCGATAAAATAGCATTTTTATTAGATTTTCAAGATAAAAATTATTGCTATATAGCTCATAATAATTCAGTTATAAAAATTCCAACAAATGAGGCAAAAGAAATAATTGAAAATCCGAATATAAAAAAAGTAACTTATGATGTAAAAAATATTGAAAGCGATATAAAAGGCGTTATATCTGATGTTCAATTATCGAGCTATATCAAGGATTCATCAAGAAAACATGATTTAATTACTCAAATTAACGAGTGTCTTGAAATTATTCCTGATGAAAATGATTATTATAAATTATGTTCATATTTATTAGATTTAGAGGATTTTTACAATAAAAATTTAAATGAAAAAGAGCTAAAACTTTTAAATAATACCGAGCTTCCCCTAGCTTTTGTTTTAAAAGATATGGAAAACACAGGGGTTAAACTTGATGTTAATTATCTAAAAACAATTGGCGATGAGATAGATATTAAAGTAAAAAACTACGAAAAATTAATCTATGATGAAGCAGGAGTAACTTTTAATATTAATTCTCCAAAACAAGTAGCAGAAATTTTATTTGATAAATTGCAAATAAAACCCAAAAAAAAGGGAAAATCCGGAAATTATTCAACAAATGCTAAAATTTTAGATGAATTAGCTCTTGAATATTCAATTGCAAAAAATATTTTGGAACATCGTCAATTAATGAAATTAAAAACAACATATATTGACGCTCTACCAAAATTAGTTAAACAAGATGGTAAAATTCATACTCATTTTAATCAAATTGTTACTACAACAGGAAGATTATCATCATCTGATCCTAATTTGCAAAATATTCCAATTAGAACAGAATTTTCAAACAGAATAAGAGCAGGGTTTGTTCCTGAAAATGAGAATAATGTTATTATGAGCGCTGATTATTCTCAAGTTGAGCTTCGTCTTTTAGCTCATTATTCTAATGATGAAGGCTTAATTGAAGCGTTTTGTTTTGATATTGATGTTCATAGGGTTACTGCTTCAAAAATATTTAATGTTCCTGTTGAAGAAGTTACAAAAGATATGAGAAGAAAGGCAAAAACTGTTAATTTTGGTATAATTTACGGTCAAACAAGATACGGTCTATCATCAACTTTAGGAATAACTCCTTACGAAGCGCAAGATTTGATTAATAAATATTTTGCAACTTATCCAAAGATTTCAACATATATCAATGAAACACTTGAATGTGCACAATTAAACGGCTGGGTTGAAACACTATACGGCAGAAGAAGATATTTAGGAGCAGAATTAAATTCAAGAAATGCAAATATTAGAGAATTTGCCGCTCGAGCTGCAATTAATGCGCCATTACAAGGAACAAGTGCTGATATAGTTAAAATGGCAATGGTTGATTTACATCAAAAATTGAAAAAATATAAATCAAAAATGATTTTACAAATCCATGACGAGCTTGTTTTAGAAGTTCCAACTTCAGAGCTTGATGAAATAAAACCGATAGTAATTGAAGCAATGGAATTAAATCAGCCTCTAAGAGTGCCCCTGAAGGTTGATGTTAGTTATGGAAAAACTTGGATGGAGAAATAAAATGAAAAAATTAATTCTTACATTTTGTTTATTAACTTCATTTGCACTAGCTGGAATTTTTGAGGATAGTTTTAAACTTTATCCAATGAGCGCTGATAATTTATATATGCACGCGCTTAGTGCAATTGATTCTAATCCTAAGTTTGAAATAGTTGAAATGCAGTCTAAAAACGGCTATATATTATTTTTATACGGTGCAAAATATTATCTTTTAACTTTAACGAAGCGCTATTCTAATCAAACTGAAATTAAGATTTTGCCACAAAATAGCGATTATTCAGAAGGTAGCGAAGTAGCAAAAGCGATATTTAGTCAAATTGATTCTCAAATCAAATTAAAACCAATGGAGCAAATAAAATAAAATGAGCTCAAAATATGCGCAAGTTTTGGTAGATATAAATAAATTAGGAACAAAGACATTCAGCTATTTAATTCCTGAAAATTTAAAAGATGAAATTAAAATAGGTTGTGCTGTTTCAATTCCTTTTGGGCGCAGAAAAGAGCCTTTAGTAGCTTATGTTGTAGGGTTTAGTGATTATTTAGAAGAAGGCATAAAAGCAAAAGAAATAATTGAAATATTAGATAAAACACCATTATTTTCAATGGAATATTTAAATCTTTTAGAATGGGTTTCAAATTATTATTTTTGCGATATTCAAACGGTTTTAAATACGGCTTTGCCTCAGAAATTTTTTGAAAAGAACGTAAAAAAATATAGAAAACCTAAGATAAAATCTAAAATATATGATGTTGAAAAAATTGTCGATGATAAAAAATTAACTCAAAATCAAGAAAAAATTTATAACGAGATTAAAAGAATAAATGCTCAAACTTCGCTATTATATGGAATTACAGGTTCAGGTAAAACTGAGATTTATTTTAAATTAATCGAAGATACAATTAAAGAAGGTAAAAATGTAATTTTTTTAGCGCCTGAAATAGCCCTTGTTTCTCAATTAACAATGAGAACAATGGAACATTTTGGCTCTGATTGCGTTGCTATTTGGCATAGCTCTATAACTGAAGCTGAAAAATATGAAACTTGGAAAAAATTAAGAAATAATGAAATAAAAATTTTATTCGGTGCAAGAAGTGCGGTTTTTGCGCCTATTAAGGATTTAGGGCTTATTATAATTGATGAAGAACATGATTCAAGCTATAAACAAACCATGCCCAACCCCAGATATAACGCTAAAGACGTTGCAAAAAAATTATGCGAATTATATGGCGCAAAATTGATTTTAGGCTCTGCAACGCCATCTATTGAAAGCTATTATGAAGCGATTAACACTAATTCATTATTTAAATTAAAAGAAAGATATAATAGCGCAAAATTACCTAAAGTTGTATTGATTGATATGAAAACAGAGCGTTTTGAGAGAAATTACACTCTTTTTTCAAGGACTTTACAAAAAAATGTAAAAGAAACTATTGAAAAGGGTCATCAAGTAATATTTCTAATAAATAGACGTGGTTTTGCAAGTTATACTCAATGTATGGAATGCGGTGAAGTTTTAGAGTGCAAAAAATGCGCAATTCCTTTGATATATCATTCTCAAACAAATTCATACAAGTGTCATTATTGTAATTTTGAATTAAAAGAACCAAAATGTGAAAAATGCGGGTCTGATATTTTTGAACATTTTGGAATGGGTAGTCAAAAAGTTGAATTAGTCGCAAAGGAAATTTTTAAGGATTATAGGATTGAAAGGCTTGATTCAGATAGTTTATCTAAGAAAAACGAACATATTGAAATATTAAAAAGATTTCAAAATGGCGAAATTGATATTCTAATCGGTACTCAAATGATAGCCAAAGGCTTGGATAATAAAAATGTTACTTTAGTTGGAGTTATTAATGCTGATTTGAGCTTTAATTTGCCTGATTATAGAAGTTCAGAGCGCGGTTTTTCAATATTGACGCAAGTTGCAGGGCGCTCCGGCAGAGGGGATGATGAGGGAAAAGTAATTTTTCAAACTTATAATTCTAATAATATTTATCTTCAAAATGCCAAAGAGCAAAATTATGAAGATTTTTATGAAAATGAAATTGAATTAAGACAAATGCTTGACTATCCGCCATTTTCAAAAATGATTAGAATAATTTTATCTTCTAAAAATGAATATCGAGCAGAAAAATCGGCTCTTGAAATAGAGCTTGCATTGAGCGATTATATTAAAAAATTATCTCTTGATGAAACATTGCTTGTTTTAGGTCCAAGTCCTTGCGTTATAAATAAAATAAAAGATGAATACAGATTTAATATAATTGTTAAAAATAAATTATCCCTAAATGGGCACAGAACAATTTTAAGGTTTTTAAAATCAATTAAATTGCCGTCTGATATTAAAATGGTTGTAGATATTGATCCATCCGATATATTATAAAGTTATGCTAATAAATGCACCAAATATTACAAATAGAACAAAAATCTTGCAAGATGAATACTATAAGCTATTGCAAGATGGAGTGAATGCTCAAGATATCCTTGTTTTGGTGCAAAATTCAAAAAAGAAAAAAGAATTTATTGACGCAATTAAACAAAAAAGTCCATTAGGTTCTATTGGGAATTTAAAAATTTATAGTTTTTCAGGGCTTATTTATAATTATATTCTTGAAAATTGGGCGATAATTGAAAATTCAATCAAAAAAGGCGAAGCTAAAATCATTCCTAATATGTGCGGTCTTGAGGTTTCTCAAAAGATTTTAAAAGAAGTTATTCGCGAGGTTGATTTTAGCGGATATAACTCTAAAACAAGCCTTTTACATCAGCTATTTAGAAGAAATTCTTTGATTAATTTTAATAATTTATCTGATGAAGAAGTTAAAAAAAGAACAGAAATTTTATGCGAAAGCTATTCAAATGAAGCAAGGGAAGCCATTAATAAATATAAGCTAAAATCTATTGAATTAAGGGCTTTTGATTATGTAAGACAAGTCAATCTTTTCGAATTTTTATACAAAAAACAAGAAAATAAATTTAAATATGTTTTCTTAGATGACGGCGATGAGATAACTCCAGCTTTATTTGCCTATTTAAATCATATAAAACCAACCGTAAAAGAATTTTACATAGGTTATGATACTTTTGGTTCATCAAGATTAGGGTATTTAGGCGCAATAAACATTGATTTTGAAGCATTTTTAGATACAAAAGCAAAAGAGCTTTTTGAAGAAAATGACAAAATAAAAAATGCGAAAAAAATTCTTGAAAATGTTAGAAATGATAAGGAAATTGAATTTTCAAACATTAAAACAAAATCATTTTTGAAAAGAAATGAAATGATTGAAGATGGTTTATCTAATATAAAAAATCTTATAAATAACGGCATAAAACCTAATGAAATAGCTATTATTACGCCAAATTCCGATGACTTTTTGAAATTGATTTTAGAAAAATCAGGATTTAATTTTAATTTTTTAACTAAAAACGAAAAACTAAACCAAAATAAGCTCATAGGTTATATTCTAGAGCTTTTAAAAATAATTAACGATAAAGATAATCAAGATATTTCACCTTATATTTTAAAAGGTATTTTTATTGAGCTTTTAAATTTGGATAAAAAACAAACTATAAAAATAATTCAAGAATATAAACTCGAGCGAGATTTTAAAAATTCAAATATTTTTGATGTTATTAAAAATAAAGATATATCTGAATTTCAGAAGTTAATTGAAGTTTATGAAAAAATACGTTTTGAAAAATTATCAACTCAACTTTTTGAAATAGTTTCGAATTTTGTTAAAATCGAGCGTGAAATTTCAAAAGATATAATTAAAATTAATCAATTATTAAAGCAAATTTATGATTTTGAAGAGGTTTTTGGGTCTAGCGTTTCAAATTTAGAGCTTATTGTGCAATTAGAAAACACTATAATTTCTGAAAATCCTTTGTCTGATGATGAAATGGATGATAATTCGATTGTTGTTTCATCTGCTCAAAAAATAATTGATTATTCATATAATGTAAAATATCAGTTTTTATTGGATGTAAATAGTGAAAATTGGCTAAAACAAGATATAGGACCATTATATAACGCTTGGGTTATGCAAAAAAGTTGGAATAAAGACACTTTTGAGCTTGAAGATAATATTGAATTAACAAAAGATAGAACTGCAAGAACTTTATATAAACTCTATCTTTTAGCTGATGAAATTTATCTTTATTCAAGTGTTTATGATAGTTTGGGTCAAGAAAATTTAGGCGGTATTGATAAATATTATAAATATCAAAATTCAAGCGAAAAAAAGGAAGCAAAACCAATAATTCCAAGACCGGACCAGCAAGCAGTTTTAGATTATAAAGGCGGTTTGATGTCAGTGAGCGCTACTGCAGGTTCAGGAAAAACTACAATTATGCTTCTTTTGGTAGATAAAATTTTATCGGGTGAAATCTTAGATAATATTGAATCAAAAAACATCTTTGTTTTAACTTTTATGGAATCTGCTGCAAGAAATTTTAGAGAAAGAATAAAAGCAAAATACCCTGATTTATCTGAATTGCCTAATATATCTACAATTCATGGGCTTGCGCTTAGAATAATTAAAGATAATAACAATTATGCAAAATTAAATCTTGATTATGATTTTGAGATAGTGGATGAAATTAAAAGAAATGCTATTTTAAATGAGATTGTTTATGCTTTAGGAATAGGAGCAGATAAAACGGAATTATATTCAAGCGCTATTTCTGCTTATAAAAATGAGCTTGCAATGGATAATAATTATATCTGTTCTAATCGTTTGTTTTTGAATGTTTATCAGGCTTACGAGCAAAAATTAAAAGAGCAAAATTTAATTGATTATGATGATTTATTGCTTTATAGTTTAAGGCTTTTGAGGGAAAACAAGGATATTTTAGAATATTATCAAAATATAGCAAAAATTATTATTGAAGATGAAGCGCAGGATTCAAGCTATATTCAGCAAAATTTAATTATGCTTTTGGGTGGAAAATATAAAAATATTATTCGTTGTGGAGATATAAATCAAGCAATAACATCTACTTTTACAAATTCTGATGTAAAAGGTTTTAGAGAATTTATGAAAAATTCTTATAATGTTGAGATGGATAGATGTCAAAGATGTGCAACAGGGGTTTTAGATTGCGCCAATAGCGTTGTAGCTTGGGCTAAAGAAGAAAAAATTGACGCTTTTTCAAATCTTATAATGAAGCCTGTTGAGCATGTTAATATCGTTGATAAAAACGCTGTTTCACGCGCAGTTTTTGAAAATGAAATTGAAGAATCAAATGAAATTATAAAAGATATAAAAAATATATTTAAAAATGAAAAAGAAGCAACAGTAGCAATACTTTTAAGGAGTAATTTTGCTATAAATAAATGGGCAAAATTATTAGAGGACAACTCTATAAAGACTTATAAAAACTCTGAAAGCCTTATAAATAACCCTGTTTATAGAATTTGCCTTTTGATTTTGGAATTTATTTCAAATCCTTTTGAATTGAAAATTGTAAAAGAAATCGCTCGTGAATTGTTTGAGCTTGGATATTATGATTTTAACTCTGTAAAATATGCTAATAGCCTAAATGAACCTATATTTTTAAGAGATGATTATGACGAGCAATTTTATTGGGATATGACCTATTTTTTATTTAAAAATCATTATTCTGTTTATGATTTAGTTTATGAGATAGGCTCTTTTTATTTTTCATCTGGCGCAAATAAGGATAATATCTCGCTTGTAGCTACTATTGCTCAAAAAATAATGAATACCCAAAGAAATTTTGAAAATACGGTTTTAAGATTAAGAGAAATTCAATTTAAAAATAATTTTTCAAATATTAAATTTTTCCAAAATGATGATACGGCTCAAAAGCGCTCAAAAGTACAGATTATGACATTGCATAAATCAAAAGGGGATGAATTTGATTATGTGTTTATTCCTGAATTAACTAAAGAAAACCTTTGTTTTAGCGTGAATGATTATAAATTGAAAGAAAATTCCAAATTCATTCAAAAAATTAAAAAAGAGCCAAAAACAGAGCTTGAATTGAAAACAGAAATTGTGGAAGAAAATTATAGATTAATTTATGTTGGAATTACAAGAGCTAAGAAAAAATTGCTTTTATCAACTGCAAAAAATTATAAATATTTTGGAAGAATAAAACCAATAGAAGAAAGCGAAATTTTTGAGGGCTTGAAATGAATAAAATAGATACATTCAGCGCACATTCTCTAAAAATTTTAGAAAAAAATTTAGATGAATTTAAGGATAAATTTATCTATAATCTTTCATTGTTTAAAAAGGATGATAGGGCCGTTTTAGGGCAAAAATTTCACGCTTTAATTTGCTATTATATAAATAATTTTGATGTTGATAAAATGATTAATTCGCTAGATGAAAAAGAAAAAATTGTTTGGCAAAATTTAGAAAAAATTTTAAAAGATGAAAGAAAATATTTTATTCATACTGAATACCCTTTTTTAATTAAAGAGGATTTAGACGGCTGGAATTATTATCTAACAGGCAGATTTGATGCTATTTATAAAAAGGATGATTTTTATATAATTTATGATTGGAAAACTTTGAATTTGCCAAAAAACCCTTCTTATGACCTTCAAAGCGTTGTTTATATGTATTGTGCAAGTAAAATTTTTAATACAAAAAACATCAAAATGCGCTATTTATCTTTAGAAAAACTTGATATTGTTGAGGTTGATTATCTAAATGATGAAAAATATAAAGAAAGAATTGAAAAAATAATACAAAAATTATTTCAAGAGGATTAAATTTCTTTCGTAATTTTCTTCAAGAGGCAATTTGTAAGGTATAATTTCAAAATTTGCGTTTTTATATTTTTTCTTGAAATTTTTAATTTCTTCATCAGATAATTTTGCTTTATAGATTAAAAAATCTCCGTTTTTAGCTAGATGTTTTTTAGATAGCTCATACACATCAAGCATTTTTCCGACTGCTCTTGAAACAATTAAATCAACTTCAAGATTTTCAATATCTTCAACTCTGTTATATTCAATTATAAGGTTATTCAGCGATAATTTTTCTTTTATTTCTTTTATAAAATTTATCTTTTTAATTCTTGAATCGTTAGCTATTACTTTAATATCAGAAAAACAAATCGCTAAAATAACGCTTGGAAAACCGCCACCTGTACCGACATCTAAAATTTTTTTATGATTTTTAAATTTTTCCCATTTTAAAATAGCTAAAGAATCAAAAACATGCTTTTCAAATAAAACCTCAATATCCCCTCTGCTCATAAGGTTTGTGTGGGAATTATATTCTTTAAATATTTTTTCCCATAGGTCTAACTTTTGGATTGTATTTTCATCCAAAGTGAAATTAAGTTCTTTTTTTAAAATGTCAATTTGTTTAGATGTTATCATATTTTTGAGAAATTAAGCTGAATGCTGTATCATCAAGCCTCATTTTTATATCTTTTATTCGAGATTCAACTCTTAAAATATTCTCATTATCTTGAATTTTTTTCAAGATAATTTTTGCATTATAGAAATTAACGAGCGCTTTTTCATCTTCTCCTCTGTCATAGAAGAACTCGCCCAATTCAAAATGAACAAGTGCTTCTTTAAATGTATCATTTAATTTTTTAGCACTGTTTAGAGCTTGTTTATAATAACCGATTGCGCTTGTTTCATCAAATCTTTGATATAATTTGGCTAATTCTTTTTGAGAAAAATACATATTTTCCCAATCATCCACTTCGCCGTCATAAATTAGAGCAAGTTTCAGATAATCAATTGAATCTTTTAATCTTCCTTGTTCGTTATAAATTGAAGCAAGGTTTGTTAAAGATACTGAATAATATTTGTTTTCTTTTCGCTCTGAGCTTGTTTGATAATTTTTTTGATAATATTTTATAGCGTTTTGGTAGTCTTGATGTTCATCATATAAAACAGCAAGCCTGTAATAACATTTGCAAACAAGATTTTTGTCTTTGCCTAAAGATAAATCAAGAGCTGATTTATAGCATTTTATTGCTTCTTCTAAGTTTGAATTTGCTTCTTCAATTTCTCCTAATTCAAGGTTTGCTTTTGCGATAAAGTGTATTGAATTAGATTTATTTTTGATAATTTCTCTGAATTTTTCTTTGGCTTCATCAATTTTAAAGGTGTTTTTTTCAAGTCTTGCTATTAAAAATTCTATTTCGCAAATTCTTGAATCATTTTTTTCTTTGGCCAAATCAAGGGCTTTTTGGTAATATTCCAAAGAAAGATTTGTACGATTTAGCGCTTCATTATTTTTTGCAATCAAAATCAGAATTTCAATTTGAAATTCGTTTTCAAAATCAACCTCTTGGGCTCTTTTTAATTCGTTTAGAGCATCTTGATATTGATAATTTTTTGCAAAATCTCTTGAAGAATTAATTAAATCAATAATAAAGCGTTTATTTTTTTCTCTTTCTTCTCGATTTTGTTTGAGTTGAGCTTTATCAAATTTTTCAATTTTTGTTTGTTCTTTGATTAAGAAATTTCTTCTTTCTTTGATTTTATTCAGCTTTTCGGAGAGTTTTGTTTTTTGAATTGTTTTTTCATCTTGCCAAGGAGATGAATTAACTCCAAGATATGAAAAAGCATTTTTTTCGTTTGAATTGATTGAAGGAATTTTGATTTTAAAATTTTCTATTTCTTTTCTTATTGCTTCTCTCGAAAGTCTGATTAATCGGTCTTTAGGGCTTTTTGTTAATTCATTTTCATAAATTTCAACTAAATTTTTGTAATAAGTTACTTTTTCTTGAATAGAGAAATTTTTTGTTATGTATTGCCTAAAATAGTCTTTTACATAGTATTCGTCTTTAAATTTATTAACCAAGAAATTTTTAGACAAATATTCAATATATGAAACATTACCTAATTTATATCTGTTTAAAAAATCAATACTCACAGGATGAGATATTGCAGATAAGGTTTTTAATAAATTTTTATATATTGCAGGAACAAGAGAAATAAATTTTGTTACAATAAATTCTTCATAAGATGTATAAGAGCCAAGATTTTTTCTTTCATATTCAGCAATTAAATCAGCTATTGCAGTGTTTGTTGTTGTGCAATATTTAACGCTCATTTTAAGAAATAATTCTAATCCTTGAGTTATTTCATAAAATTTTTCCTTAATATCAAGGCTCATAGGCTCTGTTAGAATTGATAGTCTTGATTTAAAGTCTTCTTTATTAATTTCATTAATTTCAAGGTTTTTTGTTCTTATTTTTTTAAATCTGAAAAGATTTTTTTCGCGATTTCTTGTAACAATTACAATTTTTACATTTACATAACTTGCGAGGTGCGACAAAAAATCAACAATTTCAACGTTTGAATCTACTTTTTCAAAGTTTTCAACAATTATAATGCAATTTTCATCAATTGTTTTAAAATAATGACTTACTTTTTCTTTAAAATTGTCAGTTGAAAATTTTTTAAGAGAAATTTTTTGCAAAATTGAAAAATTTCTTAACGAATCGTAAAAATTTAAAAGAAAATCATCAATAACTGTATTCTCGAAGCAAAAGTGCTGAAAAACAAGGTTATTCTCCTCTAATTCGGGTATTATTTTTTCTATTGTTTCGCTTTTTGCGCTACCTCTTTGACCACTCATGAAGAGTAAGTCGAAAGAAGATGTAGCAAAATTTCTTATTTCATTTATAATAGAATTATTAAATTGAAAAAAGCCTTGTGTCATAATAATATTTTACAAAATTTTTGGTATTATTTGCAACAGGTAAATATTCGTTAATGGTGTTGAATTTAATAATTGTCAAAACCTCGTAACTAAGATTAGGTGTATATTTTACGTTATTAATTATTGTTAAGAATATTTACTCAAAAAAGGCAAATTTTGAGATTTATGTGTGTTATAAAAAATGTGTTAATATTTTGGGGTATTTATGCAACCGGTAGCAAGTGTAAATGTAGAAAATCTTCCAAATGTCGGATATCTTGTTTCAGATAAGGACAAGAAAGAGAAATTTTATAAATACGAAACTCATATTCATAAACAAGGACCGCTTGAGGGAGTAAAAGTAGGGGCTCACAAACTTTATAACGATATTTTAACGTATTATCCTAAAGGTTTTGCGGGTTCTAAAAATAGTGATTTTTATGAATATTTATCATTAGGCATGGTTCCAAATATAGTTGGTAGCTTGATGTTAATGGCTTCATACGGACTTGTAAATCATAAATTTAGCGCTGACGATGCAAGATTTGCAAATATTAGTTTTAAACAAGCAGCAGCAGGCGTTATATTATATGCAGCTGGTAAATGGGCATTTCAAAAACTTTCAAGAACAGTAATTAATGCATTTACCGGTGTTAATCTTGATTTATTCTACACTAAGAAAGTAAATGAATTACCGGAACCCGGTCAAGAAAAAGGACTCGTTAGAACGCAATATCCTAGAGTATATGATTCTGTTCAATTCTATCGTAGTGATTTATTAACAAAAGATGGTGAATTAAATCACAATAATGCTTATTATCATGACGACAGAATTGTAGAAAAAGTAGGTTATAAAGATAAAAAGAATGCATCTAACCAAATGGCGAGTGAAAAAATTAGAGGCGTTAAAGCCAGAGCAACAGCTCTTGAAAACATCGGAAAATATATAGTAGCTGCAACAGGTGTTGCTCTTGGCTCTCAAAATGCGTTTGGGGGAATTAAAATAAAACAACCTAGAACGATTTTAAGCGCAATAAAAGAAGGCGCTATTGAATTGTGGAAGGGTAGAGATATAGATGTTAAAAATACAAATTTAGGTAAATTAATTAAACCTTTATACAAACACTTAGGTAAGGGCTTAATTATCGCATCCGCAGTTGCAACATTCTTAACTTGCTTAATTCCTATTTTAGGCTTTAAACATAAGCCTGACAATATGAAGAGCAAAGTCGATACAAAGAAAGAGTATGAGGTGTGCTAATGACATATATAAGTCCGATTTTACAAAATAAATTAAATATTAGCACTAATAAGCAAGCTCCAAGCACTCAAAGTCATCATGAAAGAGCTTATGTTGAGCTTCAAAAAAGAGCAAACGAAGTAAAACCAAATGAAGCAAAGGCTAAGTTGGTTGATGAAGGCATGCTTGGAAATCCCATTACAGCAATTAAAGATGATTTTAATGATGTAAAAAATTTCTTTAAAACCGTTAAAACAGGCGAAATGGGTGATAATAGCCTTGGTAGAATAAATGATTTAGGCTTAAAATTAGGTGCATTTTTAATTGCGTCATTTTTAGCTCTTAAATCTAAAACAAAAACAAATGCAATTATGAGCTATGTAGGCGGAGCTACTTTTATTGGCATGATGTCATTATGGCCAAAATTATTTATCAATATTCCTGCAAGATTAGTTCATGGTTTTAGAATTGATAGAAAATATATCAGCGCTCAAGGCGATAAAAAAGATTTTGGTTTAGATAATCAATTCTATGTTTGGGATGCATATCCTGAAGAACAATTAAGAAAAGACGCAAAAAGAGCGGGAATTGATTACGATTCTGAAAACGGAAAAGAAAAAATACAAAGAAAAATACAAAAAACAACTCTTCAAAATAGAACTTTATGGATGGCAACAGCAGGTTTTGCAACTCCTTTATTAACTTCAATTATAGGTAATTATGTTGAACCTGTTGTTGAAAAAGCTGTTGTAGCTCATGATGTAAATAAAGTAAATAAGATATTCCATGACGGTGGTTTTGTAGATTTCATAAAATCAGTTAAACCTGAAGTAAGAAATGAAAAGGAATTAGCATCAATACTTGAAAGTGCTAAAGACGCTCCTCTTGAAGGCGGATTTTTGAGAGATATTGCAAAAACTCTATTCCCAACTGACTTTATTTTAAAATATAAAGATATAGATGACGCTAATGCATTGAAAGATTTCAAACCATTTGGGGTTATTGAAGAATTAAGAGATATTTATCATAGTTTAGCTACTTTAAAAACTGATGATTTAAATCTTGATGAAATATTAGATAGTTGCACTATTAAAAGTGTAGATAGTGCTTTTGAAGCTCTTGGTGCAACCGCTTCTCCAATAGATGGGGCTTTTGGAGCTCTTGGCGCAACTGTTTCTTCAATAGATGGTGCGCAAGAAGCAGTTGATGACGCTATGAAATTAGCAAGTCTTAAAAATGCGTTGGATACAAATCCTTCAATTCAAAAATTAAAGGATGAATTAGGAAAATTAGACTTTTCTAAAGAATTTAAAGAAAAAGTTATGAAAAAAGCTGATGCAATTTCAGATAAAAAGGATTTCTTTAAGTTTGTTGAAGCATATAACAAAGGTCCTGTTGCACAATTAAGAGCAAGATTAAAAGCATACGCTGATTTATTAAATCCTGTTGTAGGTTCAAAATCTGAATCTGCTTCAACTTTAGAATATTCTAAAGCAATGAAAAAAGTATTCAGCGGACTTGGATTTAAAACTCCTGATTATTTCAAATTGAAAGATTTACAAGATAAAGAAGCTGTTGCTTATTTGTCAGAATTGGTAAGTAAAGCTGTAAAAGGTACAGATGCTGATTATAAAGCATTTTTAGAATCCGTAACTTTAGGACAAATGGATGATAGTGTTTTAAATATTATTAAACAATTGCAAGATAAAGATACATTATCACAAATTGCAATTGATGAGGCTTCAATAGATGGAATTGATTTAAAAGGCTTAAATAAAGCGCTTCTTGGTGGCGATGAAGAATTTGCAAGAAAAATTTTATCTAATGTTGTTGAAAACAAAAAAATAGACTTAGATGCTACAAGAATAAGAATGTTATTATGTGCAAATTTTGAAAGAAGATTAGCTGATGGCGAGTTTAATGGTTGCGATAAAGAAGTTTTAGGCGCAATCAAAAAAGCAATATATGATGGCGATTATAATGTATTTAAAAATGGCGCATACGCTTTTAACGAAGGTAGCGTTAAAGATGTAGCTAAAGAAGTATTTAACTTTGAAAAATTTTCTGAAATAGAAAAAGATGTAGCTGATAAATTAAAAATGTTTATTGGTATGGCAGATGATTCATTAGAAAAAGGAAAAGGACTTAAAAAATATCTTGAAAGTATATATGCAATATTTGAGAACGGTAAGGATACTACAAATCAAGCATTGGATTATACTAGATGTAGTTCCGTAATGAATAATTTGAGAAATTTTGCAAAAAGATTAAGTAATAATAAGATTTGGTTACATACATTCCTTCCAATGACAATTATTTTGGTTGCTGTGACTTTATTAGTACAGCCGTTGTTTGGTAAAATCGATAAAGAGTTTCCGGAAGAAAAAAACGGAGGTGCTAAATAATGATTAGTGTTCAACCTGTAAATTATATTCAACCAAGAATATATGGAATGCAACCTGTTGTGAAAAATCCAATTCCAACACCAATTCAAAATAATGCACCTGTTGTTAATACTCAAACATCTGTTGCAGTTAGCCCTATGTTGTTAAAAGCTCTTATGGCTAATAATCAACCTATTTCAACTGCAAAACCTGTTTCTCAAGTTGGCCTAACAGAGGCTTCAAAAAGAGTATACGGCTATAAAAACGATTTAAGAGATATGTTAACTCATAATAGAGCCAATATTCTAGCTGTTATTCCAAGAATTATGAATGCTCAAGATAAAGACGGAAATGAGTTAATTCAAGGTGATGAACAAGCAGGAAATTTTGTTAACGCTATTGAAAGATTAAACGAAATTAAAGATTTAGGATTTAATACTCTGCATGTTCTTCCTATTCATCCGACAGGAAAAACTCACGCTATGGGTACAGCAGGCTCTTTATATGCTCCGGCTGACTTTTTGTTAGTTGATCCGGAGCTTGTAGATGAAAATCCTCCTCAAGAAGCAAGAGAAAAAATTGCTCAATTATATGAACAAAAAACAGGCAAAAAGCTCGTTAAAATGGATAAAAATGATCCTGAAGTAGCTTTTGCTCAATGCAAATATTTTATTGATGAATGCCATAAACGTGGCATTAGAGTAATGCTTGACTTACCGTCTTGTGCTAGCGTTGATTATGCTAAAAAACATCCTGAAATGATGGCAATAGGGGCTGACGGCAAGGAAAAAGTTCCTCAAGGCTGGCAAGATATCAGAATGTTAAAGCCATTCGAAAATGAACAAACAAGAGAACTAAACAAAGACGTATTAGATTTACATAAAAAATATGTAGATATGTGCGTAGATTTAGGAATGGACGGTATCAGAGCCGATGTAGGCAGAGCGAAACCTGTTGAATTTTGGAATGTAATTATCAATTATTCAAGAGTTAAAGACCCACAATTTGCATGGTTGGCTGAAACATACACCCATGAAGATGCTTCACCTCAATTAAATATGCCTTATGACAGACCTCAAGAGCTTTTAGAGGTAGGTTTTGATTCGTATTATGGTCAATATCACATATATAGCGATTGGTTAGAAGCTAATGACTTATATAGCTATGTTAAAGAAAACATAGATATGAACAACAAAATCGGTGAGCCAAAATCTTTAATCGGTTCATTTGCAACACATGATGATAGATCACCAATGTTATATGGCGGTGCTCCTTGGGTAATGTTTACAACAACTCTGCAATCAATGTTGCCTCAAGTAAATCCATATATGACAGATGGTGTACAAACAGGCGATTACTACATTTTCCCTTATGATCATGCTTTGGTTAAAGAAACTCAAACAGATAACCATGAATGTACGGTTCATACAGGCAGAATGGACATCTTTAATAAATCAAGAAAACCCGGTGGTCAATCTCCTGAAATTTCAAATGTAGTAAGAGCTGCATTTGCATTGAGAAATAATGAATATAATAAAGTAATGGGTAACAACCTGCTTCAAATGAAAGATGCTCAAGATGTTATAACTAAGGGTTCATTTATAATATTACCTACTAATAATCCTCAAATTATTGCATTTGCAAGACATAAAGACGGAAAAACATTGTTATTTGTAGGCAATAGAAATGTTAACTTCAAAGTTGGCGGTACAATTCAAATCCCGGGCTTGAAACCTGATCAAACATTCAAAAACTTAATGCCTGCTTATGGCGAAGAATGTAAGTTCCAAAATAATAAAGATGGTTCTCTAACAGTTGAATTGGGAACAAGTAGAGCTTGCGTATTTGAAATTGATACTCCAAATATTCAAGAGTTGTCAGATTCTAAAAATGTATTGCAACAACAATATTTATAATAGTTTAAAAAAAGTCAAAAAAGGGAAATATATAAATATAAAGGAAGAGCAATGGATTTTTCAATTAACAAAATAAATCTAAAAGAAAGCATAAGTTTTAAAGGTTTAGAGGGCGCTTATAATGCTAAAACAGTGCCTGTATTTAGATTTTATGCTCCCGCTCACAGACAAGATGAAACAGTTTATCTTGAATTTTTCCCTTTAGATAAAGATGAAAATACCTCTCAATTTAAAGATCCAAAGAAATTTTATACATTAGGCTTTAGCGAAAAAGACGTTGTAGAGCTTCCTCAAGACATGGTTAGACAAGCAGGAGCCGGCTTTGGTTATAGATATAGAATAGAAGGTGAAAATCAAAAAGTAAGATATGCTCTTGATCCATTTAAAACTATGAAATTCGGTAAAAATAATACCGAAATTAACGTTGTAAACCCAGGGCAACAAGTATTTATCTCCCCAAAAGCAGGTACAATGCGTCATAGTTTCCTTGATTCAGACGTTGTTTTTGATAAAAAAAGCGGACTAAGAGCACAAGCTAATAAAGAATTTGTTAGAAATCACTTTAATAAATTAGGCGGTAGCATAAAAGGTTTAAATTGGTTATTAACTAATACTGATGAACTTGAGCCTTATACATATTTTATGACTACTCCCGATATTGGTGTAGATAAAATTTCAAGCCATAAATATTGGCCAAACAACCAATATCAATGTAATAACTTAGAAGATTTTAAAGAATTCAACTTTGAATTATTTAAAAGAGGTAAAGGCTATGTTGCAGACGGTGCTTTTACTTCTCAAGGTATTCAATCTCCATTGGTGCAACACGTTTTAAAATGGGGCGAAAAATCACCATTTTATAACATGTTAAAAATTGATGGAAAAATTGCACTTGGTGTATTTCCTGATGCAATAGAAGAGCAAGATATAAATCCTTATGAACACATTGGTTTTAGAATAGTTAACCCTAAGGGTAAAAATTATGATAAAACTAAACCTACATATATTCAATTATATGATGATAGATTATTGAGCCCTGAAAGCCAAGTTGATGGTAAACTTCATTTTGAATATGATACTACTCCAAAAGATAGTTATGAAATATCTTCACATCAAGATTCAGTGCAACCTTATGCCTTTGAGGTTGATCCAAACGATAGCAGATTAAGAGTTTTCAAAAATAAAAATGCAGTATTAGCAACAGAAATTGATAGAAGATTGGGCGGATTAAAAAGTTTTGTAAGTTTTGATAATTTTTCACTTACAACAAAAAGTAAAGTTGCAGGCGCTACTTGCTGGGATGGTAATACTGATATTATTAAAATGAATTTATCTAATCCTTCAGGAAAACTTGAAAATCAAGAAGGATACGTTAACGCAAGAAATTATTTATATGGCGTTGCTTCTTATTGGAGCGGGTTAATTCAATCACATTTAATTTTAGAAACTGCAAAGAAATCCGGTGAATTTAAGACTATTGCCCAAAATAACGGAATTTCAAGTGAACTTTTAGGTGAAATAGAAAAATCTATTGAAAATAATACATTTAATTCAATCGTATTATTAGAAAAATATGACACTAAAGAATTAATTAAAAAATTCCCATTGCAAACTTTAGAAACAAGCGAAGAATTAAGTGCAATTTTTGCTCAACCTCAGTTTGCTCAAGAATTATTCCAAGGTGATAGTCTTGATAAAATGGCAAATATTTTTGATACTATAATAAAAGATATTGTGCCTAAAGAATATCTTGAAAATCAAGAATATATTAAATATGTTAAAAAGACTTACGGTAATGAAATTTTAAGATATATATTTGTAACTGCCTTAAATAAAGAAGCCATTACAAGTGATGGCACAATTAATTTAGATAAATTAAAAGAAGTTACTTTAAAATCTTTAGAAAAACATACATCAGTTTCTCCAAAAGATGAAAGAAATCAAGTAATTGAAAGAATTAAAGAAGGTTTAACTTCTTCAAATGTCGGCTATTTAGAAGGCAAGTTAAAGGCTGAGTTGAAAAATGTTTCAATTAAAGATTTCAAAATGGCTGAAGCTATTGTTTTACATGGTAAGGGCGGTTTGAATTGGCGTTTTGATGCTGCTAAAGATATTGGTGATTTAGATGCTGTTAGAGCAGAAAAAAGAACTGTAAATCAAATTTGGCAATCTGATGAAATGCAACCTGGGGTTGAAAATTTCTTCAAAAGTTTTATTGCAAGAATTAGAAAAAATAACCCTTCGCCTTATATTATCAACGAAGTTACATCTTTGGGTGAATTTTGTGATGTAAATAGCGAAGAAGCATTAGAAAAATTTGATCCAAAATTAACTCAAGCATGGAAAAAAGCAGGTAAACCTGAAAAATACGAAGAAAAACCAATTTATACAAAACAAAATCAATTCCTTGAAGAAACAAATTCTACAACAATATCTGAATATGCTAAAGGATTTAATGCATTTTCAATCTTTGCAGGGGTTGATCCTGAACATTCCGTTTCTGACTTTAATTCTTATAAAGCTACAACAGCTAAAGCGGGCGATTTAAGCATTTTAAAAAGAGAAATGGAAGAATTGATGAAATATAGTCAAGCTGATGCTGCTATATTTTCTCATATGTTTGTTGGAAACCACGATAAACCTTCTGTTTTACATACTTTGCCTTTAAATATGTCAGTGTTTATGGCGCAAAATCTTGAAAATTTAGATGAACAAACGAAAGAATCTATACGTTATTTAACAGATAGAGATGATTTGAAAAACATTTGTCCTCAAGCAGCAGGCGTAGGCTTGGTTATGTTAGAGGTAATTAAAAATCTTCCAAGCTCATTCAATGAAGGTGATAAGGCTAAATTATTTGATTCTCTTCAAAATCTTGTAAATGGTAAAAAGGCTGACGGAAGCGGCAATTATAGCTTTAAAAGAGCAAGAACATTCGGCGTTAGACCTTTTGAGAGAACAATTAAAGATATGATTGAAAACGCAGGAATTGCAAAAAATGAAAAAGATTTAGAAAATAAAGTTCGTGATTTTCATTATGCAATGATGAAAAATTCAATGAATCAATATGAAAGATTATGGCAGGTAATGACCGCTTGTGTTGGTACTCCTACATTGTTTGGAGGTAACGAGTTTGCTCAAACAGGCTATGAAACACCATCTAAAAACGTATATCTTGGTATCAGAAATGAAGTTTTACATGACTTAAAAGAAGATGAAAGATACAAAGATTATTACAATAAAATGTATAATATATCAGGGCTTTATAAATTCCCAGGACTTGGCGTTTTAAGAGATGGTACACCATATTCTCTGGAAATGTATTCTGGTTTACAACAATATGATGATGAAGCACTTAAAAAAGGTGTTAACTTAGGTGCATTTGGTTACTTTGTAAATCAAGTTGTAAATAGTGGTAAAGGATATAATTTATCCCCTGCTGAATATGGAATTGATTCTAATAACGGCAATCATGAAAATTTTAAAAAAGTTAGAGATTTGGTTTTTAAAAAAGCGCAAGCAATGAAAAATTCTGACGGTTTTCAATTATGGCCGATATATCGTAAAAATTCAAAAGGTAATGAAGCAGTAAGCATTGTAACAAATCTAGGCTTACCTAATAAAAAGGCTTCTTGGCAAGATAATGCTCAATTAAAATCAAAAGAATTAACTGCAATTCCAATAAAAGATAATAAAGGTGCTTGTCCTTTTGAAGATAATACAGAGCTTTTAAAAGTTGATTATAAAGGTAATAAAGAAAGCGGTTATATCGTTAAAGACGGTAAAATTGTAAGAAAAGATAACAGAAAAATAAACTTAACAGATACAGTAAGCGTATTTGTTCCGAAGAAATAAAAAAAGCCCCAATTTAAGGGGCTTTTAAATTATTTTAACATTGAAATCTTCTTTTAGAGATTCTAATACATGCGGATTAATTAAAGAATGCGGACAACTTGCGATATTAAGCTCTATATCTTGATTTAAAAGCATTAATAATACTCCTAGATTTGTAAGGTTGCATTGAGCTAAAAATACCGTTATTTTTATTCCTTTTTCTTTTAGCTTATTAATTGATTCAATTAAAATATCACCTTCTAGGGGACAGCTGATTTTGACAATTTTTTTGCCTTCGTATTCATCAATTGCTTGTTCGTTATCTAATAGTCCTGAAATTACTATTATTTCTTTAACATTAGCTTCTTCTATAAATTTTTTGATTTTTTCTCTATCATAATCGATTTTGATTGATGTTGTTTCTTTTGATTTTTTGCAGCCGTTCAATCTTAGAGCCGTTTCAATTAAAGGCTTATAGTCATTATTTTTAATATCGGCAAATTTTGAGAATGATATTAATTTATTTGAAAAAATTTCTCCTCGATATAAATTATCTATTTTTTGAATGAAATTTTGAGTAATTAATATCGCTCCATCAAAGACAGAAAAATCATATTGAGCGTTATCTGCTCCAAAATGTCCGATTAAGTTTTTATTTTTTTTGAAATACGGATAAAAATGCGCTAAAAACAAAGGTCCATGGGTATAAACATTAATTTTTTCTTTTATATCCATTTCATCAATTGTTTTTAAAAGTTTTTCCAATTCATCTAAATCATCGCCTGAAGCTAAAATGCAATGACCGTCCAAAAGCGAGGTTTTGGTGTCTGCATTTTCTTTTTTGCCATATCTTTTTTGATAAATTAAAGATAATTTTATGGCGATTTTTAGTGAAAAATCGGAAAATTCGTAAATTCTTCTTATTATTTTTTCATTTCTGATAGAATAACCGTTAGTTAAAGCAAAAAACCTTAAAACTTCAAAATCATAATCGTTGCAGTCTTCAAGTTTTTTGATTTTTGTAATTTCAATCGCACAAAGTCTTGAAAAAAGTGTTATTAATTCAAAAAGTCTTAATTTTACTTTGTCTGCATTTTTTTGTTTGTTTATTAAATTATTTTGCGAGTAATTAATCAATTCTGATATGGTCATTGACTTATCAAATTTGAAATTGGTCTTAATTACTTCGCAAGGAAGTTCGTTATTTGTGCAATAATCTACATATAAATTTTTTACTCGCAATTTTGCGTCATAAATTTTGCTTAAAAAATCGATATAATTTTCTTGATTGTAACTTGTGTTTATAAGAAATATAGACAGTCCCTTAATTGCTAAATCACTTGCTTCTTTGTCTACTATATCAAAGGCTTTTAATTTAACAAGATAAGAAGACATTTCTCTAATTTCATTCAAAATAATTTGATAAAGCGCATTAATGCTTGGATGTATTGAGCATACTCCCATTAATGAGCATGAATTTTTTTCTACTATGTTTTTAAAAAAGTCGTACATATTTAAAGTCTAATTTATTATTGAAAGTTTTTAATTGCCGAAAGGTTTAATTTTTTTAATACTACATTTATAGGATTAATTTGAAAAAATTTATAATATGGCTCATAATGTAACTATATATAAGATTTACTGCGATTTGGGGAAGAAGTTGTTTAATAAGTATAATTTTAAGGAAGAATATTTTGAATGCCAAACAAACGGTGTAATTTCGGATTCCATAGTTCAAAATTGGACGCTGCAAGCACTTGAATGTTATAAACTAAAATCAAAGTGTGAAAATTGCCCGATTACAAAGGCAAAATATTCTTTTAAATGTCAAATGAAATATATTGTTGAGATTTTATTAAAGACAAAAGGACTTCCTAATGAAAAGGAAATCCTTGATAATGCTCAAATACCTCAACAAAATGATATTGTTGCTTAAATTATTTTGTTCTGTTTAAGAATGCTTTAAGCGCGTCTTGTTTTGAATGAGGTGTTGAAAGGTCGAAACCTTCAAAATATTCTTCTTCTTGCGGATTTACAAAAGCACTTCCGTAGTATTTTTTCACAAAAACCAAAATTAAATATAAGATTATTGAACAAAATACAACGCCGAGCATTGCTCTTAAAAAGTATGCAATAACCTTTCTGCCTTCTTTTTGAGTATCGGGAATTACATCTTTTTTAACTTTTTGAGTGTTTATTGGTTCAATATCTAAGTCGTTAACTTTGACATCTTGTTGAACAAAGTTCATTTCTTCTGCGGTAGTATTTTTCAAGGCATTAGTGTTAATGTCTGCCATTGCGCTTGAGCTAAACATTAACAAAAGAGCAAAAATACTTACATAAAGAGTTTTACGAAGTTGTTTTAGCACTTTTTGTTCTCCTTGTTCTTTTCTTTGGTTTTTCTTCCGGTTTTGTTTCTTCGCTGTTTGTTGTTTCATCCGGTGTTATTTCTTCTTTTTTCTTTGTTTTTTTGGCTTTTCTTGAAAGTTTTTTAGCAGGTTTTTCTTCTATTGTTTCTTCTTTTGCTATTTCTTGTTCTTCAGGTTTATTTTCTTTTTCTTCTTTTATTTCTTGAGTTTGTTCATCTTTTATTGTTTCTTTTCTTTCTTCAATAGCTTCAATTGCGCCATCAATTACAACGTCTTTAATTAAATCATCAATTAATTCATTCACTTGTGTTTTGGTTAATTCTTGAACTTCAGCTTCATTTTGCTGATTTTGATTTGTTTCTTGGTTGAATTGACGGTTTTTATTTTTATCACGTCTGTTATTTTTATCAAATTTATGATTTTTATTGTTTTGATTTGGAGCTTGCTCAACTGAATTAAAGTTTGAGTTAAATGGACCTTTGATTTTATTTAATTTTGCTCTATTTTCGCCAACTGCTGTTGCGGTTGCAAATTTTAAATCATCTATTACAAAGCCTTGACCTTGACATTTATCACATTTTTTAGTGAAAATTTCAGCTAAACTTTGACCTTGACGGTGTCTTGTTAATTCAACAAGACCCAAGTCTGATAATTGACCGATTTGCGGTTTTGCTTTGTCTTTTTCTAAAACCAATTCAAAATGCTCTAATAGAGCTAATTTATCCATACGTGAAGCCATATCGATGAAATCTATTACAACCATACCGCCGATATTTCTTAATTTTAATTGGCGAGCAATTTCATCTGCCGCTTGGATATTTGTTTTTAGGATAGTTTCTGCTTGGTTTGATGAGCTTGTAAATTTACCTGAGTTAACATCAACAACAGTCAATGCTTCTGTTTGTTGAATGAATAAATAACCGCCTAAAGGTAGGTTTACTTTTGTATTAAGAGCTTTTTCTATTTCTTTGTTAACTCCTGTTGAAACTAATAAAGGCTCATTTCCCTTGTGCATTGTAACTTTTACTTGAATATTCCAATGTTGTAAAAGTTGAGTTGTTCTATGAAGTGCAAATGCTGTATCTACAACAATTTCATCAACATTAGAATCGCATGCTTCTCTTATTACTCGATATAATAAATCTTGATCTCTATATAATAATGTTGGCGGATTTGCGCTATCTGCCGCATTTACGATTGAATTCCATTTTTCAAGTAAAATTTCTAAATCTTCTTGAATTTCAGCGTCAGTTTGTCCTTCTGCTTCAGTTCTTACAATAACTCCTACTCCGACAGGTTTTAGAAGGCTAACTATTGATTTTAGTCTTGCTCTTTCTTTTTGAGAGGTGATTTTTTTAGAAACATTTATACCTTTTTCATCAGGTAATAATACTAAAAATCTACCAGGGAGTGATAGCGCTGTTGTTACTCTTGGACCTTTGTGTCCTGTTGGTTCTTTTATTACTTGAACAATTAATTTTTGGTTTGGTTTGACTTTTTCTTTTAGAGTTCCTTTACCCATAATATCATCTGTATGGATAAAGCCCATTTTATCGCTCATTCCGACATCAACGAATGCCGCTTCAATAGATGGTAAAACATTATCTACACGAGATAAATAAACATCACCTAATAAAACATCTCCTTTTGAAACGAAAAATTCGCAAACTTTATTGTCCTCTAGGACTGCTGCAATATTATCCTTTTCAGAAATGATAATTTTTTTTGTCATCGTAAAATTCCTTTAAACTTAAATAACTCTCAAGTCGGTATCGAAAAATTTTACCCTTTTTATTTTGAAAATATTGCTTTCGCCAAAAATAGTTTTCAGAAATTCATCCGCACGAAGCGAGGGGATTTGTTCATTTTGTCCTGCTTTTAAGACAAAAATCAACGTGCCGTCATCCTTAATTTCAAATTCTTTTAGGGAATTTCGATAATTTATTGTTTTTTCTATACCTTTTTTAGTTTTCTTCGTGATTAATAATTCATCCGAAGATAAACACTTTTCTATAATATATCTTAATTTTTCTAAATTGTAAACATGATTTTTTTCAAAGTCGTATTTAGCTTCATACTGCGCCCATTGTATATAATTTTCAAGGGATTTAGGTTCTTCTGTATCGTCATTTATTTCTTTTAGTTCAATTACTTTTATTCCTTTTGGAGAATATTTTTCAAATTTTTCGATAAAATCTTTCTCAAGCGGTGTATATGTTTGAAAATTAACAAGTTCGCAGTCTGATTCTAAAAATATCGGTAATGCAGGCGAATAAGACACTTTTGGCATCTTATTAAAACCTTGAGATAATACAAGTTTTAATTCGCAGCGTCTGAAAATTTTCAAAATCAGATTTTGCCAATCTAAGTGGGAAATAAAACACAACTCTTTATTTTTAGTTATTTTTAATCTATGCTTGTAAATTTTTTCTTCTTGCATTGTTTACTTTTTTAATAAATTCTAGTTCTTGATTTTGAGATGGCGTTAAATCGCACTTTGAAATTATATGACTTTGAAGCTCGTTTAAATAATTAAGCTCAGCAATAGTCGAATTTAATTGTTCACGTTTTATTTCTTTTTTAAGACGTGATAAAATTTTTGAATTTATAAATTCATCTTGAAAAAATGTTTCCATATTTTTAATTTAGCATTTTTGTTTTTAGGGGGCTAAAAATTAAAATTATGTAACATTAAATTGCACATAAGTTTTGTGTAAAATCAAGAATTTTTCTTACAATTTGTTGAATGATTTTTGCGTATGCAAGTTTCTTTAATATACTTAAATTCAATGCTTTTTTGCCCTTTGAGATATTAAGTGATTTGATTAATATAATCACTTGTACAATATCTATGGTATACATTATAATTCTTCTGATTTGGTGTAATCTTTTATTTGCAAGAATTCTTATGATTTTATTGGTTTTTTGGATTGTGTTTCTGATTTCATCATTAATTTCAAGAATTTTTCTTGCGCCATCAAGCATTTTTACATGAATTTCATCTATTTTGATTTCAAATTCACGAAGTTTCTTTACGCAAAATACTGTAAAGATAATTTCAATAAATATTAACAATACGCAAATAAAATCGAGCATTGATGTATTATAATATATGTAAAATTAAAATTCTATACCTAACTTGTATTATTTTTAAGGATAAAAATGGATTTTAAAACCTCAATACTATGGTCAGGACGACTATATAAGCTATTAGAAAAGTTAAATTTTGAAGATAAATTTAACTTAGATTATATTGTCGATAATAATATGCCCGAGGTTTTAGCTAAACTTCAAAGCTATGCTAAATTGGCAAAAATTGCAATTTGCCAAACAAACGGAAAAACTTTATTAACAAGCCTTTTAAATCAAATTTTATCAAGTGATGATAAAACATATATTTCTAACATTTCAAAAGACGGAAAAACTTATCCTCCACTGACCTCTATTGTTCTTGATTTAGCACATGGCTTTGATATTTTTGATTCTCAATGGCAAAAAGATTACTATACAATAGCTTTAAATGAATTTGATATTGAGCAATATTTTAATTCTATGAAATTCGATTATCTTTTGTTGGGTAATTTGTTTGTTAATCAAACTGATTTTACTTCTTTGGAAGAAAAAAAAGAAAGAATACAAGCTGCAATTTCTCTTAATTCTAAGTTAAATCTTATAATTAATGCGGATGAGCCTATGTTTTATCAAATTGATGAAATAAAAAATGATACTATTTTGAATAAAAAAAGAACTAAATTTTATTATGGTTTTAATAACGTTGAATATGGGGATTCTAATATAAATCTTGCACAAAAAAACGATTTGATTAAATGCCCTAATTGCGCTTGTGTATTGGATTATAAGAAAAATTATTATTCTCATATAGGTGAATACAGTTGCGCTTGCGGTTTTAAAAGACCAAGACTTGATTTGAGTGCTGATGTTAAAGTTTTTAGCGATTATTCATTTTTAACTGCGTATTATAATGACAATAAAATGGTCTTTAAATTGCCTTTTGGCGGTATTGAAGGCGCTTATAACGCACTTGGTGCTATTGCTGTTGCAATTAATTTAGGAATTGAGCGCAAAGTTATATCTGATGCTTTTGAAGAATATAATTTATTAAAAGGCAGAGATGATATTTTAACTTATAAAAATAAAAGAATTAAAATAAAAACAATTAAAAATCCGACATCATTGTCTTTAGCCTTAAGAGAGCTTTATGCAAATAAAAATACCAAAGTTGTTTTTTGTTTGAATGATGAAAAGCAAGATGGAGTTGATACAAGCTGGATTTGGGACGCTAATTTTAATTCAATATCTTATTTTGAAAATAAAATTTATGTTAGCGCTAATCGATTTGATGATATGGCGCTAAGGCTTAAATATGCTAATGTAAACCCTTCTTTAATTATTATGGAAGGTTCAATTAAAAACGCTATTCAGTGTTGCTATTGGGAGTTGGAAAAAAACGAAACAATGCTTATTTTGACAACTCCATCTTTGGTTGATGAAATTTATGAAATTTTAAAGAAATAGTTTGCAATTCCTTTAAAAAAAGTATAAAATAACCATAATTAAACTATTTGCGCGCTGAATTCTTTATATTTAAAAAATTTTTTGCTCAAGTGGTCGTGTAAGTAAAATAAAAGGAGACCAAAAATGTACGAAGACAAAAATCTGATTTGTGAAGATTGTGGGAAAGAATTTGTTTTCAGTGCGGGTGAACAAGAGTTTTATGCACAAAAAGGCTTATTAAATGTTCCAAAACGTTGCCAAGAATGCAGAAAAGCAAGAAAACGTAAATCAAGAAGAAAAATGTATGATGCAACTTGCTCTCAATGCGGAGTTCAAACAAAAGTTCCTTTTAAACCCGTTGAAGGCAAGGAAGTATTTTGCAAGGAATGTTTCTTAAAACGCCAACAAGAGCAATAAACAAAAAGGTCTTTAATGGAAAAGAATTGGGTATTTTGGCTTTCTTCAATGTACCAAAATTATAGTATCGGTGCGTTTATTGAAAACGTTATGGATTTTTTGATAATTTTATCAGATGTCAAAAAAACGCATACAGTGTTGGATTGTGGTACAGGGCTTGGTACGCTTGCTTTTAAACTTGCAGATAAAATTGATGACGGAAAAGTATATGCTCTTGATGTTGATGATGAATGTGTAAAATATTGCAATGATTTAGTTGCTAAAAAAGGGCTTATATATAAAATTGAGGTTTTAAAGCGCTCAATAGATGAAACAAAATTGCAAAATGCTTTAGTTGATAGGGTTTTTTCTCGCTCTGCGATAATGTATTTAAAAAATAAGCAAAAAGTATTTGATGAATTTTATCGTATTTTAAAAGATAGAGGAATGGTGCTTGCTTATGAACCTATTGTGGGGGAAAAATATTTTAGAATACATAAACTTTTAAATCCCAAAAAGACGCCTAATTTTGAATTTTACAAAGAGATTGAAGAAAAAATCCGAAATAACGAAGATGATTTTATTTACAATTATGATGAAAAAACAATTAAAAATAATCTTATAAAATCAGAGTTTAAGTGTGTAAAAGTTATTAAAACATATACTTATGATTATTTTGATTTGACGCAAGAGAGAATAAATCGAAGAATTTTTTATTCTAATACGCCAACTATTCCTGATTTTAAGGAAAAATGCCTTAAATATATGAATGAGCAAGAATTTAACATTTATTATAATGAAGTAATCAAACAATTAAAAGGCAAAAGAACATACGCTAAGACAACAGGACTTTTTATTATCGGAATAAAAAATCCAAAAATATCTGATTATTTAAAATTATATTTAAATATATTTATTTTGTTTTTCAGCTATGTAATTTGGAGAAATTTATTATCATTGTTAGAGCGCATATTTAAGCTCGAAGAAATAGTGTTTTAATTTTATTTTGTTTCCTTTAAATTAACATAATGGAATTTTTAAGGAATTTTTATGAAATATATTAAAGGAAGCATATTTTGTTCTATTTTTGCACTTGTTGCGTATTTTACCTGTAAATGCGGTTTTTGCCAATCAATTAATTTAAATTCGCTGACATTTGCAATTATAATCGGTATGATTGTAGGAAATGTTTTTAATAAATTTATTCCTCAAGATTATAAAGAAGGTGTAACTTTTGCGCTAAAAGGCTTTTGAGGTTAGCTATTTTTATATGGTTTTAGAATAATTTTTCAGTAAATCTTTTTAGTAGGCTTACAGGACAATTTCTATGTTTTTATATCCTGTTTTAGCCGGTCTTAATATTGTTCCAAGTGATGTTTTTGGAATTTATATTGTAGTTATGTGCGGATTTAATTCTTTGAATATTCTTCCTAAAACCCTAAAAATGGGCATAATAGAATTTGACGTATTTTTGCTTACAGTTGCAATGTTTGCGCTAGGCGTTGAAACAAATTTTGAAAAAATAAAAGGGTTGGGACTAAAACCAATTTTACTTGCAGGCATTATGTTTGTTTGGCTCGTGGTTTTTGGTGCTGTGGTTGCAAAATATATAGTTTAATTTAAGCATTGCAATCAAATTTATATTCTTCTTCAACTTTTGATAAAAAAGCATCATAATCTTTTTCATCCAAATAAAAGCCTCTTGTACTATATAGCGGGCTTATTGGAGGCTCTTTGCTAAAACCTATGTGCTCATAAAAACCGTGATTTGTGCTCATAAGATTTACTTTTTTGCATTTTTTTGCTTTTGCATGTTTTACAACTGTATATAGAGCCATTATTCCTGCACCTTTAATCGAGCTTTTTCGATTATTTGCAATTTCGGGTGATGCTTGTAAAAATAGAACTTCGCATTCTTTTCTGCCTTTTATTATGTTGTCTTTGTAAGCAACTAAACTTTTTATATCTTTTGAGGATAAATCTTCTTTATCGCTTGCAATTCCAATTACAACAGCTTGTTCATGTCTGCAAGAATAATTTGCGACAATATTTTTCATATATTCTGTATCAATCCAATCAAACGCAAGATGTGAAATTAATCTTGTATCACCTTTCGAATGGTCGAATTGTATTGCTTTTACTTGCAAGGGTTGATTATCCTTTTTGAGATTAACTCTATAAAGGTCTTTTGAACAAAAATTTGTTTTAGAATAAAAATTTTGATTAATTATTTTCATATTGTCTTAAAACCGAAATATAAAAATAATTGCCTATAAATTATAAATCAATATCAATAGTGAGATTATCAAGTCCTAATTCTTGAATTAGCGCAATATATGAATTATAGTATTCTTTCATTGTGTCTAAAAATTCTTTTAAAAGCTCTTGGTGCGAATGTTCTACGACAATTAAATTAACTAAATTTGATTTGTCTTTTTTATATTGTTGTTTTGATAAATTTAATATTTTTTGAGATTTATCCAATATTTTTTTGTAATGCTCAACGTTTTCTTGAGCCATAATAAATTTATCTTGGTTTGTATGGATTATATTTTTGGTTATATTAACAATCGAATTATATTCAAGTTGTGTTTTATCAAGCTCTAGTTTTGCGCTTTTAATCTCAGGAGTATAAAGATATAGTGATGGAATATCAATTCCTGCACCAACATAAGCTCCTGATGTGCCGTCATGTGCAAAAGCATAACCGCCTGCTAAATATAAATCAGGAATTCTTTGTCTTGCAACAGATGATAGCGTATTTTTCGCTTGGGTAATTTTATTTTGCGCCATTTTAATATCGTATCTGTTTTCAAGAGCGATTTGCTCTAAATTTTCATAAGGCGGAAGCTCTAGTTTTGTGAAAAATTCTGCACTAAAGACCGTTTCTTCTTTTGTGTCATAAAAAAGAAAATTGTTTTCAAGATTTAATATTTTATTGAAATCATATTGCGCAGTTCTTATATTTGCTTTTGCTCTGTTGATTTGAACAAGAATTTTTTCTAATTTCATGTCTGCTTGAAGAGCGTCAATTTCATCATTTTTTTGCTTTGTTATTTCAAGAAGTTCTTCTAAAAGTTCTTTTCTTTCTTCTAAAATTTTTAATTCTGTTTTTGCAACTAATAAATCAAAATAAGCTGTTCTAATTCTAAGTTTTAGTTTAAATTCGTAGTCTTTAATTTTGTTATCTGTATATTCAAATTCTGATAGAGCAACTTTTTTCCTTGCACCTCTTTTTGCTATTTCAATAGGTAACATAAGCCCTACTTGGCTTGAATTTCCTCTTGCAATAGGTCCCATTAAAAGGTTTGATTGCAGTTGCGGATTTTTAAGAGCGTTGGCTTTTTTAATGCTATATTCAGAAATTCCCAGGTTTTTTCTTTGCTCTTGTAGTTCGATATTTCCCTTAAGAGCCAGATTTATTGCTTCTTCAAGAGAAATTTTGCTTGCATTTTCTTCAATTGCAAAAATGGGGTTTGTAAAAAATATCAAGGCTAGGGTAATAAAAATCTTTTTCATACTTTTATATGGTATCTTAAAAATCAAAAAAATAAATGAATTAACGACTTAAAAACTCCTCTTTTGAGGAGTTTAAATCTAGGCCCGGTGGGGCTCGAACCCACGACCAATTGATTAAGAGTCAACTGCTCTACCAACTGAGCTACGGACCCAAGGCATGTATAATTAATATAGAACAATCTTATCTTAAAATCAAATTTATTATATAATTTTTATATGGCAAAAGTTGTTTTAGTAGGATACGGTCAAATGCTCTATTCTTTAATTGAAGGAATAGAAGCCTCAAATCATCAAATTTTAGGTGTTTTTAGAAACGATAGACGCTTTTATTCAAAGTTTGAGTTGTTTTTTAAAGATATTTTTAATCCAAGCAAAGATTATACGATTATAAAATCTAAAAAATTATATGATATTAAAGGCACAAGCGTTAATAGCCAAAAATTTTATGATGAAATTCAAAGATTAAATCCTGATATGATTATTGTTGGTTCTTGGGGCGAAAAATTCAGGTCTGATATTTTGAATTTATTGCCTTGTGTTAATTTTCATCCTGCGCTTTTGCCTAAAAATCGTGGTGCTAACCCTTATTTTTGGTCAATTTATTTAAATCAAAAGGTATCAGGTCTTACAATTCATTTTATGAATGAAAAATTTGATAGAGGCGATATTATTTTACAAGAAGCAATCGTAATAGATGAAAACGAAACAGGCGAGAGCTTAAAAGACAAAACAACTCGTTTAGCCAAGGGAATGGTTAAAGATTTTTTAGATTTGTATGATAAAAAACAAATCCAACCAATTAAGCAAAATGAGGAATTTGCAAGCTATGAGCCTCAATTGAGCGAAAGAGAAGTAATAATTGATTTAACAAAATCAAAAGAAGATGTATACAGACACCTAAGAGCGCTTCATCCTTGGGCTTGTCCTTATGTAAAAATTGCAAGAAGATACGTTAAAATTCCTAATTTTGAATTTTTAGAAGTTGATGAAAAAAATAAAGACAAAAAACCTTATGCAATAATAGAAAACAACAGAAAATATTTTATTTTAAAAGGAAGTAATTTCTTAATAAAAGTCAAAAAATAATTCATTTTATATTATAATTGAATAAAAAGAGAGAAAAATATGAGAATTATAGCTAAAAATCTTGTTAAAATATATGGAGATAGATCAGTTGTAAACGATGTATCTTTTGATGTTAATAAAGGTGAGGTTGTTGGGCTTTTAGGTCCTAATGGTGCAGGCAAAACCACAACATTTTATATGGTTGTAGGTCTTGTTAGAGCAAATAAAGGTCAAGTTCTAATTGAAGAAGATGACGGAAATATTATTGATGTTACACAATTGCCTATGAATGAAAGAGCTAAATTAGGTATTGGTTATCTTCCTCAAGAAACTTCAATTTTTAGAAAATTAAATGTTGAAGATAATTTAAAGCTCGTTCTTGAAATGAATGAAAAATTAAATCAAGAACAAAAAGATGAGCTTTTAGAAAGTTTATTGAATGAATTTGGTGTTGCAAAATTAAGAACAGCTCCATCAGTAGCTCTTTCCGGCGGTGAAAGAAGAAGGGTTGAAATTGCTCGTGCACTTGCTGCTACTCCTTCATTTATATTGCTGGATGAGCCTTTTACAGGGATTGACCCTATTGCAATAGGTGAAATTAAAGAAAATATTTATAAACTTGCAAAAGAAAAAAATATAGGAATTTTAATCACTGATCACAACCCAAAAGCTACTTTATCAATCACTGATAGAGCTAATGTTATTTTTGACGGTAAAATTAAAATTTCGGGAAAAAGTACAGATGTAGCTGTTGATCCTGTGGCAAAAGAGTTTTATTTAGGAAAAGATTTCGTTCTGTAATGATAGATGTATTATCAAAAATTAAAAATTATAAAATAACATTGCTGGATAAATTTATTTTATCTCAAGTTTTGGGTGCGACTTTAGTATGCTTGATTTTATTTATAATTGTATGGATAGCACCTGAAACATTATTTAAAATCATCAAAAAAATTCTAAATGATGTTTATACTCCTATGATGGGGTTAAAAAGATTAGTTCTTGAAATTCCTCAAGTTTTAGCTAAAGCTATTCCTGTGGGTATTTTATTGGGTTCAATTTTTACATTTGATAGATTATCTAAAAATTCAGAATTATCAATTTTAAGAGGTATAGGGCTTTCATTTAATAGAATTATGGCTCCTGTTATAGTTTTGGGCGTAGTTTTATCATTCTTTTGTTATACGGTTAATGATAAACTTGTTCCGATTGCCTCTCAAAAACTTGGTGAATCAAGAGGCGGCGGAAGCCATTTTGTATATATTGTAGAAAATCCGGATAAAACACCAAAACAAAACATAATTGTATCCAATTTTTCTCCAAGTGAAATTTTTGGAATTACGGTTATGAATTTTTCGCACGAAAAATATAGTGACGCTACAATGTTTAAAAGCATTATTTTTGCTCCGATTGCTCATAAGCAAAAGGATTGCTGGATGTTAGAGGACGCTCTTATTTATGATATAGATGATGATGGAATATATAAAAAAGTTTCTCAAAAAGAAAAATATCCAATTTTAACCGAAAAAAATCAAGCCCAAGAAGTTTTTGATTTAATGCTTAATAACACAAGAAAAGAGCGTGTGTTTACAAATCATCAGATAAGCAATTATACAAAGTTATTAAAAAGAGCTAATTTTTCTGATGAATATAAGTATTTTAAAGCAAAATTATATCAAAGATACCTGCATCCTCTAACTTGTATTTTATTTGCTATAATTGGCTGTATGCTTGGTTTTGCTCCGCCACGTTCTCAAAGGTTGGTTGGTTTTACCATAGCAGTAGGTATGATTTTTGGCTACTATATAACCTTGCCGTTTTTTGACTTATTGGCTCAAAAATCCGTATTGCCGCCGTTTATCGCTGCGGCATTTCCTATAATTTTATTTATTATATCAATTTTTGTAATTAAGAAAGCAAAGGATTTATAATGAAAAAGAAAATATTTTTGTTGTTAATAGCTTTAATTATGACACTGTGTCCTGTTTTAGCGAAAGATAAAATCGAAGTTATTAATGATACTTTAGGGGTTTATGTATTTAAAATTGATACAAATAAATACGGTTCAAAAATTAAACCTTATATGTCAAATAAATTAACTACAACACAAAAAATTTATGATGATAATTGTTTTGATTTAGTTGTTAATGGTGGTTTTTTTGATGTTAAAACGGGTAAAAGTGTTTCTTATGTAACTATTGATAATGAACTTGTTTCTGATGTTGAAGATAATATCGAATTAATGAAGGACTTAAAAAAACAAAAAAGATATGAAGAAGTCCTATCAAGAGCAGAACTAAGAATTTTAGAAAATAAAAGACATAAATTAAAATTTGATATTGCTTTACATAATGAACCAATTAAAAAAGGCTACACAATAAAACATGCTCTGCAAGCCGGCCCTATGCTTACTCCTGATATGGACTTAGTTAATGAGGGGTTTGTAATTAAAGAGGATGGTATTGTAAAATATCAAAGTGTTGATATTTTAAAAAGACGCGAAAGAACAGCAATAGGTTTAAAGGGTAAATATCTATATATTGTAATATTTACAAAAGACCATAAAGTAGATGCTCATGAAATGAAAGATTATATGGAAAATACTCTTAAACTAAAAAAAGCAATGGCTTTTGACGGTGGTTTATCAACCTCAGTTAATTATAGAAATATCAATATAGGTTCACTAGGTAAATTCCAAAGAAGAGTTAAATCGTTCTTGGTTGTAGAAAGGTAGATATGAAACAAATAAAAATAGATTTTAGTAAAATTAAAAAGGTTACTTTAATTGAAGTTATTGTTTTAGTTATTGTTTTATTGGGAGTTGGAATTTTTTATTCTCCTCATTTTATTCAAAAACAAGAAATAACAAAAGCTGCTAAAATTAAGGCGAATAACGCTATATTTACCTCAAGAGCGCTAGAAGAATTTGCACAAAATAAAAATATAAAATCATCTGATGTAGCAAAAAAACTTGTTGAAAATTTAAATGCTACTATGAAAAATCCTTATGATAAAAAGAAACCCGCTTATACTTTTGAGCAAAATTGCTATGGCTGCAATAGTGTAAGTTATGACGATAGCGCAAAGATGATTTTATTAACTGCATATAATAAAAAAGGTGAACTTATTTCAAGAACAGTAATTAAACCGCCATCTTTTGTGGTTTATTCAAAGTACGATGAAGATAAATAAAAGAGAGCTTATTTGCTCTCTTTTACTTTTAATACGTTTTTCCAATAATTTAATTTTCTTAAAATTGGATCAACTTGTTCTCTTGTTTCCCAATATGGTTTATGGTTTTTAGATACTTCTTCATCGAATTTTGCTTGGACTGCCATTTCTAAAATTTCCGGCATGTTAATTGCCCAATCATTGTTTTCCAATGCTCTATAATATGTATCTTTGTAATTTGAATTCAATCTTAATGACCAATTTTCAGCTCCAACAGTCCCTGGAGTATTGAATGATTTATTAATTCCAAAGAAATCCATAAATGAAATTTGAATATTCTTTGTTGAATAGAATAAATCAGCTAATTTTGCTTTCCATAATTCTTTAGGGCTTAATGTTATTTTTCGTTCGAGTGCTGATCTTTCGGCGCTTTTGTATGGGTCGCAACGAAGAGCATCAACTAAATATTCGCTTTTCCAAGGTTCTTGTTTTCTTGTTTCTTTGTCATGTACAAGTTGTCTACCGGGTTTATTATCATGACAACCTACATAAGCCCAATTATCTCTTTTTTGTCTTGCGTCTGTTCCTTTTTCCCAAATCATGCAAGAAATTCCGGGTAAATGAAGCTCATCTCTGAATATTTTATCAAATATTCCTGTTTCATCGTTTCCTAAATCTTCCCAAATTACATCTTGAGGATTTATTCCCATTTCTTCCATTGTTGGAATTACGATTTTAGATAAGACCTTTTGATAGTTATTGTTTTTATCTATTCCAAGCTCTGAAAGGTATCCGGCATGGAGAGCTTCTCTAATCGGATATTTAATTCTTTGTCCGTTTTCAAAAGCTACCGCATATTTTACGCTTTCAGGTTTATATAAATATGGATTTACAAGACCCATAGCATGGTCAATTCTGATACTTTGTGCGCCTGATAGAGCGTTTTGTAATTTTGCTTTAATAAATTGACCTGATGGACCAAGTGAACCGTCTTTATTGAATAATTTATTAGGATCGGGTATAGATATTCCCCATAATTGTGGAGAATTTTTAATACCGCCATATTTACAGCCGATTTTGTAGTTTGGTAAAAATACATCTTTGAATACAAGTTCATCTAATGAGCTTGTTCCAACTTCAAGATCTGAAATATAAACATAACCGCCTCTTGCTATATTGTCAGCTTTAGTTTGTTTATCAACTAAGAATTGAGCGAATTTATATTTTTCTATTTCTTCTTTGTTATCTGCAATAATTCTTTCAAATCTTTGTTTTGCAACAGTATCGCCTTGTTTTACATCATAAATAAGATTTTGATCTTCTTGTGGCCAATTGGGATAGTAATCTGTATTGTGTTGTTTTGTGATGATACTTAAAACTGCATAATAATCAAGCCATTGAGAATTTTGTTTTTGAAAAGCCGTAAATTCATCATTAAGTCTTATGGCATCTTTGTTTCCTGCTTTTAATTTAGAGCTAAAGTTTTTATAAGCAATATCTAAAAGTGCATCTGTATCTTTTTTTGCTTCTTTATAATTTGCAGTTGTGAAATTTTTAGATGTAGCTTTTGGTTTTTCAAGATATTTTGCTAAATCTTTTTCATCTAAAATTGAAGCATAATCACCGGATAAAAGTTGGTTAAAATTAATAAATAATGTATTTTTTTCAAATACTGATGAACTGTATGGTGATGTATCGTCGTCGCCATATTTTAATTTGCCGTTTGGACCTAATTGGTGTGAATTAAATCCATGTAATTGCGTAAATTCGACAAGTTCACCTGCGCCATTTGGAGTACCTACTTTTGAATTATACTGTCCTTGAATTTCAGGGAAGCTCACCCCATGCATAATTAATGATACATTTTCCGTCCCAAGATAATCAAATGAAACCTTAAGCGTTCTATTGAAATCTTGTTCTTCATAACCCTTTTTAGGTGCTCGACCAAAAGCAACATCTCGACCCATGTTACCGTTGGTGATCCTAACAACACTATTTAATCTCATATATCCTTTCTAGCATAAAAATAAAAAAAATGCCATTATTTTTATAAATCAACAAAAAAAATTTTTTTGCTAAAATATAGATATGCATAAAACTTTTGAAAAAATTGGAATAATCTATAATTCAGATGTTGTTGAATCAAAAAATCTTGCTGAAAAATTATTAAAAATATTTAATAATTCAGCTTTGATGAATGTTGATAACATGAGCGCTGATATTGATTTAGCAGTGGTTATCGGCGGAGATGGTACATTTTTAAAGGCTTCAAGATTTTATTCAAATTATAAAATTCCGATTTTAGGTTTTAACGTAGGCAGATTAGGCTATTTAACCCAAGCAAAGCCTGATGAAATAAATGAAGTAGTTAATAAATTAAAAAATAAAGAATTTTCAATTGAAAATCGTTTAATGTTGAAAGCAAATAATGAAACAGCACTAAATGATGTCGTTATAAAAGGTGTTAATTGCGCAAGAAGTTCTACGCTTGATTTATACATAAACGATAAAAAATTATGTTCATATATTGCAGACGGTTTAATTATCTCAACTCCAACAGGTTCTACCGCTTATTCACTATCTGCGGGAGGCCCGATAGTATCTCCTGAAGTAGATTGTTTTTTAATTATTCCGATTTGTCCTCATACATTAAATATGCGCCCGATTGTTGTATCGAGCAATGAAAAAATCGCAATAAAAAATCACGAAAATCCTGCAAAATTAAATGTTTCTTTTGACGGACAAGTTGATATAATTGTAGAAAATGAAATAACCATAGAAAAAAATGATAATTTTGCAAAACTTTTAGTTTTAAATCAAAAAAAAGATAAATTCTATGATATTTTAAAAGAAAAATTACACTGGTCATTATCACCAAAGAAATAGATATGTTAAAATCACTAAAAATCAAAAATTTCATACTTTTAAAAGAGGCATGCCTTGATTTTACCAAAGGTTTTAATGTTTTATGCGGTGAAACAGGCGCAGGTAAAAGTATTATAATAAAAGCGCTTGATAGTGTTTTAGGGGCGAAAGTTTCAAAAGAGGTTGTTTTAGATAAGCAATCACCTTGCTATATTGAAGCCGTATTTGAAGATAAAGGTGTTGAAACAGTTATTTCAAGAGAGATTTCAACCCAATCAAAATTTAGATTAAACGGTATTTTATCAAGTTTAGATGAAATCAAAGATTTAAGAGAAACTTTGGCGGATATTCATTCTCAACATCAGACATACTCTTATATTCAGCCTAAAAGTCATATTCATCTTTTAGATAGTTATATTTCAAAAAAAAGTGTTGAATTTGATGAATTAATTAAGAACTATAAAGAAAATTATTCTGAATTTAGAGAGGTTGAAAAAAAACTTGAAAATTTGAGAAGTAATCTTGAAAATAATGAAAAAGAAATTGAATTTTTAAACTTTCAACTGCATGAGCTTGATGAAGCGGCAGTTAAAGAAAATGAGGAAGAAGAATTAAAAGAAGAATTGAATATTTTATCAAATGTTCAAGAATTAAAAGAAGGCTCTTATTCTTCTTATTATGCGCTTTATGGCGATAATCAAAGTATAGTTGAAGCGCTTAGTAAAATTAAATATACAATTTCATCTTTATCAGAGCTTGATAAAAATTTGCTTGAAGCTCAAAATTCACTGTTTGATGCTTTTGAGAACTTAAAAGATGTTGCAGTATTTTTAAGGGATTATTCTTCAGATTTAGAGCTAAATCCTATAAGATTAGATGAATTAAACGAAAGAATTTCTCTAATTCAAAAGCTAAAAAGAAAATACGGAGAAAATCTTGATATTGAGCGAGATAATATTGAAAAAAAATTAAATGAATTAACAAATGGTGATAATAATATCGAGGTTTTAGAAGAAAATTACAACACTTTATTATCTAATCTTGAAATTTTGAGCGAAAGTATCAGTCAATATAGAAAAAAATATGCTCAAGAATTATCAAAATTAGTAGAAGAAAAATTAAAAAATCTTGAATTAAAAGAAGCTCAATTTGAAATAAAAGTTAGCCCGATTTCAAAAAATGAAAATGGAGTTGATAGTGTTGAATTTATGATTTCAACAAATAAAAATCAAAATTTATCACAATTATCAAAAGTAGCTTCAGGCGGTGAAATTTCAAGAGTTATGCTTGCGCTAAAGACCGTTTTTGCTCTTGTGGATAATGTTTCTGTTGTTGTTTTTGATGAAATTGATACAGGTATTTCAGGTATTACATCTAATTCAGTAGCTCAAGCGATGATTGAACTATCAAAAACCTCTCAAATTATATGTATTACTCATCAGCCTATAATTTGCGCTAAGGCAGATAATTTTATTTGGATTACAAAAACTCATAGTGATAATACAAATATCAAAATTGAAATCTTAGATGAAAACAGACGTCTTGAAGCGCTAGCTCAGCTTGCAAGCGGTGAAGTAACTCAACAAACAATTGATTTTGCAAAAACTTTGATTAAATAAATTAAGAAAAGAAATGACCACGTTTAGAATTAAGAGTGATATTATCAAATGAATAAAGCGCTGCTGGGCGTTTTGAAACGGATTTTGTATATTCATTTGTTTCAACCAAAATGTTTGAAGATAACATTTTTTTTCTGAAATTTCTTTTATCTAAGTCTTTTTTCAAAATTAATTCGTAAGATTTTTGTAATTCTGTTAATGTGAATTTTTTAGGTAATAATTGGAATGCAATTGGGCATAATTCCAATCTTTCACGAGTTCTTTTAAGAGAATAATCAATAATTTCTTTGTGGTCAAAAGCTAATGGCGGTAGTTTTTCAACTTCATGCCATTGAATATCTGATACACCTTGAGCTCCTTTTATATCAAGTTTTATATCTTCTGCTCTCAATAGTGCAAAATAAGCACAAGTTATGACACGAGCATTAGGATAACGCAAAGGGTCGCCGAATGTGTATAATTGTTCTAAATAAATGTTAGAAACATTTGTTTTTTCTTTTAAGACACGAAGCGCCGCATCGTCAATATTTTCTGATAATCTGATAAATCCGCCGGGGATTGACCATTTACCTCTAAAAGGTTCGTTTGCACGTTTAATTAGCAAAACTTTAAGTTTGTTATCATGAATTGTTAAAATTACAACGTCGACTGTGACTTCGTGTGTTTTTGTTTCCGCAAATGTTCTCATACGGCTATAATACAACAAACATCGATTAATGGCAAGAAGTACACTTAATTTTTTTCATCAAATCCAAAAACTCCGGAAATGAAGTGTTAATGCAATCAAAGCCTTTTATTATCATTTCTTTTTCATTAATCAAAGAAAGTACAAAATAGCTCATAGCAAGCCTATGATCAAGATGTGTTTCAAGAGTTGCTTTTTTATCAATAATTTTTTTGCCTACGATTTCAAAACCGTCATCTTTTTCTTCAATTTCAAGTCCTAATTGTTTAAAACTTTCGCAAATTGTTTTAATTCTGTCTGATTCTTTGTTTCTAAGGTCTTTAGCGTCTTTTATTATGCTTTTTCCTTGTGCTTGAGTAGCAAGTACCGCTAAAATCGGTATTTCATCGATTAATCTTGGAACTATATCGCCTTCAATTTTAAAAGGCTGGATATTTTTTGTATAATTTACTTTAATATCGGCGCAAAGTTCATTTGATACGGTTTTTTGGTTTAATATTTCAAAATTTATTTTTGCTTGCTTAAAAATATCTATAATACCTGTTCTTGTAGGGTTTATACCGACATTTTTAATTATGATTGATGAATTTGGAATAATTGCTCCTGCAACCATAAAAAATGCCGCAGATGAAATATCTCCAACGATTTCTATATCTTTAGGAGTTAATTTTGATTTTTTGATTTTTGTATAAAAACCTTTTTCATCTTTTCCATATTCAATATCAGCTTCAAGATATTTAAGCATTATCTCTGAATGATTTCTTGATAGCGTTTTTTCATAAATTGTTGTTTCATCTTGTGCGCCAAGCCCTGCAAGCATAAGACAACTTTTAACCTGCGCTGATGGAATGGGCGAAAAATATTCAATTCCCTTTAGTGATTTGCCTTTTATTTTAATAGGCAATTTATTGTCGTTTGATGAAATATCGGCACCCATTAATTTAAGCGGTTCAATTACTCTTTTCATAGGGCGTTTAGATAAACTTTCATCTCCAATTAATGTTGAGTTAAAGTTTTGCCAAGATAATAGCCCTGATAAAAGTCTTGTGGTTGTTCCTGAATTACCGCAATCAAAAGTCATTTCTTTATTTGATGTAATACCATTTGAAGAATTTAAAATCAAATCTCTATCAGAGATAAATTCATATTTTACCCCTAATTTTTCAAAGATTTTAAGGGTAGATAGGCAATCTTGACCTTTAGAGAGGTTTTTTATTTTAATTTTCCCGTTTGTTAAAGCACCAAAAATAATTGCTCTATGAGAAACAGATTTATCGGGTGGTATTATAATTTCACCCGATAAACCGTTATTTATTTTTTTAGTTTTATATTCATTAACCATTTGCTAATTCTTTAACAAAGTTAGGAACGGCAAAAACTGCGCTGTGTAGTTCTCTATTATATATTTTGCAAGTTTTTGCAATTTCTTGTGCTCTTTTTTCATCAATTTTTGTGTAATCTGTTGGAATTTCAACATCGTCACTGCAAAATCCCCAAGACCAATATCCGCCAGGATATGTTGGCATAGGACCGCAATATGGAGCAACATTTTTGAAAACTTTTCTTAATAGCGCATAAGTTTTTCTCATATTTTCGCTTTGTGCAAAAGGTCCTTCGGTTTGAGGTGTAACTATACCGCTTTTTTTTAGGGCACGTTTAACATTGTTATAGAATTTTTCATTGAATAAACCTTCCCCGGGGCCAATTGGGTCAGTTGAATCAATTAATACAACGTCATAAACATTTTCTTTTCCTTCGATAAATTCAATAGCGTCTTGAACTAAAACATTTACTTTCGGATTATCAAGTCCGCATGATACGCTTTTGAAGAATTTTTTACTTGCTTCTATTACAACATTGTCTATTTCAACCATATCAATGTGTTTAACTGATGGGTGTTTTAATAATTCTCTGACTGTTCCGCCGTCGCCACCGCCTATAACTAAAATATTTTCAGGGTTAGAATGTGTAAGCATAGGAATATGCGCTATCATTTCATGGTAGAAAAATTCATCTCTTTCAGTTACCATCATTAAGCCGTCAAGAGTTAAAACATTTCCGAAAGCTCTTGAATGAAATACATCTGTTACTTGATAAGGTGATTTTTTAGAGTATAAATCTTCATCTTTTTCAATAGCAATTCCAAAGCCTTCGGGTGTAATTTCATGGTATAGTTTTTCAGACATCATTTTTCCCTTTATTAAACTTAAAACATGTTTAATAATTATACAAAAAAATTGAGTATTTTGTTATAATAATTTTTAATGAAAAGTAAAAACAAAATTATGGATTCATTTGAAGAATTTATTGCCCTGCCGTTATCTATTTTAAAAAACAGGATAATTCAAATTACGGGTTTTAAATCTGATTTTATTGATTCAAAATCCATAAACGTTGAGCTTGATGATGATACGGTTAGAATTAATTGTGTAAACAATGAAAAGGCTTATAATCTTTTAAGCAGTGTTATTTATAAAAGAGAACAAAGAAAAAAAGCACTTCAAAAACAACAACAAGAACAACAAGAAAATCAAGATTTGCTATCGATTGTTAAAGGTTAGTGTTTTCTCTTGTTAATTTAATTAATTCTACAAATCTTTTTGATAGTTCAACTTGTGAGATTTTCATTTCTCTTGCTATATCTGTTTGATTGTATTTTTTGATATAGCGAAGTACAAAAATTTCGTAATATCTTTTTTTAGGAAATTTAGAATCAATTATTTTAACAATTTGAATAAGTTTTTCAATGGTATGTTCTGAAACTCTTTTTTGAGGACAAAAATCCAAAGGATCAATTAACATATCCGATGAATCATATTTTTCACTTCTTTGAATTTCTTCTTTTAAATTTACAACGCTTCTTGAAGCCTGTTGCATTCTGAATTCTTCTTCAAGTTCTTCTTTGTGTGATAATGGGTTATTTTTAAGAGGAACTATCTCTTTTTGCAAATTAGAAGTGTGTTCAATTTGGCGATAAACTTTTGTTTGTTCAAATTTTCTTTTTTCTTTAATAATTTGATCCATGCAAGAATCGCTTATCATCATTAAATGGCGTTTTAAGCGAGCTTTATCTCTTATTGCATCAATTAGAAGATATGATTTTTTGTAAATTGCTTCACAAAAAAGGTCAATTAATTCCTCGTTGCCTCGAAATTTAGCGCTTTCTCTGATGATGGATTCAATGAGTGCTCTATGTTCATTTTCTATTTTTATTTTTTTCATTTTCACACCCTGCATAATAAAATACTATTATAAATAATTACATTCTGACACTTTGTTTACAATTTTTGTAACAATTCATTTCAAAAACTAGGCTAAATTACCGATTTTGTTAATTTATTTGGACTTCATTTATTTTAGATATATAATATTTTTTAGGAGATTATTGTCTTAGAATTTTGACTTGGATTAAATGAAAAAAAATCATATAAAAATTATAACTATTATTGCTTTTTTGTCTTTGTTAATGGGCTCTTGTGCATATTGCGATGAGCTTAGCGTTTCTGTGGATGAAAATAGCCAAAAACAAGGCGTTGATGTCAATAATTTTAAAGGTTTAAAGTCAATTTTTAAGAAAAAAGATAAAAAAGATAAATCTCCAAAAGAAATAAAACTTGAAGAAACAAACCTTGATAATTCTACATTTTCAATGTTTGAAGATGAAGACACAAGTTTAAAGCCCGTTAAATTTAATTCTAAAAAAACAAAAAAAGAAAAAAATACTAAGAAAAAGTTTTTTAATTTCTTTAAAAAAGACAAAAAACCTCAACAACAAGAAATCCAAGAAGAAATAATCCAAGAAGAAACTAAAGATAGTATTTTTGATACTCCAAGCGATTTATCCAATGATGCACCTCAAGATGAAACATACATCAATGATACTGATGTTGTTTATATTAAAGAGGTTGAAATTTTTGGTAATAATTTGCTTGATGCAAATTATATTAAAGAACAAATTAAATCAAAAGAGGGCTATCAATACGTTCGCTCTGATGTTTCAAGCGATTTAAGAGCGTTGTATGATACAGGATATTTTACTCAAAATATTAGAGCTCTGCCTATTAGAATTGACAACAATAACGTTAAATTAAGAATTATCCTAGAAGAAAATCCTCCTGTAATGGGTTTTGGCGTTGTTGGAAATAAAAGTATTTCAACAAGCGAAATTTTAAAAATTTTAAATCAATACAAAGGAAAACCTCAAAATATTTTAAGCATTAATAATGCTATTAATGAAATTCAAGAATTATATTCAACAAGAGGTTATATTCTTGCTCGCGTTGTTAAAGTTGCGGATGATCCTGATGGATATGTTAATTTTTTAATTGATGAAGGTATTATCGGAGATATTATTGTTGATGGCAATAATAAAACAAAAGATTTTATTGTTAAAAGAAATATATTCTTGCAACCGGGCAGTGTTTATAATGAAAACACAATGCGCTCGGATATTTTGCGCTTAATGGGTACTCAAGCGTTTAAAGATGTTCAAAGAGAATTAACTCAAGATAAACAAACAGGTTTATATGATGTTCATATTTCACTAGAAGAACAAAGAACAGGAAGAATATCTCTTGGGGTTGGTATTGATTCAGCTTCAGGTTTCTTTGGTTCTGTGGGCTTTGGCGAAAATAACTTTAGAGGCTTAGGTCAAAAACTTAACTTGAATTTAATGGCAGGTACAGGTGTTTTGATGAACGACAGCTCTATTGTTAATAAAGCAAATTTCCAAGGTGAATTGAGCTTCTTAGAACCTATGTTTAAACGTGAAAATCAATCTTTAGCAATTAGAGGCTTTGCAAGATATTACGGAAGTTATCAAGTTCCTTTGGCTATTGAAAAAAGATTTGGTGCTGAAGCAACTATTGCTCGTAAATTTACAACATATAAAAATCTATCAGGTTCAATCGGCTTTGGTGTAGAAAGCGTTACTTTAGATGAAGGCGACATAACAAAGAGCATGGCAAAATATGCTCAACAAGGAATTGCTTGGTCAAATCGTGATAAAGAACTTGATGGCGGTTTCTTTATAAAAGTAACTCCTGCTTTAATATATGATACAAGAGATTCTGTGGTAAATGCCAGAAAAGGTGTCTTAGCAAGAGTTATGCTTGAAGAAAATCTTGGTATCACAGGAAATACCTTTGGTAAATTACATGGTATGGTTAGAAGATTTATTCCTGTTGGTAAAAAATCATCATTTGTTGTTACTGCTCGTGCCGGTGGTAAATTGCATGGTGATATGCCTGATTTTGCAGGTTTTGCACTTGGCGGACCTTATACAATTAGAGGTTTCAATATATCCGAAGTCGGTGTTGGCGATGGATATATGCTAGGAAGTGCTGAATATCGTGTTCCTATACCATTTATAGATAGATTAACATCTAACTCATTCTTGAATAATTTAAGATTAGCAGCGTTTGTTGACGCCGGTACATTATTTGGTAAAACAATCGGTACTGAAATGTACGATAAACCTGGATATGCTATTACAGTCGGCGTTGGTTTAAGGGTATTTGTTCCGGGTCTTGGACCAATCAACCTAGATTACGGTATTCCTTTGACAAATACAGCCGGTGCTGATAGAGGAAATGGATTCTTCACATTCGGTATGGGTGAAATGTATTAATAAATTGGATTAATTAATTTAAGAATTTTTTAATCCAATTAAACATATCATCTATTTCGTATGGCTTTGGCATATATAGGTTTGCGCCTGCTTTTAAGATTTCTTTTTTGTTTAAAAATGCTGATGAAAAAATTAATTTTATGTTGTCATTAGCAATTTTTTGAGCAATTTCAAGATTTTCTGATTTTTCTTTATTGCCCCAATCTAAAATAACTAAACTTGGTTTAAATTCATCATATATTTCAAAAAATTCTTTTTCGTTAAGTGCGGTTTGAGCTTTTATATTGTTTATTTCGCATACATTTTTCAAAAGATATGATAATGCACTATCAGGCTCTAAAATTAAAACTTTCTTTTCTTTTTTCAGAGTTTGTCCTTTTAGTTTAAATCTATCTACAATGTAGCTTGAAGCGCATTCATTTGTGCAAAGTTCAATTAATTCATAAAGATTGTTTATGATAGTTTTATAATCGTTATTGTTTTGATTTTTTTCAATAACTGAAATATTTAGGCGCATTAGCCCTGTTTTTGCTTCTTTTATAGCATCATCGGATTGAATACAAATATTATTTTCAAATTCATCATTTGAATAAAATTTATTTAAAATATTATCAAATGCAAAAGTCAAAAATGAGGCTAATTTTTCAGCCTGCATAGTGTTTGTAATTAAAATTAAGTCATTATCGTTAATATGACCTGCATAATCTTCTTTAGCGCATGTTGAATTAATTATAGCCCCAAGCGTTTGCAAGACTTTTTCATAAGCGATTTCACCATGGGTTTTATTGTATAAATCTATGTTTTTAATTTTTAAAAGCAAATATGAAATATCTTCATTAGCTTCAAAAGTTTTTTTAATTGCTTTTTGGGTTATGTTTTTATCGCTTAAATGAGTTATCGGATTTAGAAAACTTTCGCAATATCTTCTTAAATGTGCCATAAAGCGCATTTGAAATTCTTGTTTTGAAATTTCTTCTCCTATTATGTCGTCTGCTCCGCTTTCTAAGATTTTGATTTTATCTTCTATATCATTAGATTTTGAAACGGCAATAATAATTGGACGATAGTTATAAGTTAATACACGAATTTTTTTAATAAAATCAGATAATTTATCTTTAATTGTGTCTGAAATTATGATAAATTCGACTTCTTGTTTTTGTAATATTACAAGAGCATCAGATAAATTATTGGTAATAATTACATCTTGGTTTTGAACTTCAATCAGTTTTTTGTATTTAATTGATTGTTCTTTTCTTTCTGAAATTATTAATACTCTTGCTTTGTACAAAATTAAACTCCTATGTTTTTTGTGAGTTTTTCTATTTCATAAATTGGTAAATATATTAAAAATTCAACAAATTTATCTTCTTTTGATGATTTTACTTCGATTTTTCCTTGCATTTTTTCTATTAAACTTTTTGCAATATATAATCCTAAACCGCTTCCTTGTGTGGTTGATTGGATGTATGAATCAATTCTGTAAAATTTTTCAAATATTTTTTCAATTTTATCTTCTTCAATATAATTGCCAAAATTTTTAATTGAAATAACATTAAAATCGTTTTTATTATTTGTTTTTATTTCTATTTTTTTAGAATTTATGGAATATTTTACTGCATTGTCTAAAATATTCAGTAAAATTTGTTGCGTTTTATCGCTATCGCAAAGAGAATAAAGTTCTGATTTTGATAAATCAGCGCAAAATTCAAAATCAGAATTAGCGATTTTTATAAGATTTATGCAGTTAGTTGTAATTTTATTTATATCAACTTTAGATAAAATTATATTGCTTGAATTTGAATCAATTTTTGCTACATTTAAAACATTTTCAACAAGATTAATAAGTCTTTTTGATTGATTTAAAATAATTTCTAAAAATTCTTTTTTCTTATTGTCATCAAGCATATCCCAAGAGCTGAGCATTGTTTGAGCAAAGCCTTTGATACTTGTTAAAGGTGTTCTTATTTCATGGGATAGCGTTGATATAAATTCTTCTTTAATATTTTTTTCCATAGTTTTATTATATCAAATCTTTTAGGTTAGGTTTAATTAATTCTAAAATTTCATTTAATCTTTGTTCGTTATTTAAATATAAATATCCGATTAAAACCTCGAATGATGTTGCAAGAGCGTGGATTTTGGGGTTTGATTTTTTATTTATGGAGATTTTAAGATTTCTTCCTCTTTTTTGAATTTCTAGTTCTTCATCTGATAAATTTTCAATAATCAATTCTAAAATATTTGCTTGAGCTTGTGCATTAACGTATTTTGTTGATAATTTGTGCATTAATTCTTGCTTTTGGGCTTTTTTAATCACGAGTTTTCGAATGAATAATTCCCAAACAACATCTCCAATGTATGCAAAATGCTTTATGTTATATTCCATAATTTAATAATATCAAAAAAAATTAAATTTTTAGGCAATTTTTATTAATAAAAATACTTTATTAAGTATATAGGGGTTTTAGTTTAATTATGTCGAGTGAATTAACAACAGCACAACAAAAAACAAGTTTTGGCTCAACAGTTATGAGTGCTTCTATTATACCTGCTATTAGCGTAGGCGGTGGGGCTGCAATAGCTGTTAAAGCTCATGGCGGTATTAGAAATGCTATTAAAGCTCAAAATCATGAAGCATTTAAAAATTTAAATAAAACGCTAACAAATCAAGGCGTTGATATGTTTACTCGCTCTCAAGCTATTGCAAGGGGCTATGATGAATATAAAAATTTAGCTAAAGCATCGGCAAAAGCGAATAAAAAACTCGCTAAATTTGAAAAAAAGGGTGATTTATCTTTTTGGACAAAGATTAAAAATTTCTTTTCAAAAAATAAAGTAGATGAAGAAACTATAAAAAAAACAGCTCAACAAAATAGTCAAACACTTCAAAAAGCAGATAATGCAATTAAAGATGTTGCAAAAAAAGGACTTACAAAAGAAACCGCAGAAACTTTTGATAGTGCAGTAAAAAATATTGATGTATCAGAAATACCTAAAAAAGGCGGCATTTTAACTGACGCATTTGAATTTAGCTCTAAAAACGCGGCAAAAGCAGCTCAAGAAGCAACAGAGCAAGGTTTTAAAACTGCTGCAAAAGGCTTCGGAAAATGCTTTAAGCAAAATTTAAAAGAAGAATTTGGCTGGAAAAACGGCAAATTTAATTATATAATGACTTTGTTGCAATTCATTCCTAATATTAAAAATGATGTAATTCCTGCTTTTAAAGAAGAAGGATTTTTATCAGGCATGAAAGCACTAGGTGTTACAACGCTTAGAGCTGCAGCAGACCTTGTTGGCTATTCTTCAGGAAGTGCAATAGGTAAAATAATTGGTGCTACTATTGGTAATATAATAATGCCTGGTGTTGGAAGTAAAGTTGGCGCAGCAGTAGGTGAAATGCTTGCAAGTGTTGTTGTAGGTAGCACTGTAACTAGTGGGGTTGATAAACTCCTTGGTGTTAAAGAAGAAGATGAAGCAATGCAAAACGAAGCAACACAAATTGAGCAACTTCAACAAGAACAACCACAAGAAATAGCTCAAGTGCAAATGCAAGAGCAACCTCAAGAACAATCACAAGAGCAACCTCAAGAACAAACTCAAGATTTGATGGCAAAATACGCTAATATGCCATCAAAAGATGAAATTCAAAGACTTGCTTATGCACAGGCTTTTCAAGGTCAAAAAGGTCGCTTGAACAGTTATTATGCTTAATCGATAGCAGAGCCTAAAGCTCTTAAGTTTTCGTAAGAAACACCTGCCTCTGAGAGTTCTTCTGCTGATAAACCGAATAAACTAATTGTATCCATCGCAAGTTTTAAGTCGATTTTTTTCTTGTTTTCGTTAAATATCTTAAAAACGTTGTTAACTGCTGTTTCTCTAGTCATAAAGTATGATGTTGTTGCTTTATGCAGAGTTCTTTTTTTACATTTTCCCATAGCTTTTATTTTGCATTATTTTCTTTTGATTGTAAATAAGATGTATATAATTGTAAAATTTTTTTTAATTTGTTGACAAAAAATTCTTTTTAGGGCTTTTATTATTTTCGGAGAATAAATATGATAAGTAATATTAGTTTTTTAAATTTTCAATCACAATCAAGCCAAATAAAAAGTAATAACAACAATTCAAAAGTTTTAAATTTTAATATAAAAGCCCCAAAACTAGCGCCTTTAGCACAAGATACAATAAGTTTTACAGGTTTATCAGAGTATAAAGCGGCTTTTAATAATATTGAACTATGTAAAAAAATTCATCAATGTGCAAAGCCTGCAAATCAATATTTGCAAGATGTTTTAGAAAAATATTTTGCGCAAGATGTTTATGATGAAAAAACAAATCCTCGTGGGGGTATTGCTCCGATAAGCGCAAGGGTAAAAAGCCCTGAAAGTATTGAAGAAAAAGTTTCCGATAAAATAAGCTCAACATTTAAAGCAGTAAACGAAGCAGATTTTTATGAAAAAATATTTTCACCACATAGTGAAAAAGGTATAAAAGATAAAATAAGAGATATATCAGGTGCAAGAATTGTCGTAACTGAAGCATTTGATAATGTCATGGACAAAGTTGTTGATAATTTATGCGCAATGATTAGGGAAGAAAGCCTTATAGTTGATGAAATTCAAAATCATACATCACCGGATTCTATGGCTGATTCATATTTTACTGATGAACAATTGAAAAAAATTCAAGATGCAGTAAATGAAGTTAGAGCGGATAATGGTTTAGATGAAATTGAAGTTGACACTGATACAACTAAAACAGGTTATATGGCGCTTCATTTGAGCATTGATACAAGATATATTCCAAAACTTGCTAAAAATCAAGGTTTTTGGAGTGAGTTGCAAATAATAGGTTCTGACGTTGAACTTTTAAAAGACATTGAAGATTTCTGTTATAAATTGAAAAAAGGAATGTCTATTCATTCGCAAGATGTTGCATATAAGCCGTTTGAAGAAATGTTTTTAAATGCATATAATGACACTGAGCATTATCCGAATGTTCAAGAAGCATTCAGACAATATACAATTAAGGCTTATTTGGCTCAAAAGAAGAGATTGCCTTCAGATGATATTAAAGATGATACAAAAAGCTGGGCATATAGATATCCAACTATAAAAGATTGCGGTTTTGAAGGTCAAATACCTCCTATATTGGATTTCAATATTTTAGCAAGAATTAAAAGAGATTGTGATGATTTGCATAATGTCGAGATTAATTCAGATAAAATAGTTGATAAAATTAATCAAACTATAAATTAAAATCTTGAATTTGCTTCTTTTTTGTCGCATTATATTTGTGATGTTATAGATTTTGGAGAAAAAAGATGACAAATTCAACAGTTGAAGTAGTTAAAAAATGTTGTTGCGGTCAATTTAGGGAATTCGCTTCTAAGGCAGTTGAAGATATTAAATCTCGTGCCGGAAAAGACGGAATGTTTTTAAATTGGATTGAAAAATTGCCTAATATCCAATTAGCAAATTTGGATAAAATGGAAGAAATGGTAAAAACCGCAAAAGCTGATAAATATACTGATATTGCAATTTTAGGTATTGGCGGTTCTCGTCATACAACTGAAAATATTACAAAATTATTAGGAATAGATGAGCATGTTCATTTCTTTTCATCAGTTGAGCCTTTGAGTTTTGATAGATGGATTAAAAGACTTGATTTGGATAAAACTTTGTTTTTAGTTGTTTCAAAATCAGGCGGAACATTAGAAACTACTGTTGGTTATGAAAAAGCAAGAAAAGCTGTTCAAGATTATACAGGAAATAATGATACATCAAGCCAATTTGTTGCAATGACTGATAAAAATTCAGAAAAATCTGCTCTAAGAAGAATAGTTGATTCAGGTGAAATTAAATTATCAGGCTATGTTCATGATGATGTTGGCGGAAGATTTTCAATTTTTGATGACGCTACAATATTTACTTTATTATTCTTAGGCGTTTCAAAAGAAGAAGTAAAAGAATTGATGAATGCTTCATTGGATGCTCAAAAAGAATTTTTAAACAGCAATATTGAAGAAAACGAAGCTCTACAATTAGCTAAATTTAATGTAAAAGCTAAAAATATGGGCAAAAATAAACATTTTGTAGAATACTTTGGAGATGAATTCTTTGGAACAACTCTTTGGGAAAAACAATTAAAAAATGAATCTCTAAAAGCTGCAATTTCTACTGATACAAATGTTGGACCGGGGTATTTGCACTATAATGCCGAAGCAGATTTAGATATTAACAACAACGATTCATTCTTTACTTTTGTATATGTAAAATCAGATGATAAAGTTATGAATGCGGTTATGGAAGGTGTAATTAGTGCATATAGCGCTCAACATCCTGTTTCTAAAATTGTTTTAGAAGATTTATCAATGAAATCAATTGCAAGATTTATCGAATTAAAACATTTTGAAACTTTATACACAGGTTGGATTATGAGAGCTCAAAAAGGTAATATCACACCATCTGATATTGCTTTAGATGAAGTTTTACAACCTAACGTTGAAAAATACAAAAAAGAAGTTAAAAAAGCGTTAGCAAAATAACTTAAATAATAAATTAAAAGGACTGATATTATTATCAGTCCTTTTTTAGTGTTTTTATAATGTCTGAAATATTTTTATTAAGATTTTCTATATCGCCGTTATTTTCAATAATAAAATCCGCTAAACTTCCGTCATCTTGAAGATTGAGGCGTTTTTGAGCAATATTTTTATCTAAGTTATTTCTTTTCATCAATCTTTCAAGGCGAATTTTATCATCTGCATTTATAAATATTGTTTTATCAAACAATTTATAAAAACCGCTTTTAAAAAGTAGGGCTCCTGAGATAAATATTATTTCTTCATTTTTATTTTCATCAAATATATTTAATATTATTTCTTTTAATTTAGGATAAAGTATGCCCTCAAGAGCTTTTTTCTTATTTTCATTACTAAAAACAATTGAGGCAATTTCTTTTCTATCTAGTGTATTAAATTTATTTTTGATTTTTTCTTTTATGTTTTCATCTTCATCAAAAAGTTTATGAACAAGAATATCTAAATCAAAAACTTTGTAATTCAGCTTTTGAAGTATGTTTTCAACTTCGCTTTTTCCTGATGCAATTTTGCCTGATATTCCTACTTTCAACATAACTTTATTTTAACTTAAAATTGATGTATAATTCAATTATTAGTTTGATGGGAGTTTAAATATGTCAAGCAATCCAATGTTAAAGCAAAATATAGCAGAAAATGTTATTTTAGAAGGAAAACCGATGAGCATATCGGGTGCTATTAATAAAACCGCAATACTTTTGGGTATTGTTGTATTAGTTGCATATTATGCTTGGACGCTTTGTGCAGGCGGTTTTTCAGATAAAGCAAATATGTTTTTAATAGGTGGTTCTGTTATAGGACTTATTTTAGCTATAATTACATCTTTTAATCCAAAGGCTTCGCCTGTTACAGCACCTGCTTATGCGGTGTGTGAAGGTTTTGTGGTTGGTGTTGTAAGTTATGCCTATGGCGCTATGTTTGAAGGGATTGTATTTAATGCTCTTGGAATAACAATTTTAGCTTTGTTTGCAATGTTATTTATGTATAAAACAAAAGTTTTGCAAGCAACTCCGACTTTTAGAAAGACAATAATTGTTGCTACTTTTGCTGTTATGATATTTTATTTAGCAGGTTTTATAGGCGCTCTTTTAGGTCATCCTATGACTGTTTTTAATGGTGGTGCAACAGGAATTGTTATCAGTGTTGTAATATGTGCTATTGCGGCGTTTAATTTTATATTAGATTTTGATTTTATCGAACAAGGCGAAAGAAATAATTTACCTGATTACTTTGAATGGTATGGCGGATTTGCTCTTTTAGTTACACTTGTTTGGTTGTATCTTGAAATTTTAAGATTATTAGCTCAATTAAGCAAAAGAGATTAATTTTAAAAGCTCTAATTAAAGAAGTATGAAATATAGAAAAATAGCCGTCAAAGAAAAATCAAATAATATAATTCAAAAGACAAAAGACTCGTTATTAAACGAGCTTTTGGCTTTAAGAAATTTAAATACTGAAAAAGAAATTGAAAAATTTTTAAATCCCAAAAAAACTGATTTTATATCTCCTTATGCTTTTTTAGATATGAAAAAAGCAAAAGAGCGTATTTTTGAAGCTATTGAAAAAGAACAAACCATTTTAATTTGGGGCGATTTTGATTGTGACGGGGTTACATCGAGCGCAGTTTTATATAAAGCGCTTAATGCTCTAAAAGCTAATGTTATATCTTTTATTCCTGATAGATTGCTCCATGGGCATGGTTTGAATTCAAAAGAGCTATTGAAATTAGTTTCAAAAGAAAAAGTAAAATTAGTTATCACTGTTGATTGTGCTATATCAAACGTTGCTGAAGTTAATCTTTTAAAAGGGTTAAATGTAGATACAATTATTACTGATCACCATTCAACTGATAGCGAGCTTCCTTGTGCGTATGCAATTATTAATCCTCAAGTAAATAGTGCTATTGATGATAGTTATTCTATGGATGATATTACATCAATGACTTATAATTCAGGTTCAATTGTAGCTTATAAACTTGCTATGGCCTTATTGGATGAAGTTGATAATAATGATTTAAAAGAAGAATTGCTTTTAATTGCTTCATTGGGCGCTATTGCTGATGTTGTTCCTTTGATTGGCGAAAACCGTTCTATGGTTTCTTGCGCTCTTGAATTGTTGAATACCAAAAAAGAAAAGCTAAGCCCTGCTATATATGAACTTTTATCGAGAAATGTTAAAGAAAGAGATATAACAAGCACAGATATTGCTTTTATTTTTGCGCCAAGAATAAACGCAGTGGGAAGATTAGCCAATGCCAGATTATCATTTGAATTTTTAACTGCGGATGAACCTATTAAATATCAAATGATAATTGAGCAGTTGGATAACTACAATAAAATAAGGCAAGCAAAATGCGCTGAAGTTTATGAAGAAGTTATTGATTACATAAATAAAAACAAGCAAGAAAAAAATAACCCTGCCATTATTCTTTTAAATCCTGATTGGCATATTGGAATTATTGGCATAGTTGCTTCTAAAATCGTTGAAGAATTTAATAAACCTTGTTTTTTAATGACGGTAGATGAAAATAACAATGCACGTTGTTCAATCAGAAGTAACGATATAATTAATGTTTATAATGTTTTAAAAGAAAATGAAAATTTGTTCTTGGGTTTTGGCGGACATAAACTTGCGGGCGGGTGTTCTTTTAATTTAGATGAAATAAGTTTTGATAAAGTAAAAGAAAATCTTCTAAATACGGTTAAGATAATGTCAGACGGGCAAAAAGCTCAAGATGTTTTATATGCTGATATTGAGCTTTGCGCTGATGATATTGAGCTAAATATTTTAGATACTTTAAATAAATTAGAGCCTTTTGGACAAAATAACGAGCCTCCAATATGCGCTATGTTTGATGTTAATTTAGATGAGTTTAAATTAATCGGAAAAGAACAAAATCATCTAAGAATGGTTTTTTCAATTAACGATAAAAAATTTCAATGTGTAAAATGGGATGAAAACGATCTTAAAATTCCTTTGGGTGCAAAATGTGATATAGCATTTTATCCAAGATTAAACGATTTTAACGGCATTCAAAGTATTCAATTGGAAATTGTTGATGTATATTCGGCTGAAATTTCAAAACAATATAAAAACGAGTTTAAAATATATGACCATAGAAAAAAGACAGGAATTTTAGATCAAATTGAACAATATTTAAAAAAAGATAATTTAGATATTGGAGTTTGGGCTAAAACGCTTTCTACTAAAGAGGTTTTATCAAAATATCAACAAATTAAAGATAATTTTGTTGATGAAAAAACTCCGCATTTAGGGCTTATGTTTTTTGATTATCCTTCTAATAGAGAAGAATTTGAGGATATTATATCTTCAATTCAGCCTAAAAAAATTCATTTTATGAATTATCGAGTGGATGAAAATCTTGAAAATTATATTAAACAAATTAATGGAATGGTAAAATATTGTTCTAATAAAATGAATGGAAATATTGATTTATCAAGATTTTCTTATGCTTTGGGAGTTAGTGAAAATTTTATTCAAATTACTCTTGAGATATTGGAAAATATTGGTTCTATAAATATATTGGACATTGATAAGATTAGCTATATTCAATCATTTAATTATGATGATTTTAAAAATGATTCAATGTATGAAATATTAAAAGAAGAATTTGATAATATAGTATCTTTTAAAAAGACATTACTAAATTGTGATTTAAAAGAAATTGAAGATATTGTAGAAAAAACAATTAACGTTTAATGTTAAAAAATGTAATAATTCGCTCAAGTGCTGATTATATGTTATAAATATAATATATAGGGGAGTAATATGGCGCAAAATTCAATAAACGATAATTTGATGGACTTAAAAAATATCGCAAAAGTTGCCAATGTTGAGGTTGCTCTTTGCGCTGAACTTGGAAAAGCTAAATTGCAACTTAAAGATATTATTGAATATGATACAGGTTCAATCATTACTCTTGATAGATTAGATAATGAGCCGATTGATATTTTTGTTAATGATATTCTAATTGCCAAAGGTAAAATTGTGGCTATTGAAGATACTTACGGCATAAAAATAGTTGAGATTGTAGAAAATAAAGATTTAGAAAATAAGCAATAATGGGACGATTTGACAGATACGAAAGAAATATGGAACAAGGTGGCATAACAGAGCAACAACAAGAAAAATTGTTGAATGCAAAAGTTCTTGTTATGGGCGTAGGCGGTCTAGGTTCCGGTGTTGTTATGAATTTAGCGGCACTTGGTGTTGGTCAAATAAAAGTTGTTGATAGCGAGGTTGTAGAAGAAAATAACTTCAATCGCCAATTAATACACAAATATAAAAATTTAAGCAGAGCAAAGGTAATTTCTGCAAAAGAATGGGTTTGTGAGTATAATCCCGAGATAAAAGTTGAAATTGATAAAATAAGAATTGATGATTTAAATTATTTTTCAACAGTTGATGGCTACGATATAATTGTTGATTGTTTTGATAATTTTAAATCAAAATATATCTTAAATGAAATTGCGCTAAGGCATAAAAAAGTTCTTGTTCATGGCTATGCTCACGGTTTTTGCGCTCAAGTTACAACAATTGTTCCAAATAAGACAGGTTGTCTGGCATGTATTATTCAAAAGCCAAGCAGTTTTAAAGAAGAAATTGTATCTTCTCTATCTCCTGTTGTAAATGTAGCATCAGCCCTTCAAGCGCAAGAAGTCTTGAAAGTTATAACAGGTTTGGGTGAACCATTGATGAATAAATTATTAACTTTTGATGGTTTAAAAGGCGAATTTAAAACCTTGGCTTATTCAAAGAATTTAGCTTGCGAATATTGCGCTCAAGCTGAAGCTACATATTAAAATATTCTTCTATTATTTTTTCTATGTAATTACAAGCCTTACCATCGCCATAAGGGTTTATCGCTTTTGACATATTTTCGTATACGTCTTTATTATCTAAAAGTTCTTGAGCTGTTTTAACTATTTTTTCTTTATTTACGCCGACTAATTTAACGCCGCCATATTGAATAGCTTCGGGGCGTTCTGTTTCATCTCTTAAAACTAATACGGGAACTCCTAAAGCGGGTGCTTCTTCTTGAACTCCGCCTGAGTCAGTTAAAATTATATGAGATTTTTTCATCAAGCTGCAAAATGGTGCATAATCCAATGGTTCAATTAGTTTAACTCTTTCAACATTTTCAAGAATTGGTTTTACTGTATTTCTAACATTTGGATTTAGATGTAGAGGGTAAACCACTTGAATGTCTTTATTTTTTTCAACAAGTTCTTTTATTGCATAACAGATATTTTTTAGAGGTTCTCCAAAATTTTCACGTCTGTGTGATGTAAGAAGTATGGTTTTTAAATTTGGATTTAACCCTATAAAATCAAGGTCTGCTTTTTTGTTTTCTACAACATATAAAAGTGCATCAATTACAGTGTTGCCTGTTTTATATATTCCTTTTGTAATGCCTGATTGTTTAATGTTTTCGCATGCTCTATCGGTAGGACAAAACATTAAATCAGATACCGCATCAACAATAACCCTATTTAATTCTTCAGGAAACGGATAGTCTTTATCAAATGTTCTCAATCCTGCTTCAACATGTCCTATTTTAATTCTTCCATAAAATGCACTTAATGCGCTTAATCCGGCTGTTGTAGTGTCGCCATGGACTAAAACTAAATCCGGTTTTTCTTTTTCAAAAACTTTTTTTGTTTCAAGAAGAATGTCTGATGATAAATTCCAAAGGTTTTGATTTGGTTTCATTAAATTCAAATCATAATCAGGTACTATATCAAAAAGCTCTAAAACGCTATCGAGCATTTGTCTGTGTTGACCTGTAACTATGGTTAGCACTTCAAATTTTGGGTTTTCTTTTAATTTTTTAACCAAAGGACACATCTTAATTGCTTCGGGGCGAGTTCCGAAAACTAAAGCAATTTTTATCTTCTTATCCATATAAATTAATTTCTCCTTGATAACATCATTCCTGCTCCCAAATCCAGAATTTGAGATTGATAATTTTCATTTTCAAATAATGTATTAACATAATCTTGCACTTTTTCATAGTGGGATAAAATATTATCAGCAAGAATTATACCGTTTTTTACAAGCATTTTATCTATTAAATTAAAATAGCTTATGTATTCTTTTTTGTTTGCATCAATAAAAACAAAGTCAAATTTTTCTCTTTTTCCTTTGTTTATTTCATCTAAAATATCTTCTAAAACAACTATGGCAGAACCGATTTTAGGCTCAACTTTAACATCAGGGGCGCAAAGCTCAAAGTTTTTTCTGGCACATGATTGTCTTTTTTCCCAAAATTCAATTGTGGTTAATTTTCCTTTTGTTTCAGCTAGTGCTTTTAAAATCCAAATTCCGCTGTATCCGTTTGATGTGCCTATTTCTAAGACATTTTTTGAATTATTGATTTTAATTAATGTATTTAGAAAATTTGCACTTTGTCTATCTAAATTCCAAAATTCACATCTGGTTTTTTCAAGTTCTTTTAGGATATTTTCTGTTGTTTTGTCGAAATATAATTCGTTTACTTTTTTAATTTCATCCATTTTACAGCCTTTGAGATTTATCTAAAATGATGATATTTGCTACATCAATGTATGTTTCTTGTTTTTGAGCTAATTTCATAGTATCAAGATTATAAACAAGATATGATTTTGAATTTATGCCTGTAATCAATACATTATTTTCACCGGGGATTAAAGTCATATTTGAATAAAATCCGTCTTGGCTTAGGCGTTCTCTTGATATTATTTTATTTTCAGCTATGTCATAAACATCCATATATCCTTCTTTTGCGCAAAGAATAAATATTTTTCCTTGGAATAAAAGGGCATCGGTTGGTTTTTTATCTATTGCAATTGTATTAATTAATTTTGCTTCTTTTTTGTCATAAATATATAGTTCGTTTTGTATTCTTGATATTGCATATATGTTTTTGTTATCTATAATAACTTTTGAAATATTGCTTCCATCACCCACTGCTCTTACTGTGTATGAGCCATTTTCTTCTGTCACGTTAAATATTTTTGATAAAAATTCATCATAAAAAGCAATCGTATTATCTTCAGCGCAATATGCTAATTTAGCAGGTTTTTGATCAAGTTTTATAGCTTTATCAAGTTTCATTGAATTAAGATTTATAACATAAATTGTATTTGCATTTTGTGATGCGACATAAGCTAAATTATCTTTTTTGTTTAAAACAACGTCTGTTGCGCCTGCGGATAGTTCAATTGATTCAATTACTCTTTCATCTTTTAGATCAATTATTTCAACTTTTTTTCCGCTCCAATATAAAACAAGAGCAACCTTGGATGTTTCAGATGTAACTATTTTTAGAGGCATTGATGATAGTTTTAATTCGTATAGAGGTGTTTTTGTGTTGTTGTCATATACTGATAAGAATTTTGAATTTCTTGGATTTATAAATAATTTTTTATTTTGAAAATGAACAGTTGGGATAAAATCATTACTTTTTGTTGATGAAGTATATGAATTTATTGGTTTTTCTTTGCCTTCATTTTTTAGAGCAAGAGAGTTTTCGTCTTTTGTAGGAATTAATAAATCACCAAGAGTTAATTTAAGACTCTCAGGCATTTTAAGACCTATCGGAGTTAACATATCTTGAGGCATTAAGCCAAGGCGAACTTTTATAGGTAAATCATCTTTTTTAGTTAGAGTATAGTTGCCTTTTTCATCTTTAAAGACTTTCAATAATGAATATCCGTTATTTAAAAGCACGACTTCCGGTAAATCTTTTAAGGTTTTATTTTGAGGGTAAATATATTCTGTTTTTATTTCATCAACTGTGGTCGTATTTGGCGGATACAATGGAATATACATAACATTATCGCTTATGATTAATACGCTATCAAATCTTTGTTGAGCTTGAGGAAGTTGATTTTTAACGTATTTCCAAACATCATTAGGTAATTTTGAGGCTTGTGCGGTTTGTGAAAAAATCAAAAAAGCACAAAATAATAATGTTAATATATTCTTTTTAAAATTCATTTTACCCCCTTGATTATCTATGTAGAGCTTGTTTCATTTTGTTTATCAAATTATCCTTTTCTTGTTGTTTTGATAATATAAATAATTCTCTATATAGTTTTTCTTCTTGTTGGCTTAGTTTTTTAGGAATAGCTATATTAATTGTAATATAGTGGTTTCCTTTTTGTGTATTACTTCCTAAGTAAGGAACACCTTGTCCTTTTAGAGTAATTCTTTCTCCGTTTTGAATTCCTGCCGGAATTGTTGCAATTGTTTCACCATGGATTGTTTTTACTTTTATTTCATCTCCGATAACCGCTTGAGGAGTAGAAATTTCAAGCTCTGTATAAATATCAAAACCTTGGCGAATGAATTCTTTTGATGGTTTAGTGTGAATTACAACATATAAATCACCGCATCTTCCGCCATTTCTTCCGCAGTTTCCTTCGTTTGCAACTCTCATTTTTGAGCCGTGTTCAATTCCATGAGGAATTTTTATAGTAATTTTTTTCTCTTTTTCGATTGCTCCTAAGCCTTGGCAAGTTTTGCAAAGAGCTTTTGGGTTTTTGCCTGTTCCATGGCAATTAGGGCAAGTTGTAACAGATGTAAAAGAGCCTAAAATTGTTCTTGTTGATTGTTGAACTTTTCCGCTTCCATGGCAAGTAGGACAAACGGTATCTTTAGCATCTTTTTGTAAACCTGTTGAATTACAATCTTCGCAAGGTTCAAGATGTCTGATTTTGATTTCTTTTTCAGTACCAAAACATGCTTCAAGAAAATCAAGTTCTATATCCAATCTTAAATCTTCGCCTCTTTGAGGTGCGTTAGGATTTCTTTCATAACCTGATGAAAAACCACCGCCAAAACCTCCAAAGAACGATGAAAAGATATCTGATAAATCAATATCTCCCATATTGAATGCGTTAGGGTTAAACCCTGCGTTTTGAAGTCCGTCTTCGCCATATCTGTCGTATATTTCACGCTTGTTGTCGTCAGATAATGTTTCGTAGGCTTTTCCTATTTCTTTGAATTTTTCTGCTGCATCAGGAGCTTTGTTTACATCCGGATGATATTGTCTTGCTTTTTGTCTGAATGCTTTTTTTATTTCGTCTTTGGTTGCGTTTTTATCGACGCCCAATATTTCATAATAATCCATTATTTTATTCATCTTCCTTCTTCTTCGCAACTCCGACTAAAGCCGGTCTGATTACTTTATCGCCCATTTTGTATCCTTTTTGAGCAACAAAAGCGATTTTATCCGGTTCAACTTCGTCTGTCGGAACTTGTGTTATTGCTTCGTGTTCATTTGGGTTAAACTCATTTCCAAGAGCTTCTATTTCTTCCATTCCGCATTTTTTCAATGTGTCTAAAAGTTGTTTATATGCGATATTGTAGCTATCTTTTACCATTTGACATTCTTCAATATCTTTTAATTGCTCTTGAGCTCTATCGAATGTGTCTAAAACGCTTGTTAGTTTTCTTAAAACCTCTATTGTAGCGAATTTTGATAATTCATCTTTTTCTTGAATTGTTCTTTTTCTGAAATTATCAAAATCAGCTGCAAGTCTTAAATATTTATTGTTTAAATCTTCATATTTTGCTTCAAAGTCTTCTTTTTGTTCTTCTTCTTTTTGTTCTTCAATTTCTTCTGTTTGAGTATCTTCAAGTTCTTTATTTTCTTCAGTTTCTTTTAATTCTTCTTCTTGAAACGGATTTTTATTGTCTTCCATAAATTTCCCCTTTAGATTTTGTCTAATAATATTATAAAATATGAATTAATTATGTCGAGTGCCTAATGGTTTAAAAAGAAAAAAGCTATATATAAATTTGTCGCTTGCAAAAAAATATTGTTGTTATATTATATTCCATGTCAGAAATATCCCTAAATAACCCAACAAAAACTTTGAAAATATAAGTTGTTTTTGTTGTGTTTTCGTATTTTAAGGGGAAAAATCCCAAAAAAGAAATTACATTACATTAAGAAAGGTAATAAACGTGGAAGAAAACAAAGAAATCCAAGCTGAAGTTCAAGAACAAGAAACAGTTGAAACAGTTGAAGTTGAAGCTGCTCCTGTTAATGAAGAAGCTAAAAAACCTGCTAAAAAAAGCAGAAGAAGAAAAATTGAAACAGTTGAACCAACTGAATCAGAATGGAAAGAACAAGTTGTTCAAATTCGTCGTGTAACAAAAGTTGTAAAAGGTGGTAAAAAACTATCTTTCAGAGCTATTGTTATCGTTGGTAATAAAAAAGGACAAGTTGGTATGGGCGTTGCAAAAGCTGCAGAAGTTATCATCGCAATTCAAAAAGCAGTTGCTGATGCCAGAAAAAATCTTGTTAGCGTTCCTTTATTCAATGCAACTATTCCTCACATGATTACAGGTAGATCAGGTGCAGGCTCAGTTATTTTAAGACCTGCTTCAAAAGGTACCGGTGTTATCGCAGGTGGTGCAGTTCGTGCAGTATTAGAACTTGCTGGTGTAGAAAATATTCTATCTAAATCATTAGGTTCTAAATCTCCTCTAAACGCTGCTAACGCTACTTTAAATGCCCTAAAATCATTAAGAACATTTAAAGATGTTGCTGCTGTTCGTGGTATCAGCGTTAAAACTATGTTAGGACAAAAATAATTAAGGAAATTTAAAAATGGCAGATAAAAAAGTAAAAATTAAACAAGTAAGAAGCACAATCGGTGCCAGCGAAGCGCAAGTTAAAGTTGTTCGTGCTCTTGGTTTAAAGAAAAAAGATCAAGTTGTTGAACACGTTGCTAGTGCTACTATTATGGGCATGGTTAATAAAGTGCCTCATATCGTTAAAATCGTAGAAGAATAATTTTAGGAAGGTTAATATAATGTTAAAATTAGAAGATATTAGACCTGCTGAAGGTGCAACTCATACTAAAAAACGTAAAGGTAGAGGTATTGCTTCAGGCCATGGTAAAACATCTTGCCGTGGTAACAATGGTGAAGGACAAAGATCAGGCAACTCTCATAAAAGAGGTTTTGAAGGCGGTCAAATGCCATCATACAGACAAATGCCTAAATTAAAAGGTTTCAAAAATAAATTCAGAGAAGTATCTGCTGAAATCAATGTTGCAAGATTAGCTCAATTAGACGCTGAAGTTATTGATTTAGCTTATCTTCAAACTTTAGGCAGAGCTCACTCTTCCGCTGTCGCTTTAAGAATTTTGGGAAATGGAGAAATTTTAAAAGCTGTAACTGTAAAAGCTAGTTATTTCAGTCCATCAGCAAAAGAAAAAATTGAAAAAGCAGGCGGAAAGGTAGAATTAGTATAATGCAACAAAATATCAATCCTGATAAAGTGATGCAAAATTTAGCAGCAAGTTGGCAAGCAAGTGGATTAAAGCAAAAGCTGATATTCACTTTTGCCATAATTGCTTTGTTTAGATTTGGCGCACAATTGCCTATTTTTGGCATTAATAATGAAGTTTTCCAAGCTCTTGCCGGTGGAAACAATCTGATTGGATTTTTAGATATGTTTTCAGGTGGTGCTTTAGGTAAAGTTTCAATTTTTGCTCTTGGTATCGGACCTTATATTACATCATCAATTATTATGCAATTATTGACTGTAATTATTCCAAGCCTTGAGCGAGCTCAAAAAGAAGACGGTGAAGCAGGCAGACGCAAAATTCAACAAATTACAAGGGTTTTTGCGGTTGGTCTTGCTTTATTCCAATCTTTAATTTTTGCTTTGGCATTATTTAAATTGCCAGGTGCAATTATGCCAAATGTTAATCCCGTAATGTTTTTTGTAGGTTCTGCGGTTTCTCTTACAGCAGGCGCTATAATCGTTATGTGGTTAGCAGAATTAATTACAGAAAAAGGCGTTGGAAACGGTGCTTCTTTATTAATTTTTGTAGGTATTATTGCAGGTATTCCTCTGTATTGCGATAGAACCGCTACATTAGTAGCCGGTGAACCTGTTATGCAGTTGAAATTATTAGCTTTGATTGCAATTTTCTTAGCTACAATTATTTTCATTGTTGTGCTTCATGAAGCTGCAAGAAAAGTTGCAATAGTATCAGCAAGAAGACAAGTTGGAAATAAAGTCTATGGCGGACAAAACACAAATATTCCGTTTAAATTAAACCCAGGTGGCGTTATGCCTATCATCTTTGCAATCGCAATTATGTTATTCCCTGCAACATTACTTGGATTTACAAGCAAAATGGGCTTAGAAAATATTCCTGCTTTTCAAACTTCATTTATATCATTGGGAAGCTGGGAATTAAGTTTAAACAATATTTTGCAAACATTAACGGATATATTTAGTGCTAATTCTTTAAGTTATCATGTAATTTATTTTGTATTGATTTTTGCGCTTACATTCTTCTATGCGTCAATTATCCCTTCAATGCAACCAAAAGAAATTGCTAATAACTTGAAAAAATACGGTTCAGCTATCCCTGGTGTTAAACCTGGTAAACCGACTGCGGATAAATTAGATGAAATTTTATCAAGAATTATGTTCATAGGTGCATTAGCTCTTGGTATTATTGCTCTTGTTCCAACGGTTGCAGCGTCTGTAACAGAAATTAAAACATTCCAAGGTATAGGTGCTACAAGTCTTATCATCTTGGTTGGTGTTGCGCTAGACTTTGTAAATCAAATAAAAACACACATGTTGGCTAAGAGCTATGAAAGCTTTTTACAACAGTAAAGGATAAATAATGAAAAAAGTATTTATATTTTTAGGACCTCCCGGGTCAGGAAAAGGTACACAAACTTCAAGATTGGCGGATAAACTATCTATCCCTCATATCGATACAGGCTCATTGCTTAGAAAAAATATCCAAGATGAAACAGAACTTGGAAAAATTGCAAAAAGTTATATCGATAAAGGAAATCTTGTACCATTAAATGTAGTTTCAAGTGTAATCAAAGAAAGATTAATGGAAGATGATTGCCAAAACGGCTACATTTTAGATGGTTTTCCCCGCTCAATAGAACAAGCACAGGCTTTGGAAGAAATTTTATCACAAGTTGGCAAATTTACTTTGAAAGATGACGCTATGGCTATTTATTTTGATATTGATAACGAATTATTAATTCAAAGATTAATAAATAGACGTTCATGTCCTAAATGCGGAACTATTTACAATTTAATTTCAAATCCTCCTAAAATAATGGATTATTGCGATATTTGCGATACTAAGTTAACAATTCGAAAAGATGATAACGAAGAAACTGCAAGAGCAAGATTTAAAACTTATGAAAACGAAACTGCTCCATTGTATGATTATTTCAAACAATTGGGAATTTTAGAAGAATTAAAAGCAGACGGTTCAATAAGTGAAATTTGGGAAAATTTGAAAGAAATTGTATTTGATGAATAGAATATTTCATATATAAATAAAAAGCAGGATGAAAGTCCTGCTTTTTTGCGTTTATAATAGATTTATGGATAATATTTTAATTTCAATTAAAGACCTAGAAAAAACATACAAAGAGCAAAATTCTTTTTTGTCCCCTAAAAAACCGCCACTGCACGTTTTAAAAGGGATTAATTTGGATATTATAAAAGGGGAAATTGTTGCGCTTGTTGGTGAATCCGGTTGCGGAAAATCAACTTTAGCTAATTGTATTTTAAAATTGATTAATCCGGATAGCGGTGAAATTTTGTTCAATGGTTCAAATATATTGAAATTAAATAAAAAAGAAACTTTTGAATATAGAAAAAAAATTCAAATGATTTTTCAAAATCCATATTCAAGCCTAAATCCTAAAATGAAAATTAAAGATACTTTGCTTGAGCCTTTAATTATCCATAAAGAAAAGAATAAAGAAGAAAGAATTAAAGAAATAATAAGCCTTGTGGGGTTGTCTGAGGCAGATTTGAGAAAATACCCTCATGAATTTTCAGGCGGTCAAAGGCAAAGAATAGCGATAGCAAGAGCATTAATTTTAAAACCTCAATTTATTGTGGCAGATGAGCCTGTTAGCGCCCTAGATGTCAGCATTTGCGCTTCAATAATTAATTTACTTTTGGATTTAAGAGATAAATTAAATTTAACCATACTTTTTATTTCTCATGATTTAAATTTGGTTCGATATTTATCTGATAAAATCGCTGTTATGAATAAAGGCGAGATAGTTGAATTTAGAAAAACTGAGGATTTATTTTTAAATCCCAAAGATGAATATTCAAAATATTTACTATCTTCAATGCGTTCTATAAAATTATAAATTACTTGAAAAAGCATTTTTAGCATTTTATACTAGTGTTTGGCACTTTTTGCCCCATTTTGTATGAATTAGGAGAGCTAAAATGACTCAACAAATTATAGAATCTAAAGATTGCGCAACTCCAAGCGAGGTTGCTTCTGCTTTAGCAAAAAAAATTATGCCCCAAAAAGCGCATTATGGTTTATTAAAAATGTTTTTGCTTGCAATTGCAGCAGGAGCTTTTGTAGCTTTTGGCGCTCATTCTTGTTTATCTGTTATGACAGGAACAATAGGATTGAGTTGGGGTATAGCTAAATTAATCGGTGGTATTGTTTTTTCAACAGGTCTTATGATGGTTGTTTTAACAGGCGCTGAATTATTTACAGGTAATGTTTTGATGACTTTTTCATTGTTTGAAAAGAAAATTTCATTTTTAGAATTGATTAAAAGCTGGAGTGTTGTTTATTTTGGTAATTTTATCGGTGCAATAGTAATTGCTACATTAGTATTTTTAACAGGTGCATCTCATAATTGTCATAATGAGCTTGGAATTTTAACCCTAAGCACTGCAACATCAAAGGTTAATTTAACATTTTTCCAAGCGTTTACAAGTGGTATTTTGTGTAATTGGCTTGTTTGCTTGGCTGTTTGGATGGCTGCTTGCTCAGAGCGTATTATCGGAAAAATATTTGCTATATTTTTTCCTATTATGATATTTGTTGCATCAGGTTATGAGCACTGTGTTGCAAATATGTTTTTTGTTCCTGAAGGAATTATGACAAAATCATTGCCTGAGGTTGTATCTATTTCAAATATTGCGCCTGATGCTTTAGCAAATCTTACTTGGGGCGGTTTTGTAGTTAAAAATTTAATCCCGGCAACTTTAGGTAATATAGTTGGCGCTGTATTATTTGTGGTATTATTATTTTGGATGGCTTATCTTAAAGATGAGAAATAAAACTAAATCATAATGAAAAGATTTTTTTATTTAATATTTTCTATGTTTTTAACAATAAATCCTCTTCTAGCATTGAATGAGGATATTATTTTCTCGCCTAATGATAAGCAAAAAGAGGATATGTTTGAAAAGCCTATTATCCTTGAGCCATCAGAGCGTGCGCCTGAAGAAAAAGTAAGTCCATATACAAAAGAAGCTCTTAGAGCAATTATTACCAAGGATTATGACCTAAATTCTTCAAAAGGTATGTTTGATAAACAGTTAACCGCTGAATTTCATAGAGGTATTATAAAAAATACAACTTTTCATACTCATGTAATTAATACTCTGGGCGAATCTATTTCTGATAGCGACAGTGATTTTGCTAATGATGTACAATTAATAAACGTTGGTTTGAGCGGTAAATTCAAAGGCGAAAAAGAAAATTATAGCGTATTATTTGACCTAACCCCAAATGTTTTTGAAGATTTTTCTCATGGGTTTATATTAGATGCATTTATTGAGTCCGGAAGAATTAAAAATAATACTATTTTAGTCGGCGCTTCAAGACCTCAAGTGGGTTATGAAGGCGGAAATAGTGCTAAAACAATCCCATTTTTAATGCGAAGCCAAACAGCAAGAACTTTTTCAAATGTTCGAAAAACAGGTATTAAAGTTGACGGTAAATATAAATGGGTTGATTATGAAGTTGGCGGTTTTAGCTCTGATGTTCGCTATTATGAATTTTTCCCAGGGGTTGAGGGGAATCTTTGGATTGATTTAAAGCCACTAGCAAACATTGAAGAAAAATACGGTAAATTATATGTTGGTGGTGGTATTTCAAAAGGGGAGAGAAATTCGGTTGACTTTCAAGTAGTATCTAGTGCTATTCGATATTATAGAGAAAAATTTTGGATGTTAGCTGAATTTCAACAAGCTGACGGCTCAAACGGCGGCGGCGGCTTAACTACAAATGAAGCTTATGGCTATAATTTAACTCTTGCTTATCGTTTGACAAAAAAATTAGAATTTTTGCTTCGTTATGATGATTTTGACTCTAATAAATCAATTAAAAATAACAATACAAAAGAATATACAGCAGGTATTAATTGGTATATTTTAGGTCAATGCGCTCGTGTTATGCTGAATTATATATATTGCGATAATGAAGCAAGAGAAAATTCACATAGAATTTTATTAGGTACTCAATTTGTTTTATAGTTACTTAAGAGCGCCTGCTCCAGAGATTACTTCTGTAATTTCTTGCGTAATTTTTGCTTGACGTTCTTTATTATACTCAACAGTTAAAGTTGAAATCATTTCTTGAGCGTTATTTGTTGCAGCGCTCATAGCTGTCATTCTTGATGATAGTTCGCTTGCTTGAGCTTCTAAGAATGCTTGGAAGATGATGTTTGTAATATACATAGGAACAATTTGAGCTAAAACAGAATTTAAATCAGGCATATATTCGCTTAATGGCTCAATTGCATGTAAATCATGAGAAATATTTAACTCTTTATCAAGTTCTTCATCTCTAAATTCAGTGATTTTATCATTAATTATTGCAGGCAATAATTGCCAAGAGCCTACAATACAAGTCATCATATTTTTGTATCTTGTTGCAACAAGTTGAATTTCGTCAATTTCGCCTTTAATATAGTCGTCAGCTAAAATTGAAGCTATTTCATAGGCTGAAGATAAATTTATATCATCTAAAATATCAACGTATGTTTTTTTGATTTCAAAATCAAGTTGCTTTTGTGCTGTTTTTATTGCAGGTACTGCTTTTTGACCTATTAAATAAACTTTTGGAGTTTTGCCTTCATCTATAATTTTTTTGATAAGATTTAAACTGTATCTTACAATATTTGCGCAATATGCCCCTGCTAAACCTTTGTTTGATGAAATAATTACAATAGCGACATTTTTTACATCTCTTTTTTCTAATAATGCAGGATAGTTTTCAATCGAATTTTTTGTGTTGATTTTATCGCATTTATTTTTAAGAGTTTCTTGATATGCCCAACAAAACATTTTATACAGTTCAAGCGTAAAAGGGCGTGAAGCCTTAACTGCGGCTTCCGCTTTTTTTACTTTTGCTGCTGCAACCATTTTCATGGCTTTAGTTATTTTTTGAGTATTTTTTACGCTATTTATTCTGTCTTTTATGTTTCTTAGGTTTGCCATTTATTTTTACACCTTAAAAATATTTTCTTTAAAATTCTTGATATGCTTGATTAATTCTTCTTTGTCAGAATCCTCAAGTTTAGCGCCTGCATTTAATTTTTCTTCTAATTGAGTACAGTTTGCGCTAAAGTATTCAAAGAATTGTTTTTTAAATTCTTGAATGTCTTTATTTTCTACATCATTTACATAGCCTTCATTTCCGCAGAAAAGAATTGCAACTTGTTGAGCTACTGACAAAGGATTATATTGAGGCTGAATTAGGATTTGAGTTAATTTTTCACCTTTTAATAATTGAGCTTTTGTTGCAGCATCTAGGTCTGAAGCAAATTGAGCAAATGCAGCAAGTTCTCTATATTGAGCTAAATCCAAACGTAATTGCCCTGCAACTTGTTTAATACCTTTTGTTTGAGCAGCACCACCTACACGTGATACTGATATACCGGCGTTAATCGCTGGTCTTTGACCTGAGTTAAATAAATTTGACTCAAGGAAAATTTGACCGTCTGTAATTGAAATTACGTTTGTTGGAATGTATGCTGATACGTCCCCTGCTTGTGTTTCGATGATTGGTAGGGCTGTAATTGAGCCTGCGCCACGCTCATCAGATAGTTTACAAGCACGCTCTAATAATCTTGAATGTAGATAGAATACATCCCCGGGGTATGCTTCACGTCCCGGTGGTCTTTTTAACAATAAGCTCATTGCACGGTAGGCTTGAGCGTGTTTTGTTAAATCGTCATATATAATTAAAACGTGTTTTCCGTTTTCTAGAAATTCTTCTGCAACCGCACAACCTGCAAAAGGAGCAATATATTGCAACGGTGCTGAATTATCAGCAGTAGCTGATACGATTATTGAATAATCCATAGCACCTTTTTCTTCTAAAGTTTTCGCAATTTGAGCAACGGTTGATGTTTTTTGACCGATTGCAACATAGATACAAATAACATCTTTGCCTTTTTGGTTAATTATTGTATCAATTGCAATGGCAGTTTTGCCTGTTTGTCTGTCACCGATAATAAGTTCTCTTTGACCCCTGCCGATTGGAGTTAGAGCATCAATTGCGCTAAGTCCTGTTTGCAAGGGTTCATGAACGGATTTTCTTTCGATGATACCGGGGGCAATTCTTTCAATTGGTCTTGTTTTTGTTGTTTCAATGTCGCCTTTGCCGTCAATTGGTACACCGGTAGGATCAATAATTCTTCCGATTAAGCTATCTCCAACAGGAATTGAAGCAATTCTTCCTGTTGATTTAACGCTCATACCCTCTTTAATTCCTGTATAATCACCCAAAATTACCACACCCACGTTATCTTCTTCAAGGTTTAGAGTAATTCCAAGGGTTTTATTTTCATCATCAAATTCTACAAGCTCAGATGACATAACGTTTTTAAGACCATAAACACGTGAAATGCCGTCTGAAATTTCAATAACGTTTCCAATGTTATCTACTTCTAATTTTTGAGAATAATTTTCGATTTTTGATTTAATAATTGCGCTAAGTTCAGAACTATTAATGGTTGGTGACATATATTTTGCCTTTCTTAGTTATTTTAAATATTTTTTCTTAGATTATTGAATTTTGCTTTGAGAGTTAAATCAATAACTTTATCCCCAAATTTAATCAACAATCCGCCTAAAATTTCTTTGTTTTCTTCAAAATTTAAGATTATATCTTTTTGAAGTTTTTCAGATAGTTTATTTTTAAGTTTTTCTTTTTCACTGTCGCTAAGTGCGATTGCGCTTGTGACATAAACTCTTTGTTTATTTTTGATATTGTCTACATCTTCTTTAAAAGATTCATATATTGTTTTAAAAATATTAAATCTTCCTTCATCTAATAAAGTGTTTAGAAAATTCAATGTTTTTTCGTTAATTTTTCCTTCTAATGTTTCAAAAAGAGTATTTTTTTTATCTTTTAGAGAAATAATCGGATGAGAAAAGAAATTTATGAAATCTTCATTTTCAAAAATTGCTTCTCTGATTAATGCCATATCATTAGCTATTTCATCGATATTATCCATAGCGCTTTGAGATAGCGCATTTGCGTATCTTTTTGCAACTTTTAGATTTTTTATGTCAATATTTTTATTCAAGATAGACTTCCTTCGATTTTATCAAGTTCTTCAATTGATAAATTTATTAGTTTTTTGTGTGTATTTTCATCTAATTTTTCTGTTATATGTTCTTGTGCCATATCAACACAAGCAAGATATATCTCATTTGCAGTTAATTTTTTCATTTTTTCATTTTGTTTTGAAAATACTTTTTCGATTGAATTTAAAATTTCATCTTTTTGAGCATTTGTTTTTTTCTCAATTTTTTCTTTTAAATTTTGCGCTGTTTCTTTAGCGTTTGAAATTATTTCTTCTTGAAGTTTTGGTGTGTTTTTAGTTTCTTTTTTAGTGTTTTTATATTCTTTTAGAGCTAATTGAGCATTGTTTGAACTTTTTTCGATTTCTTGGCTTATATTTTCTGCCATATTGGCAATTAAAGCGCCAAGATTTGCCTTTTTAAATATCCACACTAAAGTAGATATTACTATTAAAAAATTTATTAAATTTGTGCTTAGAATTTGTTCAAATAATGTTGGTTGCATAGTTTTTCTTCTCTAAAGTTTTAAATATTGATTTATTTTATTTTCTTCTATATTTACTTGTGTTTCTTCGCCTAAAATCTTTGTAACTATTGATTGTACAATATTATTTATTTCATTTTTTATTTCTGTTTTGGCGTTTATTTTTTCTTGATTTAAAGTGTTTTGATTTTCTTCGATTTTATCAAGAGCCTCTTTTTTAGCTTTTTTTATTGTGTTTTCGCTTTCTTTTTTAGCTTCTTCGTTTGTTTTGCTTAAAATATCTGATGCTTCAATTCTTGCTTCATTTAGCATTGTTTCTTTTTGCGCTAATAAGGCTTTTGATTTTTCTTTTGAATCGTTTTCGATTTTTGAATTTTTTGCATAAAACTTGTTTCTTTCATCAATTACTTTTGTAATTGGTTGAAAAAGTATTTTTTTAATTATGAAAAGAAAAATTAAAAAACTTATTATAACAAATATAATTGTGCCATCGATTTGCATTAACATATTTAAAAGTCCTTTTTTTAATCAGTGGGGCAAAATGCCCCACTATAAATTTATTTAAGTACAAAACCGATAAGAATAACTACCAATAGCGCATAGATAGCACATGCTTCAATAAGACCTGCGCCAATGTAGAAATATTTTGAAATTTGACCTTCTACTTCAGGTTGTCTTGCAATACTTTCGATAATTGCTTTAGTTGCCATAGCAAGACCGATACCAGGTCCAAGTACGCCTAAACCAATTGCAATACCCATTGCTAAAAATTTTACTACTGATAAATCCATCTTCTGTATCTCCTTTTTTTATTAATGATGTTTTGCGACTGCCCCTTGAATATATGCGTTTGTTAAAAGTGTGAAAACAAGGGCTTGTATGAATGCTACGAATAATTCAAAAAACATAATAGGTAAGGGTAATAATGAACCTAAAAATAGGCTTATATTATATACCCAAGAACTTGGTAAAATTCCGCCTAATGTATTTTGACAAAATGCGCTAATGCTTACGGGGTCTAATAAAGAGGCGATTAATCCGCCTAAAACCATAATTAGAATTTCGCCTGCCAATATATTTGCAAAAAGACGGAGTGACAACGTTAGTGGTCTTACAACGTCTTCAAGCATATTAAACGGTGTCATAAACCAAACAGGTTGGAAATAATGCTTAAAGTAACCTATGCCTTTTACTTTTATACCTGAGATAATATAGTAAAGTAAAACGATAATTGCTAAACCTGCTGTAACATTTATGTCGTTTGTTGGTGAAGCAAATTCGGCGTGTGTTGCTTTAATTTGAGGGAAGAAATTTAATATTTTCCAAGGTAATTGTCCGATTAAATTACCTGTGATTATAAATAAAAATAATGTCATTAATATCGGAGTATGCTTTTTGCCTTCATCTCCCATATCTTTTGTAAGGGATGAGAAAATAGTTACGATATTTTCAAAAATTGCTTGAATTTTGGATGGAACAAGTTTAATATTTCCAACTGCAATAAGGGCAAAGAAAATAATTATTGCCATTGTAATCCAAAGAGTAATCAATGTATCTAAGTGTACATTCATTCCTAAAATATTAACTGTCCAATGCGCTCCGATATGAAATTCCATAATTATACCTAATTAATTGATATGTTTATCTTAGCGCAATTTATCTAATTTCTTGTAATACATTTGTATGAAAAATGAAAAAAGCGGTTTTATTGTAAACCGCTTTTTAGTATTAAAAGATTTTATTAGTTGTATTTTTGCTCTATTTCTTTTTCTTTTGCATGATATTTTACAGCATTTACTATTGTTGAAACTATAAATCCTGTTGCAAGAGCGCAAACTGCCACAACTGCTCCTTTTTGATCTGCATCTGCTTCTTTGAAATTTTTTATAAAATCATCAACTTTATCTTTTAGTGATTTATCATAGAATGATTTTGTTGTTTCCCATACTTTTTCTAAGCCTTCGCTCATTTTATTTAATATTTTATCTTTGATTCTATGATTTGGAAATCTGTGAATTTTAACTACGTCTCGGGTTGCAGAAGTAAAGTTATCCATGCCCTTTGTTATTGCAGGCATTCTCATTTTTGGCACGTTTACAGCTTCTGATAAAACTTTAGTCGCTCCTACAAGACCTGCTGCGCCAATAGCTGTTTTTCCTGCTAGTTCGGCTCTATTGTTAATTTTTTCTTGTGCTTGACCGATTTTTCTTTGAGCTGGTGTTAAGTTGCATAAGTTTGTTTCCATAAAACCTCCTTTTATTTGTTTATGTATTTATAAACAAATGTTGGAATGTAGAATTGCTACTTTTTTACAATTAAAAATACTAAATAGCTATGATTAACTATTAACAATACATTACAGCTTTACAAAACTTTATATATAATACTTTTGAATACTAAAAAAATAATTAAAAGAACTGATAATTGTAAATGAACATAAAAAAAGAATTAGGAAAACAAATAAAAAACTTGCGAATAAAAAATGGATACACTCAAGAAAAATTGTCTGAGTTATTAAATATTTCGCAAAGAGCATTAAGCAGTATTGAACTTGGAAAAAATTTTATAACATCCGATACTTTAGAAAAAGTCCTTAGTGTTTTTAATATCGAGCTTGAAGATTTATTTGCGACAAATTCTTATAAAGATTCAGATGAATTATTAAAAATGATATATAAAAATATTTCTGAAATTGGCAATAATCCATATAAACTTGAGATAGTTTATAATTTAACAAAGAGTTTAATAAGATAATCATTGTTAATTTTTTAATTCGCAATTATTATAATAGAATGAAAATTCTTTTTATTTGCGATTTATACCCTTTAGTTGAGGATAAAACAATTCCAAAAATTGTTGAAGATTTTGCTTTAGGATTTAAAAATTTAGGTCATTTTGTTTGCGTAATTCGACCTAATTTTTTATTTAATACGATTTTAAGAAAACATAAAGTAATAAAAAACGGAATTTATTTTAGAAACGATATAAAAATATATAATAAAAATTTTATTTTGCCTTTTTTTGATGATGATATATCTTACTTAGAAGATGAATTTGATTTAATTATTTCTCATATGCCTTGTGGTCATATTTATGCGGATTTAATTAATAAAAAGCTCAAAATTCCTCATATTTCAATAATTCATCAAAGCGATTATAAGGTTTTATCTGATTTTAAATATTCTTTTTATTTTAAAAAAAGGCTATATAATTCTCTTAAAAATTCTAATTTAATTGGAGCAAGGAATAAATTTTTATATGAAAAATTAGACGCTGATTTTATTTTGCCTTCTTTTGTTGAAGAAAAAAATATTTTAGCTAATAAAATTTTTAATGATAAAAAATTAAAAATAATTACACTATCAAAATTAATTAAAAGAAAAAATATTGATTTAGTAATTAAAGCCTTATTGGAAGTTAATTTTAATTATGAATATTCAATTTACGGTGAAGGTGTTGAATATAAAAAATTAAAAAAATTAATTAAAAAATATAATTTGGATGATAAAATCAAGATTTATCCATTCATTGAGCATAATTTAATATGGGAAAAATTGGATGAAAATGATGTTTTTGTATTGCCATCAATAAATGAAACATTTGGAATATCTTATCTTGAAGCACTTTCAAGAGGTTTAATCGTAGTTGGAGTTAATAATACAGGTATAGATGGAATTATTGAAAACAATAAAAACGGTTTTTTGATTAATCCTGATATTCAAGCTATAAAAGAGGTTTTAGAAAAAATTAATTTAATAAATAAAGAAGAAATTTCTAAAAATGCTCTTGATGATATAAAAAAATATACAAAAGAAAATATTATGAAAAAATATGTTGAGATTGTTAAAAAAACTCTATGAAATTAGGTTTTTTTAAAATATAATTTATTTATCTCACAACAAAAAAGGAATTAATAATGCAAGCAAGAAGAGCAAGTAGAGAATTAGCTTTAATATTATTCTCTCAATTAGATAAAAATTTAGAAAAATATAAAAAAGAAGATTTTTCTTCAATTGTTTTAAAATCAGTTAGAACATTGGTTTCATCCTCTTATGATGAAGTTTCACTTTGTGTTTCTGAATTAAACGAATTGAAAAATCAAATCATAGAATTTGAAAATAATCACGAGGATAATCTTTCTCGTCCGATTGATTGCGAAAATATACCTGTTGCAATCCCTATGACATCAGATTTTGAAGCAAAAATTGATGTTTTATTGCAAGCAGCGGACAAAACACTTTCTGCGCTTGATATTGCTGAATTATCAACTTTATCAAATCAAGAAGATGTTCAAGAATATATAATTAAAATTTGCTCAACATATAAAAATCACAAAGAAGAAATTGATAAAATGATTAGCGAATTTGCTTTTGGCTGGGATATTGAGCGAATTTTTAAAATCGACAAAGATATTTTAAGAATTGCAATATCAGAAATTGCTTTTATTAAAGACGCTCCTCATAAAGTGGTTATAGATGAAGCGCTGGAATTAGCTAAAAAATATTCGACAGATGATTCTCCTTCATTTATCAATGGAATTTTAGCAAGAGTTGTTGAAAAATACGTTTAAAGATGTTTAATTTTTTCAAAAAAAAAGAAGAAGATAATCAACAAAAAGACCAAAACAAGGGTTTTGGTATATTAAAAAATGCGTTGTCTAAGACAGCAAACTCTTTGATTGATAATGTTTTAAGCGTTGTTTCATCTGATATTCCTGATGAATTTGAGCTTGAAGATATCGAATCTATGTTAATTAAAGCGGATTTAGGGGTTGATTTATCTTCTGAAATTGTTGAAAAAATCAAAGAAAAGAAAATTAAATCATCTCAACTAAAGGATTTTTTAAAGGAAGAATTTAGAGAAATTTTGAATTTAGAAAATGATAATCTTTTAAAGTTTGATGAAAATAAAATAAATGTTTATTTTGTAGTTGGGGTAAATGGTGCAGGAAAAACAACCCTAATCGGTAAACTTGCTCATAGATTTAAAAAACAAAATAAAAAAGTTCTTTTGGTAGCCGGTGATACTTTTAGAGCAGCTGCTGAAGAACAGCTTGATATTTGGGCAAAAAGAGCCGATGTCGATATTTTAAGAGAAGATAAGGCAGATAGCGCATCTTTAGCTTATCGAGCAATAGATATGGCAAGAAAAGACCATTATGACGTTGTTATAATAGATAGTGCCGGAAGATTGCAAAATAAATTCAATTTAATTGAAGAATTAAAAAAGATTAAAAATGTAATTTATAAAAAAATTGAAGATGATGTTCTTGAAACAATTTTGGTGCTTGACGGTTCTCAAGGGCAAAATGGTTTAAATCAAGCGAAAGTTTTTAATGAAGCGGTAGATATTTCATCTATTGCTATAACTAAGCTGGACGGCACTCCTAAGGGCGGCATAATTTTTTCAATTGCAAAAGATTTAAAATTGCCCACAAAATTAATCGGAATTGGCGAAAAAATAGATGATGTTATAGATTTCAATAAAGACGATTTTATAAATGCGCTATTTGAATAGATGAAAGAGATTTTTTCATATACAAAATTATTTACTTTATTAATAACAATATTTTTTATTTTTGGTTTAATTGGTTCTTTTTATAATTGCGAGATATTGTTTTCTTTTATTGTGTTTGTATTGTTGTCTTTAATTTTGCTTGTTTTCAAATATGATTTAGCTAAACTTTTAATTCTTTATTTGATATTTTTTATAGGTTTAACAAGAGCGCATTATTCTATGGATTTATCTTCAACTTTGGATGAATTTTATTCAAATAATGCAAAGATTGAAGGTTATATTGTAAGCTCGTCAGATATATCAGTTAAAAATGACAGAATTAAATTTTATTTTCTTGCAAAAGATGCAAAAATCGAAAATAAAAATTTCAACAATTTAAATACAAAATTCTTGGTTAGTATTGATGGGATTGGAAAATATAAAGATAAAATATCTATCGGAAATTATGTTCGAATTAAAGGAAAACTCCGTCATCCGATGAGTCCTTCTAATCCTTATCAATTCGATTATAGAAAATATCTTTTAAATAATGATGTTAAAAATATTTTGTATGCTGATGATTTTGAAAAATTAAAAGAGCCTCGTTTTAGCGGAAATTTAGACGAAAAATGGTATTATATTTTAAATAAATTTGAAAAGACCAGAAACAAAATATTAATTCGCCATTCTAAGAATATAAAATCTCCAAATCTTGAGATTTTGGGCGGTATTGTTTTTGGTAATGAAACAATTAATCCGGATGATACTGTAAAAGAAAATTTTAAAAATTCAGGCTTATTACATTTGCTTGCTGCAAGCGGTTTAAATGTCGCTTTGATTTATGGAATTTGGTGGTGGCTTGCAAGTTTAGTTCGCTTTCCTTATAATCTTTCGATATTTCTGGGTGCGGGCTTTGTTGTATTATATACTTTTATGACAGGTTTTCCGCCCTCAATATTAAGAGCATCCATTATGCTTTTATTTGTTCTTGTTGGAAAAATTATAAATAGAAACGCCGATTCTTTGGCTTTAGTTTTCTTTGTTGGATTTTTGATGTTGCTATTTAATCCAAAAATGCTATTTGATGTAGGTTTTCAATTATCTTTTGTTGTAACAATAGGTCTTGTTGCACTTTGTCCTGTTATTGTTTCAAAATTTGAAAAATATGATAAAAGATTTAAGGAAAAATATAAAAATTCATCAAGAATTTCAAAATATTTCATATTTTTATTTTCGCCATCTAGCCTGGCTTCAATTATTTGCGTTCCTTTAATTGCGCAATTGTGCGTGATACCTTTGCAGATACATTATTTTAATAATTTTATTCCTCTTAGTGTTCTAGCAAATATTGCAGTTGTTCCTTTTGTTGGAATATTGAGTTTTATAGGTTTTGTAAGTTCTATAATTGCACTTGTTCCAATTTTATGTGAACCTTTAACATATATTTTCGATATAATAGCAAATCCAATGTTGAATTTATTGGTAAAAATTAGTGAATTTTTTGCTTCGTTTAAATTTTCTTTGATTTCTACTATGGGTTTTAATATATTTCAGATTTTTATGTTTTGGCTATTGCTCGGTTTATTTGTAATTCTTATAAAATATAACTTTAAAAATAAGAAAATAATTTATACAACTTGCGTTTGTTTGGTGATTTTTCTTTTTAGCTTTTTAAAATTTGATTATTTTAAGAATAATCTTGAAATAATTATGTTTGATGTAGGAAATGCTGATAGCTTTCTAATTAAAACGCCCAAAAATAAATTTATTATGATTGATACAGGTAGAAAAACCTATCGCAGTGTGACAAGTGCTCAAATTGTTATTAATAAATATTTAAGAAATGAAAGAATAAATAAACTTGAAAAACTTATCGTAACTCATTTTGATTCTGACCATTGCGGCGGAGTTTTAGATATTGTTCAATCAACTAAGGTAAATGAAATATTTTTGCAAAGTGATAATGCTAAATCGCAAACTTCAAAAGAAATTTTTGATTATTTAAATAAAAATCACTTGAATTATAAAATTGCAAAAAATAATCAAGAAATTTATCGTGAAAAAGATATTAAAATCAAGATATTTAAAGCAAATTTATCTGATGAAAATGAATCATCAATCGTAACTTTGTTGACATATAAAGATAAGAATATTCTTTTTATGGGTGATTGCGGTATTAAGGGTTATGAAAATATTAAAAAATATCTTCCAAATAATATTGAAATTTTAAAAGTGGGTCATCATGGCGCAAAATTTTCTATTGATGATAAAATGATTAAAAATATAAAACCAAGCTATGCTTTAATTTCTGCGGGTTTTAATATGTTTAATCATCCGCATTATCAAACAATTGAGATTTTAAATAATAATAATGTGAAAATTATTTCAACTAAAAACTTGGGCTTTTCAAAGATAGTTATAAAAGATGACTCAAATAAATTTTATTATTTTAATACTGTTGAAAAAAGAATTAAAAAAATTAAATTTGATAGTGATTTAAAAGAAAAATTTCATAAAAATAAATACACGCAAAATTTGATTAAAAATAATACTTAAAACCCGCCTGTTGGCGGGTTTTGTTAATAAGCATTTAAATATGAATCAAGTTCCCATTGGGTAACGTATGTTCGATATTTATCCCATTCTATTGTTTTTGCAGTTACAAATTCATTGACTATGTGAGAACCTAGAGAATCTTTTATAACTTCATCTTTTTTTAGTAAATTAACTGCATTAATAAGACTATCCGGAAGTGATTCAATACCTGCATTTTGATGTTCATTTGTGCTCATTTCATAGATATTTTTATCAACAGGTTGAGGCGGTTCAATCTTATTTTCAATACCGTCTAAAATTGCACCTAATAGCACTGCCATAGCTAAATAAGGGTTACAAGAAGGATCCGGAGAGCGAAGCTCAATTCTTGTTGCACTGCCACGTTTAGCAGGAACTCTGATTAATGCTGAGCGATTTGCAATGCTCCATGCTTTATATACAGGAGCTTCATACCCTGGAACAAGCCTTTTGTAGCTATTTACGGTTGGGTTTGTAATTGCGGTAAATGAATTAACATGTTTTAAAACCCCGCCGATTGAATGGAATGCTTCTTTTGAGAGTTGATATTCTTCATCAGGTGCATAAAATACGTTTTTGCCGTCTTTAAATAATGACAAGTTGCAATGCATACCGGAGCCTGCTATGCCATAGATTGGTTTTGGCATAAATGTTGCATGAACTCCATATTCATTTGCGACACTTTTTACTGCATATTTAAATGTGATGATATTATCAGCTGCTTTTAGAGCTTCTGTGTATTTAAAATCTATTTCATGTTGACCATCGGCACATTCGTGGTGCGATGCTTCAATTTCATAATTCATTGCTTCAAGAGTAGTTACAATATCGCGTCTTATATCTTCTGCCATATCAGTTGGAGCAGCGTCATAATATCCGCCTTTATCGTTAGGAATAGTTGTTGCTTCGCCATTTTCGTCTTTTTCGAAAATGAAAAATTCAGCTTCAGGACCAACATTCATTTTGTAACCTAGTTTTTCGGCTTTAGCAAGCATTCTTTTTAAATTACATCTGGGACAACCTTCAAATGGTGTTCCATCTGCATTATGGATGTCGCAAATTACTCTTGCTACATTTACACCTTCTCTTTCGCACCAAGGCAATATTACAAAAGTATCTAAATCCGGATATAAATACATATCTGATGTTTCGATACTTCTAAAACCTTTAATTGATGAACCATCCAGCATAATTTCATTATTTAATATCTTTTTTAGCTGGCTTATAGGCAATGATACATTTTTGATTGTTCCGTTAATATCGCAAAATTGTAATCTCATAAAACGGACATTTCTTTCCTGACATGTTTTAATAATAGCTTCTTTTTTTGCTTGAATGTCTTCCATTAATCTTATTCTCCTTGAGTGATTTATTTTTTTTATTTTCTTATTTTTTTGGGATTTTGTCAAAATAAATATTAAAAAAGCCCTATTTAGGGCTTAAACTTGTTTTTGTATATTGGTTGCCGTTATTCTAACTCCGAATTTGTCTTCTATTACGATAACTTCCCCTTTTGCAACGAGTTTTTCATTAACATATATTTCAACTTGTTCTCCGGCGATTTTATCGAGCTCAACGACACTTCCTTCTTCAAGCTCCATGACCTCTCTTATAGAGGATTTTGTTCTTCCTAATTCAACACTTATATGCATTGAAATATCTTGTAAAATATCAAGATTTTTCTTTATGCTTCTGTTGGGTGGAGTATCTTCGAAAGTTTGAAATTTAACAGGTCTTACCGTTATTAATTCTTCATTTTCTTGTTGTTCAACAGTATCATCTAAAGCTAAAATATTTTCATTTTCTTTTGATGAAACAATTTCATTTTCTTGTGCAGTTTCTTTTATATCTTTTTCTTCGTTTTCCATTATGACCTTCTATTGAATAATGAATTGTCCGAAGCTAACTCTCATAACTTCTCTTTGACCTTCAAAGATATTATTAACCATTTCGAGAATTTCTTCTTTTGCTATTTCTTTTCCTGTTGGTGTAGATAGTTCATCTGAAGTTTTATTTGATAAAACCGAAATAATAGCATCTCTTATGGCAGGTTTATATCTTTCCATTACGGCTGCAATTTCTGCATTTGGATCAGCAGGAGCAGCTCCATGACCTCCTGATTTAGCATTAGCAAGTGCGTTTTGAGCATCAATTTCTTCTTGAGTTTTTGATAATTCCATAGCGATACCCACTTTTAAATATCTTCTTGCATTAACATCGGCTAAATTTAAGATAAATTCGCCTAAATCCAATAATATTCCTTCTTCTCGAACTTCGCCGTCTTCTTGTGTTTCTTCTTGCTGGTTTTCAGGTAATAATTGAGATATTTTTTTATTCATTGATGAATCAATCAGCATATACATAATAAACAGTGATACGATAATTACAGCCAGCATAATACCGTTTGAAATCATCATCATCATACTTGGGCTCATTTCGATATTTTTTTTATTGTTAGGATTTTTATCCTCTTTATTTTCTGTTGGTCTTGCCATATTTCCTCCGATATTTATTTTCTATTGAATAGATTGTCTTTCCATTGAGAGAATTTTGATTTTGTTTTGTTTGAAACGTCTATGATACCGTCTTTTGTGTTGTTTGTAAATTCTATAATATTATTTTTGGTATCTTCTTTTAATTTTTCGGTATCCCATTTTTGTCTTTCAATTTCTGATAGTTCTTTTTTAGAGCCTATATTGTGTCTATCTTTTGCATATTTTTTAATGTTTTCTCTTGTAATATATGTTGGCGGCTCAACAAAATTAGGATTTAACATTTTCATTTTAACATTATATGCAACATCAGGGCTTATATATTTAGAGTATTCTTTTAATCTTAGCATACCCTCATAATTATTTGCGATTGTTGTATCAAGATTTTTGAGTTTATTGTTTCTAATATTTTTAGCATAAATCGCTTCCCAAAGGATTGTTTCACGCTCAACATCGACAAAACTTACATAAACACTAACCCTATGAGTTGGATTTACTACATCCCAGCCTGCAATGTTTGCAACATTCCATGCGGTATTTTTAAGAAAATCTCTTTGTACATCCATTCCCATTGTAACGATAACAAGTTTTCTAACACCTATGTTTCTTGCAATTTTTTTCAAAAGTGAAAATTCAAGATTATATCCTTGTTGTAATCCTTGAAGTGCTTGAAGGTCGTATTGTCTTAAACCTGCTTTTTTAAGGGCTTGTTGTGCAGTGTCAATGGTTACGACTTGAACATTTCTATCTAATAATTCTCCTCTTATATCAGTTGCAAAAAACTCAGGAGTTCTAAAATATGCATTATAGTAGTTTACAGGGGTTAGAAGAGTATCTGTTACAATACCGATTTTTTCAAGTGCAAAAGTTGCATTAAAACTTGAAAAAAATAAGCAAAAAATAAATATAAATTTAAATACTAATCCCCTCATAATAATTAAATTATCAGCTATATTTTTATTAATTAAAATCATATATTTAATGGATTTTTTTGACTTAATTAAAATTTTTATTAAATATTTAATGCTTACAGTCGAAAACGATTATAGGAAAGTATATTTATTGGATTTATTATGCCCTTTCGCTATCGATTGCAAAAAATACTTGAAATAAGAATAAGAAAGAAAGAAGAGCAATTACAAGTAGTAATTAAAGCGCAAGAAGAAGTCCAAAGGATAGAGCTTTTAATTATTGAAAATTTAAACCAAATAAAGCAATTAACAAAAGAAATGCGAAGCGCAGACCCTATGATGTATGAACAATATGATAAATTCATTAAACATCTTTGGGAAGAAGACAAAAAACTTCAAATTCAAAAGCAAGAAGCAATAGATGCGCTAAATCGTGAAAAAGAAATATTAAGAATAAAAGAACAAGAGGTAAATGTTTTAGAAAAACACAAAGAACACCAAAAAGAAGATTATATCAAGGAACAAAAGGCACTTGAATTAAAAGAATTAAATGAAATAGGCTCACAAAAATTCTTTATAAAAAATCGAGAAAAACAAGAAGAACAAGAGTATTTAGAATATATAGAAAACCAAAAGCATAATGGAACTTAACAGCACAATAACACAGCAAGAATATTATCAAGACAGCGTTCAAACAAATCTAAGAGATATTTTTGAGCCAAATTCTTATATTGTTTCAAAAACACAAAGTGGTTTTGAGGATATAAGAACAAGAATAGCTCAAATGATTGAAAACTTAATTTCTCCAAATAATTCAACAATAGATGAATTATTAAACGATAAATTTTTAGAGCTTGATTTTGGCTCTGAATTTGATATTGACGCTTCAAAAATAGGAGTAAATGACGCTATATTTTTTGTTAATTTATTAAATCGAGATGGTTTAATTTCATATAGTGTTGAAGATAATTCTTTAAGTATTAGCGATGTTAATAATAAAAAAATTAACGCAACAACTTCATTACTTAATATGCTTCAAACATCATTTGATACTAAAAAACCTATAAGACTTGATTTTGATAATGATGTAACAGTTATTTTAAAACTTGATAAAGACGGTAAAGTTCAAGCTCATTTTATCCCGGGAACAAGTGAAGTTGAGGCATATTTAAAAAATAATATTTCATGTCTAAAACAAAATTTTGACGATGAAGAAATAAATTACTCTTACCTTGGATATTCAAGATATAAAGGTAATAAAGACGAACAAAATCAAAAGAATAAAAAAAGGAGCAACTAATGAGAGATTCCTATATTAATGCAATGAATGTTCAAAGAACAACAACTCATTGGATGGATGCAATATCTGAAAACTTAGTTAATATGTATACTCCGGGGTATCGCGAGAATAATGTAACATTTAAGACATATATGGATGCCGCTGTTCCTGATATTGTTTTGAAAAATTGTTCTCAAGGTAAAGCTATCCCTGGTACTTCTCCTGAAAACGTGTTTTTAGAAGGCAATGGCTTTTTTGTATTGAGAAATGATGAAGGCAGCATTGCTTATACTCGTTTGGGCGAATTTAAGTTTGATGGCGAAGGCGTATATAGAGCGACCGATGGTTCTAAAGTTCAAGGATATATTTTAAATGATAAAGGCGAAATTATGTCCGGAACTAAATCATTAGATAATGACTCTTTTGAAGACACCATTGCCCAAGGCGGAGCATTAGCCGTTCCTACAACTGAAATAAAATTATGGATTGACCCTGACAATGGTAAATATTTAGGAAAATATGATGAATTTGAAATCAAAGGTGATGGTATTTTATATGGTAAAGCCAATAACGGCAAAGAAATGACACCTTTATATAAACTTGCTTTAATGAATTTTCACAATCCTCAAGAATTGTTCGAGTATAAACAAGGTCAATATTTAGAAACCGCATATTCAGGTAAACCCGTAATAGGCTATGGCGAAGTTAGAAGCGGATTATTGGAATTATCAAATATTGATTTTAAGGCTAACGCTACATATTGGCAAGAAGCAAATACTCAATTGGATTTGTCAGGTAAAATTATGTCAACATATAAGCAATTATTGCAGTCTGCAATGGAATTATTAAGCTAATTTTAATTATGAAAAAATTTTTTATCTCTCTTATTTTAATATTTTTGGCTCACTTCTTCACAATAAATTTAGCTTATTGTGAAGAAGATTTTTTCGATAGTAATAATTTTGAACAGGCAAAAAGTCAGTCAAAATTATCTTCTTCAAAAGTAGCTAAAGCTATTGAAAAGAATAAAAAAAATGGCGGTTTTTTCTCGTTTTTTAAAAGAAAATCAAAAGAAGATGAACAAGAAAACCAAAAAGGTTATTATGGCGAATTACCTGATATAAATTCGGATTTTGAATATAAAAAACAAACACTTCCTTCTGCTCCTCAAATAGATATGGAAATTCCAAAGGATGATGAACTTGATGAGGATAATTTAAAAAAAGCTCCTTATGATGATTCTTTATTTTTGGATATGGTTATCAAAAAAGAGCCCGATAGCCAATATTTAAATGATATTCAAAAATTAAAATATGCTCTTGAAAATTTGAAAAAATGTGTAGAAGAACAAGGTTCAATTCAGCGTTTTAATGCTTGCGTTAATGTTTTTGAGCTTTATGTGCAAAATTTTAAAAAGAAATATGAAAATAAATCAGAATCCTTAAAAGAAAGCTATATTGATGTTTTAAACACAAATTATTATGCTAAATTATTAGGTAATTTGAAATATGATTCAAATTATTATGCAAGATATATTCCAACAAACCAAGGTAAATATAGCAAAGAAAACATAGCCTTTGAAGAAAAGAAGCTCTTAGATAGAATAAATAGGACATTGTTTCTGTTGAATAATGAAAATTAAGTTTAATTAAAATTCCATTCCATATTCGCCTAATCCATAAACAAAAACATCTTGACCTTCTGTATCCGGTCCTTTTGTGCCGTTTACATCAATATAAACTTTGCCCCAGCATTGTTTTACTTTGTCAAATTCTCCTGTTGTTTTATCTAGAGTTGTAGGAGCTGAAATTTGATTTTCGGAATTAGGCATATAATAAGCAGGACAATCATCAATATCGGTATCATCAAATTTTTCAAAACCTATATATATTCCGCCCGCTACTTTTGCGCCTTTTACGTTTTCGTTATTACAAAATGATGTAAAGTTACAAAAATCTATCACATCTGATTCATATTTAATATAATTTCCAAAAAGATTAACTATATCTTCAACACTTGCATCATTTCCATCTTCATTTAATATTGTAATTTCCCAAGAATCACTTCCGGCCGGTCTTGTCATAAAAGTTCCTGTCGGAATTTGTTCTTTTTCAAGTTCAATCATCTGGGATGTTGCTTGTTTTATAAGCTCAATTGCTTTTCTTGCATTTGCAATATTTGTTTTTTCGCTATATCTGTTTGGATTTAGCGTTTGTATTAAAATAACTGCAATAATACCTATTATTACCATAACAATTAGTATTTCAGCTAAAGTAAAAGCATTTTTAAATTTCATTTTAAACTCCTATATAGAAAAATTATAAAGTTTAATTTAATTTTATGCAAATAAAAAGAGTGACTTTAGTCACTCTTTTACTGCATTTATTATGGATTTTATAGGTTTTCATCTTTTTGTTCTATATCAGGCATTGGTCCGCAGTCATTTTGTGATTGATTTTGTTGCTCACTACCGCCTTGTGGTTGGCTTTGTTGACCGCCACCACTTTGAGGTTGGTTATTTGAGCTATTTCCTTGAGATTGGCTTTGATTGTTGCTGGTGCTTGAGCTATCAAAGCTGCCTTGGGAATTATCCGTGTTATTTGAGTTGTTTGTGCTGCCGCCTGCACTATCCAGAGGTGGACATGTGGTTGTTTGTGCGGGTTCATCGTTATCGACTTGAGGTGGTGTTGTTGGTTGAACTTCAGTGGTATCTCCAAAACCGCCTTGGTTGTCGTTTGTGTCATTATCGCCATTTTCTGAACCGTCTTCTGTTCCAATTGGAGGACAAGTTGTAGGTTCCGGAATATCCGGTGCTTCAGTAGGTGTTTCGGTTGGTACTTCTGTTGGAGTTTCACTAGGCGTTTCACTAGGCGTTTCACTTGGCACTTCACTTGGATCTTTTAAATCCGGTGTATCTGATGGAAGCGGAGTGTCGCTTGGTTTTACATCAGGTGGATCAGGACACACTGTTGGGGTAGGAGTAGGCTCCGGATCTGTTGGCTCCGGATCTGTTGGCTCCGGATCTGTTGGAATTGGATCAGTAGGTTCCGGATCCGTTGGAATTGGATCAGTAGGTTCTGGATCCGTTGGAATTGGATCAGTTGGAGTAGGATCTGTTGGAATTGATGTAGCTGTGTCTTCTACTGTTTTTGGAGTTGGTGCAGGTTTATTTGAGCCTACTATGTATTGAACATTTTCAAGAACAATTTCTCCGCCATTATTATTTGCAAGAGCAGAAAAATCTTGGCTCATAAAGTGGATAACTCTATTTTCTGCTGTATCTTCCAGCCCTGAAGCGCTGAAGCTATCTTCAAATGTTTGTTGCATATTAGGATTGTTGGACATTATTTGTCCTATTGCGCTTAAAACAAGCTCTGCATCTCCTGCTTTAGGGTTTTGAGCAATTTCAGATAGAGTTTTTCCATTGAAATCATAAGCATCTAAAACACTTGCGCCTGTTAATTTTCCTTCGCTATCAGCTATAATAGAATCTTCTTTAGCATGAATGTATGTGATAGTGCCATTATTGCCTTCTTGTGCAAGAAGAAGTTTTTCACTGCCTTCTGATATTCTACCGTTTGTCGAATCATACAACACATTCATTTCGGTATTCGGACAATATACGCTATTTCCGTTTTTAATACCTTCATATAATCTATCAAGTATTGCATTTGGATCTTCGTCTATTCCTGCCATTATATTGTTATTGCCTTCTTCTTTTGCAATGGCACTTAATACTGCAATACCTGCATAGCTTTCTGTTAAATCTGCTTTGCCGTTGCCATTATCTTGAACTTCAGATTTAACAAATTCGCCGTTTTCGTTATAGCTTCCATATTCAAATGTGCCGTCTTCAGCTATTCTTCCAAGCCCATAGTTTTCAGCGATTACATTTTGAATATATTGTTTTGCTTGTTGTTCGTCCATTTGGCTTATATCATCAAAATTTAAACCTTTATTTGTTGCTTCAAAAACAACAGTTTTGCTTAGTTGTTCATCAACTTTTGTACCATTATTTTTCAGAGTATTTAAATCAGGAACAAAAATTTCAATAGAATCTTCAACATTTTCAGGTACGCTAAATTCAGTAGCTTCAATAAATTCAGCAGGAATTTGGCTTACTCTTATGTTTTCATCAAATTTATCGTATTGATTATTTTGAACTTTTTGTGCAATTGATGTTAGCTGTTTTTCTTCTTCTGTTAGCTCTGTTTCAGAACTAGAGAATTTTTCGCTGTTGTTAACTAAATCTTCTACATAATTAACAATAGTATCTTCATTTACACCTTCAGGAACCCCATCAGGGTATAGTGTATCTATGACATCTTGTGTAACTTGCGTTTTAAGGTAAGTGTTATTAATATCATTCATCATCCATCTATTATTATCAATAATAGATTGCATAGCGGTATTAACTTCGCCTTGAGTCATGTTTTTAACTGATGCTTCGCCAAAGGTTCTATTCATAATAGTTTTCATATCGGCACTATCATCTTTGTCAAGTTTGTAGTTATTAGTCCAAGACGCTCTTTCGTAATCTCTATAATCATCCGATAGAATTACTGTTGTGGATGAATTATTGTTATAACTTTGATTGATTGCGTTGTTTGTAAAAACGCTGGCGGATTGTTCAGCTGATGTTGCAGGAGCAGTCTGAACAGCTTTTTGTACAGCAGGAGCTGCCGCACTATCCTTTTGCGGACTAATGATATTCTTTAATAATCCAATGATGTCTACACCCATAATAACCTTCCTTTTGTTAATGCAGTATTATTTAGATATATCCACGATATTATTGTTTTTAAACTAACAAAAAAGAAAGGCTTAATATATCTTAACAAAATTAACTAAAAAATTGATTTATTTTATCAATTGCTTGGGTTTGATTGTATCCTTTTAAATTGGGTTGAGAGTTTCCCCAAAGAGCAAGAATTTGTGTAATATTTGAATAATTATCGCAAGTTTTTAAATTGTTATTGTTGTCATCAACAAATATTGCTTCATCAAAACCGTTTTTATTCATATATTCATTTATAAATTCGCCTTTTGTAGAATATTTATCAAGAATTTCTCTTGCATAAATATCATCGTTTGAAATAAAAAAATTATATGAATTAAAGCGCTCTATTATTGAAGTTTTATTTTTCTTTGAAACAATTAATATTTTTGGATTTTTTTCTTCATATAATTTTTTTATTTCATAGAAGAATTTATAAGGCGTTTCAAGATTTTTCCAAAAATCATAATTGTTTTTAACTAAATTAGCTCTAACTTTAAGAAAATTATCACAAAAATCTTCTTCAGCTTTAATATTTCTTTTTGATAGCGCATTTATAAAGTCATCAATTATATTTTCGCAATTATTAAAAATTAAAGGATTGTAGTAATAAAACATCCAAATGTTATAAACAAGATATTTGTACTTTGAATAGAGTTGATAATTTTTTTCATCAACTTTGTCAAATAAATCAATCCCTTTGTATATATAGCGGTTTATAAGATACACTTCTTTTAATGTATCAAACAAAACTCCGTCAAAATCTAAAAATAAAATTTTCTTTTCCACAAAATTACAATAGCATAAAAATTATAAATATAACATTTTTGGTTTTGGCTTGTATGAAGCTGTTTTAATTTTTTGTGCTAGTATGTGAAGTTTGAAGTTTTGATAATCGGATAAAACATAGTCCTCTATTTCTGACAAATAATCGTTAATATCCGTTTTAGGCATATTTTCGTTGTAGTTTTTCATAACTTTTATCCATCTATAACTTTTAAAATAACATCTGTATTAATAAAGTATTTTTTTTGATGTTGATTTCAAGAGTTAGAAAAAAAATAACATTTTTGTAATAAAAATTAATGAAATTGCAACAAAACTTAAAAAAAGAATTAACTTTATTAGCCCCTTGTTTTGTTTTTTTGTCTTTTTTTGAGGCTTTTTGCTTGCTTTGGGTTTATTTTTTTTAGGTTTTTTGTTTTCTTCAAAATTGATATTTTGTTTGAGGTTTTTTCTTGCTTCTTTTATTTTTGTTTTTATTTTTTCTTTTTTAGGGTTTGATTTTTTTTCTTTATATTTTTTGGGGTTATTTACATAACTTTCGTTTCTTATGCCTTCTTCGTTTTTATCAACTTGAGAATTAAATTCGCCTTGTTTGGCGTTTAAAAGCTCTTCTTTTTGCTCTTGGGCTAATTGTATATATTTATCAACGAGTTTAACCTCTTGTTGTTTTTTGCCTGTAATTAAGAGCGTGTGGTCAAATTGAAGTTTTAATAATTTTTCGTCTTTTTTCTTTGAATAAGCATAATTAATAGACGCTTCAAAAGCTCTTTTTATTGCTTCAAGCGCTTCAGACGGTGCTATATCTTCTCCGTGAGCACATTTATTGCCCATTTTTTTAATGAAGAATAAATCATCTATAAATTCTTTTTCTTGTTGGGTTTTGATTTTGTCTTTTAAGCAATTTAGCGCATCGTCAAATGTTTGATTTTCTTCTTTTGAACCTAATATTTTTTTAACCATTTTTTCGGCAAAAATTCTTAATTGAACGCTGGATTGATTGAAATATTCATCACGAAAGAGTTTTTGTGCATCTTGTATAGAATTAAAAAGTTCTTTGTCTGTATTTTTTAAAAAATCAAAATTATCCGCCATTTTTTGAAATTATAAATCCATTCCACCCAATAATTCTTGCTTAATTCCTTGTTGAATTTCTAAAACATCTGTTCCTAAATTACCCAAAACTTGCATAGCAAGGCAATTTGGCATTTTTGTTATGCCGTATAAAATATTTTCTGATTTAATTTTGCTTCTTTTGTGTTCAATTGCTGTTTTGTATGCAACTTCAAGCATTTTTTTTGCTCTTGGGCTATAAGTTAAATTTGTTACTTCTTTTTGAGGTTTAATAAGTTTTTCAACTTCACATCTGGCGTCTTTAAGAGTAATTCCAAGTCGTCTTAGAGTGTCTGAAGCTACTCCTGCGCCATAAGATAATATGCCTAATAAAATCATCTCGCTTCCTACAATATTGCAGTTAAGGCTTCTTGCTTCTTCTTTTGCTAATCTTAGAATTGCAAGAGTTTCGGGGATTTTATCGTTCATTTTTTTCATAACAATATCTTCAAAATCGACTGCATTTGTTATGCATTGAGATAAAATTTTATAAGCTATACCTTTTTTAGATTTCAATATCCCTAAAATAATATGTTCAGGCTGAATTCCAACGCTTCCTGATTCTTTAGCATAATCAAGAGCCAATAAAATTGCACTAAAAGCGTTTGGAGTGAATATAATTTGTTTTTCGGAATTTTCAAATTCTGCCGTTCTTGAGTTGAAATGAGATAACATTTCATTAAAACTTTGCGAATTTATGTTGAATTTATCCAATATTTCAACAATTTTATAGTTTTTATTGTCTAAAATTGATTGGAGTAATTGTTCACTTCCTAAGATTTCATAGCCTGAGGCTGATAATTTTGATTGAGCATTAACCAAAATTTCAGACATAACTTTTTCTTTAAAAAAGTCATTAATGTTTGATAGTTGAGTGTTTTCATTTTCTGTTTCAGGATGAAGAATTGTAAGGTCAGAGCTTTTATCCAATATTCTTTTTAAATTCGGTATGATTTTTTCTTCGTCTATATTAAATTTTTTAAGAATTTTATAGGCTCCGCATTCTTTATTTTGAAAAATCGCAAGGGCAATATGTTGAGGCATAATGAATTTTGAATTTAGCTCGTAAGATAATTCAACTGCGGATTTTAGAATTTCTCTTGCTTCAGATGAGAAGAAAATATTTTCACTTTTGCCATCAGGATTAGATTTTAAACTTTGATGAACTTCGATATTTAATTCGCCAAAGTTAATCTTGTCAAAATTCAAGATTTTTGCCTGAACTCCTTTTGATTGAGCAACAAGCCCTAAAAGAAGATGTTGAGATAATACTCTGTTATGACAAAATTCTTGTGCATAATTTTGAGCAGCTTGTACAACATCTATTGCTTTTTGTGTAAATTTTTCAAACATAATTCTAATATATCCTAAAACTGATATTATTTAAACATCCCTAAAAATTTTTTCTTGCGGTAATTTGTAATAGTGTCATAAGTTAGAACTGTGTTTTTGTCAAATACCTTGTATGCGCTCAAAAAGGCATTTGCAGTATCTATGGATGTAAAACTAGGCACTCCGTACATTTGAGCTATGGTTCTTATTTGAAAACCTGCGTTTTGAGAGTTTTTACCTGTTGTAGGAGTGTTGATAATAAAGCTCAAACGTCCGTTTTTCATACGTTTTTGCAATTTATCAATCATGAATTTTTCAATCATTTTAGATGGAATACCGTTTTGCTCAAGGAATTTATGTGTTCCCCAAGTTGCCATAATAAAGAAACCTTGCTTAAATAACTTTTTGAGCATAGGAAGCGCCGGTTTTTTATAATGGTCATTTAAAGATACCAATACCCTTTGTTTTGCTTTGGAGAATTTGTGTCCGCCTGCTAAAAATGCTTTATATAGAGCTTTTTTATATGTTGTATCAATTCCTAAAACTTCGCCTGTTGATTTCATTTCAGGAGCAAGCGCAGGGTCAATTCTGTTTAATTTTTGCCAAGAGAAAATTGGCATCTTCACGCAAACCAAATTTGATTTTTTATATAAACCAACACCAAAACCTGCTCTTCTTATTGATTTTCCTAAAATTGCTTCAACTGCAATATTTGCCATAGGAATACCTGTTACTTTTGACATGATAGGTACTGTTCTTGAGGCTCTGGGGTTAACTTCAATAACATAAACTTTATCATCTTTGATGATAAATTGAATATTCATCAAACCCTTGATATTTAATTTTCTTGCGATTTTTGTTGCATATTTTACAAGAATTTTTTCATTTTTTCTTGAGATATTTTGGCTTGGATAAATGCTCATAGAATCACCCGAATGAACTCCAGCGCGCTCAATATGTTCGCAAATTCCGGGGATTAGAATATCTCTACCATCTGAAACAGCGTCAAGTTCTACTTCTTGACCTTCTAAATATTGATCAATCAATACAGGGTGTTCGTTTGAGAATTTAAATGCCTCTGTTATATATGTTAAAAGCTCATCATCATTATATACAACCTGCATTCCTCTTCCGCCTATAACATAGCTTGGGCGAACCAATACAGGGTATCCTAATTCTTTAACTGCATTAAGCGCTCCTGTTGTTGATGTAACTGCACAACCTTTTGGTTGAGGAATTTCAAGCTCTCTTAATAATTTTTCAAAAACTTTTCTATCTTCAACCGCATTAATGCTCTCAAGGCTTGTGCCTAGGATTTTAATACCTTCTTGGTGTAATTTTTCAGCTAAATTAATTGCTGTTTGACCCCCAAATTGAACTAAAACGCCTTTTGGGTTCTCTTTTTTGATTATATTCATTACATATTCAACATTCATAGGTTCAAAATATAATCTTGTAGCGACATCAAAATCAGTTGACAACGTTTCAGGGTTTGAATTTATCATAACTGATTCATAGCCTCTTTTAATTAATTCCCAAGAAGCATGAACAGAGCAATAATCAAATTCAATACCTTGACCTATTCTGATTGGTCCTGAGCCTAAAACTATGATATTTTCTTTTGGTTTTTTATAGGTTTTTTGAGCTTGTTGTTTAAATTCTTCAACTTCATCTTCTTCGTTGTATGTTGAATAAAAATAAGGTACATGGGCGCTAAATTCCGCAGCGCAAGTATCAACGGCTCTAAAGTTTGCTTCAATGTTAAATTTATTCAATGTTTCATAAGTTGTTTGAGTAATTTTTGCAATTTCTTCATCTAAAAATCCGAATTGCTTTGCTTTTAGATACATTGTTCTATTTAGGGGTGCTCTTTTTAGCTCTTTTTCAACATCAACAATTTCTTTTATTTTTGCTACAAACCATTTATCTATTTTTGTTATAGCGCATAATCTGTTGATGTCATTGCCGTTATAGATTGCTTGAGCTAGTCTGAATATTCTTCTGTCGTCTTGAATATATAATTCAGAAAGCAGTGCGTCATTTGATAATTCTTCAAAACCTCTGTATAAAAGTCCTGTAAATCTTTCTTCAAGAGAGGTTACAGCTTTTTTGAAGGAAGATACAAATGTTCTTCCTATTGCCATAATTTCTCCTGTTGCTTTCATTTTTGTGCCTAAAATTCTATCTCCGCTTGAGAATTTATCAAACGGCCATTTTGGAATTTTAACTACAACATAATCAATAGCAGGTTCAAAAGCAGCACATTTATTTGTGATTGGGTTTTTAATTTCATGTAAATGATAGCCCATAGCGATTTTTGTTGCTATTTTTGCAATAGGATAGCCTGTCGCTTTACTTGCTAAAGCTGATGAGCGTGATACTCTCGGGTTAACTTCAATAATATAATATTGATTTGATACCGTATCAAGCGCAAATTGAACGTTGCATGAACCTTCTATTTTTAGGGCTCTTACTATTTTTATAGCGCTTGTTCTTAACATTTCGCATTCAGGATTAGTTAGAGTTTGACTTGGTGCTACAACGAAGCTATCGCCTGTATGAATACCAATAGGGTCAATATTTTCCATATTGCAGATTATGATACAAGTATCGTTTGCATCTCTTATAACCTCATATTCTATTTCTTTATAGCCTGCAATGGATTTTTCAACCAAAACTTGATTTATTGGAGATTGAGAAAGTCCGGAGTGGACAATTTCTTCATATTCTCTTTCGTTTCTTGCTATACCGCCGCCAGCTCCACCCAGAGTAAAAGCAGGTCTTATGATAATCGGAAAGCCTATTTTTTCGCTAAATTTAAGAGCGTCTTGATAGTTTGAAACAATTTCACTTTGAGGGATAGGAATATTTATTTCTTCCATTAAGTTTTTAAATTGTTCCCTATCTTCTGCTTTTTGAATTGATTCTATGTTAGTACCTAAAATTCTTACGTTATATTCTTTTAAAACTCCTGCCTTATCAAGTTCACATGCCAAATTAAGAGCGGTTTGACCTCCTAAAGTAGCGATTAAACCTTGCGGACGCTCCATTTTAATTATTTCTGTTAAACTTTCAAGATTTAATGGTTCAATATAGACTTTATCCGCTATTTCTTCATCTGTCATAATTGTTGCAGGATTTGAATTAACAAGGACTATTTCTATTTTTTCTTCTTTCAAAGCTCGGCATGCTTGAACCCCAGCATAGTCAAATTCTGCCGCTTGTCCTATTACAATCGGACCTGAGCCTATAACAAGAACTTTTTTAAGAGATTTATCTTTCATTTTATACCTCGTTAATTCTATTCATATCTTTTTGAGCTAAATTAATCCATTCATCAAAGATGATATTAGCATCTTCAGGCCCAGGATTTGCTTCCGGGTGAAATTGAACGGCGTAAATTCCAAGGCTTGTTATTTCAAAGCCTTCAAGGGTATTATCATTTAAATTTTTATAAGTCGGACGCATTATTTTAGGTAATGTTACCATATCAACGCTATAACCGTGATTTTGGCTTGTAATCATAACCTTATTGTTTTCAAGGTTTATAACAGGATGATTTGCGCCTCTATGACCGTATTTTAGCTTATAGGTGTTTGCTCCTGCAGCTAGTGCTAAAAGTTGATAGCCTAAACAAATTCCAAACATAGGGATTTTTCCCATCATTTGCCTGATTTGCAGAATTTGATTTTTATAATTAGCAGGATCTCCCGGGCCATTTGATAAAAATACTGCATCAAATTTATTTTCTAATATTTCTTTTGCTTCTGTATCATAAGGGTATACGGTAATTCTGCAATCTCTTTTAGCAAGCTCATTTAAGGTTGATTTTTTGTTACCGTAATCAATTAGAGCAATATTTATTTTTCCTTGCGGATTAAATACATATCTTGATTTTATGCTAACTTCGTCAAGTACATCTTCTTCAATTTTAAAGTTTCTTATTTCTTCAAATTTTTCTTTAATAAAATCATTATCTACATCATTTGATGTTATAAAACCGCCCATTGTGCCGTATTTTGTGATTTTTTTGACTAAACTTCTTGTATCTATATTTTCAAGAGCTATAACATTATTTTTAATAAGGTAATTTGCAAGAGTTTCTTTTGCTTGATAGTGGCTTTCTTGTTTTGAATAGTTTTTTACAATAAGCCCTCTAAGATAACATCTGTCTGATTCAAAATCAAAATCATTTATTCCGCAGTTGCCTATTTCAGGATATGCCATAACAACTATTTGTCTTGCAAAGCTGGGGTCACTTAGCGATTCTTGGTATCCGCAAAATGACGTTGTAAAAACAACTTCGCCTTCATATCCTCCGATAGCACCAAAAGACTCTCCTTTGATAACTGTTCCGTCTTGAAGAATTAATGTACCCATTATTTATTTACTCCTTGAATTTCTTCGTAAATCTTTTTTATAGCTTCAATTTTATTTTCCGCTTTTGTTATAGCTCTTCCTAAAACTATATAGTCAGCTCCATCTTCAATAGCGCTTTTTGGTGTTGCAATTCTTGCTTGATCATCCTTAGCGCTCCATGATGGTCTAATCCCTGGGGTTAAGACAATAAAATCATTTCCAAGCTCTTTTTTAATTGCTTTTAGCTCACGAGCTGAAGCTACAACGCCATCTAAACCAGCTAGTTTTGCATTTTTTGCAAGCTGGATAACAAAATCTTCAACATTTTTTGAATTAGATAGCTCATTTGTTAAAGTTTCTTGATTGATACTTGTTAAAACAGTAACAGCAAGCACTAGAGGTTTTTTTCTGTTATATTTTTCAGCCGCTTGCATAGCTCCTTTTTTTGCTGCTTTCATCATCTCTATTCCGCCTGTTGCATGAACATTAAAGAAATTAGCACCATTTTTTATGACATTATAAGAAGCCTTTTCAACCGTATTTGGAATATCGTGTAATTTAACATCTAAAAAGAAATCGGCATTTTTTTCTTTTATATAATTAACTATCTCTAAACCATAACCACAGAACAACTGTAATCCAACTTTAAAAGTTCCTATGTAGGGTGATAATTCATCTACTAATTTTTTTGCTTCATCAAGTTCTTCAACATCAAGCGCCAGAACCAATCTTTTTTTAATTTCTTCATTAATCATTGATTACTATTCCTTTTAATTTCATACCTTTATAGGGAGATATTTTACATTTTGTTTTAAATAGGCTTGGTGTAACTATCCAAGTTTCATCGAGTGCTACTTTAATCATTTTTTTATTGTTGATTTTTAAAATTCTTCTTGGGTTGTATGCCATTTTTTCAAGCGTTTTATCAAGCCCCAATAATTCATAAGCCAATGAAAACGCTACTTCAAGACCTGTTATGCCGTTTGGTGCGTCTTTATAGGCTCTTAATTTTTCTTCGTCTGAATGAGGTGCATGATCTGTTGCAATAACATCAATTGTTCCATCTATAAGCCCATCCATTACTGCTCTTTTATCTAAATAGTTTCCTAGTGGCGGATTCATTTTATATGTTCCTGTTTCATCAACATCATCTTTAGTAAAAGTAAAATAATGAGGAGCAGTTTCTGCTGTTATTTTGAGCCCTCTTTTTTTAGCGTTTCTTATTAAATCTATACTTTCTTTTTTGGATATATGGCAAAAATGTAATCTCGGATTAAAACCTTCATTTTTAACTTGTTCATATAATTGAATTTGCCAATCAACTTCTTCAACTTCATTTTCGCAATGAGATAAAATTAATTCTTCTGATTTTAGGGCTTGCTTAAATAAATCTTTATTTAAAAGAGGTAAACCGTCATTTGAAAAGCCAATGGCGCCTGCGGATTTTAATTCTTTAAAATTAACTAATTCATCACTATCAAGGTTTTTTGTAATTGCTGCAATGGGGTAAATTTCAAAACGATATTTTTTTGCTTTTGAAAGTATTTCTTTAATGACTTTAGGGTTATCAGCAACAGGCATGGTGTTAGGCATTGTGCAGACTCCGGAAAAACCCCCTGCTTTTGCTGCTTCGATACCTGTTTGAATAGTTTCTTTATAGGTATATCCGGGCTCTCTAAAATGCACATGCATATCTATTAAAGATGGTATTGTAGTGATTTTATAGTTCTTTTTTGCCATTTTATAAACCTTGCGACGATAAAAGCATATCTAATATCGCCATTCTTACATATACTCCATTTTTAGCTTGGTTAAGAATTGTTCTTGCATTTGGCATATCTAAAACATCACTTTTAATTTCAATATCTTTATTAATTGGACCCGGATGCATTAAAAATGCCGCATAAGGTAGATTTTCTTTTGTTATTTGATAGTTTTTAATGTAGCTTTCAATATCAACGTGTTCTTGAATTCTTTCTTTTTGAATTCTCAAAGCCATAATAATATCGCTATTTTCAAATGCTTCTTTTAAATTTGTATAATATTCAACGCCTTCAATTTTTTCGCCGATAAGATTTTCGCTTGATAAACATCTTATTTTCATATTGAATTTTTTAAATAGTGTAATATCGCTCATAGCAACACGAGAATGTGCAATATCACCTACTATTGTAATTGTTTTATCGCTTAAATTTAAAAAATGTTTTTTAATTGTGTAATAATCTAATAATGCTTGGGTAGGATGAGCGTTAGTGCCTGAACCTGCATTAATAAAAGAAATATCTTGGAAATATTTTTTTGATGATAATTCTTTAATTAAATTGTTGTCGCTATGTCTTAAAACAACAGCATTCATCCCTATTGCAGATAAATTATTAATTGTATCGAATAAATCTTCCCCTTTGTTTAGAGATGATGTTTCAGAGCAAAAATCATATTTATTTGCATTTAATTTATTTATTGCCATTTCAAAAGACATTTTTGTTCTTGTTGAATTTTCAAAAAACATATTTACAATATGCGCATTTAGATGATTTGCTTTTCTGATACCTTTTTCAAAGTCTTGCGCACGTGTGTAAATTTGATTTATTTCTTCTGTTGATAAGTCCTCTATATTTATTAAATGTTTCATTTTTTACCTTTTCTTAGTTTTGTTTTGGTCTGCTTCCCGGTTTTACGAGTTCTATTCCTTGTTTGCATAATGGGCAATTATCCGGTTCATAAGTTACAGGGGATGATTGCAAAAGTGAATAGATTTTAAATTGGTCATCTAATTTTCCTTGAGTTCTATCTACAATACAAGCAACTCCTTTAACTTCGCATTCAAATTCTTTAATTGCTTCTTTTGTTTCAAAGATTGTTCTTGCAGTAGTTATAACATCTTCAACTATTACTACTTTTTCACCTTTTTTAAGTTGATAACCTCTTCTTAGCTCCATTTTTCCGTCTTTTCTCTCAACAAAAAGATTTCTTTTTTTAGATTGTTTTGCTACTTCATATCCAAAAATAACAGCGCCTATTGCAGGAGCTACAATTGTATCAAATTCAATGTTTTCAAGTTTTTTAGCTAATTCTTTTGCTAGTGTTTCAACAATATCCGGGTATTGATATAATTTTGCACATTGAAAATATGTATCTGAATGAAGTCCGCTTGTAAGGCAAAAATGCCCTTTTAATAGCCCTTGAGCTTTTATAAGAAGTTCTTTAACATCAACATTATCAGTCATTTTGAATTGCTCCTTTTAATTCGTTGAAATCTTTGAAATTGTTTTTGTCCATAAAATTACTTAATTGAGCTGCTAAATTTGTACAAATGCTTGGATTTATAAAGTTTGCCGTTCCAATTTGAAAAGCGTCAGCTCCTACTGCCATAAATTCAAGCAAATCTTCAAATTTAGCTATTCCCCCCATTGCAATAACAGGGATTTTTACCGCTTGTTTTATTTGATTTACCATATATAGCGCAACAGGCTTAATACAAGAGCCTGATAAGCCTCCTTGGACGGATTTTTTAATGAATTTATTTGCAATATAATCAACTTTTATACCTAAACCTCTTAGAGTGTTAATTGCACTTATGCAATCGGCTCCGCCTTGCTCTGCTGCCGTTGCTAAGGCTTTTATATCTTGAGTATTAGGCGATAATTTTACAATTAAAAAGCCGTCATAATTTTTTCTTATTTTTTTGGTTAGTTCAAATAATGCATTAGGATTTAAGCCGAATTCAAGGCAACCTTGTTTAACATTAGGACATGAAACATTTACTTCAATTGCTTTTATATTGTATTCATTAGCTAAAAGTGCCAATTTTTCATAGTCTTCAGTGGTTGAGCCTGCAATATTTAAAAGAAAATCAATCTTTTTTTCAATTAGTTTTGGAAGTTTTTCTTCTAAAAAAGCATGTATTCCTACATTTTCCAGACCAATTCTATTTATCATTCCGTTTTGAACTTCAAAAATTCTATCGCCTGAATTTCCGGGTCTTTTTTCTAGGGTAATTCCTTTAGTTGAAATTGCTCCAAGGCAATTTAAGTCAATAAAATTTTCATATTCATCAACATATCCATAAGTACCGCTTGCGCCTATTATAGGGGTTTTAAGGGTAAGAGAATTATTTGTTTTTGGATTTATTAGAGTGGTTTTTAAATTTTCTAATCCCATACAACCTCGCATCCTTCAAACACAGGTCCATCTTGGCATACGGATTTATATATAATTTCGTTATTTTTTTTAATTTTTATGACACAACCTCTGCAAACGCCAATTGAGCAAGCCATAACACGCTCCATTGCGATATAGCTTTTGATTGATAATTTTTGAGCTAATTGTGCTATTTTTTGTAGCACGATAGTTGGAGCACAAGAATAAATTACTTCTATATTTTTTTGTTTGATTAAATCTTCAAGATTATCCAAAACGCTTCCGCCAACAACATTTTCGTCACTTCCATAAATTATTTCATTTTCTTCTTTGAAGCCTGAAATAAGGTAGTTTTTAATACCTTTTTTGTTCATTTCTTTTTTTAAAAATAGCATTGGAGCAATTCCAATTCCTGCACCAACTAGAAGGCAATTTTTGTTTTCTAATTTAAAAGTGTTTCCTAATGGTGCCATAAATTGAATTGTGTCGTTTTCTTTTAGACTTTTTAAGTATTGAGTTCCTTCTCCTCTTAATTTAAAAAGTACGGTTAAAATTTTATTTTCTTTATCAAAATCAGCTATTGAAAAAGGTCTTCTTAGAGTTTTATTCGGGCATAAAATTGAGATAAATTGACCACACATTGCATTATCTAAATCAGATGAAATTTTCATTTCGTACGTATTTAGAGCAACATTTTTAATTGATGTAATTTTTCCTTTGTAATCTTTTTTGTTCATAATTTTTGCCATAAAAAAAGAAAGGCGAAAAACCTTCCTTTCATACTTCATATATTATTTTTACAATTTTGTTTAAAACTTTTCTCATATTTCTCCCAAAATTTTATTAAATTATAAAACAATTTCGCAATTTAATAAACTAGTTTTTTTAAAAAATTAATATTTGTAAATAAATGTTACAAGCGTCATTCAAAAACCTAAAGTTTGAGCTTTAAATGTCGAATATTTAACCATAAGGAACAATCACCGGACAATAAAGTGGAGCTAAGGAACAATGTTGAATATTAATAATGCGATATATTCTGCACAAGGAGTTGACGTTAACAGCGTAAATTCTGTTGCTTCTCAAATTTTAAAAGAGGCTTCAAATAAGCCAGAACCTAAAGTTCAAGCTATTGATTATTCAAAATTTAATAGAGCCACTTTAGGAATCGATTTATATTCTTCAAGAACAAATGCTGATTTGCAAAAGCAAATTGCTCTAACTCAAGCAGGACTTTATGCAAAATCAATTGATGTTGCTCAATTGAATTCTGCAGCTGCAGCTAATTTATATAGTGCTTCAACTGTTCAAAAAAATGTTGAATTAACTCAATCAGTACAAGCTCAAGAGCTTATCGCACCAATGAAATTAGCTCAAGAAACTTCAAAAATTCAATTGTTTAATATTTTAGACAAAAATCCTAATTCTTCAAATGGTTTTAATCCTTTTAATTCCGATGAAGAAGCTATTAATAAGGAAGAAAGCGAAAAGGATACTTTGAAACTTTTTGCCTAAAAACCGGTTTATTTTCTATACTTTTCCTTTCAATAACATCGAAGCTCTGAGAAAACCTTAGAGCCTTTTTTTATAGCGTAAGCCGTGTGTGAAGCCGTAAAAATGGCAAGGCGTTGAGCCTTGACATTTTAGGCGTAACCGTTCGATGGCGACGTGGAAATCTTTGATTTCCTCAGGAGCAAATAGCGTAAGCCGGTGCTCCCGAGCGAAGCGAAACGTAGTGCGACTGCACACGTTGAGCAAAGCGAGGGCATAGGTGTGCGAAGCACGCAGGCAGGAGCGTTGAGCTCGTGCCAAGTGCGTAGTCCGTACCCAAAATGAGCGAAGCGAAACGTAGTGCGACTGCACACGTTGAGCAAAGCGAGGGCATAGGTGTGCGAAGCACGCAGGCAGGAG
>CALUYD010000003.1 GCA_944324915.1 Candidatus Gastranaerophilales bacterium | reverse complement strand
GAACAAGTTAGACAAGTATCTTTACCTTCATTAGGTTGATATTTATTTGTGCTGCATAAAATCTTATCACTTACCCCAGGACAATAATATCCAACAGGACATGTTGCACAACTTGAACTATTTGCTGCAGAATATGTACCACTAGCACACTCTTTTTTCTCGCCACCTGTGCAATAATAACCTGCTTCGCAATTTTTGCATGATGTTTGACCTGTGGTATCAGTATATTTACCATTTTCACATGTTTTTTTACTAGTACCATCACAATAATATTTAATAGGGCATATTGTACATTGTCCATTTTCAACATAATTAGTTGCGATACACTTTGAACAATTTGATATATCACACTTAAGGCAATTTGGACCAAACATATCTTCGGTATCATTACAATCTTTGCATTTGCATTGAGCAATATCCAGCGCTTGAGTATCTAAACATGATTTAACACAAGATACACACTTATCAGGATAACAAAGACCGCATTCAGGACCAAAATCGTCACATGTCATTTGTAATGTTCCGCCATCTCCACCACCTATTGTTATACCTGTGCTTTTTAATTTCTTAGTAATAATTGGTGCCAACGCTGCGGTGATTACTGAAAATATAATCAATGCTACAACGATTTCGACAAGCGAAAACGCCAGATAGAAAATCTTTTTCATATTATTCCTTAAACCACGTATATAATTTGTACAACCGATAAAGATAAATTTTATAAGTGTACAAAAAAATATTATACTATGTAGCGCAAATTTTCAATAATGTTAATAATGTAAATTATATTAGTTTTTTTCTTGTTTCTTTATCAATTTCAAAAATTTCATCTATGGTTGGATTAATAATATTATTTGTTTTTTCAATTTCGCTAAATATAATTTTTTCTATATCTAAAAAGTTGATTTCATGATTTAAAAATTTATACACTGCAACTTCATTTGCTGCATTTAATACGACAGGCATTATACCGCTTTGTTTGCCACATTCTATTGTTAGCTTCAATAGAGGAAATTTTTCTGTATCGGGTTCAAAAAATTCTAAATTACGATTAAAAATATTGAAGCTGTTTGTTTTAATTCCTTCAAAGCGCTCAGGATAAGTTAGTGCATATTGAATAGGTATATGCATAGATGGCACTCCCATTTGAGCTATGAAAGAGCCGTCATTAAATTCAACAAGTGAATGAACTATGCTTTGAGGATGAATTACAACTTTAATATTTTCATAATTAAAATTATAAAGATGATGTGCTTCAATTACCTCTAAACCTTTGTTTATAAGAGTTGCGCAATCTATTGTGATTTTTTTGCCCATCATCCAACGAGGGTGATTCAATGCTTCTTTTGCGCTAAATTTTTCCATTTCTTCTCTTGTATTGTTTCTGAAAGGACCTCCTGAAGCTGTTATCCATAGATTTTTTGCAAAAGGATTATCAAATTTATTTAGACATTGCAATATCGCAGAATGCTCTGAATCAATCGGCAATATTGAAACATTATTCTTCTTTGCTTCTTTCATTACAATGTCGCCTGCCATAACCAGAGTTTCTTTGTTTGCTAGAGCTATTGTTTTTTTATTTTTTATTGCTTCTAATACTGCTTTAACGCTTACAATTCCTGATGTAGCTACAACTAAAATATCATTTTGGGAGATTTTTGCAAGTTCTAAAAGCCCATTTTCTCCAAACAAAAATTCAATATTTTTGTATTTTTTTGATAATTCTAAGGTGTCTTTTTCGTCTGCACAACAAACATATTTTGGCGAAAATTTTTCAATTTGAGTTTTGATTAGCTCAATATTTTTTCCGCATGCCAAACCTAAAATATTAAATTTGTCTTTTAATTTTTCAACTACTTCTAGCGTTTGTGTCCCAATTGAGCCTGTTGAGCCTAAAATAATAACATTTTTCATAGTTAATTTTTTTCTTTTAAACTGTCTTTTTTAATAAAATCACAGATGTTTTCCAGACGATTGTCTTCTGTTTTTTCCATAAATTCGTCAATATTTTTAACTTTTCCTAATTTAAGCGCTAATTCATACATTAATACGCAATCGTTGCATAATCTATGAACTGAATATTGAATTGAACCTGCTAATGGCGCTTCTTTTGCGCAAGCAGAACAAGTAAACATTTCAAATTCACTATCGGGGTTTTCTTCAATATCATCAATTTTCATTTGATGAATGACTGCTTGCATATCTTTTATGATTTCTTCTTGGTTATTGTTCATTTTCTTCTTTCAAACTTGTAAACATACCTTGCATTATATTTTGAAAATCTTCGTCTTGCAAGCTGGAAGCGCTCTTAAAAATTCGATTTATGGGAAGATTTCTATCATACCATCTTCTGTTATAATTTTGTGAAAATAAACCCAAAACTCTATCTACCCCAAGGCTTAATGGTGGTTCATCCATTTCTCTTGAATTAATTTTAATTGCTTCAATTATTTTTAAAACTTCTCGAGCAATATCATAATGAGATTGAAGCGATAATTCTTTCAATATTGATAAAACCTCATCCGTATAAGGTTTTACATCGTACCATCTTTTTGGAGTGTATTCTTTTTGTGATTGCATATTAAAATTTTAACCGTTAATTTTATTTAGTGCAATTTTTTAACAATTAATAAAATCGCACAATATTTCATTTGATAATAAAATCCCTTTTGTCGTCAGCTTAACTCCATTTTGCGTTTTTTGCATTAACTTATTATCTAAATATTTATTAAATTCTTTTTTGTATTTTTCATAAATGTTAATATCATATTTTTTATTTATTTTATTAAAATTAATACCTTCTAACAGTCTTAAACCAAGGAAAATTTCTTCTTCAATTTGATTTTCTTTTGTTAGAATTTCAAACTCTTTTTTTAGAGGATTTTTAATGTATTCACTGAAATTAAAAGTGTTTGTATATCTTTTATTTTCCATATATCCGCTTGCAGAAAGCCCAAAACCAAAGTAATTTTTGCATTTCCAATAACAACAGTTGTGTTTTGATATAGAATTTTCATCTTTTGCAAAATTTGAAAATTCATAGTGCAGGTAATTTTTGCTTAATTTTTCTATTGCAGCTTTATACATTTGAGCTTGCATATCTTGCGAGGGCAAGTTTTTTGGTAAATATTTTGAAAAATATGTTCCATCTTCAATTTTTAAACCGTATAAGGAAATATGATTTGGATTTATTTTAATTGCAACATCTAGAGTTTTTTGCCAATTATCAAGTGTTTGGTTATTTAAACCATACATTAAATCAATACTAAAATTATCAAAACCTGTTTCTTTTATATAGTTAATAGTTTTATATATTTCATTTTTATTGTGTGTTCTTCCTAGTTCTTTTAGTGTTTCGTTGTTGAAATTTTGCACACCTATGCTTAATCTATTTATTCCTATTTTTTTATAGTTTTCAAGTTTTTCTTTTGTTATATTGTGGGGGTTCAATTCAAGCGTAATTTCTGTATCTGGGGTAAAACTAAAACAATCAAGAATTTTTTTAATATCTTTGCTATCTAATAAAGATGGAGTCCCCCCGCCAAAATAAATTGTTTTTAATGTTACATTATTGTAATAATATTTTATTTCTTTTATGAGTGCTTCAAGATAAATATCTTTCTTTTTAATCAAGTTAAATGAGCAAAAAGAGCAATAATTACATTTTTTTTCGCAAAACGGAATGTGTATATAGACATGATTTATCATTTTTCAATTATAATATGAATATGAGTTATATGATGGAAACGGAGATAAATTCTCAAGCAGATATTATTGAGAATTTAATTAATAGACACATAATTAATTATTGTGTTTTGATGGATATACCGATTGATGTAAAAAGAATTTGTATAATTGCATCTGGTTCAAGTTATAACGCCGGAATTTTTGGAAAATATTTCTTTGAAAATATAGCAAATATACCAACAAGCGTTGAATATGCATCCGAATTTATCGGATTAAATTTTGATAATTATGATAAAGATACTTTATATATTTTCTTAAGCCAATCGGGTTTAAGCGTTGATACCGTTGAGGCACTTAAAAAAGTTAAAGAAAAAGACGTTAAAACGCTTTGTGTTACTAATAATTTAAATTCAACCATGTATAATCTTTGTGATTATCGTTTTTATATTGATGCCGGTTTAGAACATGCCATTGCTGCTACTAAGACATTTAGCGCTACTGTTGTTATGTTATGGCTAATTTCATTGAAAATGGCTCAAAATAAACATATTGATATAAGTCAAGAAACAAGTGAAATTTATTCAATAAAAAACGATATTTTACAATCGCTAAAAAGCTATGATAACTTGGATTTAAGTGCTAAATTTTTATCAAAATTAGACGGTTTTGCTATATTTGGCTATGGAAAATATTATCCATTGGCTCTTGAAGCGGGTTTAAAAATAAGAGAAACAAGCTATCTTAATACAAGCGTATTTCCGTCTGGCGATTTTGTTCATGGGCATTTTGCTCTTTTGAATAAAACTAAAGCGTTTTTAACATTTATCACAAGTGATGCTACAAAATATGAATTGGATATTTTGAAAAAAGTTTTAAAAACCTACAAGGCTAAGTCAATTGTGGTTTCTGATGTTTATGAAGATTACGATTGTGATATTTTGCTAAAATTCCAAAAAGGGCGCTCTAATATTGCTACTTTGGTTAATATGATAATTTTAATTCAAATGTTATCTTTAAAAATTGCAAAAAGACTTAGAAGAAATGTAGATAAACCGCAAGGATTAATTAAAATCGTAGATAGTAAGGAATAAAATGAATATAGTAGTATGTGTTAAACAAGTTCCTGATGTTGATGATATTAAATGGACTAAGGAAAATAATTTAGATAGAGTTAATATGCTAACTAAATTAAATCCTCATGATGAATGGGCGCTTGATTGGGCAATGAATATAAAATCTAAGTTTAAAGATACTAAAGTTACGGCTATATCAATGGGTCCAAATCAAGCAAGCGAGGTTTTGTCTTATGCAATGGCAAAAGGGGCAGATAGAGCAATATTGTTGTCTGATAGAGCTTTTTCAGGTTCTGATACCATAGTTACTGCAAAAATTTTAGCTGCTGCAATAAAAAAATATGTTAGTGATTTTAATTTGATTATAACAGGTCACTTGGCTTGCGATGGCGATACTGCGCAAGTTCCTGTCAGTTTAGCACAAATTTTAGATATTCCTGATGTAATCGGAGTAAATGAGATTTTTAATGCGGATAAAAATATGGCAATTGTTTCTCAAAAACATGGCAAAGATATTAATATATTTGAGATTAATACCCCTTGTCTTTTAGCTGTAAAAGAAGAAGCAAAAGAAAAGATTGTGCCAAAAATTGATGATTATATCAGAGCTCAAAATAAAGGAATTGAAATTTACGGTTTAGATGACCTTGGCTTTGATAAAAATGAAGTTGGCATATTGGGTTCTCCTACTATGGTTTGGAAAGCTTTTCGACCTCAAGTTTCTAAAAAAGCAGTAAAAATTGAGCAAAATTTTAGCGAAAGACTAGTAGATATTATATTAAAGGCGGAATAAGTGAAGAAAATAATTGTATATTGCGAAGTTGATTTTGTTAATAAAAAATTGGAAGAAGTTTCCTATGAATTAATTTCAAAGGCTCGAAGTTTAACTAAAATAGCTAAAGAGTTAAAAAATGAAGATTATGAAGTTGAAGCTGTCGCACTTTTAGATGAAATTGAAATTGAATCTGTAAAAAATGCTTATAAAGCAGGCGCTAATATTTTCACTCTTATTAAAAGCGATTCTTTAAAGGTTTTTTCGCAAACTGTTTTTGCTCAAAGTTTTGTTGAATATTTTAATCAAAATAAGTCAGATATAATTATTTTCCCTGCAACTCCAAGAGGAAGAATAGTCGCTCCAAGAATTACAACTTCTCTTGATTGCGGGCTTGTTGCAGATTGTACAGGTTTAGATTTTATTGTTAGAGATGATAAACTTATGTTTGCACCAACAAGACCTACTTTTGGTTCTGAATTAATGGCAACAATTATATCTAAAACACTGCCTCAGTGTGCAACTGTGAGAGCTAAAACATTTAATGCTGAATTTATTTATGAAGAAAATGATAAAATTAATGAATTTAAGCCAATTTCTTATGAAGAAAATAGGATTAAATTAGTTAAAACAATTTTAGATAACACGCCAAATGAATATGATTTTTCAGACGCAAAGATAATTCTAGCTGCCGGATACGGGCTTGTTCATAATAAAGATAGAAAATATTTTGAAAAACTTGAACAAATTGCAAAATTAATTGGTGCAAAAGTGGGTTCAACAAGAAAAGTTGTTGATTTAGGCTATATGCCTCAGGCTACTCAAATAGGGCAAACAGGCTCTACTGTTGAAGCAGAGATTTATGTTGCTTTTGGTATATCAGGAGCTTTGCAGCATATTTCCGGCATGAAAAATTCAAAAAAAATAATTGCCGTAAATATCGATGAAGATGCTGAAATATTTAATTATTCTGATTATAAAATAGTCGCAAATGCAAAAACTATAATTGATAATATATATGAAAAATTATCAAAATAAATAATAAAAAAAAGCCGTCATTAAGGCGGCTACTAGACTTGGGGAGGAGGTTTTGATAACGAGCTTTCGCTCTTTATCAAATTCATATAGTGGTATTTTCGACACTTATTTTTTTAAACTTTAATTTTATTTTTTAATTTCCTCTAAAAGATGTAATTTTTAAAAAAGAGAAAAAAAATAAGTCGAATTTGCTAAAATTAGAATATGAGAAAATTTTTTGGATATTTTTTAGTTGTGGCGATTTTGTTTTCTTTTGTGACTTTAGCTGAGGCTAAGCCTAAAAAGAAAAAAACGCCCTCAACAAAACATAAGATAGAATTTGTTACAAGAGATAATTTTATTCTTGTTGGCGATTTATATTTGGCAAATCCTGCAACAGATAAGCCTTTGATTGTTTGTTTGCATTCTTTTTCTATGAATGCGCAAGTTTGGAAGGAATTAGCTCAAACTTTAAGATTGAAAGGCTATAACGTTTTAGCCATGGATTTAAGAGGGCATGGCAGAAGTGTTTATAATGAAAATTTAAAATTAAAATCAAGATTTTATTATAAACAAGAAACATGGCAAAAACTTCCTAAAGATGTATATGATTCAATTAAATACGTAAAATCAAATTATCCTAAAATTAATTGCGATGATGTAATAATTGTTGGTGCTGACATTGGTGCTTCAGCAGGTGTTATTGGTTCAATGTCATTTAAAAATGCGCCTAAAAAAATGGTGTTAATTTCTCCAATGCTTGAATTTAAAGGGCTTAGAATGCCTCTTAGAACAAATAAATTTTATGACACTAGAATATTAATGGTTATGGCTAAAACTGATAGAGTTTTATTGAATTTTAACACCAAAATTCCCGCACAAGTAAAACATTATGATATAGGTGGCCCCGGTAATCAGCTGATTAAAGTTAATAAAGACGCTTATCAAGATGTTATTAATTTTATAATTAATTAGAATTGAATTAAAAAATGCACCCTCAATGAGCAGTGCATTTTGGCATACAGTGGATTACCTCTTATGTTATTCCACGGTTTTATTTTTTATAACGTTTTCCATAAACTTCATGGACATTTTCTATTGATAAAAATGCATTTTCATCCATGCTGATTACAAGTTCTCTTAATTTATAAAGCTCAATTCTGGGAACTATACAATAAACCATTGTTTTGTTTGCTTTTGAATAACCGCCTTGAGCTTCAATATATGTGACTGTTTTATTTAGTTTTTCTATAATTGCTTGACCAAGTTCATGACCTTTGTCTGAAATTATTCTTATTGATTTTTCTTCACTTAAGCCCTCAACAATTGTATCTATTGCTCTATAAGCTATGATATAAGTTAAAGTTGAATACATTGCCTGTTCCCAACCGTATAAAAATCCTGCGCTTGTGAAAATGAATATATTGATAAACATTATTATTTCACCAACCGACCAAGGAAATTTTTTGGAAACTTTAATGGCAAGTATTTCTGTTCCATCTAGACATGCATTGTTTTTAAGAACAATGCCTACCCCTGTTCCTAATATTCCTCCGCCAAATACGGAAGATAAAAGTAAATCATGGGTAATAATAGGAATGTTGTGTGAAACTAAGTTAACAAATAAAGCAAGCATTCCTACGCTATAAAATGCCATAAAAATAAATCTTTTGCCAAATTCATTTAACGCAAGAATTAAAAAAGGTATGTTTAATACAACAAGAAATATACCAAGATTTATTTTGGTTATATAGCTTGCCATAATTGAAATACCTACTATTCCTCCATCAATAATTTGATTAGGTACTAAAAAACATTTTAGTGCAAACGCCGCTAAAAATGCTCCTAATGTGTTAAATAATAAATTAGTTGTAAATTCTTTCATAAGATTTATGATAGAATAATTTTATGAAAAAGTATATAGTTTTATTGTTAATTTTTGTTCTATCTTTTTTTCTTTTTGGTTGTTCCAATAAAAAAGATGAAGTTGACGACTTGCAACTTATAAAAGATAGAGGCTATATAAAAGTTGGCGTAAAAGTGGATTCGCCTCCATTTGGTTATTACAATAAAGAGGGGAAATTAGTCGGGCTTGATGTAGATATTGCTTATGAAATTGCAAGCAGAATTTTTGATAGCTCCTCTCCCTCTCATGTTGAATTTGTGCCTGTAACTCCTCAAAATCGTATATCAATGCTTAATTCAAAAAATGTTGATATTTTAGTTGCAACAATGAGTATAAGTAATAAAAGAAAATTAGTTTTAGATTTTTCAATCCCTTATTTTGTTGCCAATCAAAAAATCTTAGTTAGAAAAACATCTAAAATTAAGAGTTTGCAATATTTTAATAAACAAGGCAGATTGGCAATCATAATGGGTACAACAGGAGAAAAAATTGCAAGATTAATTTCACCTAATGCTAATTTAATTGGTGCAAAAAGCTATACTGAAGCATATAATTTATTGATTAATAATCAAGTTGACGCTGTTTTGGGTGATGATTGTATTTTAGCGGGCTATACAAACGATAAACTCGTTTTAACAAACAGTATTTACTCAAGAGAATTTTATGGTGTTGCGCTTAGAAAATCTGAGAAATCTAAAGAATTGTTAAATCTCGTAAATTCAGCAATTACAACTATTTTAGATGAAAAGAAGATTAATTTAATAGCTAAAAAGTGGCTTGTATATTAAAAATCACATTTTTTTATTATAATTGTTTTATTAATGAGTTTTAGGTATTTTATGGATAGAGATAAAATTAATAAACGTCTTTTTGGCTGGTATTCTATATTTTGGGTACTTTTATTTGTAGCGCTGTATTTATCATATTTTGTTTATTTTGTAGATATTACATCAACAAAATCAAAATGGGTTGGATTATTTGCAGGAGCAATAGCAATATTATTAGCTTCCTGTAAAGCTCTTGAGATGTCTTTTTATAAAAGTAAAAATCCTATGTTTGAAAAAATCACTGAATATTTTTCAAACGGGGCTTTTATTTTTATAAAAAGACTTTTTAAAATTTCTTTAGTATTTATATTTTTAATTTCCTGTTTTTTGATTAAATTTATGGGAAATCATTTTGTTTTATGTTTTATTTGCGGTAGTGCATTTACTTTTCTTTTAATATTTTTATCGGTTTTAGTATCAACAAAAATATCAACACGCTCATCTCAATTTTATAATGAATCTAATTCATTTGCGCTAAAGCAAATATTTAATTCTTCCGTAGTTATTTCTTTTATTATGGTTGGATTGTGCATAATTCCTTTAGTTATATTGTTTCATATAATTAAGGATTATCAGGTTTTAAACGGATTTGTTTTTGGTTGCGCTTTTGTTGTGTTATTAAATAACGTATCTACTGCAATATCAAGACAAGCGGTTGAATCTGCAGATGATGTTTCAAGAAATCATGTAGCAGAATATGAAAAAAATGACAGAAGAAATCCTCTTTTGTTGTTAAGTGGTGTTTCAAAATGTATTTTAGGAATTAATACATTATCTTGTGATTTATTTGTTTCTTTATCACTTGCACTAATTGCTTCTATGACTGTGGGGGGTGAATTTTTGCAGTTGATGGGTTCTTTTTTGCCTATTATCATACTTGCAAGCGGTATATTTGCCTCAATAATTTCTATAATGTTTATTAATTTCAATAAGATTAATAATCCTCTTAGGGTCTTATTTTCAAGCGCATTTTTTGCAAATGTGATTTTTGTTATAATTTCATATTTTGTAATTAGATTTTGGCTTCCAGATTTAATATATTTATTCTATCCTATTGTAATTGGCGCTTTTGGCGGATATTTTATTTGTTTTTTAAATTCAAATTTATTGTATTCAAAATATAAACCCGTTGTAGATGTTTCAAATTCTGCAATATCAGGATTTTTGCCTACGTATAGACAAATTATTAAAGAAAGTTTTAGTGCAATATTTTCGCCTGCCGTTGTAGTTGCTTTAGTTTTGATTTTTTCTTTTGTTTTATCTCAAGGCTTAAATGAACCATCAGCAGGGCTTTACGGTGTAACATTAGCGGTTTTAGCCATGCTTTCATGTAGCGCTTTAATGATTGGGATTTGTTCTTTTGGTTTTACTACAAAAAATGTTTATAAAGTTTTAGATACTTACGAAGAAGACATCTGCGAAAAGGAAAACGTTTTATCTAATTCGCTTGATGGTGTTGGCTTTCATATTGTTGCTCTTGGTAAAAATTATATAAATTTTGCAACAATGATTACTGTTGTATCTGCAATAATGGCGTATTGTGTTTTATCATGTATCGAAGAAATTGATTTAATAAATCCTTATGTTTTATCATCCTTGTTTATTGGTGTGACAATACCTTTTATTTATAGTGCTTTTGTTATGGGAATTGTTTCAAAGACTGCTCGCAGACTTGTTTTAGAGGTAAAAAGACAGCTTAAAAAATTTCCTCAAGTTTTAAGATTTGAAATGCGCCCTGATTATGAAAAATGTGTTGATATATCAGCAATAAGTTCATTAATTCAAGTTATAATAAGCACTATATTAGTGATAATCATATCATTTTTAATTGTTTTTAATTTACAAAAAGAAGCATTCGGAGGTTATATTTTTGGTGTTCTTGTTGCTTCATTTTGTTTAGTTTATATGACAAATTCTTCTTGTGTATTGGTAAAAAGTGCAAAGAGGTTTTTTGAAAATCAGTTTAATTATATAAAAAATACTGATGAATACAATGCAATTAGCTTAAATGAAGAGATATTTTGTTCTTTTAAAAGTTTGATAAACCCTTCATTGAATGCATTATTAAAATTTTTAGTAATATTAGCATTGTCGTTAATTCCTTTGTTTTCTTGATTTTGAGGTGATAAGATTTAATGAGTGTTAAATTTGAAAAATTTTTAATATCCTCAAAGGGATTTGATGATGTCATTGATATTACATCAAAAGTTCAAAATATAGTGTCATTGTTTGATATAGAAAACGCAATAGCAAATATTTTTTCTCTTTCTTCTTGTACATCTTTAATTACAATGGATTCTGAGCCAAATTTAGCTTATGATTTAGCTAAAATATTAGAATCGATTGTTCCTATAAATAAAATTTATCAGCATGATAATTTTTGGCATGACGGAAACGCTTATTCTCATCTAAGAGCTTCTATATTAGGAAATAATATTACATTGCCTGTGATAGGTGGTAAAATTATGCTTGATTCTTATCAACAAATTGTTATGATAGATTTTGATAATAAACCTTCTCAAAGGCAAATTATTGTTACGGTTACGGATTAAAAAAATGACAAACAGATTAAAACAAATAAAATTTTATACAAAACTTTTAAAAGATGACGAGGTTTTACTTTTAAAATCTTGTGATTCGTTTTTTAAATGTCATTATTCTTCCTCGCCTTTAGCTATTTTAACAGGTTTTTTAGGAACTGAAGGCGAAGCAATAATTGATAAAAACGGAAAAATTAAAATATTTGTCGATACAAGATATCATCTTCTTGTTGATAAACAAGTTTATGATGATGTTGAAATTTATAAAATGAAATTAGGCGAAACTTTTTTTGAGGCTTTTAAAAAAAGTTATAAGAAAAACACTGTATTATACGTTGTTGATGATATTTCTTTGAATGAATATTTGAAATATAGTGATTATTTTGATTTAAGGAAATATACTCTTCCTAAAAAATATTCAAAAAATCTTGATTTCAACAAAAAAGAAAAAATTTTTAAAATTTCAAATAAGATAGATAAAATATCTTTTTTGGATAAGATTGAAAAATTGAAAAAAACAAATAAAAATATTTCAAAAACAGTGATTTTTAATTTAGATGAAATATCTTATCTTACAGGGTTAAGAAGTTATCAAATGAAGTATTCATCTAATTTTCGCTCAGTTTTATATTTAGATTTAAAAAGTGATAACTACATTTTATTTTGTGATAAATTATCTAAAAAAATTAAAATTGAGGGTTTAAATGTTCTTGATTTAAAAGAGTTTGACGGTTTTTTATTGTCGCTTGAGGGTGAAATTTCTCTTGATTTAGATGATATTACGTTAAAAGACTATGTCTCAATAAAAAAACCGAGTGAAAATAAAATAAAAAATCTTTCAACATTAGCATCAATTAGAACACTAGCTGAAATTGAAGATATAAAACAATCCTATAAAAGACTCGATGATGCGATTTTTCAATTTAAAAAAAGAATTAAAAAGGGATTGTCAGAATTTGAGCTTAATCAAATATTTGAAGATGAGCTTATAAAAAATGCTGCTAAATGCGAGTCTTTTAAAACAATTTTAGCTATTGGGGAAAATTCTGCATCAATTCATTATTCAAACCCTGATAAAAATAAAATCTTAAAAGATGAAAATATTATTCTTTTAGATTGTGGCGGATATTACGAAAATGGCTTTGCAACAGATATTACAAGGACTTTTTATTTTGGCAAAAATCCCAAAAATATTTATAAAAAAATATACACAAATGTCCTTAAAGCATTCATAAAATGCTATTTATCTGATGAAATTAATGCAAAAAAAATAGATTTATTAGCAAGGGATTTTTTAAAGCCATTTGAAAAAGAAGGTTTTTATTTTGATCATGGTTTAGGTCATGGTATTGCAACATCTGTTCATCAAAATCCCCCTCGATTGTCCATGAAATCAAAAGACATTATTAAGCCATATCAAATTCATTCTATTGAGCCGGGGTTATATGGCGAAGATAAAGACGGCAACAAATTTGGAGTAAGAATTGAAAATTGCGTTTATAGTGATTTAAATTTTAAGAAAATTTCAATGTCAAAATTTCCTTTTGAGGAGGTTTTAATAGATTATAGTCTATTAAGTAAAAAAGAAGCTGATTTTGTAAAAAATTGGAATAAATCTTATGAAAACAATTGAAATCACAAGTTTGCAAAATGAATTAGTTAAATATTGCAATAAACTTCAAAATCCAAAATTTCGAAAACAAGAAAAGATGATTCTTGTTGACGGAATTCAAACAATAGAGGGTTTCATTTCTGATAAAATTGTTTTTGAATATATTTTCTTAAAAAAAGATAACGTTTATTTAGATAAAATTCAAGCAAATAATGTTGTTTTTGTAACCGATGAGATTTTAAAAAAAATTTCAACCACAAAATCACCTACTGATATTATAGGAATTATAAAAGAGCCTGAAATTGATAAAAATATATTTAAAAAACTATCAAAAATTGCGCTTATTGACGGCGTAAAAGACGCCGGAAATCTCGGAACTATAATTCGCTCTGCTACAGCTTTTTCAATAGACGGTATAATTTTATTTAATGATTGTGTTGATTTATATAATACAAAAGTTATTAGATCAACCGCACAAAATATTTTTAAATTACCGATAATTAAAACAAATGATAAATCTTTTATTTTAGAGTTGAAAAAAAATCATAAATTAATTTCTACGGTTGTTAATTCTAAAAAAGATATGCTTGATATTGATTATAATGGTAATTTTATAATTGCCTTTGGTTCTGAAGCGTTTGGAATAAGCGATGAAATTAATCAATTGAGCGATGAAAAAATAACAATTGCAATGGATAATGATGTTGAATCGCTAAATCTTGCAATATGTGCTTCTATTGCTTTTGCATTCATTAAACATAAAAATAATTTTAGAAAATAGTCGAAAGATTAATATTTTTTAGCCTAATTATTTATTGCCTAGATATTTAAATTGTGATATTATAAAAGAACGTTAAAGATTTAGTAATTGAGGTTTGAATGCGCTTACTTCCTATCAATAATTCAAATAGAAGTTTTGTTAATAGAAATAACAATATTGCGCATACAAAATTTAAAAGCATCAGTAATAATAACAAGACCCAAGTTCGTCAATATACAGGTGTTGCAAGCAGAGATTTAGCGTACGCAAGTATGTTCGATAATCAAATCGCAAAAGATTTAAAATTGATGGGATTGATATAAATTTCACTGTTGTCGATTGCTGAATTTTAGTCTGTATTTTATATTTAGAAACTTGAGGGAAATTAATGGAAAATAAAAATTTAGCAACAATCGGCATTTTTGGTGGCTCCGGTTTTTATAAATTTTTGGATAATATTCAAGAAGTTTATATAGATACTCCTTATGGAAAAACTTCTGATGCTTTAATGATAGGCGAAATTGCCGGTAAAAAAGTTGCATTTATGCCTCGTCATGGCAGAAATCATTCAATTGCCCCTCATAAAGTTAATTATAGAGCTAATGTATGGGCTATGAAATCAATTGGTTGCAAAAGAGTTATCTCTCCTTGCGCAGCAGGGTCATTACAAGAGCATGTTAAACCCGGTGATATTGTTTTTTGTGATCAATATGTTGATAAAACTCATGGCAGATTAGATACTTTTTTTGATAAAGAAGATATACAACATATTTCAGCAGCTGAACCATATTGCCCTCAATTAAGACAAGTTGCGATTGATTGCGCTAAGAAATTAGGATATTCAATCCACAAAAAAGGTACAGTCGTTGTTATTCAAGGTCCAAGATTTAACACCAAAGCAGAAAGCGCATTTTTAACTCGCCAAGGCTGGGAAGTTATTAATATGACTCAATATCCTGAGGCTCATTTGGTTAAAGAATTAAATATGTGCCCATTGAATATTTCTTTAATTACTGATTATGATGCAGGTCTTGTTGCAGATTGTGAACCTGTTTCTCATGAAGCGGTGATGGAAGTATTTGCAAATAATATTTCTAAACTTCAAAAATTATTATTCTCAATTGTAGAAAATATTGATGATAATAAAACTTGTCAATGCGATAATGTTGCAAAATGGTAGGAGCAAGGTATGTTGTCAGTTGCAATTGCTAGAACGTTTGATTTAATATTTTTGCTTTTGGTAGTATATATTTTATTAACTTGGTTTCCCAATGTAAAATGGTATAATCAACCTTTTAGAACTCTAAAAGCATTTAGTGATATATTTTTAACTCCATTCAGAAAATTAATTCCGCCAATTGGAATGATTGATATATCGCCAATTGTTGCATTTGTTTGTTTATCGATTTTAGCAAATTTATTGGTCGGTTTTACTCAAAGTTTAGGTTTATAAAAAAATATCTCCTTTTTAAAGGAGATATTTTTTTATTCTGTTATTTTATTTTGTTATGGTTTTTTAAATATTAATACTGCATTGTGTCCGCCAAAACCAAATGAATTAGATAATGCTATATTTATTTCTTTTTCTTTGGCTTTATTTGGAGTGTAGTCAAGATTTGCAACTTCTGGATCTTGGTTTTCAAGGTTAATTGTTGGAGGAACTATACCATCTTGCATTGCTTTTATTGATATAATTGCTTCAACTGCACCTGCGCCGCCTAGCATGTGTCCTGTCATTGATTTTGTTGAAGAAACAGAAAGTTTTGTGTTTTGGTTTTTGTCGCCAAAAAGTTTTTCAATAGCCTTAGATTCAGCTATATCACCAACATGTGTTGAAGTACCGTGTGCATTTATGTAATCAACGTCTTGTGGAGATACTCCTGCTTCTTTCATTGCTAATTCCATAGCAAGAATTGCACCTTTTCCTTCCGGATCAGGAGCTACCATATCATAAGCATCTGATGATTGACCGTAGCCAACAAGCTCTGCATATATTTTAGCGCCACGTTTTAGTGCGTGTTCTCTTTCTTCAAGAACAATAATACCTGCGCCTTCTGACATTACAAAGCCATCTCTTGCAATATCATAAGGTCTTGAAGCTTTTTGCGGGAATTCATTAGAGCGAGATAGTGTCTTAGCTGATGTAAATGCACCTATTCCTAAATCGCAAATACCGGCTTCAGCGCCACCTGCAATCATAACATCAGCATCACCATATTGAATTACTCTTGCAGCATCACCAATTGAATGAGCACCTGTTGCGCATGCTGTTACGATTGCTTTTGACATGCCTCTAATACCGTATTTAATTGAGATTTTTCCTGCTGCCATATTTGAAATCATCATAGGAACCATAAATGGTGAACATTTGTGGTATCCTCTTTGCTGCATAACTTCATGGTTTTTTTGGATTGTGTCAAGACCGCCTGCAGCAGAACCTGCAATAACGCCAAATCTTGTCATATCTTCTTTTTCTAAATCAAAATTAGCATCTTTCATTGCTAATGTTGCAGCAACAACCGAACATAAAATAAATTTGTCCATACGTCTTGCATCTTTTGGGTCTGCATATTCTGAAACATCAAACTCTGGAACTTGTCCGCCAATGTGTACTAGGTGTTTTTCAATGTCTAAAGTTAAAGTTCTAATTCCACTGTTACCTTTTTTTAGATTTTCCCATAAAGTTTCAACCCCTACACCAAAAGGCGAAACGCAGCCCATGCCGGTTACTACTACGCGTCTTTTCATATTTCCTCCTATTTGTTATACATTTTCATCAAGTTTTATTATTGCGTTTCCTGCTGTCATACCTGCACCAAAGGCGCTAAGCATAGCAATTGCAGGTAGCTTCATTTCTTTATTATCTATTGCTTCTCTTATTGCAACAGGAATTGAAGCTGCTGACATATTGCCGTAATGTTCAATGTTTGATATTACTTTAGATTCTTCAATTTCCAATCTTTGAGCTAGTGCATCAATCATTCTTTGATTTGATTGATGAGGAATAAAATAATCTATATCTTCAACTTTTTTGTTAGTTGTATCCATTAATTCTTCTAGTTTTGGCGGAATTTCTTGCATAACAAATTTGTATACATCTTTGCCTTTCATTTGAATAAATGGCTTAACTTCATTTTGAATTCCTTCAACCAACGGACAATTTTTGCCTTGTGTTGTAAGGGTTATGTAATCTCCGCAAGTACCGTCTGATAATAAGTTTATACCTATAATATCATCATTGTTTTCATCAGCTCTTACAATGGCAGAACCTGCGCCATCACCAAATAATACACAAACAGAGCGGTCTTCCCAATCTGTGAATTTTGTTGTGGCGTCAGTTGCAACAATTAAGATATTTTTGTATAAGCCAGATTTAATAAATGCTTGAGCAGTGCTAAGTGCATAAATAAAACCTGCACATGCTGCTTTAACATCAAAGCAAGCGGCTTTTTTGGCACCGATTTCTGCTTGAACTCTGCAAGCAACAGAAGGATATATTTCTTCTGGAGCAGAGGAAGCAGCTATAATCATATCAAATTCATCACCTTTATAGTTTGCTCTTTTGATAACTTTTTTTGCTGCTCTTATTGCTAAATCAGCTGATGTTTCGTCTCCTGATAAAACTCTTCTTTTTTTGATACCTGTTCTTGTGGAAATCCATTCGTCAGAAGTATCTAGTATTTTTGTCAAATCATCATTTGTGATTATATTTTTTGCAACTTCGCAATCAATTGCAATTATTTTTGTTCCTGTACTCAATTCTATTCTCCTATTTTAAGTTGTGGCCTAATAGATAGGCATCAATGTTTTTTTGTATTAATTCTGTTTTGCTGGATAATACTTTTTCATAGCCTTTTTTGACATTTTCAAGTTTAAAATTACCTAAAATTTTTGACAATACGCCAAGTGCTATTGAATTTGTCATTCTTATGTCGCCTAATTTTGTAGCTTCTTCGCTAAAAGGTATAAATATATATTTAATATCATCTCTTGGTTTGACTATTTTTGCAAGTGATGAGTTTACTATCATTGTTCCGTTTTCTTTAACTTTTGAAATGAATTTATCAAAAGAAGCTTGATTTAGCGCAATAACAAAATCAACTTTTTCATTTTGTAGAGTGTTAATTTCTTTATCTGACATATTTATTTCGCAATTAACAGCTCCGCCTCTCATTTCAGCGCCGTAGCAAGTGCAATATGTTACAAATAAATCATCTAACATAAATATATTTGCTAAAATTGAACCTATTGATAATACGCCTTGACCGCCTGAGCCTGAAATAATAAAGTTTTTAATCATTTTCTACATCCTTAAATACTTTAAGAGGATAAATTTTTGTGAGTTCATCTTCAATTTTTTTATGTGCTTCTTGAGGTGATAATTTCCAATTGGTTGGACATGTTGATAAAATCTCAACAAAGCTGAAGCCTAAACCTTTTTTTTGATATTCAAACGCTTTTTTAATTTGTTTTTTTGCATTTACTATATTTTTAACATCATATAAAGCAACACGAGCTGAAAAACTTGTTCCATCGCACAATGCAATGTGCTCTGCTGTTTTAATTGGAAAACCGTGGTATTCCTTGTTTCTTCCGCTTTGGCTTGTTGTTGTAATTTGTCCCATAGCAGTTGTAGGCCCTAATTGTCCGCCTGTCATACCGTAGTTTGTATTGTTTATACAAATTGCAGTAATGTTTTCGCCTCTTAGGGCGCTATGCAATGATTCAGCTAAGCCAATGGATGCAAAATCGCCATCTCCTTGATATGTGAATACAAATTTATTATTCCCTTGAGCTTTATGCGCTCTTTTTATTCCTGTTGCAACAGCGCAAGCTCTGCCGTGGGGCGATTCAATACAATCTACATCCAAAAAATTGTATAATAAAACAGAACATCCTGATGATGCTACTGCAATGGTGTCTTCTTGAATATTAAGCTCATCAATTATTTGTGCTATAAGTTTAACTGCAACCCCATGATCGCAACCGGGGCAGAATGTAAAAGTAGAATTTTGTTTTATTGATTTTGGAATGCTAAATACTTGTTGCATATTGCCCCTCGAAAATATTATCTATTGCTTTAATGATTTCATCTTGTTTAAGCCATTCGCCTGCGGGTTTTCCTATAAAGAAAATTTGTGAATTTTGAGATACTGCCTGACAAACATCTTTGTGCATTTGTCCTAAATTCATTTCGACATCGAAAAAGATTTTAGTCTTTTTGGATAGTTCTCTTAGTCTGTCGTATGGGAATGGATATAGAGTTTTTGGTCTAAATACACCAAAATTAAGTCCTTTTGTTTTATAATAATCTGCTACGCTTTTTGCTATTCTAGCCATTGAGCCAAAAGCGGTAATAATATAATCAGCATTTTCGCAATTATATTCTTCCCAATCAACTTCATTTTTTTCTATTTCAAGGTATTTTTGATGAAGTTTAAGAGTGCGTTCTTCAAGTATTGAAGGATTTGGCTCAAGCGAATGGATTTTTCTTGAAGCTCTATTTTTAGCGCCGTTTAATATCCAAGAGGAATTATCTATATTTGGATATGGATTATCTTTAATTGTTATAGGCTCTGCCATTTGTCCTAATAAACCGTCTACCAGAAGAATAACAGGATTTCTGTATTTTTGTGCCAAATAAAAGACTTTATAAGTCATATCAGCGCATTCTTGAACGCTTGATGGTGAAAGCACTATTGTTTTATAATCGCCGTTTCCACCGCCAACTGTTGCTTGGTTGTAATCTCCTTGAGAAGGGAAAATATAACCTTGTCCCGGGCCTGCTCTCATAACGTTTACTAGTACAATAGGAAGTTCATCGCTTGCTGCATAAGAAAGTGCTTCTTGCATAAGTGCTACTGCGCAAGATGAGCTTGAAGTCATAACTTTAGCACCTGTGCTGGATGCTCCAAGAGCCATATTTATTGCTGCAACTTCTGATTCCGCACAAACGTATGCAAGTTTTTTTTCTTGCATTTTAGCACTTAGGTATTCGCCAATTTCTGTTTGCGGGGTTATCGGATAGCCAAAATAACAACTACATCCGCAATTTAGCGCAGCTTTGGCTATCGCAATATTTCCTTTTAATAATACTTTTTCGCTCATTACCTGTAAACTTCCACTATTGCCATATCAGGACAAACCATTGCGCACTGAGCACAACCTATGCATTGAGAATTTTTATCATCAAATTCAACAACACAATTCCCTGTTTTGCCTATTGTTTCGCTCTTTTTTATTAATTTTTTAGGACATACATCGACACACAAATAGCAAGACTTACATTTGCTGCTGTCTATTTTTATATGTGACATACTAGAGCTCTCCATGACTTAAATTATCTTTATCCTATTGTCGCACAAAAATAAGAAAAGTGTATTAACTAATTTTTTCTAAAATTTGTTATAATGTTATATATGAACAGAATTAATTTTTTATATATTGCAGTTTTCTTCGCTTCTTTAAGCGGACTTTTATCCGGATTTGATACAGGTGTTATATCCGGTGCTATGTTATATATTAAACAAAGTTTTGAAATAACACCGGAACTATCAGGGTTATTGGTGAGTTCTGTTTCAATAGGTGCTATTATTGGTGCGTTAATTAATGGCAGGCTTGTTGATAAATTAGGAAGAAAAAATATTTTATTGTTAAGCGCTGTAATTTTTATAGTGGGTTCAATATTTTGTTCAATTTCTCAAAATGTTATTGAATTAATATTATCAAGAACTTTTGTGGGTTGTGCTGTTGGTATTGTAAGTTTCGCAGGACCATTATATTTAAGCGAGATTTCATCCAGAGAAAAAAGAGGAAGCATCGTTTCTTTTTATCAAATAGCTCTTACTTTTGGTATTTTGCTTTCTTATTTAATTAATTATATTTGTGCCCATGTTGAATATACTTGGAGAGCTATGCTTTTTATGGGCGCAATACCTGCTATAATTTTATTTTTGGGTATGATTTTTCAATCAGATACTCCAAGATGGTATGTTTTAAAAGGAAAATTTGAAAAAGCAAAAAATATTCTAAAAAAAATTGATTCAAAAATCGATTTAGATGAAGAAATTGAAAATATTAAAAATACCCTAAATCAAGATGAAAAAATTAAATTAAGTAAAAAAATAATCATGCCTTTTGTAATTGGTATAGGTATTATGTTTGTTCAAATTGCAACAGGTATAAATGCAATAATTTATTATGCGCCAACTATATTTAAAATGCTTAATTTTTCATCAAACCAAGATGCTTTATTTATAACTATTTTTATTGGTTTAATTAATTTCTTGATGACTTTTGTGGCATTTGCTTTTGTTGATAAATTAGGAAGAAAGCCATTGTTATATATTGGTTTATCAGGAATGCTTTTGAGTCTTTTGGTTTTATCAGGTGTTTTTGTTGTTAATTGTGATTGTGCTAAATATTTAGCTGTTATTTTTTGTGCTGTTTATATAGTTTCTTTTTCAATGTCATTAGGACCTATTGGATTATTGTTGATTTCTGAAGTGTTCCCTCTAAGATATAGGGGCAGCGCTATGAGTATTGCTATTATATCTAATTTTCTTTTTAATTTTATAGTAACAGGATTGTTTCCAATATCATTAAATAGACTTGGAGGCAGTGTTACGTTTTTGATTTTTGCATTAATTTGCGTGATTTCGATATTTTTTGTTCGCTTTGTAGTTCCTGAAACTAAAGGTTTGAGTTTAGAAGAATTAGAAGAACAATGGAGCGAATAATTTTAGGAATTTTTTAGATTTTTTATGTGGTGATAAATATAAATAATTCCTAAAATTAAACAAATAATAATAATTACAGCATCAAATTTGTGCCAAATATGTTTTAGAGCTTCCGTATTTTCACCTACTTTAACTCCAACCCAAACAAGGACATAGCTCCAAACTAATGAACCAATAAATGTGAACGTAAAAAATGTTCTTTTTCTTGCTCTTAAAATTCCCGCCGGAAGCGAGATGAAAGTTCTTACAACAGGCAACATTCTACATATAAAAAATGACCAATCTCCGTATTTATCTACCCATTTATCAGCTATTTCAAGATCATGTTTAGAAATTAAAAAATATTTTCCGTATTTTTCTATGAACTTTCTTCCGCCAAAGTATCCAAGATAATATGAAGGAATTGAACCTAAAACACAACCGATAGCACCAAAAATTGCTGCAGTGTGAATCGAGAATACCCCTTTTGTTACTAAATAACCCGCAAATGGCAATATTGCTTCTGAAGGCAATGGAATATTGCAGGATTCTATCGCCATTAAAAGCGCTACTCCCCAAGGACCAAGGTGTGTTATTACCGATTCAATCCAATTTATAAGTGATGTTAATATTTCATTTATCATAAAAAAACTCCAATCTTTTTTAATTTTATACGATTGGAGTTTTTATTACAAATATATTAAGTTTTTATTTCATAAAACTGCTGAAAAGTTTTATTTCTTGAGCTTTTACTTGTCTATCATTGCTTGGTGTGAAATTTTTTCCGCGTTCTTCACCTACGGGTTTTTCGCTTAGATATTTCTTTTCTAATCTTTTTTGGTTCAATGTTGGTAAGCCAAAGCCAAGGAAGAATACTTCAATTGCAAGCGCTGTTGTTCTTAACCAAGCATTTACTCGTTTTGCGCTAAGTGCGATAGGATTTTTTTCATCTTTAAAGAATTCTTTAATTACATGGTTTATATCAAAAGAAGGGTTTTTATCAGTTGACATTGATGTTGTATCAATTCCCATAAATTTTTCATAAGTTAGATTTTTAAAATATTTAAGAGCACTTTCGTTTCTTCTTAAGTTTTCTTCAACATCTTCAGTGAATTTGTTATTTATTGGCATATTTTCTTGTTTTGTTTTTTCTATAGTTGCTTGTATGGAGCTTATAATTCCATTTTTCATTTTAGTGAATACTTTTTCTGAGTTTCCACCATGATTTGGAACATCTTCTAAAAGTTTTTGAACTTGTGATACGTCTTTTAGATTAGTAAATCTTCTGTTTATTTCATCACCGCTTAATGATACGCTGCCGCCTATTGGGTTTAGCGCTAAGGCGATATTTTTAACGATTTTTTTAGCTTTATCAAGCGGATGTTCAAAAATATCTTTTGCTTTATCTGTGAATCCTTTTATATTATCATTAAACAATTTTTCAAATGGTTTATTAACCATTGGAATACCTGTCATTTTTGTACCAATATTACTTACAACAGAGTTCATTGTTTTAAGAGCAAAAAGCATAGTTAAAATTGTGGTTACATCTCTAAATAAGATACCTGTAATTTCATCTTTTGTAGCTTCCTTATCTTCAGGATTTCTTCTTAGAGCTGTTATCACCCTTGGAATTAAAACAGCAAAAACCATTATGCTTGCAAGACCAAAAAATGAATTATCTCCGCCGTTTGGTTCAAATATATTTACTGCTTTTTTTGCTATGTCGCTTTTATCAACAAAGTTGCCTATTTTGTCTGCAACTTTATTTACTCCTTTACCAAGAGTATTTTTTATTGGTGTTAAAGATGAGGTTATTTTAGATACGTTCATTATTTAACCCCCTTTTCTTTTGCTACATCTGTAAATACTTTGGTGTCAGGATTTTTCTTTCCTGATGCTAATGTGTACAATTTTGGAATAATTGACATAATGACACCTGTTAATGCAATCATTGATATAATTGTAAGTATGCGTTTACCTATCCAATTTTTCTTAAATGCTTGAATAGTTTCTTGCGCTAAATTTATTCCTTCTTCGGTTTTATTTTGTTTTATGTAATCATTAGCAAAAGCTGAGGCGTATTGAACATAATTTTCAAAGTTTGTAGTTGCTGTCTTGTTTTCGGATAGCGAAAATACTGCTGTTTGAAAATCTGTTCCGCTGAATGTACTTCTGCTTCTTTTAATAATGTTTTCAAAAGAATTTTGTAAGCTATTAAGTGCTTCTTTTGCTTGTTGCTTGCTTCGTTTTTTAGTTTCTTTTGATGTTGTTGAAATAATATTATCGTAATTTTTGATTCCATCAAATAATTCTTTTATGTCATCATCTTGTACTTCTTTTGTATCAAGTGTTTTTTCTAACATATCCGTAATTATTTTTTTGAAGTAATTATTTTTAAAAGCACTTGCATCACTAGCATCTTCCATGTTTATGTTTTGCATTAAATATGAAAGATTTTCGATATTTTTAACGTGGGTATTTGCGGATTTTCCACCAAGTGCAGTTGCTATTGCTAAAATTACAAAAGGAGAAACAGACATAATCGGACCTGTTAAAAATTCTCTAATAGCTTCTTGTAATAATGACGGAATGTTTACTTTACCTGTGTATTTGTAGCCTGACATTGCGCCTTTATATGTTCTTGGAAAATTCGTTCCAAGCATATCTTCAACGGTGAATTGTAGCGCTCTTCCGCCTTTATCGATAACATTCCACATAACAACAGCGCAATCTGCAAATCCTTTAAAATGCATATTGTTGTTTATTTTGTTGTTGTTATTTTTATTTGCTCTATTTTGCTTTACAGTGTCGTTGCTTACGGCAGTTAATCTCATTTATTGTCTTTCCTCACACAAACACAAATAAATAAAAACAAGAAATTTTTATTTTTTGCTATTTTGTAACCGGTTTTTTCAAAAAATTTACAATACAATTTAATTGCAGGTGTTATCCTAACACAAAACTTAATTATATAAAAGTCGCAAGTGGTATATATTAAATAAAAATTAACATTCCCTTTTAGGCTAATTTATTATCTTTGTTTTTAAACTAATATCTTTTTATGATTGGTGTGAAAAAATTATTATTTGTAATGTTATTTTATTATGCTGTAATAGCTTTAGCTTTGGCGTTTTTTATTTAACTATTCTTGCCCATTTTTGAAATGCTGAATAATCTTTTTGTAATTGCGTTGCAAGAACTCTTATGTTGCCAAAGTTTTCTTGATCTCTTAATTTTTTAACAAAAATAACTTTTATTATTCTTCCGTATAGATTTTCATTAAATTCGTATAAATGAGCTTCTAAAACCTCATTGTTTCCATCTGTGAGCGTGGGTTTTGTCCCCCAAGAAATTAGCGCAGGTATCATTCTTGCATCAAATTGCGCATATCCGAAATAGACCCCATACGGTAATTTTACGGTGCTATTGGGCCAAATTAAATTTGCGGTAGGATAACCAAGTGTTCTTGCTATTTTATCGCCTTTAATAACAGAATTTCTAACAGAAAAATATCTTCCTAATAAAGCCCTTATTGCATTTAGGTGACCATATTGAATTCTTTTTCTTATTTGAGTTGAGCTTACTTCTTCTTTGTTTTTATATTTTTGCTCAGGTATTACGATACATTTGTAGTTGTAATTAGTTGCATATTCTTTTAATAATTGTACATTTCCGCTTTTTTCTTTTCCGAATGTGTGATTGTACCCTACTACTATGATTTTTGGTTCAAAATTTTTAACTAAAACATCTCTTAAATATTCTGTTGCTGATAAATCTTTATATTTTTCAAAATTTAATTCATATAAATAATCAACACCAAGAGAATTTAATATTAATTGCCTGTCTTTAAAAGTTTGAATGTTTAAAGTGGGTTCTTCATTAAAATAATCGGCAGGATTTTTGTCAAAAGTTACAACAGCAGTTTTTATTTTTTTTAATCTTGCTTGTTGAACCAATGTTGTTATGATTTTTTTGTGACCAATATGTATGCCGTCAAAATATCCAAGGGCAATAGCTATATTTTTATTTTCATTTATTTCTTGAAAAACTTCCACTTTACTTTTTGTCCTTTTGGTTTGGCTTCATTTTTTTCTTTTTAGTTTGCTTTGGTTGATTTAGATTTTCTTTTTGTTGCAATCTTCTTACAGAACATACATCAGGAATTGATTGAATATTTAAAATAACTTTTTTGAGTGTTTCTATATTATCTAATTCAATTCCAAGGTCAATTATGCCGAATTTTCTTCCTTTTAGATAAGTATTGGAATATATTATATTTATTCCTAAATCACCTGTTTTTAATAGAATATCTCTTAACATACCTACTCTATCTTGGCATTCAATTCTAATATGGGCTAAATATGATGTTTTTGTAGTGCCTTCTGCCCAAGAAATATCAATCATTCTTTCAGGCTCTATATTATATAAGCATTTACAATCTAGTCTATGAACACTTACCCCTTTAGAGCGTGTAATAACACCAATTATAGGCTCTCCCGGGATTGGCGAACAACATTTTGCTAATGACCATAATAAACCTTCAAGACCAACAATGTCATTCTTCTTACTTTTTGTTTTTTTGGTTTGAGTTTGAGATATTGCAAGTTCTTCGTTTGTTTTTGGAGGTTCATATTTTTTTAGAACATTTACTACTTTATGAATTGTGGTTTCGCCGTAGCCAAGTGCTGCAAATAAGTCTTCAGAGTTTTTGTAATTCATTTCTTTTGCAGCTTTTTCAATTAGTCCGTTTTTGTTATATTCATCAAAGCATGCTTTTGTGAGTTCTATTTCAAGGTTTGTTTTTCCAATTTGAATGTTATCTTCACGATTGAATTTCTTGAACCATTGGCGAATTTTAGAGCTTGCATTTTTTGTAACAACAAAATTGAGCCAATCGATTTTTGGCATGTATTGTTTTGATGTTAAAATTTCAACAATATCACCGTTTTTTAATTTTGTATCAAGTTGCGCAATTCTGCCGTTTATTAGAGCTCCAACTGTTTTGTGTCCGACTTCAGTATGAATTCTGTATGCAAAATCAACAGGAGTTGAATTTTGAGGCAGATCAAAAACATCTCCGTTAGGAGTGAATACGAAAATTTGATTGTTGAATATATCCAATTTAACGCTTTCAACAAAGTCTTGTGCATTTGTTGATTCATTATCAAGCTCCATTACTTTTCTCATCCAAGAAAATTGCATGTCTTGCTTGTTTGATGCTTTAATTGAGCCTGATTCTTTATATCTCCAATGAGCGGCAATACCATATTCCGCTACTTCATGCATTTCTTTTGTTCTGATTTGAATTTCAACAGGTTTATTTTTTGAACCTATTACAGATGTATGTAATGAGCGGTACATATTGCCTTTAGGCATGGCAATGTAATCTTTAAATCTTCCGGGGATTGGCTTAAATAGTTGGTGAATTATACCTAAAACTTGATAACATTCTTTTTCGCTTTCAACTATAACTCTTACTGCCGTTATATCATAGAGCTGATCAAATGTAACGTTTAGGCGTTTCATTTTATTGTAGATTGAATTATAGTGTTTTGCTCTACCTTTAATTTTTGCTTTTATATGATTTTTTTCAAGCTCTTTTGAAATAATTTCAATTAGAGCGTTTACGGTTGAATCTCTCATTGCTTTTGTTTCTGCAACGAGTTTTGCAATTTCATAATATTTTTCAGGATTTAAATATCTTAAAGATAAATCTTCAAGTTCTGCTTTTATTTTACCCATTCCCAAGCGATTTGCTAATGGTGCAAAAATGTCCATTGTTTCTTGGGCAATTTTTTTCTGTTTGGCTGTCGTCATATAAGATAGTGTTCTCATATTATGCAATCTATCTGCTAATTTAAGAACAACAACCCTTATATCTTGAGCCATTGCAATAAGCATTCTTCTAAAGTTTTCAGCTTGACGTTCTTCTTTTGATTTAAATTGATATTTGCTTAATTTTGTAACACCTTGCACGAGATTAACAACGTCTTGACCGAATTTTTCTTTCATTTCTTCAGGTGTTGTATCGGTATCTTCTAATACATCATGCAAAAAAGCAGCAATAATTGTATCTCTATCGAGTTTCAAATCTACTAAAATTTTTGCTACTTCAAGAGGATGAATAATATAAGGCTCTTGAGAAATCCTGAATTGTCCTTCATGTAATTTTTTAGCCCAATTATATGCAGCTTCAATTTGCTCAATATCATCAGGCTGTCTTTTTTGTTTGTGTAATTCCTCTTTAATTTCTTCAAAGATTTTTTGATACGTCATAATTCACCAAATTATATTTATATTATACATATTATTGTATTTTTGAGGTATATTAAATGTTGTATTTTAGCAAAAATAAGTAGAGTAAATGCCTCATAGTGTCGATGAATTAATAAATTTAATACAAAATAGTGATGGATATAGAATTAACGTAAAAGTTGTTGCAAATTCTAAGAAAAATTCGATTGAATTTTTGGATGAATATGTAAAAATTAAAATTTCACAAGTTGCTGTTGAAGGCAAAGCAAATAAAGCTATAATTCAGTATTTGTCTGAAATTTTAAATATTCCAAAAACAAAAATTTCTATAATCAGAGGTGAAAAATCGTCATTAAAAATTATTGAAATAAAAAAATAGTTTGCAAAGAAATGTAAAGAAATTTAAAGTTTTTTTTAAAAACTAGCATTTTTAAATTTTAGCGAATTTAATAACAATGTTAAAAACTGAAAGGTTTTGTGTGTGGACTATAATAAAATAAAAGATAATAATAGTTTAAAAGATATTAAAACAGACCAAAATAATAAGATTTCAAATCCTATCGATACATCAAGAATAATGCCTTTAAATACAAGAACTTCTTCTAATAGATTGTATGGCGGTTGGGCAAAAAATCTTACAAAGATGTCTGATGTTAATTATCATGAAATGATAAATGCGATTAATGAATCTATATTAAATCAAACAGATACAATTCAACTTTTTTATTCTATTCATAAACAAGTTTGTTTGAAATTAAATTTAGATTTTTTAGCTGTCGGAATTTTTAACGGTAATTCAAATTATATTAATATTAAATTAATAGAAAAAACAGGTTTATCTTATAGCTCAAAAGTTATGTTATCTGATGATGACAACATAATTGTTAGAGCTTTTAAAACAAAAGAAGCAATTTATACTACTGATAGCAACTATCTAAAAATGAATTATTTTGCTGAAACTCCAACAACAGTTATTCCTTTGGTTGTTTTTGGCGAATGTCTTGGTGTGATTGTTTTTTCAGATAATAATAATCAGTTATTTGAATTTTATAAATTAATTGCAAATTATTATGCAATATTCTATAAAAATAGACAATTGGCAGATTTAGTTGATAGAAATACGGATACTGATTCTCTTACAGGTTTATCTAATCATAAAAAATTGCAAGAAGACTTAGCAAGAGAAATAACAAGAACAATTAATTCTGCTTCAACTTTAGCATTTTGTATTATTGATATTGCAAATATTGCTGAAATAAATAATGAATTAGGTCATGCTAAAGGTGATGAAGTTATAAAAGAAGTCGCTTCAAAAATTAAGAAAAATGTTAGAAATACTGATATATTAGGAAGATATGGCGGAGATGAAATAGCTATAATAATGCCTGATACGTCTGAAAATGAAGCAAAATATGTGTGTGAATTTCTTTTATACAATTTAGCTTGTACAATGTTTGATGATTTGGGTCAATTGAAGTTCTCTTGCGGTATTTCAATGTGTCCAAATTCCACAAATAAACAAGAAAAATTAACTATTTTAGCAGAACAAGCACTGTTTATTGCAAAAAGTAAAAGAAATAAATCCGGTCAATCGGAAATTGTTTCTACTTTGGATTATAATTTCTGGGATGATGAAGCGCTTAAATGCTTTGCTCAGGTATTAACCAAAAAACATGCTGCAATTGGTGTTGATATTGAAGAAGAATTGATTAATCAATTCCACGATGAAAATATTGTATCAAATGAACATTTACTTGATGTTGTTTCATCTTTAGCGAACACAATTGATGCAAAAGATACATATACAAAAGGTCACTCTGCGGCTGTTTCAAGATATTCTGAAGCATTAGCCAGAGCAATTAATTTACCTGCAAATGAAGTTGAGCGTATAAAATTAGGTGCTTTGTTACATGATATTGGTAAAATCGGTATTCCTGAGCATGTTTTAAGAAAACCTACTATGCTATCCGATGATGAATGGGCAATTATGAAGCAACACCCTGCGATTGGTGCTGATAAAGTGTTAGAGCCTAATAAATCACTTCATGATTTAATCCCTATGGTTAAATTTCACCATGAACATGTTGATGGAACAGGCTATCCATTCGGTTTAAAAGGTGATGAAATTCCATTATCGGCAAGAATTGTTGCTATTGCCGATGCTTATCATGCTTTAATTTCAGATAGACCATACAGAAAAGGATTATCTGTTAATAAAGCATGTGAAATCCTTAAAATGGGTGCCGGCACTCAATGGGATAAGGAATTAATTCGTCAATTTATTATTATTGCTCCAAGTTTAGCAACTAATATTTAATTTATTTAAATAAATTTGTCTTTAAGCCCCATTTTGCTAAGCGATACAGAACGCTTGTTTTTAAGACACCAAGCCCATATTTACATGAGCGAATAAAATTAATGGAGCTTGCTTCGCTAAAATATTTAGTAGGGCAAGAAATCTCTCCTATTGAATAATTTTTATAATATATCAATGAAAGCATTTGATTGTCAAAAATGAAATCATCGCTCATTTTATCAAATGGCAAATCTTTTAATATTTTTGAGCTAAAAGCTCTATAACCGCTATGATACTCTGATAAATTTTTATTTAAGAAAAAGTTTTGAAATAAGGTTAAAAATCTATTTGCAAAATATTTATATTTTGGCATTTTAGAGTTTTTTGCAGAACCCACAAGCATTCTTGAAGCAATAGCGCAATCGTAATTATCATAAGCTATCATTGAAGCTAGTGATGGGATTAATCTTGGGTCATATTGAAAATCCGGATGAAGCATAATGACTATATCAGCATTATTTTTTATTGCTTCATTGTAGCAAGTTTTTTGATTTGCACCGTAGCCTAGATTTTTTTCGTGTTTAATCGTTTCTATATTTAGCGAATTTGCTATTTTTAGAGTGTCATCAGATGAACAATCGTCAACTAAAATTATCTTATCAACAACTTCTTTAGGAATTGCCTCATAAGTTTCTTTTAAAGTAGCCTGCGCATTATACGCAGGCATTACTATAATTATTTTTTTGTTGTTTATCAATTTAAACCTTAGGTAAATTTCTTAATCTTAAGTGTAATTCTCTAAGTTGTTCTTCTGAAGCTAAAGAAGGTGCATTTGTCATTAAGTCTTTAGCTGCAGAGTTTTTAGGGAATGCTATAACTTCTCTGATTGAATTTGCTCTCAATAATAGTGCAACAAGTCTATCTAAACCGATAGCTAAACCGCCATGTGGAGGTGTTCCGTATTTAAATGCGTCAATCATAAATTCAAATTTTTCTTTAATATCTTCAGGAGTTAAACCTAGAGCATTAAATACTTTTCTTTGAATTTCAGCATCGTGAATTCTTATAGAACCGCCGCCAAGCTCGTTTCCGTTGTATACAATATCATAAGCTATTGATTTTACATTGCCTTTATCGTTTTCAAGTTTGTCAATATCTTCTAGGGCAGGCATTGTAAATGGATGGTGAACTGATTTAAATGAACCGTCTTCAAGTGATTGTTCAAATAATGGGAAGTCTACAACCCATAATAAATCATGTTTTGATTCATCAATCATATTTAGTTTTTGACCAAAGTATAGTCTAAATCTTCCTAAAACATCAAATACAATTTGAGGATGATCAGCAACAAAGAATACTATATCGCCATTTTGAGCTTGTGCTCTTGTTTGAATTTCTTTAATTTGATCTTCATTTAAGAATTTTAAAACAGGTGATTTAACTTCACCATTTTCCATATAAGTAATCCAAGCAAGACCTTTTGCGCCGAATGAAATTGCAAGGTTTCTTACATCATCCATTTCTTTTCTTGAATATCCGGCAATTCCCGGGATTTTTATTGCTCTAACTGTTCCGCCGTTATTAATAACTGCTTTGAATGCTTCAAATGTTGATGCTTGCATAATATCTGTTACATCAAACAATTCTAATCCAAAGCGTGTATCTGGTTTGTCTGAACCGTATTTATCCATTGCTTCTTTATAAGTAATTCTTCTAAACGGAGCTTTAACTTCAACTCCTGCTGCTTTGAATGCGTGTTCAATTAAGCCTTCTGTCATTTTAATTACATCATCTTGATTAACAAATGACATTTCCATATCAACTTGAGTAAATTCAGGTTGTCTATCTGCTCTTAAATCTTCATCTCTAAAGCATTTTGCAATTTGGTAATATTTTTCAAAACCTGCAACCATTAAAAGTTGTTTGAAAATTTGTGGAGATTGTGGAAGTGCATAGAATTTTCCGTCATGAATTCTTGATGGAACTAAATAATCACGAGCACCTTCAGGAGTTGCTTTAATTAAAATCGGAGTTTCAACTTCCATAAAATCTAAATCGTTTAAGTAGTTGCGAATTGCTTTAACGATATTGTGGCGAAGTTGGAAATTTTGCATCATTTTTTCACGACGCAAGTCTAAATAACGATATTTTAAACGTACATCTTCTGAAACATTGTCATCATCAAGAACAAACGGTAATGTTTGAGCGCTTGATAAAACGGTAACTTTTGCAGGATACATTTCAATAGTACCTGTTTTAAGTTTTTCATTAACTGTTTCATCAGGTCTTTTAGAAATTTTACCTTCTGCTTGTATAACATATTCAGGTTTAATTTTTGATAATATAGCATGAACTTCAGGATTAACTTGAGGGTCTGCTACAAGTTGAAATAAACCTGTTTTATCTCTTAATTCAACAAAAATTATACCGCCAAGGTCACGAATTGTGCTTGCCCAACCTGCTAAAACAGTTTCTTTATTGATGTCGTTTTCTGTTAAATAGGTGCAACTTTGCTTTTTATATGTTAATTCCATATTCTTCCTCTCGATTTTAGTTCTCGCAAGGAAGATTATAAAATAAACATAATGTTTTTACCAAATTATTTATTAAAATATGTATTCTTGTTTACAATTTTTGTTGTCAGAATTCGGATTATAGTCTACTTTATAGAATTTTGGTTCGCCCTTTTCAAATCCAAAAAATTCATTCACTATTGTTCCTAATAGACCTTTTTTAACTCCTTTTTTAACTTCTATATGACTTTCATCATAATTAAAGAAAGTAATTTGGTTGTATCCTTTTTTCTTTTGTCTTGAATGAGCGTTAATTTTTTGCTCTGATGTGATAATTTTATAAATTTCGCCGGTTTCTTCAATGAATGTGGTTTCTCTTAAAATTCTTCCTTTTTTATCACATTCAAACATAATTCCTCTGCCTAATGGGTCTGATTCAAAATCAAATGTTATATAACCGCTTGGACTTTCTAAATCTGCATAATTTTTCTTTGCACCATATTCAATTATGTTTGCAACTTCATTTCTTTCCATTATCGCTTCGCATAAAACATATTTTGCTCTGTCGTATGGTTCGCTTTCTTTGCTTGCTTTTGTTGCTTGACTTGGCGTTAGAGTTTTTATGAATTTATCTTCAGAATCCAAGTCGTAATCTACAAAAGTTGAACTATCGTATCTTTTTTGTTGTATATTTTGAGCTTTATCTATTTTGCCATCTTGCCAAGCGCTAGGCTTAAAATTTATTATTGTCATTTGTTATCCTTTATATTTTTTATATAACTTATAAAACAAAAAAGTCAAAAAAATTGCTAATTAGTATTTTTGAATTGAAATGGTGTTAATTTCATATTTTTGAGATGTTTTTTTATTTTACCGTTTGCAAATTCATATAAATCTTCTATGTATTCGCTTCCATCTTTGTTTCTTGCGCAATTTCTTGCAAAATGGCTTAAAATACCATTTTTAAACATATATCTTTCTTCTGCTCCATAAATATCTTCAGATATTCTTTTAAAGTTTTTTGTTATATTATAAATTGTTCCATCTTCAGGATTAAATTCTGTTCTTCTTATTATTTTGCCATTTTGATGTTCTTCAAGAAATTTTGCGCCATATCCTTTTATTTGACCAAAAATTCGAGTTATAGCTCCATTGGTATCATTGCTATAATCGTTTGATTTTGCTTTTTTAATTATTTCGCTAACTTCATTGAATTCTTTTGCTGCGTTTTTTATAATCTTATTTATGTTAAAACCGGAGTAATTTAACTTAATTAGAAAAACTATTGTATCAACAACAAGAAAAGCTCCTACAAAAGTAAGTGCGCTAATTATTGAATTAATGAGAGTCTGCTTATTTTTTTCTTTCTCGGAAAGCTCAAGCGTATCTTTTTTAATTTGCGCATCAGAAGTAATTTTGCTTGGGTTTACAATTGGCTTGTCGCTTTTTTGATTTTGTATTAATTTTTGGTTGATGGGGCTTAGCACTTTATTTTCCTTTGGATTTTACTTATATAAAAATGCTGAAGTTTAAAAATTGCTATTATATTAAAAAGCCTCTCTATTTTAAAATTTTTAGAGAAGCTTTTTTGATATAGTTATGCTTTTACAAGTTCACCTTGTTCGTTTCGTATATATTTTTGCTCCCAACTTTCTTTGTGGTTTGCATTTATTTTATAGTTTTTATAATATCTTTCAATTTTATCATTTTTAAAGGCAAATACTTCTGCAAAATGTCCTGAACCATCTTTGTTTATTGTTATATTTTTAAAATATTGTCTAATTTTATCATTTTTAAAGGTAAATCCTTCTGCATAATGTACTGAATCATCTTTGTTTATTGTTGCATTTTTATAATATCCTTCAATTTTATCATTTTTAAAGGCAAATAATTCTTTTATTTTTTCTGTTCCATCTTCTAGGTCTTCAATATTTTTGCTAATTGTAGTTATGCGATAATCTTGTCCGAAAAGTTCAAAATCAGCTTCTCTTAAAAGTTTGTCGCCCTCATATTCTCTTATTGTTTTTTCAAGTTCATCACCGCTGAATTTAATTAGTTTTGAGCCTTCGCTAAAATCTTCAAAACCATTTTTACCATTTTTTTCACCTTTTTTTATAAGTTCTAAAACTTCATCATATTGTTTTTGCGCTTCTTCAACTAATTCAGCACCTCTTTGTTTGATTTTATTGCCTTCTTCAATTATTTCGTTAGCTCTTTCTTTAATATTACCTTTAAAACTTATTTTTCCTGTTTTAATACCATAAATTACTCCGCCTGCTAGCGCAGCTATTCCTATTGCAGTTGGAATAAGAATTTTTTTATTAGCTTTAATTTTATCAATTAAACCTTGTTTTTTATTTGTAGATAATTCAACGCTATCTTGTGGTTGCCCTACATTAACTTTAGGTGCAACATTAACAGAAGCGGTATTAGCGTTATTTGCTTTTGTTGTTTGTATATATTTTTGGTTGATAGGACTTAATGTCATAAAATGCCTTTCATGTTAGTACTATATATTATTAAAAACAGATTAATAAGAAAAATGAATATATCGAAAAACATATTTTAAGAATTGTAAAAAAGTTATATGACTAAAAAATATTTTTTATTTGTAATATAATGTTTTTTACAATGTTGTTATCGGGTCGGAATTAAAAACCTTACCGGTATAGATAAATTAAGGAGAAAAAGATGACATTAAAAAACTTTTTATTTACGTCTGAATCAGTTACTGAAGGACATCCTGATAAAGTATGCGATCAGATTTCAGACGCTATTTTAGATGAATTTTTAACTAAGGATTCAAAATCAAGAGTTGCAGCAGAAACTACTGTTACAACAGGTATGGCTCTTGTATGCGGTGAAATTACATCTAATTGCTATGTTGATATTCCAACAGTTGTTAGAAACACAATTAAATCAATCGGATATAATGGCGAAGAAGGTGGCGGTTTTGATTACAAAACTTGTGCTGTTTTAACTTCAATCGATGAACAATCAACAGATATCGCCGGCGGTGTTAATAAAGCATTGGAAACTCGCTCTGATAATGCTGATACATCAAAAGAAGAAACACTTGACATTGGCGCAGGCGATCAAGGTATTATGTTTGGTTATGCTTGTAATGAAACACCTGAATTAATGCCAATGCCAATCGCTTTAGCTCATAAATTAGCTTATAGATTAGCTGAAATCAGAAAACAAAGACGAGTTAATTATTTAAGACCGGATGGCAAAAGCCAAGTTACTGTTGAATATGTAGACGGTAAACCAAAAAGAATTGATACAATTGTTATTTCAACTCAACATGATCCTGTTGTAAACGGTGTTGAAGACAATCAAAAAATTCAAGAAATCATAAGAAAAGATATGATTGAATTGGTTATAAAACCTGTATTTGAAAATTACGATGTAAAACCTGATGAAACAACTAAATATTTAATTAACCCATCAGGAAGATTTGTAATAGGCGGACCTCAAGGTGACGCTGGTTTAACAGGAAGAAAAATCATTGTTGATACTTATGGCGGATACGCTCGTCATGGCGGCGGTGCTTTTTCCGGAAAAGATCCAACCAAAGTTGACCGCTCAGCAGCTTATGCTGCTCGTTGGGTAGCTAAAAATATTGTAAAAGCTGGATTAGCTGAAAAATGCGAAATAGAATTAGCTTATGCAATCGGTCGTGCTCAACCTGTATCTGTATTAGTTGATACTTTTGACACAGGTAAAATCAGCGATGAAGAACTATCAAAAATTGTTTCTGAAACATTTGATTTAAGACCTGCTGCAATTATTAAACAATTTGATTTAAGAAATTTACCTGCTAAAAATGGCGGTAAATTTTATCAAAAACTTGCTGCTTATGGTCATGTAGGAAGAGAAGACTTTTCTATTCCTTGGGAAGAAACACAAATGACAGAAGTTCTTTTGAAAAAAGCAGGACTATAATAAATTAATTAATATTGTAAATTATACAATTTGCCACCTTATAATTTTAAGGTGGCTGTTGTATAATTGAGACATGAAGAAAAATAATCCTACAACTCATATAGGGGAATTACTTAACAAGACGGCTTTTGGGGAGAGCATTAAAGGTCAAAAGTTTGGGCAGATTATTAAGCAATCAACAATATTTTCTTTTTGGAATAATATTGTAGGGGCTAAGTTTGCAAAATATACAAAACCTTATGCTATTAAATTTCAAAAATTATATGTTAGCGCAAAAAGCCCTGTTTTAGTTCAAGAACTTAGTCTTTATAAAGCAAAAATTATTAAAAATATCAATTCTTATTCAATGCCTTTAGGAATTGAAATTAAGGATATAATTTTTAGCTATAAAAATTATGCTGCTTCTATTCCTGAAACATTATCTGATTATAAAGAAGATAAACCTGTTGAGATTACTCAAAATCAACTTAATGAGCTTGAATTGGATGAAAATATAAAGGAAAAATTAAAGACTAATATTGATAAAATAAAATTTTTAAATGACGAACAAAAAGATAATTTTTCAAAAAAAATTATTGATACTTACAAAGCAAAATTAATTCAAGAATAATTTTTTTGTACGGTAGACAAAGTTATGATTATATAGTATAATTTTTTTTGCAGTCACATTTGAGGTAATTAAATGATTAAATTATTAACTGTATTATTGCGACGTTTGTTCTCTTTAGAAGAAAGAGGACTTGTTTGCATTCCTATTGAAAAAGAATAATCAATTTAGAAAATATGCAAAAAGACCTCTTTATGAGGTCTTTTTTATTGCAAAAAATAGAAATGAGGAAAAATGAAAAAACTAACATTAAATTCTATTATTAATCGACGAGTTCAAAAACTTATGAACTTAATTTGGGGACTATAATTAAAAAGGAGAATAAATGAAAATTTCAGCATTAGCAACAAAAAATTCTATTAAACTGCTATCAGGACTCGCCAATAATGATGATTCGCTTGCTGCGATGGTTATAAAAGATTGGATTGGCGATGGCGCAACGGTTTATACATATAAAAAAAATGGCGGAAAAGATGACGCCAGAGAAAAAGCGATAGAAGAATTCGGCACAGGTGCGATTTGGCTTTTTGCCATTCCTGCAATTAAAAAACTTATTGATTTTAGTGTTTACCCTTTGTTTAAATTAAATTCTAAATTTGACCCAAGATTATTGGATAATAAAGAAAATTTTAAGACTATTTCTAAAATCGCACAAGGTGAAGAAAAAACCTTGTTTGATAATTTGAATAATTTTAACCCTGTTTTAAAGAAATTTACAAATGCTCAAATGTATAAAGGGTTTGCAATTGGAAAATTTGTAATAGCAACAACTATTGCTGCTGTTGCTTTAGGTAAGATTATTAAATACAAACAAAAAACCACATCAGATAGAATTAAAAAAGAAAATATAGCGCATAAGTTATCTTTTAATTCTAAAACAATAGAAAATGCTGTAAATGAAAATAAAAAGTTTGATAAATATATAAATAATAATCAAATTTCTTTTAAAGGCGGATTATCCGAATTTATGTATAATCCTATTAAAAACACTATGATATTAGATGGTGTTATAACTTTAACAAGATTAAAAGAAGCAAGAAAAGAAGAAAGATTTGAGGTTGCTTTTAAGGAGTTGTGTCAAATTATATTTATATACGGATTAGCAAAACCTATTCAATTAGGATTTGAAAAATTGGGCGAAATAATGAAAACCCCTATAAAATTAGACCCTAAAAATCTATTTGCAAATAACCTGGATGATTTAATTAAAAAAGCTAAGCCATCAATTCAAGAGCTTAAAAATTCTAATAATATAATAGATACTTTATCTAAAATTGATGTTAAAAATCCTGTTATGACATTGCTTCAAAATGAAGGTTTGATTTCGCTTACAAAAGATAAAAATGCACTAAGCGTAATAAAACCAATTGATGAAAAAGCTATAAAAAATGCTTTGGATAACTTTGAAGACATGGCAAAAAATATGGGTAATTTAAAGCAATCAAAAATATTTAAAACTTTTGCTGTTGTTGCAAACATATTAATTGCAGCAGGAATTATGGGCGTAATTCAGCCTAAATTAACCATATTTTTAAGAAAAGTTTTATATGGAACAAATGAAAATCCGGCAATTGCAAAAGAAGAAAAAATGTATAAAAACGAAATTAAACTTCAATAAATAATTTTCTGCCTACAATATTAGGTTTTCCGTTATAATATCCGGCAAAATATCCGCCTGCTACGGGTTGATTTTTGCCGTATGTGGCACTTGAGCCAAATGTTGTTGTTAAAAAAGGATTTTCGTTTTCACTTTGTGAAAAAGGATTGTTTGATTTTTGGCTTATTCTTTTTACAGAAGTTGTATTTGTGCTTGATAGCGATTTTGTAATTAAAGAAACTAAATTTGATAGCATAATTAATCCTTTTTTAAATATTTAATAATAAAAATGATTAAGTCAACAATTATATTTTATCATTTTATTTGAATAATAAATCAAACATTTGAGTGGAAATTTTAACAAATGTTAAACTGTATTCAATTTTCAATTCTTATGGTAGAATTAAATTGTTAAGATGGCTTATATCATTTTTCATATATAAAATTAAATAATAAATGTTATTGGTCTATCGCATGATACACATTAGACGAGGATTAGGACAATTAGTACTTTATTTTACATAATAATAGCAATACTAGTTCTGGCATGTGCAATGACTACTATGCTATTTGTTAGACAAAAGGCAAAAGTTGAAGTTCTTGAAAAAAATGAACAAAAATATATTGAGGACTTCAAAGAAAAAGAAGAATTTTTAAAGAAAGAAGCGTTAATTTCAGCAAAAGAACAACTTCATAAAGAAAGAATGGAGTTGGATGAATTAGAGAGAAATAAACGCTCTGAATTTAGCAAAATTCAAAATGAATTATCTAAAAGGCAAGATGAGATTGATTCAATCAGGCAAGAAGTTACAAATAAAGAAGTTGCGCTTGATAGAAAATATGCCGAATTAGAACAAAAGGAAGATTATTTAGCTGACGCTATTGCAAAGCAAATAACAGAACTTGAGCGTGTTGCTCAAATGTCTCGTGATGAAGCTAAGGCTACACTTCTTGCGCAATTAAAAGATGAACTTGCTAATGAGCAAATACAATTAATTCGTGAAAATGAATTAAAAATAAAAGAAACCGCAGAAGAACAAGCAAGAGAAATATTATCTCAAACAATGCAAAAATGCGCAATTGAACAAGTCATTGAAACAAGCGTTTGCGTTGTTTCTCTTCCATCTGATGAAATGAAAGGAAGAATTATTGGACGTGAGGGTAGAAACATCAGAACCCTTGAAACATTAACAGGGGTTGATTTAATTATTGATGATACTCCTGAAGCTGTCGTATTATCTTCATTTGATCCAATCAGAAGAGAAGTTGCAAAATTAACTATTGAAAAATTAATTCAAGACGGCAGAATACACCCTGTTAGAATTGAAGAAGTTTACGAGAAATCTTTAAAAGAAATTGAAAATAAAATTAAACAAGAAGGTGAACGTGCAGCCGTTGACCTTGGAATTATGAACCTTAACAAAGAGCTTTCAAAGACACTTGGACGCTTATATTATAGAACAAGCTATGGTCAAAATGTTTTAAAACACTCAATTGAAGTAGGTCAAATAGCAGGAATGCTTGCTGCTGAATTGGGTTCAGATGTTAAATTGGCAAAAAGAGCCGGTCTTTTACATGATATCGGTAAAGCAGTTGACCAAGAGCAAGAAGGAACACATGTTCAACTTGGCGCAGACTTGGCTAGAAGATATGGCGAAAAAGAAGCAGTTATTCATGCTATTGAAGCTCATCATGATGATGTTGCTTGTAATAGTTTAACTGATGCTTTAGTCAAAATCGCTGATACTATTTCAGCCGGTCGCCCCGGTGCTCGTCGTGATACGCTTGAAATCTATATTAAACGCCTTAAAAAGCTGGAAGAAATTGCTAACAGCTATGAAGGCATTAAGCAGACATTTGCCGTGTCAGCAGGTCGAGAGGTTAGGGTTATTGTTCAGCCTTCAGTTTTCGATGATGTTGCAAGTGCAAAGTTGGCTCGTGACATTGCAAAAAGAATTGAAGATGAATTGGAGTACCCTGGTCAAATTCGAGTAACCGTTGTAAGAGAAGCAAGAGTTACCGAAATTGCAAAATAAGCAATTTTGTAAATGTCAGAAAATTTCAAACTATTATTTATAGGTGATATTGTAGGACGTGCAGGACGAGAAGTTGTAAAAAAATTTCTTGTTGACGAGAATAATGCGCAAAAATATGATTTTGTAATTGCAAATGTTGAAAATGCAAGCCATGGTTTTGGTTTAACTAAGAAAAACCATGATGAACTTTTAGCTTGTTCAATAAATGCAATGACATCAGGAAATCATATCTGGGATAAGCGTGAAATAGTTAATTATATTGATGAAAGCCCTGCTTTAATTCGTCCTTATAATTATCATAAGGATACAAAAGGTGTAGGGTATAGAATATTTAATGACAAGATTATTGTTGTTAATTTGCTTGGTAAAACCTTTATGCCTCCGATTGATTGTCCTTTTAAAGCGTTTGAAGATTTAATCAATCAGTTAAAAAATGAATTAGATTTAGAAAATAAAATAATTTTTGTTGATTTTCATGCTGAAGCAACCGCTGAAAAAATTTGTTTTGCAAATTATGCAGCAGAATTAGGAGCAAGTGCCGTTGTTGGAACACATACGCATGTACCTACTGCTGATTGTATTATTTTAAAAGATAAATGCGCATATCAAAGCGATGTTGGATTTTGCGGAAGTAAAAATGGTGTAATTGGTATGGAATACATTGCTTCCTTGAGACGATTAATTACATCAATTCCTGAAAGATTTGAAGTCGAAACATCTTCACCTTATATACTTAACGCCTGTGAAATTGAATTTTTCAATAATTGTGCTAAAAGTATTAATAGAATAAGTTTTGAATATACTAAAGATGAGGAAAAGGAAAGTGAAGATTGATTTACACATCCATACAACTTATTCTGATGGAATGTTAGATTCTGCCACAATTGTCGACACTGCACTTGAGTGCGGTCTTGATTGTATTGCGCTAACTGATCATGATAATGTTTTATCTCATAAAATCGCTCAAGATTATGTTGATAAAAATAACTTCAATTTAGAAATTATACCCGGTGTTGAGATTAATACTATATATAAGGGTTATGAAGTTCATATTTTAGGCTATTTTATGGATAAAAATAATTCCCAATTTGTTGATTTAATCAATTTTCAACAAAAAGCCAGAATTGAGCAAACCCATCAAATTATTGAGTTGTTATCTAAAAAAGAAGGAATTAGAATAAAATTTGAAGATGTTCAAAAACTTGTTGCACCTATGGGCTCAATCGGCAGACCTCATATAGCAAGAGCTATAACTTCTTGTGGCGGAAGTGCTAATATAATGGAAGCGTATGCAAAATTTATCAATAATAATTCTGATGTTTATGTAGAAAGAAAAACTGTTTCTCCGCACGATGCAGTAGAAATTATAGCAGAAGCATCAGGAATTCCTGTTTTTGCTCATCCTATTGATGTTGATATAGCGGATAAATTAGCATGTGAACTTGTAAATTATGGTTTAAGAGGAATTGAAGCATATCACAGAAAGCATTCTCCTGCTGCTGTTGAACATTTTTCAACTTTGGCTGAAAAATATGGTTTGATTGTAACAGGTGGTTCTGATTTTCATGCACCTTCATTGAACCACGGAACAATTTTAATGGGTAAAAATTTTGTTCCTGATTGGGTTTATGATAAATTAATTCGCGAAAAGAAAAGAATTGAGCTTGCTAATTAATAATCATTTTTAAGGTAATCAAATAATTTATGGAATTTTTGATTTAGTAGATTTATATCTTCTTCTTCGTCAATTTCAATTGTGATTGTTGGAATACTTCTTTCTTTTCCGCAATATGTTCCAAAACTTCCGGGCGTCATATAGCCAATATCATCTGATGTTGGATAACCGATTATTTTTGAAATTTCTTGCGCTAATTTTTCCGCCGGACCATCGTAGTTTACTGTTTTATATGGTGCATGGATTGTAATTATTGCACTAAAATCATTTTTTTCTAATAAATCAACAAGAAATTTTGTCTCTTCTTCACTATTTGCGCTAAATCCGCCAAAGTAATCATTGTTTTCAGCTAATATCCAATTTTTGGTAGGAAAATTTCTGTTTAAATCTACGCCGTTTTTATTTTTTCTGGTGTTTGTTGAATTTAGTCTTGGTATAAAATAAAGGCTATTTTTACCTATTTCTTTTGATTTTTCAAGATATGTATTTATAAAGTATTCTCCTTGCGGTTCATCTCCGTGGAATACTCCTATAATTAATATTTTTTTAGAGTTTGTTAAACTTTCTTGTTTTATTAAATCTATCATTTTAATCTTCCAAAAATAAAAAGGCAGAGTCTTATCTGCCTTTTTATTTATTATAACTATATCTTAGCCTATTCTTTGAAACATATAGCCAATTCCACGAGCAGTTAGAATTAACTCCGGATTAGCTGGGTCTGTTTCTAATTTAGAACGTAATCTTGAAATGTGTACATCAACAACACGAGTATCAATTCTATGATCCGGCGGATATGCCCAAACGTGTTGTAGAATTTCATTTCTTGAATAAGCAGTGCCTGAGTTATTTACAAGTAATTCTAGTAAACTAAATTCCATGCCTGTTAAGCGAATTCTTTCGTTTTTGCGATAAACTTGGCGTCTTGCTGTATCAATTTTGATATTTCCTGTTGTAATAACATTTTTAGTTGTTTTACCTGTTGGAACAGTGATATCTTTGCTAACTGTTCTTCTTAATACTGCTTTAACACGAGCTTCAAGTTCTTTTGGGCTGAATGGTTTAATAACATAATCATCAGCACCAAGTTCTAAACCTGTAATTCTTTCTGAAACATCTCCTAAGGCTGTTAGGATAATGATAGGAATGTCTGATACTCTTCTGATTTCTCTTGTAACTCCATAACCGTCCATTTTTGGCATCATAACGTCTAAAATAACGATATCAGGATTTGTTTTATTGAATAGTTCAACTGCTTCTTCACCGTCTTCTGCAGTTACTACGTTATAGCCTGCCATTTTAAGACGAGTTTCTAAGATTCTTCTGATACTTGCTTCATCATCAACAACAAGGATTTTTTGTTTTGAGTCAGCTTGTTCACCTTGAATGTCTTTGGTCATCTTTCTTCCTTACTTATTTTAATTGTTAATAACATTACAAAATATTTATTATTTTGAAGATATATTAACATAAATGAAGTTTTTTGTAAAATAAAAATCTTTGTTTTAAATAAAAAAAACTCGCCTTTTGGCGAGTATTTTTAGGTTATAGTTTAATTAGGATTTGGAATTAGTTAAATTATAATTTAATTGTGCTGTTTTGAATATTTTGAGAAATGCTTTCTTTTACTGTTTCTAGTTCAGCTTCTTCAGATTCAAGTTCTGCTTCCATTTCTGTTTTTTCATTTTGTAATTCTGTTTCTAACTCTTTCAATTTTGGCATAATAACCGTATTTGCATAATCTTCAAGAGCTTGTTCGTAAAATTCCCAATACATTGTTTCTGTATTTAGCGCCCCTGTTTCATCAAAGTATAATGATGCTTGAGCAGATAATCCGGGGTTGTTGTAATATTGCTCTGCTGTAACATCAGAGTATGCAGTTGAATAGTAATCTGTTTGTAATTGTGCCGCTTCCATTGCTGCTTCATTTGAATAGCCCATATAATCAAGAGCATCGCCAAATAATTCGGATCCAACTGATGATATTTCGCTTGGTGTTATTTGACCATCACCAATAGAGCTTGAGAAATTGGCTAACTTTCTTAGTCGATTACTTAATTGAAGTAGTTCGTATTGCTTTTCCTGAATTGAGGATTGCAATTCGTTCCTTCTTAAAGATAGTAAAACCCATCCCATAATCTAACACTCCTAACCTAATTAAATTTTTAAACTAACCTACATAATAATAAAGTATTTTTTTGTTTATTTATTGCTTAATTGTTATTATTTTCTTAACATAACTTAACATTATTTTCTTTTTTGTTTATTGTTTAATTAAATTATGATAGATGATAATTTTTTAAATGAATACGGTGATATTTTATATCAAATCGAGCGCCCATCAAGATATATTGGTGATGAATTTGGTTCATACGATAAAGATTTTAACCTTGCGAAAGGTAAATTTCTTTTTGCTTTTCCTGATAAATATGAAATTGGGATAAGTAATTTTGGACATAAAATTATATATGATTTAATCAATAAAAAAGAAAATTTATTATGCGATAGAATTTATGCACCTGACAAAGATTTTATAGAATTATTAGAGAAAAACAATAAAACACTATATGCGCTTGAATCCAAAAGAAAACCTATGGAGTTTGATATAATAGGTTTTGCACTTCAATATGAAATGTGTTATTCAACTGTATTAAAAATGCTTGAATTATCAAATATTCCTGTATTATCGAAAGATAGAAATGATGCTCATCCGATAATTTTAGCAGGCGGACCTTGCACATCTAATCCAAATCCTATGAGCAAATTTATTGATATATTTATTATAGGTGATGGCGAAGATGTTAATATTGAAGTTTTAGAAAAATATATATCTTTAAAAAACAAATTATCAAGAAAAGAAATTATTGAAGAATTGGCAAAAATCGAGGGGGTTTATGCTCCTTTGGTTCACAAAAAAACAAAAAAAAGAATAGCTCAATTATCAAAAGAAAATCATCCGATTAATTCCCCGATACCACATTTTACATCTGTTCATGATAGAGCAATAGTTGAATTAAGAAGGGGTTGTGGCAGATTGTGTCGTTTTTGTCAAGCGTCACACATAAATCTTCCAATTCGAGAAAGAAAAAAAGAAGATATAGTTGAGCTAACTAAAAAATATGTTAAAAATACGGGCTATGATGAATATTCGCTATTATCTTTATCATCAAATGACCATGGGCAAATTGAAGAAATATTGTCTGACTTAAATTGTTATTATAAAGGTAGCGGTATAAATGTTTCTCTGCCATCTCAAAGAGCAGATAGGTTTTCTTTGGAGCTTGCAAATTTAGCAGCAGGCGAAAAGAAAGCAAGTGTTACAATTGCTCCGGAAGCCGGAACTCAAAGAATGAGAGATATTATAAATAAAAATTTATCTCAAGAGCAAATAATTAATGCAACAATTTCTTGTATTAAAAACGGTTGGAACAAAATAAAATATTATTTTGTAATAGGTTTGCCTTTTGAACAATATAGCGATTTAGATGGTATTGTAGATTTAATTGAAGAAGTAAATCTTGCATGTAGAAAAAATGGCTTAAAGTATCCTCAAATTACTTGTTCTATTTCTGTTTTTGTGCCAAAACCTCATACACCTTTTCAATGGGCAAGACAAAATACGATTGAAGAAATTAATAATAAAATCAATTATCTAAGAGATTTAAAAAATAAATTAAAAAATGTGAGATTTAATTTTCATAATCCGAAAATGTCGCAATTAGAAGCGTTTTTCTCTCGTGGGGATGAAAAAATTGCTGATTTTATTTATGAATTATATAAAAATAATGCTTATTTAGAATCTTGGGATGAAAATTTAGATTTTGATTTATATAAAAAAATTGAAGAAAAATTAAATATTTCAATTGAAGATTTAACATCGAAAGAATTTTCTAAAGATGAAATACTACCTTGGGAAATTGTGGATTATGGCGTTGATAAAACTTGGCTTTTGGGTGAATATAAAAAAGCGCAAAATGCAATTTCAACAATACCTTGCGAAGTAAGATGCAATGATTGCGGTGTATGTAAAAATTTAAAAACAAAAAAAGTTTTAGCAAAATAAATTATAGCTTATGAAAAATCGGTTGCATTTTATCAAAAGTGCAAAAAAATTCATAACCTATGCTTTTTAAAAAATCTTTCATTTCTTTTATTTTGTATCCAAAATCACAAACTCTATGACAATCGGAACCTATTGTAATTATTTTTCCGCCTAATTCTTTGTAAAATTTTAAAATATCAACTGACGGCATTAAATCTTTTAATTTATATCTTGAAGATGAAGTATTTAGCTCAATTCCTTTGTTGTTATTAATTGCTGTTTTTAAAATTTGCTCAATTATTTCTTTTGAATAGCAAAAAGGATATTCGCCATAATCATCATATCTTCGAATTAAATCTAAATGTCCTAAAACACTGTAATTGTTGTATACGTTTATTGTTTTATAAATTTCTTCGTAGTATTCCTTGTTGTATTGGGCTTGTGTTTTTCCCATTTGAAAACTTCTATCCCATAATTCTTTATCGTCTATTGTGTGAAATGATAAAATAATAAAATCAAAAGCATATTGTTTGAAAATGTTTTCAAAATAATTTTTGTGATGAGCTTGAGCACCAAATTCCATACCGAATTTTATTGATATTTTGTTTTTATATTTTTCTTTAAAATAATTAATGTTTTTAAGGCAATTTTTCACATCGCAACAAAATGAATATGGAGTGCCGTAATCTATGTGGTCAGTAAAGCAAATTTCGCCATATTTAAGATTAATTGCTTGCAAAATATAATCTTCCATATCAACTGAAGAATCTTCGCTATAATTTGTATGTATGTGATAATCTGCAAGCATTATATTTCACCGAGTTTTTGTTTTACTGTTTTGACAAAATTATTTATATCAATTGGTTTTGTGATATAGTCTTCTATTCCAAATTCTTTTGCTTTTTGTTTGTCTGAATCCATAGCGCAAGCTGAAGCTATTATAATTGGCGGAGTTTGAATGTTTTCTTTTTTTAATTTTTCTAAAAGCTCAAAACCTGTCATTTTGGGTAGTTGAATATCCAAGATTATCAAATCAAATTTTTCAGATTTTATAAGGTTATAAGCACACAATCCATCCATTGCTTTTTTGGGAGTATATTTTTGATATTGCAAAATATCATAAAAAAGTTTCATATTTAATTCGTTATCTTCAACAATAAGGATTTTTTTCATAATAATATTTTTTTAAACTCCATTGTAAAAGTTGTTCCTTTGTTTAATTCGCTTTCAAGTGTTATTTTGCCATTATGAAGTTTTACTAGTTCTTTTGTAATAGGTAAGCCTAAGCCTGTTGAAGATTGGCTTTTAGAATAAATATTATCTATATGAACAAATTTTTTGAATATTTTATTGTGATATTTTTTTTCTATTCCTATACCGTTATCTTTTATTTTTAAAATATAATCTTTGTTTTTTGTTTCTTGAATTATTTCAATTTTGCCGTTTTTGCCCGTAAATTTAATTGCGTTTGATAATAGATTATAAAGAATTTGTTGAAATTTTTGATAATCTGCATTTATTTCATAATTGCAATCGTTTTTAAATATTACTTTTATTTGTTTATTTTGATATAAAGGTTCTAATATATTAATAACCTCTTGTATAGCTTGGGTTGAATTTAATTTTGCAGGATTAAATTTCATAGCATTAGCTTCAAGTTTTGATATATCAAGTATTTCATTAATCATACCTAAAAGATGTAAGCTGGATATTTGTATATCTTTAATGTATTCTGCTTGTTTTTCATTTAAATCACCAAAAATTTTGCTATCTAGCGCTTGAGAAAAACCAATAATAGCATTTAATGGTGTTCTTAATTCGTGTGAGATATTAGCAAGAAATAAATTTTTTGTTTTATCGAGTTCTTGGAGCTTTTTGTGTTGTTTTTTTACAACATCATACATTGCTTCTTTTTCTATAATTGCTTCTTGCATTGCTTTTAGCTGAATTTTAAATACTTCATTTAATTCGTAGTCTTTAATTTTGTAGCTTATTATATTTACCAAAGCAAGAAAACTTGATTTTATTTCGTTTGTTATTTGATTATTTGAGCTTACAATCATAAAGCCAAAAACAGATTCTTTAATAGATAATTTTGTAATTAAAGTGTTTTTATAAAAAAGCTCATCATCTTTTGTTGATAATTCAATATATTTTTGATTGTTGGTTAAAAAATCTTGAATATCGTATTTAAAATTATAGTTTTTGATAAAAATATTATTTTTTATTGCGGTTTTTAAGTTATAGCCCGTATTTTCGCAAAAGAAAATGCCGAGTGAAAAATTTTTATCATATAAAGATGACATTATCTTTAATACATTTTCATAAAAATCAAGATTTTGAACATTTGTATTATTGATAATGTCATCAATTATATTTAAACTTTTATTCAGGATATCCATAGTTTAATTATAAAATATGGATTATATAAGGCAAATTGTTAATATTATTTTATATATTAAATATGTATCCGCCTTTTGTTGCGTTTTGAAGAACGTCTTGAGCTATTTTTGTTCTTAAGTTTTTAATGTATTTGTATACATAATCAGTAGGTAAATTCAAAATTGCAGCTAAATCTTTAGCATAAACTATTTCACCTTTATTTTGAGCAAAATGAGCTAAAACGGCCTCTTCTCTAGCAGTTAGAGGTTTTTTACAAGTAAGTTTTGATTTTATATTTTTTAGTGAATTTTCTTGTGTATTATTAATTATTTTATCTTGTACTTTTTGAGCTTTTGCAGCAACTTTAAGTATTTGTTTTTGAGCTGATGTTTTTTCTTTTGATGTATATAATCTTTTTTCGTTTTGCATTACGATATCGATAATATCGCTTGTTTGCTTATTTTCTTCTAAAACTTTTCCTAATTTCCTTGCGTATTCTTCAAGAGTGATTTTTTCTAAAGAGCTTCTCCATTGTTTGATTTCTTCTTTGCTTAGATATTGGCTCATTTATTTCCCCCATAAATAATATCACGTTGTGTTTTGTTATTATTGTTATAGCATAAGCTAACTAAAAAATACGCAAATGTTGCATAACGTAAAAATTTTTTAAAATCTTTAAATTTAGTAATAATTGCCTTGACAGTCTAAAATTAAAGAGTATTTTAATGCAAAAAGCGGCAAGTGTTAACTTGCCGCTTTATATTTAGATATATTAAATTAGTCTTGAGCGTGACCTGCAGTTCCAAGAACATCAACCATTTTATGTTTTACCATTTCTTTAACTGCTGTTCTTCCTGGTCCCATGTATTCACGTGGGTCAAATTTATCAGGATGTTCAATAAAGAATTCTCTGATTGTTGATGTCATTGCTAATCTTAAGTCTGTATCAATATTGATTTTAGCTACACCGTGTTTTGAAGCATAAGCTAACATATCTTCTGGAACACCTTGTGCGTTTGGTAATTTACCGCCAAATTTATTACATTTTTCAACAAATTCTTTAGGTACAGAAGATGAACCGTGAAGAACTAGAGGGTAGTCATATCCGACTGCTTCGTTAACTGCTTTTTTAATTTCAGCTAATCTTTCGAAGTCTAGTTTAGCTTCGCCTGAGAATTTGTATGCACCGTGTGAAGTACCGATTGCAACAGCTAATGAATCGCAGCCTGTTTCTTTAACAAATCTGGCAGCTTCAGCTGGATCTGTGTATGTTGAATCTTTTGCATGTACTTTAACATCATCTTCAACTCCTGCTAATTTACCAAGTTCAGCTTCAACTGAAACTCCTCTTGCATGAGCATAATCAACTACTTTTTTAGTTAATGCGATATTTTCTTCAAGAGGGAATCTTGAACCGTCTATCATAACAGATGAAAATCCGCCATCGATACAAGCTTTACAAATTTCAAAATCAGCACCGTGGTCTAAGTGAAGTGCGATAGGTACTGTTGTTGTAGCTAGGGCAGCTTCAACTAATTTAATTAGGTAAGTTTGGTTAGCGTATTTTCTTGCGCCTGCTGAAACTTGAAGAATGATTGGTGATTGAGTTTCTTCAGCAGCTTCTGCAATACCTTGCAAAATTTCCATGTTGTTTACGTTGTAAGCACCGATAGCATAACCGCCAGCTAGCGCTTTTTTGAACATTTCTTGTGTTCCTACTAATTTTCTTTCTGTCATAAGTTTTTATCCTTTAAATAAAATACCTCTACAAGACTAATTTAGCGCAAAAATATTTTTTCTACAAGAAAATTATTGTATAATATTTTATATTTTAATAAGGAGCTGAATTTTGAAAATTGCAATTGCATCTGATCATGGCGGATTAAATTTAAAAAAATATATATATAATTATTTAATTGAAAAAAATATTGAAGTAGTTGATTTTGGGACTAATGATTTTCAATCTTGTGATTATCCGATTTATGCAAAAAAAGTTTGCGAAGAAATTTTAAACAATAATTTTGACAGAGGTATTCTTATTTGCTCCACTGGAATAGGAATGTCAATGTGTGCTAATAGATATAAAGGAATAAGAGCAGCTTGTGTATCTGACACATATAGCGCTAAAATGACAAGAGCTCATAATAATTCTAATGTTTTATGTTTTGGTGAAAAAGTTGTAGGCATTGGTTTAGCTGGAGACATTGTTGATATTTGGTTAAATACGGGTTTTGACGGCGATAGACACCAAAGAAGAATAGATATGCTCGATAATTAGTTAATCTTGCTATATATATTTTTTTCTTGTAATATTAAAATGTGGATAAGATAACTTTTTAATAAGGAAGTTTCAATGTTTGAAAGATTTACGGAAAAGGCAATAAGGGTAATAATGCTTGCGCAAGAAGAATCTCGCAGGCTTGGACATAACTTTGTTGGTACTGAACAATTACTTTTGGGTTTAATTGCCGAAGGCACAGGAATTGCAGCTAAAACACTTAAATCAATGGGTGTAAATATTAAAGATGCTCGTGAAGAAGTTGAAAAAATCATAGGCAGAGGCTGCGGTTTTGTGGCGGTAGAAATTCCTTTTACTCCTAGAGCGAAGAAAGTTTTGGAGTTGTCTTGGGATGAAGCAAGACAATTGGGACATAATTATATTGGAACAGAACATCTTTTGCTTGGTTTAATTCGTGAAGGCGAAGGTGTAGCTGCTAAGGTTTTAGAAAATCTTGGGGTTGATTTAAATAAATGTCGTTCAAACGTTATAAAAATGCTTGGTGAAACAAAAACAAGTTCATCAGGCTCATCCGGTTCTACTTTAGCAACACCGGGTGTCGGGTCAAAATCTGCTAAAACTCCGTCATTGGATGAATTTGGTACTGATTTAACTCTTGCTGCTCAAGAACAAAGGCTTGACCCTGTCGTAGGTAGAGAAAAAGAAGTTGAAAGAGTTATACAAATTTTAGCAAGAAGAACTAAAAACAACCCTGTTTTAATTGGTGAACCCGGGGTTGGTAAAACTGCTATTGCTCATGGTTTGGCACAAAAAATCGTAGATTGTGAAGTTCCTGATATTTTAGAAAATAAAAAAATTATTCAGCTTGATATGGGACTATTAATTGCTGGTACTAAATACAGAGGTGAATTCGAAGAACGTCTTAAAAAGATTATGGATGAAATTCGCCATGCAGGAAATATTATTCTTGTTATTGATGAAATGCACACTTTGATTGGTGCAGGTGCTGCTGAAGGGGCTATTGATGCTGCAAATATCTTAAAACCGGCGTTATCAAGAGGTGAAATTCAAGTAATTGGTGCTACTACTTTAGATGAATATAGAAAATATATCGAAAAAGATTCAGCTTTAGAGCGACGTTTTCAAACAGTAATAGTTGATCAGCCATCAATTGAAGAAACAATAGAAATTATTAAAGGTTTAAAACCAAAATACGAAGAACACCATAAATTAATAATTTCAGATGAGGCAATTGTTGCTGCTACTGAGTTGTCTTCTAAATTCATTACTGAAAGATTTTTACCTGATAAAGCAATTGATATTATTGATGAAGCTGCTTCTAAAGTTCGTCTTAATGTTTCTGCTCTTCCTCCTGAAGGAAAAGAACTTGATAAAGAGCTAAAAGCAATTATTAAAGAAAAAGAAGAAGCAATTAGAAATCAAGAATTTGAAAGAGCATCTGATTTAAGAGATGATGAAGCAACGCTAAAAGAAAAAATCCATGAAATATCAGAACAATGGAGAGAAAAACAAGACGAAAATAAACCAACTGTTGGAGTTGAAGAAGTTGCACAAGTAATTGCTACAATTACAGGTATACCTGTTACAAAAATCACTGAGGCAGAATCAGAAAAACTTCTTAAATTGGAAGAAACATTGCACAATCGTGTAATTGGTCAATCTGACGCTGTTGTATCTTTAGCTAAATCAATACGTCGTGCTCGTGTTGGTTTGAAAGCTCCAAATAGACCAATCGGTAGCTTTATATTCTCAGGTCCAACCGGTGTTGGTAAAACAGAACTTGCAAAAGCATTGGCTGAAGCTGTATTCGGTTCTGAAGACAACATGGTTAGAATTGATATGTCAGAATTTATGGAAAAACATGCTACATCAAAACTTATCGGTTCTCCTCCAGGGTATGTGGGTTATGATGATGGCGGAAATATGTGTGAAATAATCAGAAAGAAACCATATTCTGTTGTTCTTTTTGATGAAATTGAAAAAGCACATCCTGATGTATTTAATATTATGCTTCAAATTTTAGACGATGGTCGTTTGACTGATTCTAAAGGACGTCATATTAATTTTAAAAATACTATAATTATTATGACATCAAATGTTGGTGCAAGTATGATAACTAATACTCAAAAACTTGGTTTTTCAGTGTCAGGCGATGATAAAAAGGATAGATACGAAAAACTTAAAGAAACGGTAAATGAAGAGCTTAAGAAAGCCTTTAGGCCTGAATTTTTAAATAGGGTTGATGATATTATTGTATTTGCTCATTTAAGCCAAGAAGAAATAAGACAAATTGTTGAATTAATGTTAAAAGACCTATTTAAACGATTGTCTGAACGTCATCTATCTATTGAAGTTACAAATGAGGCTAAGGATTATTTAGCAAAAGAAGGATATTCTGAAACTTATGGCGCTCGTCCTTTAAGACGTGTTATACAAAAGAAAGTTGAAGATGTTCTTGCTGAAGAAATCTTAAGCGGTAATTATAAGGAAAATGATAAACTTATAATGGATTATAAAGATGATAAGATAATAATTAAAAAAATAGATGAATAATTAAAGCCCTCTTAAATGAGGGCTTTTTTGTGCAGAAATTTTTATTTGTTAAGAAATGTAACAAAAGAAAGCAATTGCGCAATTTTTAATTGAGTATATACTTTATATATATGTAAGACATAAATACCTCCCCCACAAAAAGTTTTAATTCACACACAAAACACACTACTAACAACACACTAACCAAACACACGAGAATCAAGCAAACAGATTTTCAATCCCTTTTTTAAAAAGGGATTTTTTTTGTCTAAAAATATATTTGTTAAGAAATATTAACTAAATTATTTTAAATAGGCAATTTTTAAAGCAAAAAATACTTTATTACTTTGTAGGGAAAAAATACACACACGTTACACAAAACAATAGGGAAGAGGTACTATCATGGGATGGGTTACGCTTACATTAAGGAAAGCTGAGCTCAAGAGAACACATGCAGACTACCAAATGGAGTTGCTAAATATCTCAAGAACTAAGCGACAAATGGCAAGGCAGTATCATTATGAACAAACAGTTGTTCAAAATGATATGCAAGAAGAATTAAATGCACTTTATGCAAATTATACTGCACAAAGAGATGCTGCAACAAGCGCTATGACAAGCGCATCATCAACTTCAACAGGCGATGATACTGTATTAGCAGGAGGACAAACACAAAGTGAACTTGAATCCGGTTCATCATCAACAAGCTCTAGTATTGACACTGAAGCATATAATCAAGCTCAAATTGAGTTGAACAAAGCTAAAGAAGATTATGAATATCAAAAAAATATGGTAAAACAAAATTGGGAAGATGAACTTGCAATGATTGAAGAAGAGGCAAATGATACTGAAACAATGCTCGATCAAGAACAAGTAGAAATTGAAGCACAATTAGAAGCAATCAGTGCGGAAATCGAGTCGGTTGGCGAAGCGGTAAGCTCTCAAATCCAATCATCAACAATAAAATTATCATAGTAATTCAAACTAAGATAAGCTCTTCTCTAAAAATAAGTGTATGTGTATTTAAAAGGATAAGGTCACCACCTTATCCTTTTTTCTATAATTTCATCATTTCTTTTAATTGATATGCAGCGGTTAAAATAGGATCTATTGAGCTTGAAAAAGGAGGAGCATAAGCTAAATCAAGATGAAGCAATTGTTCTATTGTTAGTCTTGATTTTAAGGCTGAGGTTATTGTATTAATTCTTTGTGAAATATTCCCCATACAACCAATTCCTTGAGCGCCTAAAATTTCACCACTTCTTTTATCTGCAACAAGTTTAATGGTTAATTTGTTTGAATTTGGCATATAGCCTGCTTTATCATTTTTTGTAATGGATGAACAAATGGGCTCTAAATTGATTTTTTTTGCGTATTGCTGCGCTTCTTGCATGGTGAGCCCTGTTTTTGAAATTGTATATTCATAGAATTTTGTGATTGTTGATTTTAGTACACCATCAAAACTTTCAAAATTTTCTCCGCCAACGGCATTGATTGCGGCAACTCTGCCTTCTTTGTTTGCAATTGTACCTAAACCAATGTATGTGGGTTCTCTTGTAATTATGCAATATTTTTGAGTGCAATCTCCACATGCAAAAATATTTGCTATATTTGTGCGCATTTTATTATCAACCTCAATAGCGCCTGTAACTCCTAGTTTTATGCCTGCATTTTTAGCTAGTGCTACATTTGGAGATGCTCCTGTTGCAAGTATGCAAAAATCAGCAAAAATTTCTTTTCCTGATTCTGTTATTGCGCTTTTAAAGCTGTAATTTTCGTCAACTTCAAATTTTATTACTTTTTCATTGTATATTGTTTCGACATTTTTTTCGCATTTTGTTTCAATCATATTTTGTATTAATTTTGAAAAATCTTCATCGAAATCTGACGCTATTCTTTCTTTTTGTTCAATTAAAACAATATCTATATTGTTTTTTGTAAACGCCTCTATAAGCTCTATTGCAATATATCCGCCTCCGATGATTATAACTTTTTTGGAGTTTTGCATTTTTTCTTTTATTTCAAGTCCTGATTCTAAACTTCGTAATGTAAAAATATTTTTGGCATTTATATTTTCAATAGGCGGTAGATTTACTCTTGCGCCTAATCCCAAGATTAATTCATCATAAAAAATATGATTTCCGTTAATTAAAACGCAGTTTTTTTCAGGATATATTTCAGTTGCTTCATGCTCTAAAAAAACTTGTATTCCGTTATCTATAAAATTTTGCGGAGTTCTTATTATTAAATCGTTTATATTTTTGACAGAACCTTCTATAAAATATGGCAAGCCACACAAAGAATATGCAATTTTATTGCCTCTTGTGTATAATTCAACGTGGTTTTTGGGGTCTAATCTTTTGGCTTTAGATGCAGCTTTTGCCCCTGCTGCACCTCCTCCTATAACAATAATTTTTTTCATGGTAAATTTATTTTAAATAAAGGAGATTAAAATTGTATCTGACAGGCGGGCAATACAAAGGGGCTAAAATAATTGTTCCGAAAGATGTAAAACCTACATTATCAAAGGTTAGAGAAAGCGTTTTTAATATTTTAATGCAGTATGAATTATTTGGATGTGAATTCTTGGATATGTTTTCCGGTAGTGCCATTATGGGGCTTGAAGCAATTTCTCGAGGATATAATGTAAAAGAGCTTGAATTGAACCCTAGAACCGCTCAAATAATAAAACAAAACTATAAAAATTTAAAATTAACTCCAAATATAACAATTTGTAATTCTCTAAATTATAAAGATACCAAAAAATATGATGTTATCTATATTGACCCTCCTTGGGATATGGATTACAAACCAATTATTTTAAAAGCGTATGAATTATTAAATGAAAACGGTGTAATTTTTATTGAATACGATAAGCAAAAAAATATCGATATTCAATCAATTTTGGATGAATTAAACACCGATATTAAACTTGTTAAATCCAAAAAATACGGTAGATGTCTTTTGGATGTTTTAAGATAATTTCTTCTTTAGTGCAGTTTTAATTAGACCATCAAACAATGGGTGCGGTTTTTGTGGTCTTGATTTGAATTCCGGATGGAATTGACAAGCGACAAACCAATCGTTTTTTGGATATTCAACAATTTCAGCTAGTAATTCATCAGGACTTGTTCCTGAAATAACAAGACCTGCTTTTGTTAGTATATCTTTATATTCGCTATTAAATTCAAATCTGTGTCTATGGCGCTCTAAGATTAAATCGCTTCCATAAACCTCTCTTGCTTTGGTGTTTGGAGCAATTTTACAAGGGTATGAACCAAGACGCATAGTAGCACCATAACCTGCAATATTTTTTTGCTCTTCCATTAAATCAACGACTTTGTGTGGTGTATTTTTATCAAATTCTGTTGAGTTTGCATCTTCTAGATGAGCCACGTTTCTTGCAAATTCAATAACAGCGCATTGCATGCCAAGACATAAGCCTAAATATGGAACATTGTTTTCTCTTGCATATTTAACAACTTTTAATTTGCCTTCAATTCCACGAACGCCAAAACCTCCGGGGACAACAATTGCATCAACGTCACAAAGATGCGCTTTAGCATCTTCATCTGTTAAAATTTCTTCTGAAGCTATCCATTTTAGGTTTATTTTTGTATCGTTTTGAAAACCGGCGTGCTTTAAACTTTCAACAACTGAAATATATGCGTCATTTAATTCTGTGTATTTTCCTGCTATTGCAACAGTTAGCTCGTGTTTTGGATTGTTTATTTTGTTTATTAAATCTGCCCATTGAACTAAATCTGCGGGTTTATCTTCAAGATTTAATGTTTTTAATACTTGCGAAGTTATTCCTTGTTTTTCTAAATATAGCGGTACTTCGTATATTGATTTTAAATCTTTGCATTCGATAACTGATTCTTTATTTACTGAGCAAAATAGAGCAATTTTATCTTTTTCTGATTTTGAAACAGGAACTTGGGTTCTTAATACTAACATTTCAGGCTGTATACCGTAGCTTCTTAAAACATTAACGCTGTGTTGTGTCGGTTTTGTTTTTAATTCGCCTGATGTTGGAAGATAAGGCAAAAGTGTCACATGGATTGACATAGAATTTTGAGGGCCAACTTCTGCTCTAAATTGTCTTATTGCTTCAATAAATGGCAAACTTTCAATATCGCCTATTGTACCGCCAATTTCAGCTATTAAAATATCAGGGTTATTTCTTTTAGAAGCTAGTGTTAATCTTGATTTTATTTCGCCTGTGATATGAGGAATCATTTGAACGGTAGCGCCCAGATATTCGCCTCTGCGCTCTTTATTTATTACTGTTTGATAAACTGAACCTGATGTAACATTGTTTATTTGAGATAGATTTGTATCTATAAATCTTTCATAATGACCTAAATCAAGGTCTGTTTCAGCACCGTCTTCGCAAACAAAAACTTCACCATGTTGAAAAGGGCTCATTGTTCCGGGGTCAACATTAATATATGGGTCAAATTTTTGAACTGAAACCTTATAACCTCTTGAAACCAAAAGCCTGCCTAAAGAGGCGGCTACTATTCCTTTTCCTAAGGAACTAACTACACCGCCTGTTATAAAAATATATTTTGTCATTTTTCCTCTTAATTTATTTTTGGAACTTTAAAGAATTCACCCTCAACATCGGGCGCATTTGCCATGAGTTCTTCTCTTGTATTTTCGTAAATCTTAACGTCTTCTCTCATAACGTTTGTAAAATCAATCGGATGATTCATGGGTTCAACGTTTGTTGTATCAACTTCATTCATTTTTTCAACATGAGCTAAAACATCACCTAATTGATGTGTAAACATTTCTTTTTCTGATTCGCTTAATTCTAATCTTGCAAGTTTTGCAACGTGTTCTACATCTTTTATTGTTATCATAATTTTTTCCTCATCTATTAAGATAGCAAAAATTAAAAGGTATTGCAATTTTTTATTAAGTTAATTTATAATTTTTATATGGATAAGAAAAGTATTTTGATAGTAGAAGACCATGCGCTTACTTCTTTTGCGCTTAAAACCTCGCTGTCATGTGTAGATTTTATAGATGAAATAATTGATGTAAACTGCGCAAAAGATGCATTTGAAGTATTGCAAGATAAAAAGATAGATTTAATATTATTGGATTTAGGGTTGCCTGAAATTGACGGAGTTCAAGCGCTTGAAAAAATTAGAGAAAATAACAAAGAAATAAAAGTTGTTATATTGACATCACATTGTGATAAAGAAGAAGTACAAAAGTGCTTAGAGCTTGGAATTAACGCATATTGTACAAAAGAAATTAAACCTGATAAATTATGTGATGTAATTAAAGATGTCTTAGATGGTTCAATGTATTTTGATTCAAGCGTTTCTGATTTTGTAATGCAACAAACATCAAGGGCAAATGATGAAAAAATTTTAGGCAATATATCCGTAAAAGATTGTTACAACTTGACCCAACAGGAAAAAAGAGTATTAATATTATTATCAAGCGGAAATAACAATCAACAAATTGCAAAGAAACTTGATATTTCAGTTAATACAACAAAAGTACATGTATGTTCCATTTTGCAAAAAATGGGAGTTGAAGATAGGACACAAGCTGCTATTAAGGCTATTAGAGAGAATTTAATTAATTAGGTTAGTATGACATCATTAGCAAGAATTTTAATTATAGACGACAATCCAAAACTTTTACAAGATTCGCTTCCTATGTATGGTTATGAAGCAAAAAGCGCCACAGACGGGCTTATGGGCCTAAAAATATTAGATGAAGATTCTAATTTTGATTTAGTTATTTTAGACGTTGTAATGCCCAATTTGGATGGATGGGAAACGCTTAAAGCTATTCGAAAAAATGAAAAAGTGGCACAAATTCCTATTATTATGTTAACATCTGTAACAGATGCAAATAAACAAATTTCGGGTCTAAAGTTTGGTGCTGATGATTATATAGTTAAACCTTTTGTTTTACCTAATTTATTAGCGCGAATCGAAGCGTTATTAAGACGCTCAACGTGGAATAAAGATACAAAGCAGGTAACTGCTCTTCCTTTTGTTAAAGGTGAGAAAATTTCTCCTTTGACAACTCGTGAAAAAGAGATTTTATCGTTAGTAGCAAAAGGCGAAACAAATTCTCAAATAGCTCAAACTTTGTTTGTTCGCGAAGTTACTGTTAAAACACACTTAAACAGTATCTTTAGAAAATTAAAAGTTGAAAATAGGGTTCAAGCCGTGCTATTAGCTCAACAAGCAGAATTAATTTAAAAAAGGAAAAACAATGTTAAAAGATGATTTAGTAGAATTGATTTTAAATAATTATGAAGAATTTAAATTAGAGCATGATAAAAATTCTGATATGGATTTATCTGAAACTGATTTTTCTCATGCAAATATTGAAGATGCTGATTTTACAAACGTTGATTTTTCCGGTGCTAATTTTGCTGAAGCAAATTTATTAAACGTTAAATTTGTCGATTGTGATTTAACAAGCGCTGATTTTTCTAGAGCTCAATTATCAGAATGTAATTTTTCAGGCTCTATTTTAAATGGTACAAGTTTTAATTATTGTAATGTAAATTATTGTGATTTTTCTGATGCTGATATGGCTGGAGTAAATTTTTCTGAAGCTGATTTATCAGATAGCGACCTATCAACATCTGAAAATCTTGATTCATGCAGATTTGATGAATCTACCGTTTGGCCTGATTCTGACAAATTGCCTGAAGATTTTGATTGCACATATAACTATGATTTATCAACTCTAAGGGATGATGAAGATAATCAAAGCGAAGTTTATTAATCGTTTTCTATAATTAATTCAAGGTTGTTTGCGCCTATTATTCTTGTTTTAGAGTATTCTTTTTCATATACTCCGGATTTTATGGCGATAACTTTTGTGTCTTCATAAAATAATATATTGTGTCCACCTTTATTGATTATTATTGTATCCCCTTGAAAAAGTTCGCAACTTTTTATATATTCCCCTTTATCGTTATAAAAATCAATTCGAGCAGAGCCCTTTTGAAAAATTAAGATTTCGTCAATTTGGGTTGTCTCTTTTTCAAGATGATTATGATAGTGAGCACCTGTTTTATGGTTTTTAGGGTAGCTAATTACACCGAATTGTATTTCATCTGTTTCGTTTGTGAAAAATTCGGTATCTTGAGCACTATAATTTGCTCTTATTATTTTTGCATAAGTTGTATTGTTATCTTGAATTAATTTAATCATTTTATTTGATTAATTTGTTATTTCCATCCACATGAGCGATTTTTGGTTTAAATGTTTTTTGTTCTTCTTTATCTAAAAGTGCATAAGCAACGATGATAACTTTATCTTTGATTTGAACTTTTCTTGCTGCTGCACCATTTAGACAAATTATACCGGAATCAGCTTCTCCTTCGATAACATAAGTTGAAAATCTTTCCCCGTTGTTTATGTTTAAAATTTCAACTTTTTGATTTTCTTTAATTCCAACTTCATCTAATAAAGTTTTGTCTATTGTAATAGAGCCAACATATTCTAAATTTGCTTCTGTAACTGTTGCTCTATGTATTTTTGCGTATAAAAATTCATTTAACATACTTTTATATTAACACAAAAATAAAAACAACATATTAAAACAAAAAATAAATGCGGTTTGATTAAACCGCATAAGTCAAGAAAGGAATGGTTAGACTATTAACTTTCATGATTATTACACATAAAAATTTACTAGTGCAAATTTGTTACTAATTTGTTACATATACTAAACAAATTGTATACTATTATTCAATTCCTCTTGACTTAAGCATGAGTTCAAATTCTTTTAATAGCGATTCTTTTAAGGCTTTATTTCCTTTTTCGCTTATGAATATATCTCCTGTGCCTGCGATTATATAATTTAAATTAACATCAAGCATGGTATGCATTTTATATAAAACAGACGGACTTGGAGAGCTTTTTCCTGTTTCCATGTTGGATATTGCTTGTTTTGTAACACAAAGTTTAGCTGCGAAATCTTCTTGTGACATGCCTAATTGTTTTCTAAGAATTTTAATTCTCTTGCTAAGATTTTCCATCATCTCTACCTATTAAATAAACCAAAACTTGACAAGAAAAAATAGTTAGTGTACTATTTCCTTATTAACTGTCAATTAAATTATACCATAATAAATAAATAATTTACATACATATTTTGATGGAATTAAGAATTATGTATAAAAAAACTAAAATAAATCTATCTGAAAATCAGTCTAGGATTGTAAAATGTATTTTTAAAGGCATGACAATACCTCAAATTGCATCTGAGCTTTGCCGTTCTCAATCTTGTATTTCGTATCATATTAATTTACTTTATGAAAAATACAAAGCAAAAAATAGAAGTGAATTTGTTTTAAGTGTCTTTGGCGATATTTTGGATAGATATAAAAACGCTTTTGAAAAATTGCAAAGTGAGATAATTTCTCTAAAATCTCAAAATTCAGAAATGAAAAAAATTATAAAAGCACTAATGCTTGCAAAAGATAATCAAGATTGTTTTGAAGATACCATCTTGCAAGCTGAAAAATATTTATAAAGTTTACTTATTAACTCTCTACTATCTAATTTTTGACCTTCTTTTCTTTTTATTTGAAGGTCTTTTTTTATGCTTCTATTTTTAATTCTTCCTTTTTATTCTTAAAGTTTGAAAATTGACATGATTTTGTTATTGCGACTTTTCCTGAGCGAACAAATTCTTTAATACCAAACGGTCTTATTAATTCAGCAAAAGTTTGTACTTGTTTTTCATCACCATCAATTTTAATTGTATATAATTTATCTGATACATCCATAATGGTAGCATGCGCTTGAGCTACAATGTTCATAAATTCGGCTCTATTTTCATCATTTACGGTAACTTTAATTAGACCAATTTCATATTCAATAGCATCTCCAATTGATAAATTTGCAACTTTAATTACAGGAATTAATCTGTTTAATTGTTTGCAAATTTGCTCAATTACATCATCATCAGCTGATGTTACTATTGTTACTCTTGAATATATGCTATCAAGTGTTGGTGCTACTGTTAGACTTTCAATGTTATATCCTCTGCCTGAAAATAAATCAACAATGCGAGATAATACACCAACTTCATTAGATACTAAAACTGATACTGTATGTTTAGTTGCCATTTTAGCACTCCTCTCTAGATAGTAAAACTTTATCTATTGGTGCTCCTGCTAATACCCAAGGATAAACCATTTCAAAGTTTTCGCATATAAAATCAATTAAAACAGGTCCATCATATTCAATAGCTTGTTTTAAGGCCGGAATTATTTCTTCTTCTTTTTCAACTCTGATACCTAGCGCTCCGTAGCTTTGTGCTAATTTAACAAAATCCGGCGAAGAAATTTTTGTTTGCGAATAATGTTTATTGTAGATTTTTTCTTGCCATTGGCGAACCATTCCAAGATATCCGTTGTTAATTATACAATTTATAACTTTAAATTTATAATCAACACATGTCATAAGTTCTTGTATATTCATTTGAATAGAACCATCTCCTGCGATATTTAGCACATATCCTTTTTTAAGTGCTGCCATAGCGCCCATTGCAGCAGGGAAGCCAAAACCCATTGTGCCTAAACCGCCTGAAGTTATTAATTTTCTTGGCTGATTAAACTTGAAGTTCTGAGCTGTCCACATTTGATGTTGTCCAACTTCTGTTGCAACAGTTGGCTCATCCTCTTTTGTGTATTCATAAATTTTATTTAATACTGTTATAGCGCTTAATTTGTCTGACATTTTTTGAGGAATTGCAACCTTTTTCTTCCATTCTTTAATGTCATTGAACCACTTATCTTTTTGTTCGATATTGATTTTGTGGTGTGCTTTATCAAGCTGATGTAACATCATCGTTAATACGTTTTTAACATCTCCTACGATAGGAATGGAGGCTTTAACATTTTTTGAAATAGAACAAGGGTCAATATCAATATGAATAACTTGCGCATCTCTTGCAAATTTCTTTAGACAGCCTGTAATTCTATCAGAAAAACGTGTTCCTATTGCAAAAATAACATCAGCATTTGCAACTGTTAAATTTGCGCAATAATTTCCATGCATTCCCATCATGCCAAGGCTTGTTTCAAGGTTATCAGGGAAAGTTCCTGTGCCCATTAAGGTATGAACAACAGGGATATGCAATCTTGTTGCAATTTCTTTCAGTTCTTTGCTTGCGTTTGACGCCATAACTCCGCCGCCTGAAATAATTACAGGTCTTTTTGATTCAAAAAGTGTTTCAAGTGCTCTTTGAATTTGTAATGGATGACCTTTGTAATTTGGGTTATATCCTACAAGTTCAACATTTTTAGGATAATCAAAAGTATATTTTGCATTAAATATATCAACAGGTATATCTATAACAACAGGTCCTTTTTTGCCTGTTGTTGCAATGTAGAATGCTTCTTTAACTATTCTTGCTAAATCTTTAACATCTTTAACAAGATAATTATGTTTACAGCATGAACGAGTAATCCCAACAACATCTGCTTCTTGAAAGGCGTCAGCTCCGATTAATTTTGAATTAACTTGCCCTGTAATTAAAACCATCGGAGTTCCATCGTAATAAGCGTTAGCAAGACCTGTTATGGTATTACATGCCCCGGGGCCTGAGGTTACTATTGCAACACCTGCTTTTCCGGATACTCTAGCATAACCTTCTGCTGCATGAACTGCTGCTTGTTCGTGTCGAACTAAATAATGCTTAATATCGTTTTGCATGTACAAAGCATCATATAACGGCAGGACAACACCTCCGGGGTATCCGAAAATTTCTTCTACACCTTCTTTTAAAAGCGATTTTAGAAGTATTTGCGCTCCGCTATACATTGCTTTATTCATCTTATTACCTCTTTACACTTCAGCTTTATTTATTATATCAGTATAAATCACTATTTCATAAATGTAAAATTTTCTAAACAATTAGAGTATTTGTAATTTTAAGAATTATAATTATTCAAGGAGTTTTATTATGTTTGATTATATTAAAGGAGTTTTAGCTGATAAATCATATCCATATTGCACAGTTGAGTGCAATGGCATAGGCTATCGTCTTTTAGTTAATTTAAGAACACTAAATTCTCTTGATGATATAAATTCTGAAGTTAAAATTTACACAAAATTAATTCATAAAGAAGACTCAATGACTCTTTGCGGTTTTAAAAATAAGCAAGAAAGAGTAATTTTTGAAATATTAACAGGTGTGTCAGGAATTGGTACTAAAGTTGCACTATCATTACTTGCTGAGTTTGATGTTAATGAATTAATCAATTTAATAATTTCTCAAGATTATAAAACAATTTCAAGAACAAAAGGCATAGGGCAGAAAATGGCTCAAAAAATAGTTCTTGAAATAAAAGACAAACTTGATAAATTAGATATTACTCCTTTTGTTTGTCAAAAAGTTGAAAATAACAAAGTTTCATCTGATACAATTTCTCAAGCTGTGGCAATTTTAGAATCTTTAGGATATTCTAAAGACGAATATCAAAGTGCGCTTGAAACAGCCTTAACTCAAATGGATAAAGATGACGAACAAGAATTATTAAAAGAGGTTTTAAAGATATTATCAATTTTTTAAAAGGATAGAATAAATGAAATTAACTACATTCAAAAAACAAAAAAGAGAATTAAGAGTTCTTTTTGCTTCTGCTGAGGTTGCTCCATATTCAAAAGTTGGAGGTTTAGCGGATGTTGTGGGGGAATTGCCTTTATATCTTGATAAGCAAGATGTGGAATGTGCTATTTTTACTCCTTTGTATGGATGTATAGATTGTGAAAAATATAATATTAAAGAAATTGAAAATTCAGAATTGACGCTTGATATGGGTAGGTCAAGACATATTTTTAAATTAAAAATGACAGAAATACCTAACACTAAAATAAAGGTGTTTTTCGTGGATAATCCAAAATATTTTTCTTGCTTTAATGTGGTTTATCCTAAATGGTGCGATGAAATGTATGAAATGCAAAGATATGTTTCATTTTCGCTTGCAGTGCTAGAGTATGCAAAATTATTAAATTTTAAACCCGATATTATTCATGCTAACGATTGGCATAGCGCTATGCTTCCCGTTTATTTAAAATCAAATTATAAATATGATGAATTTTATAAAGATACAAAATCAGTTTTTACTATTCATAATCTTGCTTATCAAGGTGAATGCGATAAATCAATAATTGATTTTGCAAATATGCGCTGGGATAATGTTTATCATGATGCATGTTTAGAGCATTATGGCAGAGTTAATTGGATGAAAGGTGCGCTATATTGTGCTGATAAAATTACAACCGTTTCTCCAAGATATGCTCAAGAAATTTTAGGCAGTGATTTTGGTGAAGGCATGGATTACACCCTAAGAGGTCAAACATATAAACTATGCGGTATTTTAAACGGTACAAAATATGATAAAAAACCCTTTAATATCAAGGAAAAACCAAAATTTAAAGAAGAAATTCAAAGAGCTTTCGGTTTACCGATAAATCCAAATAGACCACTGATAGCAATGATATCTCGTCTTGTATATCAAAAAGGGCTTGATTTGATTGATTTTGCTAAGTTTGAGTTGATGAAGCAGCCTGCTGATTTTGTATTCTTGGGAACAGGTGATGAAAGATACCAAAATATGCTTATTTGGTCATCTAATAATTCATCTAATATGCGTGCTTGGATTGATTTTAAGGCAGATTTATCAGATAAAATTTATAAAGCGTCTGATATGTTTTTAATGCCAAGTTTATTTGAGCCTTGTGGAATTTCTCAAATGATAGCAATGAAATATGGCTCTGTTCCAATAGTTAGAGCAGTTGGCGGTTTGGATGATACAGTTGTTGCTTATCCTAATAAAGAAGCAACAGGCTTTAAATTTTTAGGCTACGACGCTCAATCAATGGTAAATGAAATTAAAAATGCTATTTGGACATATTATGATAGGAAAGATGACTTTAAAAATATTGTGAAAAACTGTATAAATGCAAGATTTTCTTGGGAAGATTCTGCTATGAAATATAAATTCTTGTATTTGGATGTTTTAAATAAGAAGAATTTTTAGAATTATCTATTGATTATCTTTTACCATAATATTTTTCAAAATAACCTAAGATATTTTTGAATGCTTCATAAATACCTATTGATGTATGTGCGTATTTTTGATTGCTTTGAGGATTTAGATTGATTTCTGCTTCTTTCATGAATTCATCGTATCTTGGGTTGTTTTTGGTATATTTTTGCAAATTGTATATTAGTTCATATACTTCTTGGTTTGTTATATTTCCTTCAATATTGCTCATCCAAGGATAGTCTGTATTGCCATTTCTTATTGTATCTCTTGCATATTTAGCGGTGATTTCAGCTATTGCTGTATATATTTCTTGAGAAATTCCATCTTTGTTATAGCAATAAAAAGTGATAGGATCTTGTCTGCTATTCCAATTTTGTAGCACATTAGGAGTTTTGTAGTTCAATAAATTAGCGCCTTCAACTTTTACTGTTTCACTTTTGGAATTAACATAGGTTCCGTTTGTTACAAATCTATCAAGAGCATTTATTAAGTCAGCACTTGCTTTACAGTTTATAGATAGTCTTTCTGTACAATCTGCACCTCTAATATCTGCATATTGGCAATCTATGCTTGATCTATACAACCAACCTCTGCTATTATTTATTGTTACGATATTGCTCATATCAGTAATGCCTTTTTGTGTATCATCAAGTACTTTAAATGAGAAATTGTCAATACTAAGTCCGGTTTGTTTTTTTATTCTGTAATTCGAATCTCCAGATAAATTTGAATATAAACTTTTTGCAATATCGTTTAAATCTCCTACGTATGAAGATTGTCCGTATTGTTTTGCATAAGGTCCTATTTGTCTTATTTGGCAGTATTCGTCTTGCCAGTCTGGTACTTGACCTGCCCTAATATCTTTTTCTGCTACCGACATCTCTTGGGGATTATCCTTGATAGTTACCATACTTGCGCTTGCAATTCTTTGAAGGCGTTGTGCGTCTGTTTCGATAACTTTTGTTTCCGGTTTGATTTCAGTTTGAGCCTCTGTTTTTGGAGCTTCTGTTTCAGCTTCTGTATCTAGTGTTTGCGATGTTTTTGAGCTAAGTTTATTTATTCCGCTACTAATTGTCGCTTTTGCTCTATTGAAAAGATTTTTTGTCTTATTTACTGCGCTAGATGCAGCTTCGCTTGCTTTTTTGCCTACTTCTTGTGCTGTTTCTTTTGCTTTTTGTGTTGTTTCAGATGTGGCTATTTTTTCTGCTGTATTTTTTGCTTTATTTACTGCGCTACTTGCGGCTTCGCTTGCTTTTTTGCCTACTTCTTGTGCTGTTTCTTTTGCTTTTGATAGTATGTTATTTGATTGTGTTTGTGAATTATTGTCTGCTTTTGGTGCTTCTGCTTCAACTTCTGCTTTTGATGCTTCCGCTTCAACTTCTGCTTTTGGTGCTTCAGCTTCAATCTCTGCTTTTGGTGCTTCAGCTTCAACTTCTGCTTTTGGTGCTTCCGCTTCAATCTCTGCTTTTGGTGCTTCAGCTTCAGCTTCTGCTTTTGGTGCTTCAATATTTTCTGTTTCAACTTGAGCTTTAACTTCATCTAGTTTTGCTTTTGCTTCAGTGTCCCCTTGTTCGCTTGCAATTTTAAGATTATTAGCTTCATAAACTTGTTTTTCAAAATCGCTAAAACTTGTATCATCTATTTTCATGCCACGTGATTGCATGTATGCTTTAGCGCCTTCAATATCGCCATCTAATATTTTACTTTGTGCTGTTTCGATGGTAGTTTTTTGGTATGCTTCAATTTTTCCTGAACCGATACCTGTTAGAATACCCATTAATTGGTTTTTACCTTCACCTAGGAATCTATCTAATGACCAATAATCACCACCATCCATAAATTGACCTGTGGTTACTAATGATTCACCCTGAGCTATTGCAAAATCACTCGCTAGGGATAATGCCGTATCGGTCGTTAATTCAGCCGCTTCTCCTACAAATTTTGCTCCTATATTATTCATGCCGTTTTGAACTAGCTTATTTGTAACTTTATTATTTAGTGAGCTTGTAAATTTACCGATTGCTTGACCTGCTTTATATGTTACAACTTCAACCACTGTTTCTGTTGCATTTTCGCTGAATTCATCCCAAGTTAAACCATTTTTATCTGTTGTATCATCAATTAAATCAATAGCATTATCAATAAACATACCCGATAATGAAATATATTTACCTGCTGTCATAAGTGCAATACCTGCCGGTGGGAATACAAAACTTATTACACCACCTATTGCCATACAACTGATACCGATTGTTGAAATTGCACCGGATAGTTTATTTGCAAATGTTTCTTGATCTATTCCATAGTTATTAACTAATTCATTTAAGAAGGTATCTTTACCATAAGCCTCAAATTGAGATAGACCATAAGCATTTGCTAATTCTTCAAAACTTTGTCCTGTTTTTTCTTCAAATTTTTCTATATAATCTTCGTCATAGCTTGATGCATTGACTACTGCATAATATGCATTTGCAATTTTTAGGTGGTTATCAATTTTTTCTGTTGAAAATTCTACACCCATATAATATTTATATGCTTCTTCAAAGCTCATATCGCTTTCGCCATTAGCTGCAGCTTCAAGTTCATTTATTATTTTTTCTTGTTTTTGCAGAATATCTCTTATATCTTCATCAGATATTCCCATTCCTGTTAGTTCTTTTAAGAAATTGTATCCATCTGCAACTATACCGTCATTATCTTCTTGAGATAAAAATAGTTCTTCCATTGCATCCAGATTTGCTTTTAAACTATCAATAGCATAGGCTTGATATTCTTCAACTGTTTCAAAACCGACTTCTTGATTTATCATGTAATTAACATAATCTTCAACGGTTATAGAACTTCCGTCTTGAAGTTCTATGGTTTTATCGGATTTAATTGAACTTATCTCATTAATATCAAAATCAAGATAGTTTCCATCCTTAACAACAGTATTATTCTTTTCTGATATATCTTTAACATTTGAATTGTTTAATACTGTTTTGTTGTCACCTTTTCCTGTTTCTAGTTCATCAACATTAGTATTTTCTATATATACACTATCTTGACTATCATCAAATACACCCCATAAAAATCCCGAATTTGTTTTTATATCTTCAATTTCAGAATCAGATATTGAGATAAAATCTTCACCGTCTCCTAAATCAATATCATTAATTTCTGAATTTTCAATAATAACAGAATCTGAACCTTGTTTTGTATTAAGTTTATCTATTTTTGAATTATATATTTTAATATCATCATCATTTTTTCCTGTTTTTATGGAGTCAATTTCAGAATCGTATATTGTTATACTGCTTCCATTGTCCCCACCTTTTATTTGCGCTCCTTTTGCACCAATAACAACGACTTCCCCTGTTTCTTTATTTTCTAAAATATGAACATCTTGGGTGTCTTCTAAAGTTACTGTAACTCCTGATACAGATGTATATGAATATTTTCCACTACTCCATAAACCAAAAGTTTTGTCTTCTTTTGCTTGGATTTCTTTCCAAGAATCATCAGAATTTATATAATTTTCATAAGTAGTTTGAGGGTTGTTTTCAAATACTGATTCAGATTCATTTGATGTAGCAACAGTTTTTTCTGTACTTGTTTGTGATACAGGGTTCGAAGATGTTACTTTTTTTAAAAAATTTAATCTGATTAATTCGTTACTCATACACACACCATTTATGTGTGTATTAACGACAATTATGTTTTTTAACTTTAGCGTTGTATGAGAAATTTTACAAAAGTTAATAATTATTGGTTTGCTTGGTTTAATCCAAATTTAGTTGCAATATATGCGATTGTTTTTGGAAAATTTTGCACTAAGAATTGCGCTCTTGCTTGAAGATTTGGAGCATCATGGGTACATGTTGTTAATATTGTGTTTGTTTCAGCTATTATTTCGGATAACCCGCTTCCGGCACTTCCTCCTGTTTGAGAGAAATATCTTATATATTCTTTTCCTGCTTCTGCTGTGTATTTTGAATTAAAATCTTCAATTTCTGATTTATATATTTTAATTAAATCTTTATCATCTGATAATTGTTTTTTGAAATTAAAATCTAATATATGACCTAATTCGTGTGCTACCGTGGTTGTTGTTGCTATTGTTTTTATTACTCCGGTTTTTTCACCTGAAATAAATGATTTTAAATCTGTTAATTTTAATTTACTTTTGTATTTTAAAATAAAATCTAAAGGTGCTGATTTTATTTCATCTAATGTAATATCGTTTAATTCAATTGTTTCATCTAAATATTCAAGCGTGTTATCTTCTTTATTGTATTTAATTTTATACATTCCTTGTTTAGAAAATATAATAAATTCTTGACAGTCTTCATTATACATTTGCATAACATCATCTGTTGCGCTTATATATTCAACTTCATTTTCTGAAATTTTTTCAACTTTTGGTATTGGAAACATATTTGAGTTTGTGTCTTTGTTGTCTTTTTCAATCCATATTGCAGATTTTAATGTTTCAATAAGGTTGGCAGCCATGTTTTTTGCTGTTTCCCAAAGTGTTAAGTCTTTTGATATTGTGTTAAAATCAATTACTTCTGTTTTATCATTGCTTGTAATTGTAATTGTTTTATCTGTATCATCAAACCTTGCAATATATTTTTTGCCGTTAATTATTGTTGTTGTTTGATTTTCACTATCTTTAGTAAATGAAATTTGTGTATCTAAGATTTTTCTTCCTGTTTCATCTGTTATTTGATAAGAATAATTGTAATCAATTCCATTTATTCCTTTAGTATATTTTCTTTGAATTTTTGTTCCGTTTGTATCTAAATTTTCAATGTATGTTATTGTACCATCAGGATTTTTTACAGCCTTTGATAGTATTATACCACCTTCTATTGTTCCATCTTTAATTGCTTTTAAGACATCATAATTTTCATCATAATCTGATAATTGGTATAATGTCTTGTCCCATACACCTTCAAGTATTTCAGACGTTTTTGTATGAAGAATGGCAATCGGTTCTTTGGATGTTTTATCATATATTACTTCTATCAGAGATTTCGGTTTTCTTTTTTCATCGTCATAACTTGAGCTTTCAAAAAAATTATCATCCCCTATATACCAACTTATACTTGTATCGTCGGAATGTCTTTCAGTTCTTTCTGTTGTAGATGTTCCGTCACTTTTTATTATTTGGATTATTCGAATTTCTGTTTTTGTTTCTTCGTTTGTAAAGTTGCTGATTAATTTAAGTTCTGTATCTGTGCTGTTTTGTAATTTTTTATATTCCACATTTGAAACAGGTTGTTTGATTTGCGCGTTTTTTAATAGATTTATAATTTCTCTAATTTCATTTGTTTCTTGTTTTAGTATCGCATTAATAGCATTTTTTTCTAATAGAGGTTCGCCGCTTTGTGTTTTTAATTTTATAAGTTCGCCAATCATAGCATAAGTTTCTTCGTTTGGCTCAACCGGCGCTTCTTTTCTGCCACCTTTAAAATTAACATTTGAGTGATTAATTTTAGCTGAATTTTTTACTGCTTGTGCGTAGGATTTTGACATTAATTCGGTTTTATTTTCGTTCGCATTCGAATTTTGACGCTTTTTTGTCTTTTCACTTTTAGCAGTAAAATTAGTCGATAAATTATGTGATTCTATACTTTTTATGTCCATATATTTAAACTTTTCTTTATATATAATTAAAGTATTTTATAAAAGAAAAATTGACCAAAATTAATTTTGATAAGTTTTTAGTGCTAAAAGAGTACAGTTTTTAGCGAGATTTTTCTTACTTATCCATCCGTCAAATAAATCCATATAGATTTCATTACAATCTATTTCCCCTGCAAATAAGATAGCTTTTTCTTCCGGAGTTAAATTTCCTTGGTTAGTTTGCGTTGTTGTAGATTGAGATTGATTATTTTTTACAGAGAAATTTTGGCGCTTTTTAGTTTTTCTATTTTTGGCGCCAAAATTAATTAATGAGTTATAAAATGCTACATTGTTAATCTTCATTTAGTCTAAGAGCTTCTTTTTTACAAGTTATAAAAAAGTTTTTCTTATATAAATATTCTAAAAAATTTTTCTTGCTTCCATCAAAAAGAAGAATATTTTTTGAATTTGAACTTTTAAATTTAAATATTGCTTCTAGTATTATATTTTTTCTTTGTTCGCACTTTACAATAATTTCATCTAAATCAAGAGAAATATCCGGATTTTTGTAGTTTTTAGTGATTTTTATGTTTTTATTTTCATCTATGTTTTTTAATTCATCAATTAATTGCATTTCAATTTTTGCAAGATTAATATCAAGAGGTTTTATTTCAAATTCTATTTTTTGTTGATTATTCATATTTTTCCTTTTAAAAATCGCCCACTATATCGCCTGTTGATTTTTTTATTATAATTATTGCACCGGCATCAATAATTATCTTTCTTTTGCCACATTTTTTATAATTATCACTATGATTGTCGAGTGCTCTGAATTCGTAGTCGTCATCTTTTTTATCTGGATTAGTTTTGTCTATTTTTACACCTTTTCCTAGATATTGAGTTAGCATAAATGCATCATTTTTATTTTCTACCCCTATTCTTCCAAGATACATTTTAACAAAAATATCACTGTGTTGGTTTGCAAAAGCAAGATTTTGGACTTCAATTAATCTTCCGTGTCGTTTTTTCTCTATTTCGCTATCTTTGCTTTTTCCTTTGTTGTGGTATATTTTAAGGCAAATATCGATTGAATTTAGGGTTGATATTTTATATACTACTCCATATTTACCTTGATTTAATTTTTCAACTTTTACTTCTTGATTAAAGATTTTGCTTAATTCTGTTTTAAACTTATCAATATCTCTTGTTTTTATAAAATCATCAATTGCATTTATAATTTCTTTTTTGCCTTTTTTGTCTTTTATTATATTTTGCCAATCTTGTGGCAGATTTCCTATTATTCTTTCTGTATTTGGATATGCACTATAAATTCTTTGCATATTTTTTGCATCTATAAAATGATTTTTTAAATATTCTTCAAAATCTTTTTTATAGATTAAATCATCTTTATTAAAACTTGTTTTTTTGTTTTTGTAATGCTCTAAAGTAAAATATAGTTTGTTTGTTTGTGTAAAACTTTTAATTTCAGGAGCAATATGTTCTAATTCTTTAAAATTGATTTCACTTCTGTAAGAACAAAAATCTTCTATATTAAGATTTGGATTGTCTTGCAAAAATTTATACAATTCATAAATATCAATTTTTTCAAATCCGTTTCCTAAAATGTAAATTATTTTTGCAAAAGTTCCTTTGTCGTATTTGTTTGAATAAAGATTATTTAAATTTTCATCACTTAATTTATTTTCTTTTATTAATTTTTTAATATTTTCATTGCTTAAAATTGTCGTCAGTCTTTCGAATTTATCTTCGTCAAACTTTGTAAATCTTTTTAAGGATTCTCCTGATAGTTCACCGTTGTGTATTAATGTTGCTATTTCTTTATTTTTTAATAAAAATATTAATTGTTTAAATTCTGAAATATTGCTGTTTGCAAGAACATTTAAATCTTGTGGAGTTATTTTTTTATCTTGAATTAATTTAGTTATCTCATTATTTTTTAACAGAAGCATAAGTTGCATAAATTCAAATTTTGGATAGCTTGCAAAATTTAGAATTGAAGCACTTGTTATTGTGCCATTTTGAAGCATTTGCTTGATATTTCTGTCTTCTGATAAAATTCCAAGATGTTCTTCGTTTTCTTTTGTTAATTCGCCAAGTGTAATTATGCTTGCACCTTCGAATTTATTTGTTTCGATTAAACTTTTGATAAATGGACTTTGAGCTAATCTATCTATTTGTTTTAACTGTTTTTCGTCTATGCTTTTTGCAAGATGCAGCGTGTATCCATTTATTTCATTGTTTTGCAATAATTGCTGAATATAATCTCTTTTTAATATTTCCTCTAGTATTTTGAATTCTTCTTCTGTAGAATTTGCTAGTGAACTTAGGTAAAAGTCAGATATACCCTTATCCCCAATAATTTCATATATAATAGGATTGTTTAGTAAATTATTTAAATTATCTAAAGTTTTGTCATTAAAGCAACTTATATTAACAAGAAAAATGCCGCTTAATTTATTTTCATCCAGCAATCTTAAAATATTGCTTCTTTGAAAAATATTTCTTATATTTGATGTGTTCATAGTGTCCAAAAGAACAAGTTCATCAAGATTATCTATGTCGAATTTTTTTGCATGTATTAATTTTTTTATTTCTTCTAGATTTAAAAATTCTAATAAAGCACTAAATTTTTCTTGTTTTAATCTTAAATAGCTTTTTATTGTGTCAGAGTTTACTTTTTTACCTTCCAACAATGTTTTAAATTCTTCATTATTAGTTAGGTCAATAAATTGCTTAAATTGTTCTTTTTTTGTTTTTGCGTAAGTACATAAATTTTCAGTGTCAATTTTTTCATCAAGTAAAAGTCTTTTGATTATTGGATTTGTTAATAATTCAAGCAGTTGTTTAAATTCTTCTTTATCTAATTTTGCAAAATTATATAGGCTTAGTCCATCTATATAATCATTTTTTATTAATTCTTGTATATCTTTTCTTTTTAATAATTTTTTTAATTGCGTGTAGCTTTCTTTATCTAATGTTGATAAATCATATATATTATTACTATCTAATTTTTCATCTTGAATATATTTTTGTATATCTTTTCTTTTTAGTAATTCTATTATTTGATTTATATTTTCTTGCGTTAATGATTTTAAAGATTCTAAATCTAAATCTTCAATTCCTGCTTGCATTGCTAGGGTTTGAATTGACCTAAGTTCTTTGTTTTGCGGATTTTTATATTCAAATTTATCACAAGAATTAGAGCAAAAAGATAGCTTTAGCGAATATATCGGGTTGTTTGATGACTTTATATTTTTTTCGATATATTTTAGTATTATCAGGTTATTTTTATTTATGCTGTGTAATTTCATAAATGTTTTATTTTTCTATAACTAATATCCCGCCAAAATCAATAAAAGTACCGTTTATTTGGTTTTTTACATGGTCGTCATCGTTAAAAATTATATATTTTTGATTCCAATTTTTTCTTGTTTGTTCAGCCTTGATATCACTAGATAAAAATTGAGTTACTAAAAAACCATCCGTGTACCTACTTGGGGCAACTTTACCAAAGTAAAATTTAACATATTCATCTGAATAATTATTTGCAATAAGTGCGTTTTGGACTTCTATATGTGCTCCATGGTCCGAACTTATATCTAGATTATTTTTAAATATCTTTAGACAATAATCTTTTGCATTTTCTATTGAAATTTTGTAGCATTTGCCGAATACGCCTTCATCAATGTAGCTTATTTTGACTTTTTTATTTAATATTTCTTCCAATTTTTTTGATAGTTTATCTTCTGATTCATCAAGTCTAAAATTTTCAATTGCGCTATAAATTTTATCAATTGCTTTATCTTTTTCTTTTTTATTAACTTTTTCAAGCCAATCGTTTGGAATTTCACCTACTTTTCTTGTTGTAAGCGGGAGTGCATTGAATAGTTTTGATAAGCCTTTTCCATTTAGATAATTTTCTTTTAGATATTGTGTCAAATCATCATCAAGAGCTAAATCTTGCGCTTTAAATGATGTTTTTTTACCGTTTGCGTAATGATAACTATAAAAATTTAACAGTTCGCTTGCGCTATAATTTTTTAATTGTGGCGCAATTTCATAGATTTTTGATAAATCAATTGCATCAATATAATCACTTAAAGCGGATAAATCCATATTATCATTTTGAGTAAAAAATTCAGCAAGTAACATTCGCTCTTCTTCGGAGTCAAAATATTCTACTTTAAGTTTTTGTAGAATTCGGCGCAAATTTTCAATATAATTGAAATCGATTTTTTTATCATTTTCATATAGTTTTTCTGTAAAACTAAGCATTTCTTCACAGGTGAATAATCTTTTATTTCTTTTGTCTTTGATGTCTGCAAGAAGGTGTATTCCTAATAATTCTTCATAGCTTCTAGCTAAACATTCGTTTATTTCATTTCCTGAAAACACAGGTGAGGCGTCATTATCTTTTTTTTCTGCAAGTGATATTATTAATTCTTGGCTTATTTCATCTTTAACGATAAATCTTCTTGTTTCTCTATCTGAAAAACTGAAATATTTAAAGTGGCTTACAAGATCAACAAATCTTTGAGTATTAAATTGAGCCTCTGGACTTTTATCAAGCAAAAGAAGAATGGCGTTATCGCTCAATAAATTACTACCGTATTTATCCTTGAGTTTGCTTAATTTTATTGCATTTTTAATAGCATCTTTATCTCTATCTAATAAACCTATTAAAAGCTCATCCCTAAGTATTCTTTTGCCTTTTTTATTTTTTAATTTTGCTAACTTTTGTGCTTTTTGTTGTTTTTCTTTATCGAGAGTTGTTAATCTTATTATTTCATAAGCACTAAATAAATAATCATCATTTTCATCTTTAAATTGCGTCAATGCAATTATTTTATCTAGTACATCTTCTTTTTCTTCCATTAATTTTATTAATGTATTGTCATCAAACAGTGGCATTCCATCTTTTTTGATGTTATTTGCTAGTTGCGCTATTTTGTTTTGAATATTTTCATCTTTTTTTGCAAGTCTATATAATATTCCACTACTAAATAGTGTATTATTGTTTTTATCTTTTAATAGTGCTAATCTTTGAGCTGAATTTTGAACTTTTTCGTCTTCTTTTGCAAGTCTTATGGCTATATCGTCCCAAAATAGCTTCTCTCCGTTTTCATCTGTTAATGTTGCAAGTTTAATTGCATTATTTATTGTTTTGTCATTTTCTGTTATTAATTCATAGATAATTGCCTCACCAAAGACCCTTTTTTCTCCTGTTTTTATTTTTGCTAATTCAATTGCTTTTTTTACTTTTTTATCATCAAGATGAGATAGCATGTTCGCTATGGGTAATACTCTAAATAATGGCTCACCGTTTTCGTCTTTTTCTTGCAATAATTTGCAAAATTTGTTTACTGCTTCGTCTGATTGACCAATAACCATGCCGCTCATTGTGGGACTGCTTATTAAATAATCATTTCTTTCGTCTTTCATTTGAGTTAAAAGAACTATATTTTTTATAAATTCATCACTTCTGAATGAAATATTAGATAAATCATTGCTATCAAAATAAAGGCAATTATTTATATCTTTTAATTGTGCAAGTCTTAATAGGTTTCTTTGTGTTTCAACGCTTCTAAGACGTAAATTATCTAAAGTGTAATCATCATAATATCTTTCCTCATATCCGTCTTTGATTTTTTTAAAATTTTCTATGATTTCTTCACTTGTAAGCGCAACAAAGCTGTCTTGCTCGGTTTTTTTATTTGGTAATGTCTGATTACCTCGAAAAGACTGCATTATAGGGTAAATTTTTTGTTTTTGATTTGATATATTTAATAACATAGCTTTTTATTTTAACTTTGCTAAATGGTAAAATTGATATTTGATTAAGTATTGTTAATTTTCTTTAATAAAAGTACCGCCATAATCATAAATTCTTCCTTGTATCATATTGTGGCTTTTATCGGAATTGCTTATTCGATATTTTCCTTTTTCTTGCAAAAGTATATTTTCATCTATTTTTGTATTTAAATCAAGAAATTGGGTAACTAAAAATCCGTCATTATATATTTTGGGGCATACTTTTCCAAAGTACATTTTAACAAATTCACTTGAGTGACTATTTAAAAATATCCCTGTTTGTACTTCTGTATATCTGCCATGGTTTGAAACATCTATATACAAATCTTTTGGATCTGTATGAAAAATTTTAAGACAATATGCTTTAGTGCCTTCTATTGAAATTTTATAGCCTGAGCCGAAGGTGCCACTATCAATATAGCTTATAGTTATTTCTTTTGACAATAGCCTTGAAAGTTTTTCAGATAAATTTTCTTTTGAATGATCGATTAGAAATTCTTCTATTGCTTCATATATTTTATCTGTCACTTTTTTTCTATCTTTTTCATTTGTTTTATCAAGCCAATCGTCAGGTATTTTACCAACATTTCTTGATGTTAAAGGGTATGCACAATATAGAGCGGATAGTTTTCTTGCGTTCAAGTAGTTTTTTGATAAATATTCAGTAATGTCTTCATCTAATATTAAATCTTTCCTCTTAAATGTTGTTTTTTTACCGTTTCTATAATGATAATTATAAAAATCTAAAAGTTCTTTTGCCTTAAATTTTTTCATTATAGGAGCTATTTCGCTTATTCCTTTGATATTTATTTGGTCTATGTATTCTATAAAGTCTTTTAAATCAATGTCGTTGTTGCTAATTAAAAATTCATCTAATGCTTTTTCAAATATATCTTTATCATCATAGTAATCAATAGGTAGTCTTTGTATTAAACTATTTATCTGATATAGGTTTTTTAGGGTTATTTCTTTGATGATTTTTAATATTGAATTTTTGCCGAAGACTCTTCTATTGTATTTATCTTTGATTTTTATTAGTTCTAATGCTTTTTTAATATCTTCGTCATTTTCTTTTATAAGGGTTGTAACTAAATCTTCGTTTAGTAAATTTTTTCCTTCTTCATCTTTTATTTGGGCTAGCTGAATTGCTTTTTTTGCTGCGCTTTTTCCTTGCTTTAAAATGGTTTCAATATAGTAGTCGTAATTAAAAAATCTTTCGTTTTTTTCATTTTTAATTTTTCTCATTTGAATTGCGCATTCAAGTAATTCATCATCGAGCTTTGCAAGAAAAATTGCAAGATAATTTTCAAAAAGTTTTTCACCTTCATCGTCTTCTAATTGGGCTATTTTGATTGCTCTTTCTTGAATTTCGCTTTTTTCGTTTGCTAAAACTGTTGCAGTGTATGAAGAAAATAATTTTTTCCCTTGGTTATTTCTTAATTCTTCTATTTCTTTTCTTTTTTTTCTTTTTTTAAAAAAATGTATGTTGCTAAAAAATCCTGCAAAGGAAACTTTTTGTGAGGATTCTTTTTTTCTTGTTTGTATAGTATTGTAAGAATTTCTTGTAATGTTCTTTGTGCCAATATTTTTATTATATGGATTATTATTTATTGCATGTATTTTCATAATGATATTTAAACGCGTGAATGAAAATAGTTGCTTTTATACTTTTGCACTAAAAAACCGCTGTTTCCAGCGGTTAAATGGTCGGAACGACAGGATTTGAACCTGCGACCCCTACCACCCCAAGGTAGTGCGCTACCAAGCTGCGCTACGTCCCGAAAATTTGTCTGTATTTAGTTGTCAGTTTTGTTTATATACCCTCGGTCCTTGCGCACCCCCATTGCTTCGCAACGGGGACCCTGCTACGTCCCGAAAATTTATTCAATTATCAATGTTTGTTTTTATCTATGCGGTACGGTCTACGCTCTCCATGTTCTTATTGCTCCTGTGGAAATCAAAGATTTCCACGTCGCTTTCGTAGTGCTTAGCTCGCTTTCTCAACGAAAGCTCGTGTCGCACCGGCGTACGCTTTTCGCACACCTTTGCCCTCGCTTTGCTCGCTAAGCTATCGCTAAGCTCGCTTTGCTCGGGTGTCCCGAAAATATGTCTATATTTAGTTGTTATCCAACATATCTAGATTACCATAAATATCGCAAAAAGCCAATTTAAAACTAAAAAAGTTCAAAAAATTGTTTTATTTTTGCAAATACTACTTTTCTTTGTTTGTAAATTAAGTAAGGTAAAAATAGTATGTTTTTTGCTGTTTCTTTTATTGCTTCATTATAATCTTTTTCTATGCAAACTTGATTATATTTTCTTGGTTTTGGGCACATGCAAGCGCAATTAGCGCAAGTATCTGCATAATCATTTAATATAAAGTTGTTATCATTAATGTTTCCAAGATAATTTGATTGCAAAAATCTCGATGAATAACATCTATAAGCACTTCCATCTTCATATATTACGGCACTTTCGCACCCTGCATAGCAAAGTTTTGCAAAATTATTGTGAGCTTGTGGTGTTATATCGTATTTTTCATTGTATTCTTCTTTAAATTTATTTAAAAATCTTATCGGCTGAAATTCATATTCTAAATTATGTCTTTTTGCCATTCTTACGATTTTATCTACCTTTAGTTCTTTTTTTGAATCTATATTATAAAAAGGAATAAAGAAAGTTACTTTTGTGTTTTGAGGTTTAAATTCTAAGAATTTTTCCAATTTTTCCATCATTAATGAGAAATTTTGTATTTCATCTAAATGAAAACTTATATCATATCTGTTTAAATTTTCGCCAAGTATATCAAATATTTTTTGATAAGTTTCAATTTTGAAAGATAAATTAGTGATTAAATTAATTTTAAAACCTTGCATTTTAACGGTTTCAACGATTTCAAAAAAGTTTGGGTGTAATATCGCTTCCCCGCCTGTTATTGTGATTTCAAAATCTTTTTCGATTTTATCTAATAATTTATAAAAAGAATTGATTGTTTCTATATTTGCATCGTTATGGCAATCTTGTTGGTTTTTGCTTTGAGAGCAATATTTGCACCTATATGTACATTTTTGGGTGATGATAAAATCTATAAATTTTTTAGCTTCGTTTTCCATAATAGTTTCCTGTGTAACTGTTTAAAAATCCGCCCTATTTTGAGCGGATTTTTTATTTGTTAGTTGTATTGTTTGTAAGAATTAGTATCTGTAATGTACAAAAGCCTTATTAGCTTCAGCCATTTTGTGAGTATCTTCTTTTTTCTTAACAGCTGAACCCATTGAGTTTGAAGCGTCTAGGATTTCACTTGTTAATTTTTCAATCATAGATTTTCCGCCTCTTTTTCTTGCTGCTTCAATAATCCATTGAGAAGCAAGAGCTTGACCTCTGTCAGCTTTAACATCAATAGGTACTTGATATGTTGAACCACCGATTCTGCGAGCTTTAACTTCGATTAATGGAGTTGCATTTGTTAAGGCTTTTTTAAATGTTTCGATTGGTTCTGATTTAGTACGTTCTTGAACTTTTTCCATTGTTGTATAGAAAATTCTTTGTGCAACAGATTTTTTACCTTTTTTCATTAGTCTGTTGATGAATTTTGCAATATCAACACTGTTGTATATAGGATCCGGAGCTGGAATGCGTTTTGCCGGTTTTGATCTTCTTGACATTATGTATTAACCTTTCTTACTTTTTAGCTTTTGCTTTTTTAGTACCGTATTTAGATCTTGATTGTGTTCTGTTTGCAACACCTTGAGTATCTAAAGTACCTCTGATGATATGATATCTTACACCAGGAAGGTCTTTAACCCTGCCACCTCTGATCAGCACAACAGAGTGTTCTTGCAAGTTGTGTCCGATACCGGGGATGTATGAAGTAACTTCAAATCCGTTTGTAAGACGTACACGAGCAACTTTTCTCATTGCTGAGTTAGGTTTTTTAGGAGTTGTTGTATAAACTCTTGTGCAAACCCCACGTCTTTGAGGACAGCTTGTAAGAGCTGGTGATTTTGTTTTATCTTGAATTTTTTGTCTTTCACGTTTAATTAATTGATTAATTGTAGGCATATTTTCCCCTTAATAATAGTTTACTGTATTATATATTTCACAATAAACAATGTTTGAAGTCAACACATTTTTTATTTTAAGCCTTATTTTTCTTTAATTTTTCTTTACAAAACTAAATATTTCCTATTTTTGGTTGAATTAAATTAACTTTTATTTAAAACGGAATTATAATTTTTTTATGAAAGAAAAGAAAGCACTTGAAAAACTTGAGCAGAGTTTATCAAATTTTATGATTGAAGAAATGTGCAAGGCTGATCCTACAAAGCGCAGTACACCCGAAATGTATCGCTATAAGGGTTTGAGTCTAAATATAAATACGGATGAAAAAACGAAAGATAAATTAATTTCAGTTAGAATTGGTGTTTTAGAGGCTGAATTTAAAATAGATAGTCACGAAAAAAACTCCGGTGCGCTTGCTCCTCAAGAAGAAAAACTTGTTGCTCTTTGGCTTTCAAAAAGCGAAAATTCACATGCTATTAAGAGATTTTTTTATAGAAACATCCAAGCTGAAAAAATTGCAATAATTCCTTTTGATTTAGAACATTATTATGTTAAATAGTTAGTCTTTAAAATTTTTGAGGAGTTCTTCGCTGTATTGTTCAAAATTTCCTTCGATTATTGATTTTCTAAGATCTTTTACTAAATTAAGAAGAAAATGAATATTGTGTATGCTCAATAGCGTTGCAGCTGTTGCTTCTTGTGTTTTATAAAGGTGTCTAATGTATGCTTTTGTGTGATTTCTGCAAGCATAGCAGTTGCATTTTTCATCAAGCGGTGAAAAATCATTTTCAAATTGTTTATTTTTTATTATTTTATTTCCTTGATATGTAAAAAACGTGCCATGACGAGCATTTCTTGTAGGCAATACGCAATCAAACATATCAATGCCATATTTAATACCATTTATTAAATCAACAGGTGTTCCAACACCCATTAAATATCTTGGCTTGTTAAATGGTAATAATGGTGCCGTGATTTCTGTTATATGGTTTTTTATGTTGGTTGGTTCACCTACTGAAACTCCGCCTATTGCATAACCTGCTGCTTCAAATTTTGAAACAAATTCTGCTGATTCTTTTCTTAAATCGTCAAAAAATGCTCCTTGAACTATTGGAAAAAGCGCTTGATTGTGGTTTTTGTGCGCTTCAAAACACCTTTCTAACCACGCTTTTGTTTTATCTAGTGCGCTTCTTGCTTGTTTGTAATCGCAAGGATATGGTGCGCATTCGTCAAAAGCCATTATTATATCTGCACCTAAATCTTCTTGTATTTTCATTGATATTTCAGGCGAAATAAAATGTTTTGAACCGTTTTTTGGGTCTTGAAAATAAACACCGTCATTTGTTATTTTTCTTAATTTTGATAATGAAAAAACTTGAAAACCGCCTGAATCAGTTAGAATTGGTTTATGAAAGTTCATCCAACCATGTAAACCGCCGGCGCTTTTTACAAGTTCACAACCTGCTCTTAAATACATATGATATGAATTTGCAAGTATTATTTGAGCTCCTGTTGCTAAAATTTGTTCATTTGTAAGCATTTTTACAGCACTATTTGTTCCGACAGGCATAAAAATCGGGGTCTCGATAACCCCATGCGGAGTTGTAAAAAGACCTGCTCTAGCGTTGCTTTTATCAGACGCTTTAATTATCTTAAAATCAAAATAGTCGCTGTATGACATCTATTTTTCGCCTAATTCATCAAGCACTATTTCAAACATATTTTTGTAGTTATTACAAATTTCTTTTTCGTCAAAGTATAGATTTAATTCTCTTTGAGCGCTTTCAGGGCAATCTGAAGCATGAACAAGGTTTGTTGTTGAATAAGATGAAAAATCAGCTCTTATTGAACCGTCATCAGCTTCATCAGGATTTGTTTTTCCGACAAGATGTCTAACGCCTTTGATAACATTTTTGCCTTCAACTGCCATTGCGACAATCGGACCCATCGTAATAAATTTAATTAATTTATCATAGAAAGGTTTTCCATAGTGTTCTTCGTAATGTTTTGCAGCAATTTCCGGCGTTACGTTCATTAACTTAAGAGCTACAATTTTATAGGATTTATTTTCAAACCTTTCGATAATTTTTCCTATTAATCCTCTTTTTACGCCGTCAGGCTTAATTGCTACAAATGTTCTTTCCATAATTACCTCTTTCTATATGACAATTAGAGCATATTTTTTAAAAAAGAGCAAATTTAATTTATCTACATCGTAATAAGTAAATTTTTGTTAAATACTTTGTTCAAATTTAGTTTTTGATTATAATAACTGTATCGAATATTAGTGGGAGTTTACAATGCTTAGGAATGGCAATACTAATTCCTTTTATGGTAGTGTTAAAAAGAGTTTTAAATCAAACGATTATTATGCAAATATAAATACTGCGGTTGCATTGGGTAAATCGCATGTACCTATCAAACACAAACAACTTGCATCTAATTATGTTTTAATTAAAAGAATTTTTGGCTCATGCGCTGCAGTTATTCCTATAACCAATGCAGATAGAGCGGTGTTAGCTCGCCATGGCTTTATGACATTGGAAAATTCAAATATATCTCAAATAAACAGACAAATTGAACAACTAAAAAATTGGTCAAATAGTGGCGATATTTTACTTGCAGCTTATGCAGATGAGTTGTTTGAAATAAGAATTAAAGAACTAAAACATCTTAGGTTAACTGTAAGCTCCGGTCGTTATGTTGAATTTCAAGATGGGTATCAAGCGCTTGAAAAATATATAGAATATATTGCAAGATAAATTATTATTTGAAAAGATTAAAAAATGTTAAGTTGGACGCAACTTTTATTATTGATAATTTTTAATTAAATGGTATTTTTTATACTAGGAGGCAATATATGAATAAAACAATTTCATTATTACTTTTTGGTTTGTTAGTTATAAACGCTTCTGTTTATGCAAAGGAAAAAATCAGTCCTGTCAATCATACTCAAGAATATTACGAAACAAACGTTGATTGGAACAATTATGATTTCAACAATTCTTCATATTTAACAGAAGAACAATTGCAAGAAGCGCAAGAGGTTAATGATATTGATGATAAATCATCATTTATTGATAAAATTATCAACTCAAGTCATTTCATGCCTGATACAGCTACAAAAACTTACATTCCAATAAATAAAATACAAAAATAATCTACCATAATGCTTTTGGCATTAATCGGTTAAGGTATTTTATTTGAATGCCATCATATTGGTCATTTTCAAATTGACCTTGAAATTTTTGGTCTGCACTGATTGCAACAATAGGGATTTTTGTTTCATTTGCAACTTGTTTTAAAATTTCATACCCTCTTATTATATCTTCTTTTGTTGTTTCATCGCCTAAGTGGGTATTAGAAATAAAACCTGAAATCTTTTTCCAAGGCTTTTTATTTTCGCCACTGTTGAATTTTATATATTCTAAAATTGAATCTTTATCCATTGTTTCAAATTTAGAAGTGTTTACTACAAGATATATTTTAATATTTTCTTCTAAATCTATATCGTTTAAAATATCTAGTGTGTCAAGTCCTGTTACGCCATATCCTACGTCTATTATGATGTCGTTATCGTTTTTCTTTAGACAATTTATCTGTTCGTTGGTTACATAAGAACCGGCTTCTCCTAAACCAAAGTAATCAGATTGAAGAATTAAGTCTATGCCCATATCTTTCAATGTTTTTTCTAATGGGCGCATACAATATGCAGGCTCAACCGTATCTAAATCTACTAATGTAATTTTTTTGTTGTTATTAATATATTCGATGGCTCTATTTATGGCATTTTCGCTTTTGCCTGAAGCATAAGCGCCTGTGTATATTTCTAATGTTCTCATTTATTGTTCCGTATTTATTTCGTTTTGTTTTTCGTATTCATTTATTTCTTTAATTGCGTCGGGTAATATTTCTTTGAAAATTTCAACTAAATTTGGGTCAAATTGTTTGCCTGCGCCTTGTTCAAGTATTTTTATTGCATCTTCACTAGATAAACTTGCTCTATATGCTCTATTTGAAACCATAGAGTCGTAAGCGTCAGCTATTGCGATTATTCTTGAACCCAATGGTATTTCATCACCCTTTAAACCAAAAGGATAGCCACATCCGTTGTAGTATTCATGGTGATATTTGATAATCTCTGTAATTTCGCAGAGTTGTTTAATATCTTCTAGTATTTTTACACTGTAGTGAACATGCATTTTGATTTTTTCGTATTCTTCATCGGTTAATTTTTGTGTTTTGTTTAAAATTTCTTCAGTAACACCAATCATACCAATATCATGCAATAAGCCTGCAAGCTCAATTTTGCTTGCTTCGGTGGGGCTTAGTGCTAGTTTATCAACTATTTTTAGCGCATAAAAAGCAACACGTCTTGAACGACCTAATGTAAAAGAATCTTTAGCATCAAGGGCTTCTATGATTGCTTTTACAGTTCCTGAAAATAAATCTTTTAAATCTGTAATCAAGTTTTCGTTATCTATTTTTAATTGATAACATTCAAGAGCTGATTCTACTATCATCAATAGTTCATCAGGCGTAAATGGTTTTTTAATGTATCTATATATTTTTGCATAGTTGATAGCATCAATAAGTATTTTAACATCTGAATATGCAGTGACTAAAAGGCGCATGGTTTTTGGTTGAATATCGTTTACTCTTTTTAAAAATTCAACACCATCCATTAAAGGCATTTTGTGGTCAGATAAAATGCAATCGAATTTTTCATTTTTTAATATTTCAAGAGCTTCAATTGCGTTATGTGCTTTTACTACTTCATATTTACTCCTCAGAGTTCTATATAGTAGCGCTAAATTATCTTCTTCATCATCAACTATTAAAATTTTATATCTTTTTTCTTCTGCCATTTGTGCCTCTATTATATTATTTCTTGATTTTCTGCTTCTTCTTTTTGATGGGTAATTGGTAGTGTAACTGTAAATTTGGTACCTTTTCCCACTTCTGATTCTACTTCAATTGTTCCGTTATGATCTTTTATTACTCTGTATGAAATGCTCATGCCGAGCCCTGTTCCTTTTCCAACTTGTTTTGTTGTAAAGAATGGATCAAAGATTTTTTTGAGGTTTTCTTCAGGAATGCCTGAGCCTGTATCTATAAATTCAATTTTTACGTTTTCATCTTCTTTGTATGTGTTTATTGTAAGTGTTCCACTGCCTTCAATTGCATCTTGTGCATTATCTAATATATTCATGAACACCTGGTTTAATTGTCCGCCATAAGCCTCAATTTTAGGTGTATCAGGTGCATAATTTTTGATTACTGTAATTCTGTTTTTATATTTGTTGTTCAAAATATTCAATGTTGTATCTATTTCTTTTGGTATATCAAATTGAGTTAACACCATTTCTTCCATTCTGGAGAAGTTTTTAAGGTCAAGAACGATGTTTTTGGTTCTTTCTGTTCCTTCTTTACAGCTTTTTATCAAATCGTTTACATCATCCTTGATAAAATCCAAATCAATTTCTTTTTTAAGATTTTCTATTTTTTCTTTAATATCAGCTGGAATTGACCCTTCTGCGGTTTCATAAAGATTAATTACATCAAATAAATCTTTAACATAATTTTGTAAAATCATTATGTTTCCGTGTATGAAATTTACAGGGTTATTGATTTCATGGGCAATACCTGCAACAAGTTCGCCTAATGAGCGCATTTTTTCAGAGTGAACCATCATTGCTTGTGTTTCTTTGAGTTTCTTGTTGGCAGTTTCAAGGGCTATTGTTCTTTCTTGAACTTTTAATTCTAACGAAGAATATAATTCTTTTAATTGAAATGCCATTTCGTTACATGAATATATTAAATCATCAATTTCAGCGAAGTTTGATTTTTCAATTTTTACATCAAATTGCCCGTCTGTAATTTTCTTAGCCGCACTCGATACTTCTTTTAATGGTTTTGAAATGATTGATGCAAAACACATACTTGCAAAAATACCGATTATTATAACCAAGAAAAGTACGTATGAAATAAGTTCAAAAAGGCTGTCATGGTATAGTGCTAGTCTATCGCTTGTTTGGATACCGTAATAAAGAGTGTAATTCCCTATTGTTTTTGATAGTTCTTTTATGCCTTGACCGTTGCTGTTTTGCATATTAATGAAATCATCTTGCCCTAAGATAACTTTATCGTTTTTATCGTTTTTGATATAAACATAAGCTAAAAGATTTTCTGTTTTATAAAAATCAAACATGTGTTTTGTTGAGTTAAAATCTTTTTTTTCTATGTCATATTTTATTGTTTGAGTAAGTATTGTTGCAAGGTAATTTCTCAGCGTATTGGAGTCTGATTCATACTCGCCAACGAGATTTTTGATATTTCCCATTGCAATAAAAAGCAAAAGTGCCGTAACGATAATAATTACGCCGCCCATAAGAGTTGCTAAATATACGCTAATGCTTAATTTGAATGGTTTTATTTTGCTTAAATTAAAATTTTTCATAGCTTTCCAAAATCATCTTCCATAATACTGCTGTCGCCTGCAAACATGCTTGGCATTTCATAGGCTTCTTTTTCTTGTTTTATTTGCTCTTTAACTATTTCTTTGTTTAATCCGTCAAGTATTTTTCCTATAACATAGCCTATAAACCAAAAACAAAAAGAAGCTGGAACCACTGTTTTTAATAGAAGCGTAGTTGTGTATAAATCCATCGTAAAATTGTTCAACAAACTTAGTATCGACAATCCTATGATTGAAGTTGAACAAAAAAGAGAGGATAAAAGTTTTGAATATTTTACTTCTTCGTTTTTTGTTGTAGTGGTGTTATCCATTTTTATTCGTTTTCTTTGTTTTGTTCTTCCATTTTTGTTTTGAATGCATATTGTACCAAGACAATTCTGTCTGCATTTTCTAAATCAACAAATTTTCCTGATATAGAATAAGCGTTTTGTTCTTTATAGCTTGTTTGAGTAACTCTGATAGGAGATAGAGCACATTCTATGGTCATATTTGTTGAAAGTTTAATTTCAATATCATAATATTTATCTATTTCAAGAGGTATTTTAGATATTAACTTAATACCACCTGCTGAAATATCTTCTACATGCAATATGTTTTCATCTGGTATATCTTTAAAAATTACCTGTCCTTGATTTAAACCAACACGAGAATATTCTCTTCTTTGAATAATGCTGTAATCTTGTGTGAGGGCAAGAGTTATATTATCTTTATCTTTTGATAATATCTTTGTTTCAAAATAAATTAATCCAAGAGGATTTACACCAAAAATTTCCACATTTGAATTTATTGAATAATCTTCAAGTTCTTTTTCATCGATTAGAATTAATTTTGCGATAATTTTATCGTCTGTAACATCAGTTATATTTAATATTCCGGAGCTTTTAAAGTTGCTCGGTATTATTTTAAATTCTTGCGTATTTTTTAATAATTCATTCATTTTTTGTACCTATATGGATGCTGTTCTTAAATTGGCTCTTATTATGCCTACTGATTTTGCTTTAACATTGTTTGTTACTTCATTATAAGACATAATTGTTATTTGTGGGTATGTTTTTTCGATTAAACGTCTAAAAATCAACCTAATAGGTGAAGAGCATAAAATTACGGGTTGATTGCCTGTTTGCTGAATTGCTTTTTCAAATTCTAAATTTAAGCTGTCCATTAATCTTTTTACGAAATCCGGATTTAGAGTTAAACTTTCGCCATCAGGGTTTATTCCTTTTGCAATTTCTTGCTCTACTTCTTGAGTCATAGTGATTACTAATAATTCCCCTGTATCTGAAAGATTTTGTTTGCAAATATTTCTTGCAAGTGCTTCTCTACATCTTTCTGTTAGGAAATTATAGTTCTTGTTAATTTTATATTGTAAGCTCATTGTTTCTAAAATTGTTTTTAAATCTCTTATTGAAACCCTTTCTTTAAGAAGATTTTGCATAACTTGTTGAACGTCTGCTGTTGTTAATTCTTTCATTAAGTCGTTAACATAAGTTTCGTTAACTTCTTTTTTAAGGTTATCAATTAATTGTTGAACATCACTTCTTGTTATGATTTCAGCTGCATTTTTCTTTATAATTTCAGTTAAATGAGTTGAAACAACTGCACTTGGGCTAACTACCGTATAGCCTACGGATTCAGCGTATTCTTTATCTTTTTCTAAAATCCATGTTGCTTTTAGATGAAATGCAGGTTCAATTGCTGAAATTCCAACTACATTAGGATCATCCTCTCCTCCCATAGAATTCATTGCAAGATTTCTATCAGGATAAACTTCACCTGTTTCAATTGTCGTTCCTTTTAGTTTTATCTGATATGTGTTTGGAGGCAATTGAAGATTATCTCTTACGCGAATTGATGGAAGCACAATACCTAAGTCAAGAGCGGTTTGTCTTCTTATTTGAGATATTCTATCTAATAAATCACCGCCTTTTTCAACATCTAAAAGGCTTACTAATCTATATCCTATTTCAATTTCAAGCGTTTCAACAGCTAAAAGCTCTAATACACTTTCTCTTGTTGCTTTTTTCTTTTTCTTGCCTAATTTTTCTGCTTTTTTTGCTTCTTTTTGAGCAATTTCTGCTTGGCGAGCTTCTTCAATTTTATCTTTATATTTTTTAAAGCCTAAGCCCCCTGACAATAATGAAATAGCTAAAAATGGAACGGTTGGCATGCCTGGAACTATACCCATACAGAATAAAAGACCGCTAATTATTCCAAGAACTTTCGGATTTTGGAACATTTCTTGTCTTATATCTTCTGATAGTGAATTATCAGAACCTGAAGCACGAGAGATAATCAAACCTGTTGCAGTTGATATAATTAGAGCAGGAATTTGTGAAACCAAACCGTCCCCTACTGTTAAAATAGTGTAAGTAGATAGAGCGTCCATTGGCTGCATTTTTAACTGTACAATACCAATAATTAAACCGCCTATTATATTAATAATAGTGATGATGATACCTGCTGTGGCATCACCTTTGACAAACTTTGAAGCACCATCCATAGTGCCATAAAAATCAGCCTCTCTTAAAAGCGCTTTTCTTCTTCTTTTTGCCTCTGCTTCATCAATTAAGCCTGAGTTTAAGTCGGCGTCAATTGATAATTGTTTACCCGGCATGGCATCTAATGTAAAACGTGCGCTTACTTCAGCTACTCTTCCTGCACCTCCTGTAATAACCATAAAGTTAATTATTACAAGAATTACAAATATTACAGCACCTACTACATAATTACCGCCAACAACAAATTGACCAAATGATTCAATAACTGAACCTGCATCTGCCTCAAGGAGAATTAATCTGGTTGATGTTACGTTAAGACCAAGTCTAAATAGTGTAGCTATAAGAAGAATTGTAGGAAAACTAGAGTATTCAAGGGGTTCTTTTGTATATAAACAAACAAGAAGAATTAAAACCGATAAAGATATATTTAAGGTTAAAAGTAAATCTAAAAGTTGCGCAGGGATAGGTATTACCATCATTAAAACAATGGTAACAAGACCAATAGCTAATGCTATATCATTATTTTTTAATAAATCTTTGAGTTTACCCAAAACCTAGCTAATTCTCCCTAGTTCATATTATACATTTTAAAAAAGTTTAAAGTCAAAAATAATACAATTTTTAATGTTTAGCAAAAAAAATTTTTTTTGTGTTTTTGATAAAGTGCGAAAGGAATTTTTTATGAGATTAAATACTAACAATACAAGTTTTTCGGGAAGATATTTACTGCAAGGAACTCCTCAAGAAGTGAATACTGCAATAAAAACAATAAAATCAGAAAAAGGCGATGATGTTGAATTTCTTCCTTTAACATTTAAAAAAAGGAAGGCTGCTATTGTTGCAACAAACCAAGACGCAGTTATTTTGAGAGAAAAGAAAAAAGATGAAAAATTCTTATCTTCTCTTTGTAAGTTTTCTTCTGATAGACTAAATTTCTTTTCTGAATTATTTCGATATATTTTTGGTACCGATTCTAATGCTTTAGTTTTATCTGATAGCGAATTGAATAGATTTAGATTTCGATTAACTTGCATTGATTATGATAATGGCGGCTTAAAAGATAAAAATGCAATTACCGAAATATATGTTGACGGTAGCGAAAAAAGATATTCCCATAAAGGTAATTTAATGGGAGCAAAAGAAGATGATATTGTTTATGAACCTATTTCTTTAAAAAATCCTGTACCTCCTCTTGAAGCTACAAAAGAAGCCTTAAGAAGAGATATTGAAAGGAGAAAAATACAAGAAAATTATGTCGTTGAAAATAAGAATATAAATGAAATTGATATAAATAAAGATAAAATTAAACCTTTGTTTGACCCTGTTGAATTTGCTTTTAGAGATAGGGCATATATTGCTGATTATAAACAAGGTGTAAAAGTTGCACAAGATGTTGAAGGTAATATTTTGGGCTTTGTGTTTGATGATGGCAGAGTTAAAAAATTTGATAAATCAGGCAATTTGCAACAAATAATTTATCCAAATGGTAGCGTTGAATATTTTCATCAAGACGGTAGAAGATATTTAACAGTTCATGATAATGGCGAAAAAGAATATAGAAGATAAACTACCTTCCTTTTTGAGTGTAAACATAGTGAAGAATTTCAGCTACTGCTGTATATAATTCTTGTGGAATAATGTTATCAACTTCAACAAGTTTATATAGACTTCTTGCTAATGGTTTATTTTCAACAATCGGGATACCGTTATTTTTTGCAATTTCTCTTATTTTGAATGCAACATAATCAACTCCTTTAGCTACAACAACAGGAGCTGGGACTTTTTCCGGATTATACATAAGCGCTACTGCAAAATGTGTAGGATTAACTACAACTACATCGGCATCTTTTACTTTTGTCATCATTTTTTGTTGCATTATTTTCATTTGGAAAGAGCGGATTTTTCCTTTTATTTTTGGATCTCCTTCGATATTTTTCCATTCGTCTTTAACTTCTTGCTTTGTCATTTTGATGGATTTATTGTATTCCCAAACTTGATAGTATCTATCGATAATACCGATGATAATTAAAAGAATACACAAGCTCATCAATAATTCAAATATAACTGAACCCATTACACTAAAACCTGTGGCAGGGTCAGCTCCTATTAAACCAAATAAATCATCTTTTCTTTTAATAATTACATTAAAACCAACTGCAGCTACAACTATTGTTTTTACGACAGATTTTAATAATTCAACCATTTGCCTTGGCTTAAAAATGTTTATTTTATCAATTAATGATTTTATTGCGTTTGACGGTGATAATCTTTGAAAATTTGGCTTGAGGGCTTCTTTTGCAAAAAGAGCTCCTGTTTGTAATCTTATAATTACAATTGCTCCAATAGCAAGAAATGCAAAGAATAAAAATGTGATTTGTGCATAATCTGATATAAATGGGGCTAATATTGAAATTGCGTCATTATCAGAAATACTGTTTGGATTTAATTCTCCAAGGGTGGATGTAAGCATAGAGCTTAATTTGTTATACATATCTTTACCCATAGCAAACATTAATCCAACACCAAGTGTCAGCATTAACGACGCGGTAAAATCCTGACTCTTTGCTATATGACCTTTTTCTCGCTCCTTCTGCTTCCGCTTGGGGGTGGCTTCTTCGGTTTTTTCGTTTTGATCGTTTGCCATAGATTACGTGAATATGAGGCTTAGTGCCTCCATGTAGTTTTTTATTACTCCTTGCAGATATACATTTGTGGCACTTAAAAATGCCAGAATTAAAAATAATCCTATATAAATTTTAACAGGAATAGCAACCATGTATATATTCATTTGTGGCATCATTTTGCTCATCATGCCAAGTAATATATCAGATATTAATAATACTGAAAATATTGGCAGAGATACTCCAAATGCAATTTTAAATATTTGAGCAAATAAAATTAAAAGTGAACCTATCGTTTGTGAATCAAAAAACGGAAAATTGCCTATGGGAAGTGAGCTAAAACTTCCAAATACCGCCATAAATAGTAATTGATATGCTCCTGTTGCTAAAAATATTAAAGTTGTAAGATAAATATAAATTCTTGATAATTCATTTGAGCTTATTCCTGTTGCAGGATCAAGTGCTTCTGACATAGATAACGCCATTTGAATTGAAAAAATATTACCTGCCATTCTGACACCTTCAAGAATTAAATTAGCAACAAAACCTATTAAATATCCTATTAAAAACTCAAATGCAATTAAAAATAAAAATTCAGTCATATTCCTTGGCATTATGTAATTTTTTGATGCAAATACCAAAGGATACATTATAAAGGCGCATAATGCACTAAACCATAATTTTGTCATGGTTGGAGCTTGAATTGTAGAAAAAAAAGGCGCAGTTTGTATCATGCCGGATAATCTTGTAAAAACAAGCATGTATATTACTATGTTATATGGCGATAATAAGTTTAATAGATTAGGCGCTTGTGTCATTTTTTATCCGAATTATGATATAAAAACTTTTATATATTCAAACATTTCTTTTGTTGTTGTGGTAAACATATCAATCATCCAAGGAGCAGATACTATTAAAACTAATAGTGCTGCGAATATTTTAGGTACAAAAGTCAATGTTTGCTCTTGAATTTGTGTAACTGATTGAATAATGCTTATTGCAAGACCAACCACGATAGCTGATAGCAAAATAGGAGCACCTATTACCATGGTTAAAAATATTGCTTTTTGAAACATTGTTAAAAATATTGCTTCATCCATATTCTACCTCTACGTTGCAAAACCTTCTATTAATGATTTTGTAATTAAAAACCAACCGTCAACCATGACAAACATAATTAATTTAAATGGCATTGCAATGGTTGTAGGAGGTAAAAACATCATACCCATAGATACAAGAATTGATGCGACAACTAAATCTATAACTAAAAATGGTAAAAATATTACAAAACCTATTTTAAATGCTGTTTTTAATTCTGATAATACAAATGACGGTATTAAAACATAAGTCGGAACATCATTTTTATTTTTTGGTTTTTGAATTTTTGCAAGTTTAACAAATAATGCAAGCTCTGATTCATGTGTTTGTTTAAACATAAAATCTCTCATAGGAACAAGAGCGTTGTCAAGAGCTTGTTGCTGGGTAATCATATTTTTCATATATGGTTGATATGCTGTTTCATTTATTTTTGAAAAAGTAGGCGACATTACAAAAAATGTTAGTATTAAAGCTAATCCTACTATTACTTGATTAGGCGGTAAACTTGCTGTACCTATTGCTTGTCTGGTTAAAGATAATACTATAACTATTCTTATAAATGCCGTAGTCATAATAATTATGCTTGGTGCAAGCGTTAATATTGTAAGCATAATTAAAACTTGTACACCTTGAGTGAATTCTTGCGGCGTTGATGCATTTTGCATGCTAATATTTATATTTGGCAAACTTATAGCCGCATGGGTCATTGGTGTTGCAAGTATATATAGACCCAATAACCCTAGTATTTTTTTAAATTTTTTAATCATTTTTATCCATCTAATATAATTCTATCTCAACCAAAAATATGTTATTTACTGAGCAAAAACTCCCATGTGTCTGAATTTTGAATAACGATGAGCTCTTAATTCATCTGCAGACATTTTGTCAAATTCTTCTAAAGATTTTAACAGAGATTTTTTTAGATTTGCTGACATTTCTTCTGCGTTATAATGAGCTCCACCTATTGGTTCTTTGACAACTTCATCAATAATTCCAAGCTCTAATAAATCTTCTCCCGTGATTTTTAGTGCATCTGTTGCAACTTTTGCCATAGAAGCATCTTTCCATAAAATTGAAGCGCAACCCTCAGGTGATATTACAGTATAGTAAGCATGTTCTAACACCATAACTTTATTTGCAACAGCTAAACCTAAAGCACCACCGGAGCAGCCTTCACCTGTAATAACTGCTATAATAGGTACACCTAATTTAGCCATTTCTTTTAAGTTATATGCAATAGCTTCACCTTGTCCTGCTTCTTCAGCGAGCATTCCAGGATACGCTCCCATTGTATCGATTAAAGTTATTATAGGTAAATCAAATCTATTGGCATGTTCAAATAAACGTAGCGCTTTTCTATATCCTTGCGGTTGCGGCATGCCAAAATTGCATTCAAGATTTTCTTTTGTGGATTTACCTTTTACTGTGCCGATTAATACGACGTTTCTTCCGCCAATTTTTGCAAGTCCGCCTGCAATTGCTTTATCGTCATAGCCGTGTCTATCTCCGTGTAATTCTATAAAGTCATCACACATATAATGAACATAATCCATAAAATTTGGTCTTTGCGGATGTCTTGCAATTTGCAGTTTTTGATATGGCTCCAGCTTTTCATACAATTCTTTTTTATACATTTCAGTTTGTTCTTCCAATGTTTTAATACCGTTATCGTAGTTTATTTGTGTGTCGGAACTTGTTCTTTTAAGCTCATCAATTTTATCTTGCATTGCATAGATAGGCTTTTCAAAATCCAATATTTGTATTTTTTTATCTTGATTGCTCATCTTGATTTCCTTATTTTCTGGCATGGAGAGAGATTAATTTTGAAAGTTTTTCTTTCATATCTTTTCTCTCTACTATAAAGTCGATTTGTCCGCATTTTAGTAAGTATTCTGCTGTTTGGAAGTCGGCAGGCAGTTTTTGTCTAATTGTTTGTTCAATTACTCTTCTTCCTGCAAAACCAATACGAGCGCCTTTTTCTGCGATAATTATATCTCCAATTGTACCAAATGATGCTGTAACACCGCCAAATGTCGGTTCACATAGTACGGTTATATATAACAATTTTGCTTCATTTAACTTTGCAACGGCACAACTTGTTTTTGCCATTTGCATTAAGCTAAGAGCGCTCTCTTGCATTCTTGCTCCGCCCGATGAAGTAAAAACAATTGAAGGAAGTCTTTTTTCAAGAGCATATTCTAAAATTCTAGTTATTTTTTCACCAACAACAGAACCCATTGAACCGCCCATATAGTCAAAATCCATAACGGCAATTGCTGTTTTTTGTCCGTCTATTTCGCATGTTCCAACTACAACCGCATCATCAAGCCCTGATTTTTCATGTGCTTGTTCTTGACGTGTTTTATAGCTTTGTGTATCAACGAAATTCAATGGATCGCATGGTTTTATATTTGTATACATTTCAGTGAATGTATTTTCATCTGCTATTAATTTAATTCTTTCTTTAGCACCTATTCTAAAGTGATAATCACAGTTTGGGCATACCATTTTATTGTTTTCAAGGTCTTTTTTCGGTAATTGTGCTGAGCAATTGTAGCATAGAGTCCATAGTTTACCTATTGAATCATCTATGTGAATATCTGTATCTCTTGCGGCAATTTGCTGCATTTTCCTCTTATTAAACCAATCGGTTAACGTCATAAATAATATCCTCACCAAATAATTTAATTTAATTATATTACAAAATAAAAAATCAACACAACACATTGCTAAACCTTAACTTTTTATCTATTATAAAACTATGCAAGCGCAAGTATATAAAATACATTCGGATTTTTATTATGTTAAGAACTTTGAACATGAGAGTTTTACTTGCAAGCTGCGCGATATTTTAAAAAAGCAAAAAATTGACATTAAAGTTGGCGATTTTGTTGAATTAAGTGAAGATAATAATTTTATATCTTCTCTTTTGGATAGAAAAAATTCTCTTAATCGTCCTAAAATTTCTAATATTGATTGCGCCTTGGTTGTTTGTGCGCTAAAAGAACCGGAGCTTGATTTAATTCAATTAAATCGTTATTTAACTTATTTAAAATATAACAATATAGATTGCGCTATATGCTTTAATAAAGAAGATTTGATTGAAGATTTAAGCGATAAAAAAGCAAAGATTATATCTATATATGAAAAACTTGGCTATAAGTTATTTTTTATTAGCGCAAAAGATAAATTAGATTTAGAAGAATTGCATGACTTTATTCAAAATAAAACAATAGTTTTGTGTGGCATGAGCGGAGTCGGTAAATCGACATTATTAAATGCTTTTAATTCTGAAATTAATATCAAAACAGGAGAAGTTTCTAAAAAAACACAACGAGGATGCCACACTACAAGACATTGTGAAATAATAGATTGCAGAGGTTTTAAAATAGCTGATACCCCGGGGTTTTCTTGTTTGAAATTTGATTTTTTATTGCCTGATAAATTGCTTGAGTTATTTGATGATATTAAAGTTTTTGCGCATGATTGCAAATATTCAGATTGCATGCATAATAATTTGGATGATTTTTCGTGCAATGTTGTTAAAAATTTAGACAAAATCGATAAAAAAAGATATGAAAGCTATCTGTTATTTTTGAGTGAATCTTTAGAATATAAAAACCTGATTTCAAAAAGAAGCATTAAAAATGAGGCTTTAAATAAAAATACAGGAAATAAATTACAAACAAAAATTTCAAAAAGAAAACGTGAACTATCAAGAAATACAACAAAACAACAAATTAAGGATTACGAATGATGAATATTTTAGAATATAAAAAGATAATTCAACAAAATTTAGAAAAATATTTTGAAGAATACAAGAAAAATTCCTCATATTCATCAGTTATATGGGATTCAATGGCATATACCACGCTATTAGACGGCAAAAGGTTAAGGGCAATAATGTGTCTTGAAATAGCAAAAAAATTTGGTATTGACTATGAAATTGCAATGCCACTGGCATGCTCTATGGAGATAATGCATGCTTATAGCCTTATTCATGATGATTTACCTTGTATGGATAATGACGATTTAAGACGCGGAAAGCCGACAAACCATAAAGTTTTTGGCGAAGCTATTGCAGTTTTAGCGGGAGATGCCTTAATATCTTTCGGCGCAAAATTAATCATTGATAAATTAAAGAATTTTCCATCTGATGTTATTTTGGATATTTTGGACGAATATTTAAAAACAGCCGGCGCTCAAGGCATCGTTGCAGGTCAAGTGGCTGATATTGAAGCGGAAAATAAAAAAATTGATATTGAGAATTTAAAATATATTCATAAATATAAAACAGGCGCTTTGTTTAAGTGTTCTATGCTTATTGCCGCTAAATTAGCACAGGTAAATGATAAAATTATGAAAAATATTGAAAAATATGCTGATAATTTTGGGGTATTGTTTCAGATTTATGATGATATTATAGATTGCACTCTAACAACTCAAGAGCTTGGTAAAACCGCAGGAAAAGATGCAAATGTTCATAAATTAACCTATGTCAGTGCTTATGGTATTGATGGAGCTAAAAATATTTTTAATAACTTGGTAAAAGAAAATTATGATATACTAATGAAGTTGGATATAAAATCCGATGTTTTTGATGAGATATACGAATTATTAAATAAAAGGATAAATAACTAGTGGGAGAATTTCAATTTTATAATACGGGGTTTGAGGCTATATTTGCAGGTCTTGCAGGTACTTTTATAGCACAATTTATAAAAGTTGTTATATATATTTGCACTCATAAAAAAATTAATTTTAAAATTTTTACTACAACAGGAGGTATGCCTTCATCTCATACGGCAGGTGTTATAGGTTTATCAACTTCGGTTGCTTTAATTGAAGGAATTAATTCCATGTTATTTGCAGTATCAATCGGCTTTTCTCTTGTGATTATGCAAGATGCAGCAGGACTTCGCCGTGCAGCAGGTAAAACGGCAGCTACATTGAATAGGCTTGTTGATGAATTTGTCCAAAAAAATCAGGAAGTAAAACCTTATGCGGTTTTAAAAGAGCTTTTAGGTCATACTCCTTTGGAAGTTTTTTGCGGCATGCTTTTAGGTATTGCAGTTTCTTTAACTGTTCATAATTTTAATAATATTATTGCTTACTTTGCATAAATTATATAGGTCTTTTTAATAATTCAGATAATGTTGAATCTTTTGAAATTCTTTTTTCAAATGCTTTTTTGTTGTTTTGTGCTTTAAAAAAGTTGTCATTAAATTTGCATAATCCAATTGCGGATTGATCATCGTCATTAAAACTAAAAAGTTTTTTTATTATATCCATTTTAACCTCGCTAATATTTAATTAATATTATTTTTTAATAAATCAAGTTTAATTATAAAATTTTATTTTTCTTTTTTGCTCATCTTTTTTGTTATGCTTTAATAGTAAATATGGTTAATGACAAAAAAACTTCATATAATAGTAAGGAATTATTAGAGTTGAATTTGGAATTTTCTCATGATGAGATAATTCAAAATTTAAATAATTCTTGTTGTGATGATTTTGTTAAGATTTTTTCTATTGTTAATTTAGACAAATTATATTCTTTAGATGAAACAGTGTCTTTATTTAATAATTTAACAAATCATCCTACTCCTGTTCGTGAAGCTGTTGCATTTAAATTAGAAGAAGTATATGACGACAAATTTTTTAATTCAGAAATTAAAGAACAGTTTTTGCGCTCAATTATAGATATTAATCCGAATGTTTGCCGTGCAATATGTAATTTGATTTCAAAAAGTGAATTTTTGCAAAATGAATTATCTGATGAAATTATAAAAAGAATTAATGAATTATTGAGTGAAATAAAGCAAAATGATAAAGAATTGGGCGGTTTTTTTGATGATGCTCTTAAAATTCGAAAAAACCATGCTAAAAATAAAAAATTATTTTCGCTTTATTGGTATTTGGAGGCTTTATCGATTTGTATCGGTCGAAAAACTAATTCTCTGGTATTAGAAATTGTTAAGCAAACTATAAAATTTAATGACTACACAATCAGAGAAAAATCGGCTAAAATACTTGCTAAGCTGGACAATCCTCCGATTGAATTGTTGAATTTTGCAAAGTTCGACCAAAATTTTTATGTAAAAAATCAAGTTTATGATAAAATTAGTATGAAATAGATTAACAGGAAAATTATATGATTTCAGTAAATGACTTAAAAACAGGATTAACACTAGATATTGACAACAATTTGTGGTCAGTTGTTGAATTTTTACATGTAAAACCCGGTAAAGGTGCTGCGTTTGTTAGAACAAAACTTAAAAACGTTGAAACAGGACAAGTTGTTGAAAAAACTTTTAGAGCTGGCGAAAAAGTCGCAAAAGCTATGCTAGACAGACGTGAAATGCAATATTTATATAAAGAAGGCAATGACCTTGTTATGATGGACTTAGAATCATATGAACAAATGCCTGTACCTGCTGATAGAATCGGCGATGGTATTAAATACTTGAAAGAAAATATGACTGTTCAAATTTTAATGCATGACTCTAAAATCATCGGCATTGATTTGCCTAACTTTGTTGAATTAGAAGTAATCGATACTCCTCCTGCTGAAAAGGGTAATACTGCTCAAGGCGGTTCAAAACCCGCTACATTGGATGGTGGCGCGGTTGTTAACGTACCTTTCTTTATTCAAGTTGGGGATGTATTAAGAATAGACACCAGAACAAATGAATACTTAGATAGAGTATAAGGAAATACAAATGAAGTACGAAATAGAATATATTGAAAAAATTGCCAAAATAGTTGCAGATAATCAGTTAACAGAAATCACTTTAGAAGATGGTGAACAAGCAATTGTGATAAGAAAAGAAACAAATGTTGTTGCAGCTACTCCTGTTGTTGCTCCGGTACCGGCGTCAATTAGCGCTCTAAGTACTCCTAGTGTTTCTGCACAAAAAGAAGAAAAACCTTCTGTACAATCAAAAGGAACACCTGTTGTTTCTCCTATGGTTGGTGCATTTTATGCTGCACCTGCTCCGGGGGCTAAGCCTTTTGTTAAGGTTGGCGATGTAGTTAGTGCAGGTCAAGTTGTTTGCATAGTTGAAGCTATGAAACTTATGAATGAAATAGAAACAGAAGTTTCAGGTAAAATTACTGAAATCTGTGTTGAAGACGGTCAAAGCGTTGAATATGGTCAAGTTTTAATGTATGTTGAATAATAAAAATAGCATGCTCTTTAGTGTGCTATTTTTATTTTAAAACCATAGTTGAAAAAAGAAGTATTAATTAGGTATCGTTATGTTTAAAAAAGTTTTAATCGCAAATAGAGGCGAGATTGCCATTCGTGTTATACGCGCATGTCGTGAATTAGGAATAGCTACTGTCGCTGTTTATTCTCAAGCTGATGCTCAAAGTTTACATGTTTCATTGGCAGATGAAGCATATTGTATTGGACCTGCGCAAAGTTCAAAGAGTTATTTGCATATTCCTGCACTAATTTCTGTGGCGCTTACTGCAGGAGCTGATGCAATTCATCCAGGCTATGGATTTTTATCTGAAAGGGCTGATTTTGTTGATATTTGCGAAGAACATCATATAAAATTTATTGGTCCAAGTGCAACTGCAATGCAAAAAATGGGTGATAAAGCAACGGCCAGAGCAACTATGGAAAAATCGGGTGTTCCGATTACTCCGGGGCTAGGAATTGTTGATGATACCGACACTATTCGTGAATTTGTTAAAAAAGTTGGCTATCCTATCATTATTAAAGCTACTGCAGGCGGCGGCGGTAAAGGTATGAGAATTGTAAGAGAAGATTCTGAGCTTGATGATGCATTTAATTTGTGTCGAGCTGAAGCTCAAAATGCTTTTGCAAATCCTGAAGTATACGTTGAGAAGTTTATTGAAAACCCTCGCCATATTGAGGTTCAAATTCTTGCTGATAGCTATGGAAATGTTATTCACTTAGGCGAAAGAGATTGCTCTATTCAAAGAAGAAATCAAAAACTTTTAGAAGAAGCGCCATCTGTTGCAATTTCTGAAGATATTAGAAAACAAATGGGTGAAGCTGCAGTTAATGCTGCTAAAGCTATTAATTATGAAGGTACAGGTACTCTAGAATTTTTGTTAGATGAATCTGATCCTAAAAATAAAAAATTCTATTTTATGGAAATGAACACACGTGTTCAGGTTGAGCATTGCGTTACCGAAATGGTATCAAATATTGATATTGTTAAAGAACAAATTAAAGTTGCTCAAGGCGAAAGATTATCATACACTCAAGATGATGTAAAATTAGCAGGTCATGCTATTGAGTGTCGTATAAATGCAGAAGATTACGAAAAATGCTTTATGCCTTGTCCCGGAACTATTGAAGGCTACATTGCCCCAGGTGGTTTTGGTACAAGAGTAGATTCTCATGCTTATACAGGATATAAAATTCCTCCGTTTTATGATTCATTGGTAGGTAAAGTTATCTGTTGGGGTCGAGATAGAGAAGAAGCAAGAAGAAGAATGCTTCGCGCATTAAATGATTATGTAATCACAGGTGTTAAAACTACTATTGGATTTCATAAGCAAATATTAAATAACTATAATTTTATTTCAGGTGATTTCAATACAAGTTTCATTGAAAAAAATTATCCTGAAGTTTTAGAGAAAAAATAAGGTAAAAAATTGAAATTTAAATTCGACAAAAGAATTGAAAATTTTTTAAAGATTATACTTAAAAACGCCCAAAAGATTGGTCTTAGGGTGTTTTTTGTAGGCGGTATAGTTAGAGATAATATATTAAATATTAAAACCTCTGATATTGATATTTTGGTTTTAGGAAACGCTATTGAATTTGCAAAAAAATTACCTGACGAAATCAAAATCGCATCTTTTCATAAAGATTTTTGTACCGTAAAAGTTGAATATGAAGATATTCAAATAGATATTGCTTCATCAAGAGCTGAATCATATCCTTATAGCGGGGGCTTACCTGTTTTAGATAGTGTGGGAGTTTGTCTTGAGGATGACGTTTTAAGGCGCGATTTTACAGTAAATTCGCTATATTGTGAGCTTAAATTAATTAATAATGAAATAATTTATGAATTAATTGATTTAGTAAACGGTTTAGTTGATATTAAGAATAAAATCTTGAAAGTTTTGCACAATAAAAGCTACATTGATGATCCTACAAGAATTTTGAGAGGATTGGATTTTAAATATAGGTTTGGGTTTGATTTTAGTAAAAATGACAAAAAATTAATTTGCGAATATATAAATAATATTAATTATGAAAATATGGGTAAAGATAGAGTGCTAAAAGTTTTAAGAAAAATTTTAAAATCTGATTTTCAACATGATGTTTTTAGAGAAATTATAGAAAACAAATATTATAAAATTATTCAAAAAAAATCACTTGAATTAGATTTTGATAAAATATATTCAATTAATAAAGGCTTCAATTTAAACCACAGTCAAATCTGCGATTTTTATTTACTTTTAATTGAAGATAATGATATTGATAAAAAAAATATTAATTCAAAATTAGATTTACAAAAAGAATTTTCAAAGTATGATTTAGCAAATCTTGCTTATTATTATTATAAAACCAATGATAGCAATGTTTTAGAATATTTTAAGATTAAAGATGTAAAAAATATTATAAGCGGTGCTGATTTATTGAATTTAGGCTACAAACAAGGTGTTGAATTAGGAAACATTTTAAATTCTTTACTTGATTTTAAAATGAATAATCCTAGTATTCTTAAATCTAAACAAGATGAGCTAAATTGGGTTATTTTGAATTTTAAAATTAAATAAAATTTATGTTTACATAAGTTAATATTTTCATCTTTTTTTGTTAGATTTTCTTTCATTTGGTGAATATTCATTTTGTGACTATTTTTTAAACACAAGGATGTATTACTAGCTTTATGAAAGGAGCTCATTTATGTCAGTAGTAATTAACACTAATGTTGATTCATTGAAAATTCAAAATTTGTTGTCTGGTTCAACAACTAAGTTGTCAGAAGCTATGCAAAGAATGTCTTCAGGTTTGAAGATTTTATCTGCAAAAGATGACGCAGCAGGTACTGTAATTTCAGCTAAAATGAACGTTCAATTGAACGGTAATGAAATTGCTCAAAAGAACGTACAAAACGCAAATGCTTTATTATCAACTGCAGAAGGTAACTTAGATGTTATACAAGATAATATTTCAAGAATTCGTGATTTGACTTTACAAGCAAAAAACGGCACTTATTCTGAAGAAGAAATCAAAGCTATGCAAGATGAAGTTGCAGAACGTATCGCTGAAATTGACCGTATTAATTCATCTGCTGAATATTCTTCATTGAAATTATTCGGTGGCGACTTAGCTACAACAGGTGCTACTTTCCAAGTAGGTGCTAACGCTGGTGTTGATAACACAATTGCAGCTGACAAATCATTGTTTGAAGAAGTAACATTCTCTGCTTTAACAGGAAGCAAAGCTGCATTTGATTTAACAACAATTGCACAAAATGGCGGTGCTTATACAGCTGACAATGTAACCAAAGATGGTCAAGAAACCGATTTTGATGTTGCAATTAAAGCGCTAGATAATGCTATTAGCAATATTACAGATAGAAAATCAATTATTGGTTCTGCTGGTAATCGTATGGATTCTGCATTATCTACATTACAAACACAATATGAAAACTTGTCAAGTGCAAAATCTGTAATTACTGATGCTGATATCGCATCTGAAGCATCTAAATTTACTCAACAACAAATACTTCAACAAGTATCAACATCATTATTAGCACAAGCAAACCAAGCTCCATCAATTGCTTTAAGTTTAATTTAGCTGATAAAGTAAATTTAAATTCTGAGCCTCCAAGTTTTATTGGGGGCTTTTTGTTATGTTTTTCAAAAAAGATATTCTATGATATTTTGTTGTGCCGTATTTTTGTATGGCTTCTATGTGTGTTTTTGTTAAATATCCTTTGTTTTTAATCCAATCATAATATGGGTATTCCTTATGAATTTTATCCATATATTTATCTCTTGAAACCTTGGCTAAAATGCTTGCTGCAGCAATTGAAGCTGATTTTGAATCGCCTTTAATTATAAATTTTTGTGGATATGTAAATTCTTTGATTAATTTGTTTCCATCAACTAAACATAAAATATTTTCAGATTTAACTTGCTCTATAATATCTAAAACAGCATATTTCATTGCTAATAACGACGCATTTAGTATATTAATTTCCTCAATTTTTTCTACCGTTACAGCTTTAATTGAAAAATAGGAATTTTCTTTTATTGGTTCATAAAGAGCCTCTCTTTTTTTAGGAGTCAATTTTTTAGAATCATTTAAGGTTTTAAAAAGTTCCTGATTAATATTTTTTTTAAAACACACAGCGCTTGCCCATACGCCCCCTGCGGCTGGTCCTCTGCCTGCTTCATCAGTCCCTATTATAAAATCAAATGATTGTTTTTCATTGTTATCAAAATCAAATAAGGTCATATTCCTCCGGTGTTTCGAGAGTAAATTTTCCAATTTTTCCATCTCTGAAGGTCGATAAAATAATTTGAGATGTTCTTTTTGTGTCAGGAGTTGAGCCTTTTAATATCCAACCTCTTTTTAGGGAAATAGATTCTATTGTTATTTCTTCGTTTTCTTTGAAATTATAGTAATTTTTGATTTTTTCATGGTATTTTGATGTCAATATTTTTAGCAATTCTGATGCTACATATTCGCTATCATAAGCATTTTCGCCGATTGAATTTACGCATGCGAGTTTTAGCGCTTGATATTGGTCATCTTGGACAGTTGGAATTATCCCTGGTGTATCTAAAAGTTCAATCTTATCATTAATTCTAACCCATTGTTGTTGCCTTGTGACACCTGCTTTTGCGCCCGTTTTTGCTTTAGCTCTTTTTACTAATCTATTTATTGCGCTTGATTTTCCAACGTTTGGCATACCAATAACCATTGTTCTTGTGGCTCTTGGAAGTAAGCCTTTTTCAACCCTTTTTTGCATTATGGGCTCAGAAAGTTTGATTACTTTTGATATTATTATATTAACATCATTTTTGTTGTTAAGGTTTGTTATAATAACTTCGCAATTCGATTTTTTTGATATTGCTTGTGCCCATTTTTTATTTAGTTCAATGTCTGATACATCTGATTTATTCATCAAGATTAGTCTTGGTTTATTGTTGCATAAATTATCGGTTGTTTTATACCAGCTGGAATAAGGAATTCTGGCATCTATTACTTCAATAATAACGTCAACCAGATTTAGTTTTTCTTTTAATTGTTTTTGAGCTTTGGCGATATGCCCAGGATACCAATGTATATGTGACATTTAAACCTTTCTTATATAAAACGCCTTGAATTGATATTAATCCAAGGCGTTTAGTAAAATTACTTTGAGAAAAATTATCTTTTTTCCATTTTTTCTCTAATACGAGTAGCTTTACCTGATCTTTCTCTTAGGTAATATAATTTAGCTCTTCTAACATCACCACGTCTTAAAACTTGAATTTTTTCGATACGTGGAGAATAGATAGCAAATACTCTTTCAACGCCAATACCTTGGAATATTTTTCTAACGGTAATTGTTTTGTTGATTAAGCTACCGCGTTTTTTAATTACAGTACCTTCAAATGCTTGAGTTCTTTCTTTGTTACCTTCGATGATTCTTACGAATACCTTAACGGTATCACCAGGGTTGATTTCAGGCATTTCGCGGTCTGTATATTCTTTTTCTAATTCTGTAATAATCGGATTCATTTTCTTACCCTTTTTGTTAGTTGTTCTAGCATATACCATATTATATTAAACAAAATTAATAAACAAGTGTTTATAGTAAAGTTTTATTAACAAAATTTAATTTTTTAATTTATTTCTTTGATAATTATTATATGAAAAAGATTTTTTTCAAAATTTTTGTTTTGTTTTTGGTGTTTTTATTTTCGGTATTCGTTGTCCTGAAATTAAATAAAATCAACAAATATAAGATTTTACAAGTAATTGAAGCTGATGAATTTTATATAGATTTTAATAAAAATAATAAAATAGATAAAAATGAGCATGTAAAATTAAAAAATGTTGTTGCTCTCAAACCTTTTGAAACCCATAGAAGTAGCGATATTTCACGTGAATTGGGGTTAAGAAATCAAGATTTATTATTATCCGGTTATTTGGCTCGTTCTTGGGCTAAAGATAATTTATTAAATAAATATGTTGGAGTTAAATTTTATCAAAAATGTACAGCTGATGAAATTTGCAGAGTAGATTTATATTTGAATAAAACTAATTATTCAAAATTTTTATTAGAAAATGGCTTAGGTTATGTTTCAAATAGAACATTATTTAAAGAATATTTTTATTATTTTAATCCATCTCAAATAATTAATAATGCAAATGAGTTGTTAAATCTTGATTTTGTAGTTTTAAATCAAAAAACCATGACAATTCATAAGCTAAATTGTGAGCATGTTAAGAAATTATCCTTTGGAGAGTTGATACTCAAAAGAGATTTAAAATTTAACAGTCATTTTTGTAAAAAATGTTTTAATATAGTAGAAAATGCTAAATTTTCAACTTCTGAAATTCCAACAAGTGAAAATAAATATAGAAAATCTATACATAAAAACTTTGGAAAAATTGATTTATATTTAATAAACCCTTATGAATATTCTAGACCAAATCCAACTTGCAAAACCGATTTTTGCAAAAGATTAATCAAAGAGATAAATAATGCAAAAGTCACAATCGATATTGCTTTATATGGTTTTGGGGAACAAGACGAAATTTTAAATGCATTGAAAAATGCTAAAAATAGAGGCGTGAAAATAAGAGTTGTTGCAGATAAAAGTTTAAATACCGAAACAAGCTATCCTAATACAAAAATATTTCTTGAAGAATTTAGTGGGGTTGTTGATAAAAATGATTCATTGATGCATAATAAATTTTTTATTTTTGATAATAAAATCGTTTTTACAGGTTCTGTTAATATTTCATCAACAGGAAGTGGTGGTTATAATGCTAATATTGCCGCTTTTATTAATGATAGTAATATTGCTAAATTATATAAAACCGAGTTTGAGCAACTTTATTCACTTAAATTTTCAATAAATAAAGTAGCTAATAATTTAAATCAGGATAATTCAGACATAAAAGTCTATTTTTCACCTCAAGATAGAATTTATGAAAATGTTTTAGCAAATTTAATACAAAATGCTAAGAAAAATATTTATGTTTCTGCTTTTTATTTAACCGAAAGGAATATGATTTTTGATTTAATTCAAGCTAAAGCAAGAAATGTAGAGGTTTTAGTTATTTTAGATGCAGTTGGAGCTAATAATTTTAAAGATAGAGTAAATCTTTTAAGAAGAAATAATATCCCTGTAATAATTGAAAATTGGGGCGGTAAAAATCATGAAAAAACAATTCTTATTGATAATGAAATCTTGGTTTTTGGTAGTTGTAATTTTTCTAAAAACGGATTTTTGAAAAATGATGAGAATATGGTTGTGGTTAAAAATTCTGCAATAGCAAAGTTTTATTCTGATTATTTTCTATATTTATTTAATTCTATTGATAAAAAATTTCTTAAATTTTTCCCAAGAGCTGAAAGTTTCGATTCAAAAAATTCTTGCTATGATGGTTTAGATAATAATTATGATGGCAAAGTTGATAATTTGGATGTCGGATGTCAAACTGTTAAGTAGAGGAATGATTTTGTAAACACATTTGCACAATTGAATTGGTTTTTGTTATTATGTTTATATAAAGAAGAGTGTAAGGGAAAAAAATGGAATTTTTTAGAAAGCATAGAAAGCTAATCGTTATTATATTAACAGTTTTTTTGGTTGCTTGGATGGTTGGTATAGGTGCTTTATTTAGCGTTTTATTTTAGTTAACTTATGGAATTGTCATTAACAAAAATAAGAAATATATTTATTTTTACCATTGCAATTTTTGTGATGTCTTGTTCTTGTGCTTTATGTACAAATGTTTCTCAATACGAAAAAAAGACTCAAATTGATGCGCAAATGGGGCATGCTAAAAAAGAGATTAAAAAATTAAAACTACTTGAAAAAATTGAAACAAACAGACTTTATAAAAACCAACAAAAACTTGAATATACGCAATATAGCTTGCAAAAAAATAAAAAAGAATATTCAAGCGCTAAAAATGAAGTTATCTCCCTTGAAAAAAAATTAGATGTACTATTGGCTGAACACAGACGTCATTTGCAATATACATCAAAAAGAATAGTTCAAATTTTTAAACATAAAAGAAATAATTATATTGAGTTTTTGCTAAATTCTGAAGATATAAATGCATTTTTGGATAGATTATATTTTGAAAATATTATCATATCAAACGACAGAAAAAAATTGCATGAAACTAAATCGGTTGCTAGAGAAATTATGGCACTAAAAAACCGAATTGAAATGCAAAAGAGAAATCTTGAGAATTCTATTGCAAATATAAACAGGCAGCAAGAAGATATTCAAGATGCAATTTCAAAAAATGAAAAATTAATTGAAAAATTAAAAACAGATAGAGCAACTTGGGAAAAGGCTGAAAGAGATTTAGCTAAACAATCAAGAGCAATTTCTCAAATGATTAATCAAGAAGCTAAAAAGACTCAAAAAGACGGTGTTAGTATAACTGTTACAGGAGGCTTTACAAGACCTGTTCCTGGTAGAATTACATCACCGTTCGGTTCTCGTATTCATCCTATATTTAAAAGAAAAATTTTCCACTCAGGTGTCGATATTGGTGCTCCATACGGTACTCCAATTAAAGCAGCGAACTCCGGTAGAGTTATATTTGTCGGTTGGTATAGTGGATATGGAAAAGTTGTTATTATTGATCATGGCAAAATTGGTGGCTTACCTACAACTACTTTGTATGCTCATATGTCAACAACAATTGCTCATCAAGGCTCTAATGTTGCAAAAGGTCAGATAATAGGTAAAGTAGGTACAACAGGTTATTCAACAGGACCGCATTTACATTTTGAAGTTCGTCAAAAGGGTAATCCTGTAAATCCATTAAATTTCATCAGATAGTTTGTATTGATGTTATTTTTGGTGTAAATTATTCATATAGACTTGTTTGTAGGGTATAAGTTGCAAATTTATATAAAAACTAAGAATATTTTGATTTTATTGCTTGTATTTTTTGCATGCTTTTCTTGCAGCACTTCTTATGCTGTGTATGATGTAGTTAAAGCAACAACATATAGCGAAAAGACTATCGTTAATGATGTGCGCATGATGGAGCCTGAAATGTACGATGGGGCAGAGTTTGAGAAAATTGAGCCCCAGGAAGATTTAGCAAGTATTATCGAGAGAAAATTTAAAAAAATATTTAAAAAGAAGAATAATGATTTAGATGATGAAATTGAATCAGATATAAAGGCTGAAGAAGTTGTTGAAACTCAAAATGATGTTGATAGTATTGTTTCAGATAACGAATTTAATTCAGACAATCAAACAAACAAACAAGAAGATGTTAAAAACAAATTTCAGATAAATGCTGATAAGGTTACTTATAATGATGAAGACGGTAATGTTTATGCTAATGGAAATGTTGAAATAATTTCACATGCTCAAGGTGTAAAACTTGTTGCAGATAATGCAGTTTTGGATAAAGATTCCCAAACTTTAAAATTATCAGATAATGTTAAGATTATAAAAGACAATACTGAAATGAGAGGCGAATCTTTATTAGTTGATTTAAATGAACAAAATATTTTGATGGATAACCCTGAATTTGAGGCATATTCTTTTTTGATTAAGGCGCAAGAAGGCTATTTAATTGCTAACGATATTCAAATGTTAAATGGTACAGTTAAAACTACCCAAAAGCAGGAATTCCCTCTTGGCACCAGAGGCTTTATGCGAATAGAGCCAACATACAAGACACCTTATATAGAAAAAGTATCTTTTGAAAAAGACCCATCAGCAAAAAGTCAAAGATATAGGATTGATTCCAAGGAAATAGTTTTTACAAATTATAAAGATCACAGAAGTTTTGTGCTTAAAGGATCTAATGTTTATTATAATGATAAAAAAATAGTTAGAAATGCCGATATTGAAATTATCACAGATAAATCTCATCAAGTTGCTGAAGTTAATGCTCCAGAAATAGGTAATTTAAGAGGTTTTGGTACTTATGTTGGTTATGGCATGTTGTTCAAATTGCCAAAAGGTCATACCTTAAAACTTATGCCTGTTTTAACATATAAAGATGGTATTGGTGCTGGTGCAATAGCTAGATATAGAAATCAGCATGGTTTATTTGAAGGTGGTTGGAACAGTTCATCTGAAAATCTTGTAGCTCGTGGTAAATTTCAATTAACTAATGATTTAGGTTTTTCTTTTGGTAGAAATGCTTATCTTCCAGAAGGATTTATGGGGGCGAATCGTTCAGGTTATGCTGCTCAGTTACAATATATCAAAAGTTATGCAATTAAAGATTTAAATGCATCATTTAGCAATGGTATATATGCAGGTGTATTTAGTGATTATAGAAGTAAAATTGACCCCGAAGATACCTATTCAACAACAAGATTGAGATATATGGCTCAATTGCATAAGAATGTATATATGTATAAAAATCCTGAACAAGATTTTCAAATGTTATTAAGAGCAACTGCACAGGGTGCTGCTACTGTGTATGGCTCTGGTGAAACCCATGGAATTGTTCGAGTTGGCCCTCAGATTGTTACTCGATATAAAAAATGGGAGCAAAATCTTGCTTATTATTTGAGCGGTATTCACGGTGAGAGTCCATTTAGATTTGATGAATATAGGTATGGTAAATCCACAATTGCAATCAATGAAAGATTTTCGGTTAATGAAAAGTTTGCATTCGGCTTTAGGTTGTATATCACGCCTATGAAGGATAATAGAAAAGAAGATTTCTTTACTGAATGCAGATTTTATGTTGTTGTTGGACCCCGCGATTTAAAACTTGCGCTTTCTTATGACTTTGTTCGCGATGTTGCTCACATGGACTTTATGTTTTTACTTGGGTCTGATAATTCAAGAATTAATTTTGACAAATTAACAACAAAAGACATTGATGATAAAACAGAAAGACGTGATTTTTATAAGTATGCAAAACCTGTAAAAATTGAAAGACCGGAAGATATTTAACCTTCCATTATCTTTTTAAATTTTTCATAGTCTTCAATTGTGTCTATTCCTGTTGGGTTGAGAGTAGTAATTGCTACTTTGATTTTCATATTGTTTTGAAGAGCTCTAAGTTGTTCAAGACTTTCTTGTTTTTCAAGATAACTTTGTGGCAATTGAGTCATTTTTATTAGTGATTCTTTTTTGTATCCATAAATACCAATATGAGCATAATATGGGGATTGATTTTTGTTTCTTTCGTATGGAATTGGACATCTTGAAAAATAAAGCGCATTGAAATTGTTATCAAATACGCATTTTACGCAGTTTGGATTGTTGATTTGGTCTTTATCTTTTATTTCTCTAACTAGGGTAGAAATATCTACTGTTTCATCTTTTATTAATGTTTCTATGGCCAAATCTATAACCTCTGGAGTAATTTGAGGCTCATCTCCTTGAAGATTTAGAATGTAGTCAAAATCATGTCTTGAGGCAATTTCTGCAATTCTATCTGACCCACATTGATGATTAGCGCTTGTCATTTCTGCTTTTCCGCCAAAGTTTTTTACGCAATTTAAAATTCTTTCATCATCCGTTGCAACAATAACTTCGTTTGCAAGGGTAGATTTTAGCGCTGCTTCATATACATATTGTATTATTGGCTTATTTTTTACTAATAAAAGCGGTTTAGCCGGTAATCTTGATGAACCGTATCTTGCAGGTATAACAATAGCAATCTTTTTCATAATTTTTTCTTTCTAGTAATATTTTTCTCCAAGAGTAATAACTTTTTTTTCAATTTCGCTTACAAGTTCTTTTTCATCAGGTTCAGTTGAAAGGAATTTTTCATAAGCAACAAGAGCATCTCTTTCCTCTCCTATTTTTTCATAGGTTTTACCTAGTTGATAATATGACATATAATTTGATGGGTCATATTCTGTCGCTTTTTGAAAATCGCTAATTGCAGCAGAATTTCTGTTCATAGCTTGATAGATGAGCCCTCTGTAATAATATAGCTGTGAATTTTGCGGATAGTTTTTAAGTTCTTTTTCTAATGTTTCAAATGCTTTAACATATTCTTTTTTCTCATAGTATGAGTACGCTTCATTTATTGCTTTTGTTATTATTTTTTGATTAACAAAAGCGAGCAGATTTTTTGCTTTTGTATTGTCGCTATCTAAATTTATTGCTTTAATTAGGTTTGCTTTTGCGCTTTGTTCGCTGTTTAGTTCAAAATATGTTAAACCAAGATTGTAGTAAATATCAGAATTAGTCGGGTCTAATTTCATTGCTTCTTTATAATATAATAGCGCGCTTGTTGGTTCACCCATCTGTTTATAAGTGTTAGCTGCTGCGATATAATTTTGAGATGTCATTGGATTTGCTGACAGGAATTTGTCTGCTGTTGCTTTCAATTCTTGATATTTTTTGGGATTTTTAGCAATTGCTTTTTTTCTTTCGTATTCAATTGCCCTTTTTTCATATTCTTTTAATTCTTTTTCTTTCTTTGTTTTTGCTTGTTTTATTTTTTCTTTTTCAAGTGCTTGTTGCTTTTTGAGTGCTTCTTGTTGAGCTTTTTGTTTTGTTTGAGCTTCTTGTTGAGCTTTTTGGTTTTCAAGTTTTTCTTGTTGAATTTGTTGTTTTGGTTGAGTTTCTCTTTTTATTTTTTGTTTTGTTTGGATTTTTTGTTTTAGCGATTTTTCTTGCTCAAGTTTTTTGTTTTCTTGTTCTTTTAAAATTTTTGCTTCTTGCGCTTTTTTTAATTCTTCTTGTTTTAATAATGCTTTTTTTCTTTCTGTTTCTTGAATATTTTTTGCATAATTCCTAAAATCTTGCGCACCTCTTAAATCTTCCATTTCTTCAAGAAAATCCGCAAAAACAACTATATCTTTTAAATTAGGGTTATAGTTTTGTTTTTTGTAATATACTCTTTTGATTATTTCTTCAGGGTTTATTCTGTTTTCATAAAGTTTATATATACCATATTTTGCTTGTTTTGATGTTGGGTAGATATTGAGAATTTCTCTGTATTGTTCTTCTGCGCCTGCAATATCACCTTTTTTTGCAAGAATTTTTGCTTTTATTGTTTTTATTTGAGTGTCATCAGGGTTTTGCGAAAGTATAGAATCTAATAAAACAAGGGCATGGTTATCGTTGTTGCTTTCATAAAGCAATCCGGATAAGTAATATTTTAGAAAAATATCTTTAGTGTTTACTTGTATTGCTTTAGAATAAGCCTCAAGCGCTTGTTCTTTTTGTCCTAGTTTTAAATATATTTCAGCTAAAATCTCATAAAGATTGTTTGTTTCGTATCTATTTTGAGGCATGATTTTATTTGATATTAAATCCTCAATTTCTTTTAGTAAATTGCAATCTTGCGTTGAATTTACAACTTGTTTTAGATTTTCTATTGCTAAAATATTCTTTTTTTCTTTTAGATATAATTTTGCTAATTTATATGTTGCATCTATATTTGTTCTATCATATTGCAAGGCAAGTTTGTAATAATGAGCTGTTTTTTTTGCAGGATAGGATAATTTTTGGCTTATATCTCCTAAAAGCTCATTACATTTGCTAATTTGATAGGCATTATTAATTAATTCATTTAATTCATATATTGCACTATTGTATTTTTGTTCTTGAATTAATCTCAGTGCGTCATGAAGTCTAGCTTCGTCAGTGTAATTTAATTTATTTTTTATTATTAATTTTTCAAGTTTTTGTTTGGTTTTAATGTAATATGGTGAATTTTTGTCGCTGATACAAGATAATTCAGCTCTTATTGTGTCTATTTCGTTCAATCTTTCATCGGCATAAGACAAAGGATTTAGTAAAGTTAAAGCTAAAAATAATGTAATACTACCAAGTCTTGTAAATTTTTTAAATTGCAAAATTCTACCTCTTGTAATCCTTCCTTATTTTAATATAAATAGAACATAAAATAAATAATCATTTAGCTATTGTTATAAATTTTAATAGTTGCAATTTATCTCTTTAAGTTTAATAATATTGTTTATGAGAAGAAGAGTTTTATTATTAGCGGGTTTAGTAATTGCTTCTGTATCAGCCAATATATCATCAGAAGCTAAAATGAGTGTTCAATCTAACACTTTGTATAATAGTGCAATAGTTCAAGAGCAAGAAGGAAACTATCAAAGAGCACTTGATTATATTCTAAAAGCAATTCAATATTCGCCAGATGACGCTGTTTTAAATATTAAATTAGCTGGGTTGTATACTCAGCTTGGAAAATATAATGAGGCAATTGAAACATATAAAAAAGCAATTGCACTAAGAAGCGATGACGGATTTTTGTATATTAGCTTAGCAAATCTATATATGCAACAGTACGATTATCAAAATGCTCTTATGGCTTATGAAAAAGCACAGAGCTTAATTGGCGATTATAAGTACAATTATGTAAATATCGCTAATGCAAAGAGTTTATTGAAAGATTATGACGGTGCTATTGCTTCATATAATGAATTTTTGAAGGTTTATCCTGATAATCTTGAAGGTTTGCTTTCAATTGCTAATATATATTTGGACAAAAAAGATTACGATAAATCGATTGAATATTTTGCAACAGCATTAAGAGCTCATCCTAAGGAATTTAGAGATTATGCTAATTATGGTCTTGCGCTTTTAAGAAAAGGCGATTACCCTAAAGCAGAAATTGCTTTTAAAAGTGCCGTTGGAATTAATCCAAATGATTCAATGAGTTATGCTAATTTAGGTTTTGTTCAAATTCATAACGAAGATATAGATAGCGCAATCGGTTCTCTAGAGCAAGCATTGAAACTTGATAATGAGCTTCATTCAATCAGATTTGACCTAGCTAAATTGTATGATTCTAAAAATCAAACAACTAATGCAGTAGAACAATATGAATTATTTATAGAACATTATCCAAATTCAGCTCAAGCATATATTGCTCTTGCAAAATTAGCAGAAAAAACAAATAACCCAACTTATGCAATAAATGTTTTATCTAAAGGTGTACAGAATAATCCTTCTGATAATTCCCTAAAACTTGCTCTTGCAAGGTTACATCAAAATAATGCAGAGTTTACGGAAGCTCTTAGATATTATTCCGATGTTTTATCTTCAGATAAAGCAAACCCTGTCGCATTGTATAATATAGCAGTTATTGATACTCAAATTGGAAAGTATAGCGAAGCTCAAACTATATATAATAACTTGCTAACATTTAGCGAAGAAAATTTGTCTAAAAATCAAATTCAAACATCAGATATTAAAAAAGATATTTTTGAAAATCAGCTAAAAATGGCTCAAAATTATATAGATGAAAAAGAACCTAAAAAAGCAAGAAGTATACTTTTAGGGCTATATGAACAAAAACAAGATGATGCAAGGGTGTTATTAGGGCTTGCAGATAGCGCTTTTATGATGGATATGTATACATTTGCAAAAGACTATTACGAACAAGCCTTGAATATAGATAGTTCTGATATGGATATTTTGCATAGATATGCTGAAGTATTGTATGAATTAAAAGATTATGATCAGTCGTTGGCTGTTTTAGATAAGGTTATAGAATTTGACGCAGGCGATGATAAAGCATATTATAATCAAGCCCTTATTGCTTATGATAAGAGAGATTATGAGTTTGCTACAAAAAAATTAAATAAAGCTATCGAAATTATGCCTGAGCGCTCTGATTATTATTATCTTTTGGGCTTAGTTTTGGAAGCAAATCAAAAGCCAAAAGAAGCAATTTATGCTTATGAAAAATTCTTAGAATTATCTAATGATGAAGAATTAAAAGAAAAAATTAAATCCAAAACAAAAACATTATATGACGGTGTTGTAAAAGAATGAGAAAGTTTTTAGTCTTTTTATTTCTAATTGTTTTTATAAATCCTGTTTTTGCATTCTTTTGGAATAAAAAAGAAAAGCCGTCTTTGTTTTTATCTAATAAAGATCCAAGACAAACCATAGAATATGATGAAAAAATAGATAATCAAGACGTTTTTAAGATTGGAGATAGGATTTATTTTCTTGTGTATACGCCTGACGGATTTAAATCTGATTATATAAAATATCAAGTTTTTAAACAGGATGATAATGCTCATCTTGGCGGTTATAGCAGGGTTAGAAATATTACAAAAAGAGTGTATGATAAAAATTATTATGTAGATTATTTTGTCTTAACTGAAGCAGGAAAATACGGACTTCAAATTTTTGATATTGAAAATCTACATCATTGGATAGCATTTGGGCATTTTTTGGTGGTAAATGAATAATATTTTTAGAGATATAGTTAATTTTGTTCAAGATTTTTTTCTTGATTTGCACAATAAAGTTTTTTCTTCAAAATATGTGCTAAAAGGAAAATGCAAAAAATGTGGCGCATGTTGTAGAAATATTTTGTTTTCAACAAAAGAAGGCTATATAAAAGATGAAAATGTTTTTAAGCAAATGCAAAAAAAGCATAGATATTATAGGAATTTTAAAATTTCAGGCATTATTGAAAACAAACAAGATTTTCAAAATGGCGCATTAACTTTTGAATGTAAATTTATTTCAAAAGACAATAAATGTCTTATTTATTGGTTTCGCCCTTTGTTTTGCCGAGATTATCCTAATATTAACTCTGATTTAATATATAATGGGGTTGAAATGCTTGATAATTGCGGGTTTTATTTTGACGTAAATAAAAAATTTAGCGAATATTTAAAAAAATAAGGGTTTTTACCCCCTTATTCATATCTTATACCTGCTTTTTTAAATCTTTCAAACACTTCTTTTATTCTATCATTTGGCTGTACCAAAGAAACTCTGAAATGATCATCGCTCATAGCGCCAAATGCACTTCCCGGTGTTACCATAACACCTGTTTTATCGAGTAAGTATTTTGTAAATTCCATTGATGTTTTGAATTTTGGAGGAATTTTTATCCAAAAATACATTGTAGCTTCACTTCTTGGAGCATAAAAACCTAAATCGCTAAAGCCTTTTGCCATAACTTCACGTCTTTTGTGATATATATCCATAATATCTTTTACATAGCTGATTGGCATTGTAAGTGCTTCAATGCACGCATCTTGAATAATGGTAGATGTTCCGTAATCTACATTTGATTTCATTGCATAGAGATTGCTGATAAATTCTTCTTTTCCTATTGCAAAACCGCATCTCCAGCCTGCCATATTGAAAGTTTTTGTAAAAGAATGAAATTCCATAGCAACATCTTTTGCGCCATCTATATTAAATATTGAATATGGTCTGTAATCTCCAAAACATACTTCGCCATAAGCAAGGTCTGAAATCAATAATATTCCATATTCTTTGCAGAATTGAACAATATCTTTTAGAAAACTTTTAGGCGCAATCGCTCCTGTTGGGTTATTTGGATAGTTTATAAAGAACATTTTTGCTTTTTTAGCGATTTCTGTCGGAATTTCAGATAAATCAATTAAAAATTTATTTTCTTCTTTTAATTGTACAAAATATGGTTTCCCGCCTGCAATTAATGTTCCTCTGCATAATACAGGATAATATGGGTCTGGAATTATATTTATATCGTTAGGATTAGTATATGCTAAAGCAACATTTGCAAGACCTTCTTTTTCTCCAATCAGCGTTTGAACTTCTGTTTTGGGATTTATTTCTACGTTATATCTTTTTTGCATCCAATCTGCAATGGCTTGTCTTAATTCAGGTTTTCCTCTAAAATTTGGATAACCATGATTTATCGGGTCTTGGATTGCTCTAATTGCTACATCAACAACAGGTTTAGGAGTTGCACCATCCGGGTTCCCTATTGAAATATCTATAACATCAACTCCTCTATTCATTGCTTCTTGTTTTAGTTCAGCTAATTGAGCAAAAACATATTTAGGTATATTTAAAATTCTATCTGATGGTTGAATTTTTTTTGTTTTGATTTGAGTACTTTCCATTTTATAAACCCTTTCGCTAAATTTTCCTATAAAAAAAGAGCCTCTTTAAGAGGCTCTTTGAGTGTTCTTATAAGCTTTGCCTTATGCCTCAACTTCAGCAGAAGCTTCCGCTTGCGCGGCTGCTGCTTGGGCTGCTTTTTCTTCTTCTAATTTAGCTTGTGCTTTTTTAGAAAGTTTAGTTTTTTCTGATTTTTTGTAGTTTAAAGTGCCATCTTCGTTAGCATTTTTAACTAAATACATAACTGTTTCAGTAGCTTGAGCGCCTTGAGCAAGTCTAGCTTTAACTCTTTCAACGTTCAATTTCATTTCTTTTGATTTTGGATTATAGAATCCAAGTTCTTCGATAGGTGCACCTTCTCTTTTGCAACGGCTATCGATAGCAATAATACGGTAGCTTGGATTTTTCTTATAACCTAATCTTTTTAATCTGATTTTAACCACTTTATTAAATTCCTTTTTATTTGTGTACTGTCTTAATTCTATCAAACTATAAACATATTTATTTTGCAAGTGATATCAAAAATTTTCTTATTAAAATTTTTAAAATTGTTAATAATATGATATAGTTTGTTTATGATAAATGATGTTATAAATAATCTTTTAGATGGCAGTATCCCTTCTGAAACTCAATTAAGAGAGTGTTTTGATGAAATTTTTTCAGGACTTGCCGATGATGTCAGAATAAGTTCTTTTTTAAGTTTGCTAAATGATTTGAATTTTTCTCAAAACGTTTTATTATCTGCAATTTTAGCATCAAATAATCAATTAAAAAACAAAGTCAATTTGAATATAGATAGTATTGAAAATATATCTTTTGTAAATTCATTTGGATGTGTAGATATTTCATTACTTCAGGATTTAATTTGTTCAGCTGGTGATTTATGTGCTTGTAAATATAGCTTTAATTCGCCTTTATGCGTAAATAATTCTTTTAAAATATTAGAATTATTAGGTTTTAATTTTGAAAAAGAAATTGACTATAATTCATGTGAATTTGAGAAATTAAATTTTAATTATGCATATTTATCAAATGAAATTCCTTATTTTAAATATGCCGAGCCTATTCGAGCTAAATTGCCCTTTAAAAACGTTTTTTCTTATGTTTTAAAAATGCTCAATCCTTTTTCATCTAAAAATCTTTTTTTAGGCGTTTCTGATAGAAATTTTGCAAATACAATGGCAAATGTAGCACTTAAATTAAATAAAGAAAATTCAATTATAGTTTCATCTGATAATGATTTTGACTATATTTATCCTAATGGTGAAACATATATCGCTGAAGCATGGAAAAATAAAATTTTTACATATGTTATAACACCCGAATTACTTGGGTTTGATAGTGCACAAATCAGCGAAATAGAAGTAGAAAATAACGAACAAAATGCTTCTGATATTTTAAATATTATTGAAAATAAGGATATTGGCGCAAAATATAGCATGGCAATTATGAATTCTGCTTTGTCTTTATACATTTCAAAAAAAGCTGAGTCTTTGATTGATGGTGTTAATTTGGCTAAAAGTTTAATTTCATCAGGAAAAGTTAAAGAAAAATTTGAACAATTAAAAAATTTCTACTCATAAAATCATCTCTTAAAACGAGTTGAAAAGACTAAAATTTAAATTTATAATCATAATACAATGGATAAAAGAGTAGTCATTTTAATTAGTTTGGTTTTGTTCTTTTTTGGCTCTTGTGCTTTTTCTCAAGAGCAATTAGCACAGAATGATTATTTGTATTCTGAAGAATATTTTGATTATTTAATTCAATGCGCAAATGAAGATGCTATTCAAAAACAAAATGAAGAGCAACAACAGAAACAAGAGCAAAAAGAACAGCAAATTGAAATTGCAGCTGATGATAGTGTTACTTTTTTTGAATTTGAAGATGAAATATGCGCTGATTGCGAGCCATTTAAATTGAAAGTAGAGGAATTTTCAACAATTGGTGTTTATTCTGAAACATTTAAAAAAGAAGACACAAAAACAATCATTCCTGTGAATAATAAATTTAGCTTTGTCCAAGATACTCTAAAATATAAAAATAAATATAATAGTGATGATTATAGGGTTTTGGCTGGTGTTGAAGTTAATCCTTATAAATTCTTAAATTTAGCATCGGGAGTCGAGGCAAATTATAGGGGGATAGATCAAAATCCTACTTCTCGAAAATTATATTTTACTCCTACTATAAATATAAATGATAAGTTGTCTTTTAGTTTTTATAACAAATTTGATATGCTGACAAATTCGACCGATCATGATTTTAGTGTCAATATTTCGCCCTTAAAATCTAAAGCTATGGATTTTAAAGTCTATGCCGGATACACCTTAAATCAAGACGGCACACATTCTGAAAGTATTAACTTCTATACTAATTTTTATCTTTTTTGATTTTTATTTAATAAGTTTTTATTGTATTCGCCCATCATCTCAAGACTTGCTAAAAGTACTCTGTTTGTGTTGTCATAGCCTGATGAACCATTGCTTTGAGCTTGTATGAAAGCTAATTCTTGGCTTAGTGATTTCAATTCTTTTAGTGCTTCAATGTCGTTAGAGTTTGCATTTAATCTTTGAGATATTTTTGCTTCTATTGCCATAATTAGTTGTTGAAAATTAATTCCTTCGGGAACCTCTATTCCAACTTTTTGAGCTAATTTTTTTGCTTTTTCAAATAAATCGCTTGTGCTTGAATTATTTTTAGAATTATTTTCATTATTTGCATTTTGTTTTGAAGAAGTTTCATAGTTTTTTATGAGTTTTTTTGCTTCTTCTTCGCTGATGTTTTCGCTGTAAGGAATACCGAGCGTATCAAGTTTTGATTTTGTCGCTTGTGTTAATTTTTGGCTATATGCGCCCCATGAAGCGCTCATTGCGTGATTTATTGATGTAATACCCATATTAAACCCTATAATTTCCTTAATTAAACTTTTCCTAAAGTCAACCTTTCGATTTTATTAACGGCATATTTCTTTAAAAATATAGGGTTTTATTTTATTTTTGTAATAAAACTTAACAAATTATTTAAAAATCAAGAATACATAATCACTGTCATAAGAACTGATTGCTTTATAAATATTATCCGATGATGGGATTTTATAATATTCGTTATCAATTTTTTTATATTCTGCAATGCTATCTAATTTAAAATTAATATTCAAAATGTTTGCTAAATTATAGAGCGTTTTTGATTTTAATGCGTCATAGAGGTTTTTTGATTGATTTTGTGATAAGTCTGCATTTTTTAGACTTATTTTTCTTGTGTGGTAATTATATTCATTTTCTGTTGCATATTTGATTATTGAACCTTGAGAAATAGGTCTTGAGTTTAATTTATCGATAATTAAAACATATCTTTTTGATAAATTTTCTTTTTCGAATATTTTTTGAGTAAAATATGTCATTAAAAAGTTATTTGTTCTTTCTTCGAGAAGATAATTTCTTGTTAGGTGATGTATATTTTTTTTATTGATTGATTTTGTTTTTTTGCTTGAAATATTTCTTAAAATGCCATTTTTCTTTGATTTTCTAAGGTCATTGTTGTCGTATTCTAAAAATGTTAATTTTCTAAAGTAATCTGCTCCAAGATTGCCACAATGAGGCATAATAAGTGTATCATCTTTTGTTATTTCGTAATCGTTAATGAAATTTTTTACAGGATTTAAGACTGCATGATTTTTTTTGATTGTTATATCGAATGAATTTAATTCAGGGTTAATTAATTGGATTGCCATAATGCAGATAATTAGCGCAATTTTTGCAAAAATATCTTTTAATCTAAAAATTCCATAGCCAACAATAATTAAAATTGTTATAAAAAACGGAATGGTATATATAGGCTCAACATTAATTTTTTCAATCAACATAAGGAATAATATAAAACCTGTGTTGATTAATGAAATTAATAATAAAATTCTTATTCTGTAATTTTTTTGATAGGTTTTTATACTTAAAATAAATGCAATAATAATGGGTAAAATTGTACTATAAAATAAAGTTATTAATATTTTTAAAGTGTTTATATTTTTAATATCCGGATTTAAAAAGAAACTCCATAAAAGCCCTAAAGTGCTTTTAGTTTGTGTATCGGGAGCAAGAAAGCTCAAATGCGGACTAAAATATTCGCTTAAAATCAGATATATTGAATTTAAATTAAGTCCAATACTATCATAAGTATTTGGTATTAATAATTTGGATGTTATTATGTATTGTGCAATTAATATGGGAAGCACTATTAATAGCGGTATTAAGGATAAATTTAAAAGTTTTGGAGCGTGTTTTTGATAGATTTTTTTTCTTTTTTTGAATAGAAATAATATAAAAATCTCGCTTAAAACATATAAAAATCCAAAACTATCAAATAAAATCAGCAAAATATTTGAATAGCTTAAAAATTTAAAATTTCTTTTATTTGGTGTTTTTAGATAGCAAATAAGCGCATATATTGTTAATGTTTGAAGTAGAAAAATTACGCAATATGGCGCTATAAGACTTGTGTAATATAAAAAGAAATGATTTATTCCGATTAATAAAGCTAAGAATATACCGAGTTTTTCGTTAAGCAATTTTTTGCCTATTAATACGAACACGAATATATTTATCAGTGAAACTATTGTATTAAATATTCTGATTAATATCTCATTTTTCAAAAGACCTATTATTAGATAATAGCTTGGAAGAAAAGTATCATTTATAATTGTTTCTTTTATAATTCCAAAAGGCCAGGTGCAGTTTGAAATAGCAAGACTTTTGAAACTTATATTTTCAATTTCTTGAAATGAAGACAGATAATTAAGTCTGATTGAAACAAATATAATAAAAAGAATGGCATACAATATATATTTTGAATTGTTTTTTGTTTTCATATTCAAAGTATATATTTGTATGATTTAAAATGCAAAAATGTTAAGTATTTTACGCTCTTTTTATGATTTGAAGCGAGTTATCTTTTTCATCTTCCCATACGGAATCACCAAGAGGGTATCTTGAGTAAACTGTTTGTATCTGTTTTTTAGGAGTCTGCACAATCATAATATAATAGCCATCAAGCCAAGGATTTTCATAGACGCTTGAATCATCGCCTTGACCAATTTTGATACCCTCTGTCATTCCTTTTTGGATTTGCTCCATGTTTTGAAACATGTCAATAGCATCTTTTGGAGTAAGTATTTTTTTTATTTCATCAGGTAGTGTGTTGTATTTTCTTAAATAGGAAGCCTTTGATGAGTTGAACGACACCGTATCTTTTTGAATAGGAGGAAATGGCAATTCTTTTTTAAGATTAGCCATCTTGTTTTTTCGTACGACAAAATGCCCCAAACATTCAATAGGTGGAATTCTCATACTCTTCTCTTTTCGTTTTTATAACACAATCTACATTATTATTTTAACAAATTTTTACATATTTTTCTATAATATATTTAAAGTATTACAAAACTAAATATAGTATTTTAAACACTTATTTTTCTTGTTTGACAGTCATTTTGATGATTAAATAAATATATGAAAATTCTTCATTTAGCAGATTTACACATAGGTAAAAAAGTTAATGATTTTTGCATGCTCAATGAGCAAAAATTTGTGCTAAATCAGGCTTTGGATTTAATTAAAAAAGAAAAAATCGAAGCTGTGCTAATTGCCGGAGATGTTTTTGATAAAGCTATTCCTAGCGTTTCAGCGTTAGAATTATTTGATTTATTTTTAAAAGAGCTTAATTTTTTATCTGTAAAAGTTTTTATAATTTCAGGCAATCATGATAATATGGATAGATTGGCATATTTATCCAATTTGCTTAAAACATCAGATATTTATATATCTCAAAGTTATGACGGTAAAATTCAATCGATATCTTTAAATGATGATATTGAGATATATTTAATGCCTTATTTGTATCCTGCTTTGGTTAGAAAATATTATGAAAATTCTAAAATAGTAAATTACAATGACGCTATTAGCCTTGTTGTGAATGATATAAAGTTGGATGAGAATAAAGTAAATATTATTATTGCACATCAATTTGTAATTGGCTCAAATCCACCTTTAATATCTCAAAGCGAACAAAAATCAGTTGGTGGAATTGATGAAGTATCTTATAAGATTTTTGAGAAATTTGACTATTGTGCGTTAGGTCATCTTCATTGTGCTCAAAAATGCTCAAGTGATAAAATTAGATACTCAGGTTCGATTTTAAAATATTCATTTTCAGAAATTAACCAAAATAAAAAATTCACTGTTTTAAATATAAAAGGAAAAAATGAAATCGAGCTTGAATTTTTCCCTATAAATTTTTTACATGAAATGAGAGAATATAGAGGAAAAATCGACGATTTTCTGGATGAAAAATTTTATAAGACAATAAAAACTGATGATTATATTCATTTTATTTTAGAAGATGAATATGTTCTTGATGCTAAAAAGAAATTATCCTTGATATATCCAAATATTATGCTTTTGGAATTTGATAATACTTTTACTCGCTCACTTGATGAAAATATTTCTTTTGATGTTGATTCTAATAAGACAATGTTTGAACATTTTTGTGATTTTTATAAATTAAAAATGGGTGATGATTTATCATCTGATAGAGAAAATATTGTTAAAAAATTAATGGGGGAAATTAATAATGAGACCCCTTAAACTAACTATGCAGGCTTTTGGACCTTTTTTAAATAAAGTTGAAATTCCTTTTGAAAAGCTCGGAAGAGCAAATATTTATTTAATTTCAGGCGTTACAGGCTCAGGCAAAACTACAATATTCGATGCAATTTGTTTTGCATTATTTAATTCTTCATCAGGTTCTAATCGTGGTAATTCAACGCTGAAAAGTCATTATGCAAATGATAATATTGAAAGTTATGTCGAATTTGAATTTTTGTTTAATGATGAAAAATATAAAATAATAAGATATCCTTCTTATGAGCGAAAAAAACAAAGAAAAGAAGGTTTTGTTGTTGAACAATCAAAAGCGCAACTTTATTTACCTGACGGCAAAATAATTGAAAAAGTTAAAGATGTTGATGATTATATTGTTAATCTTTTAGGGGTTAATCTTTCTCAATTTTCTCAAATTGCACTTTTAGCGCAAGGTGAATTTTTAAAGTTGTTAAATTCTGATACTCAAAATAGAGCAGAAATTTTTAGAAATATTTTTAAAACTTGGGATTATTCTAAATTTCAAGATAAATTAAAAGAAAAAACAGCTTTTTATAAAAATGAATACGAAAATTGTAAAAGTTCTTTATTACAGCATATTTTTGATATTATTCCAATTTTTGATGAGATTAAAGATTTAAAAGAAAAATATCTTGAGAATGCTTGTTTTGATGATTTAAATTCAATGTTAAATCTATTAGAAAAACAAAATAGCTCTGATAACGAAGAAATTATAAAAATCCAAAATGTTGTTAATGATTTTGATAATCAAATTAAAGTTTTGCATGAAGAATTTATAAAAATTCAAAATAAGATTAATCTTCAAAATCAAAAGCAAACTTTAATTTCGGATTTAGAAAAAAATGAACCTCAGTTTTTAATTGTTCAAAAACAATATTTAAATCTGGATAAAAAGAAAAAAGAGCTTGAAAATCTAGCTATAAGGCTTCAAAAGGTGCAAGATGATTATAAAAAAATTCTTGAAATTAATAAATTAAAAGATATTAATTTATCTTATGAAAAAGAATTAAGTGCTATTTTTTCATCTTTTGAAGAAAGTTATTTTGCGCTTTTATACGTGATTATAAATTATATAAAAAGTTTCTATTTTAATATTAAAGAAATAAATAATGAATTAGAAACAGAGCAAAAAAAGTTAAATGAACTACAAAAACTTGTTCTTGAAAAAAATAATGAATATCAAAATGCGTTTTTAAAATATTTAAATATTCAAGCAGGGATTATTGCAAGTACATTAGAAGATGGAAAACCTTGTCCTGTTTGCGGAGCTTTATCTCATCCTAATCCTGCTTTGTTATCGTGTGAAAATTTAACTAAAGAAAATGTTGATAATTTAAAAAATGAAGCTGATTTAATTAATAAAGAGGCTTTTGAAAAATCCAAAAAATGTTCACTGCTAAAAGAAAAATTAGATATTTTAACTAAAGATTTTAATAAAATTTTATCTAGGTATAATGCTTCTTGCGCTTTGATTTTAGATGATTTTATAAAAATTAATTATGAAGAATATATTGAAAAATTAGAAAATGAAATCGACTTAAAATTTAATAATATTTTAGATATTTTTTCTAATATCAAGGCAAACAATGCTAAAATTTCTGCTTTTAACAAAGATATTGAAGCACTAGATGAAGAAAAAATTAAAAAAGAATTTGGTGATTTATCTCATAAATTAGAAAAATTAAAGACAGAAATTAATGATATTGAAACAAATTATATTGATTTATCAAAAAAAATTGATAGTATAAAATCTAATATTTTATTAATTGATAATCAATTAAATGAATATTGTGATGTTTTTATTCAAAAATATGATGAAATAGTTAAATTGCAAGATGAAATTGCACAAAAACTTTTGCAATTAAATGAAAATATTAATCAAATTTCAATTAGAAAAGCAATTAATGAAAAAACTATTTTATTAATCAAAGAAAAATATAAAAAATTCAATCAAATCGCAAAGTCTTATTCGGATTATAAGATTTTATCCGATTGTGCTAATGGAAATCTTATAAGTAAGCAAAAAATAACTTTTGAACAATATATTCAAGGGTATTATCTTGATATGGTTTTATTTGAAGCAAATAAAAGGCTTAAAATAATGACTCAAAATCAATTTCAATTAATGAGAAAAAAAGATATTACTTCTTATCAATCAAAAAATGCTTTAGATATTGAGGTTATGGATTTTCATACATTTAAAAAAAGAAGTACTAAAACTCTATCCGGAGGCGAATCTTTTAAAGCATCTTTGGCTTTAGCTTTAGGTTTATCTGATTGTATTTCAAATATGTCTGGCGCTATGAATATGGATTCATTATTTATTGATGAGGGTTTTGGTTCTTTGGATAGCGAATCGCTGGAGCTTGCAATGGATGTGATTTTTGCTTTATCTCAAAATCGATTGATTGGAATTATTTCTCATATTGATGATTTAAAATCAAAAGTTGAAAATCAGATTATAACTACTAAAAGCGAATTTGGTTCAAAACTTGAAATTAAATTTTAATTTTATGTTAGAATTTTTCAAGGAGGATGATATGAAAAATATTCAAAATATTACTTCGGATTTAATATATCTTGGTGTTTCAGATAGAAAATTATCGTTATTTGAGGCAGTTTATCCTGTACCTGAGGGGGTTAGTTATAATTCTTATCTTTTAAAGGATGAAAAAACTGTTTTATTTGATACAGTTGATAAACATTGTTTTGAGCAATTTTTTGAAAATCTGGAAGCAGGACTTGACGGCAAAAATCTTGATTATTTAGTAATTAATCATCTTGAACCCGATCATAGCGCATTAATTAAAGAAGTTATTGAAAAATATAAAAATATTAAAATTGTTTGTTCTCAAAAAGCAAAACAAATGTTATTTCAATTTTTTGATTTTGATTTTGATATTGAAAATAATTTCGTTGTTGTAAAAGAAGGGGATGTTTTATCAACAGGAAAACATGAGCTAACTTTTATGATGGCGCCTATGGTTCATTGGCCTGAAGTAATGGTAACTTACGATAAAACAGATAAAATTATATTTTCAGCAGATGCATTTGGTTCATTTGGTGCGTTGAATGGAAATATTTTTGATTGCGAAGTAGATTTTGCTTCAAAAATTGATGAATATAGAAGATATTATTCAAATATCGTAGGTAAATACGGCACTCAAGTAAATATGCTTTTAAATAAAGCTAAAAATCTTGAAATTAAAACAATTTGCCCTTTGCATGGTTTAATTTTAAAAGAAAATATTTCTAATATTGTTGAATATTATTCAAAATGGGCAAGCTATACTCCTGAATTAAATTCTGTTTTAATAGCATATGCTAGTGTATACGGCGGAACTCAAAATAGCGCTGAAATATTAGCTTTTGAATTAGCTAAAAAGGGTGTTAAAAATATAAAAATGTATGATGTATCTATGACTCATTATTCTTATATTTTATCTGATGCATTTAAGTATTCTCATATTGTTCTTGCATCTCCTACATATAATAACTGTATTTTTGTCAAAATGGAACAGTTTTTATCTGATATTGTAGCTCACAATTTACAAAATCGCACTTTTGCTATTATTGAAAATGGCTCTTGGGCTTGCAATTGTGGTGATAATATTAAAAAGACATTAGAGAATTTAAAAGATGTAAAATTTATCGAAGATAAATTAACAATAAAATCAACACTTAAAGAAAATCAAATTTCAGAACTTGAAAAATTGGCTTCTGAAATTGTAAATGATTTAAAATAATTAAATAATTGTTATTAAAAAAGGCTCTATTAAGAGCCTTTTTTATTTTGTTGCAACTACTGCTTTTCTTGAAATCTTTGAAATACCTGTTCTTGGCAGTGGTTCAAAAGATACTTCTATATTTGTCGGGCGTTTGTATTGTGATAATTCAAGCGACAATCTTTTAACTTCGGAGCGAACAAGTTTTTCTAATTCTTCTTTTGAGTGTTCTTCTACTGCTTTTTTGCCTGGGTAGATTTTAGCAACTATTTCTTCGCTTCCTTGTTTTGAACCTGTTTTTCTTTTTTCTGAATACACTAATACTTCTTCAATTAATGCGCTTTTTGATAAAACCGCTTCAACTTCTTCCGGAAATACCTTTTTACCGCCTGATAAAACAATCATGTTTTTCAATCTGCCTGTAATGTAGATAAATCCATGTTTAGATATTTTTGCTATATCGCCTGTTTTAAGCCAGCCGTCTTGCGTAAATGCTTCTTTTGTCATTTCGGGTTTATTGTAGTAGCCTTTCATGACATTTTCACCCATAACTTGAAGCTCTTGAGTTTTGCTATCTACTCTAACTTTTACATCCGGTAGCGCTTTACCTACTGAACCTAGTCTTCTATATTTTGGTCTGTTTACTGAAACAACAGGGCTTGCTTCTGACAGTCCGTACGCTTCATATATAGTTACACCAATTGTTTCAAAAAATCTTCCAACTTCATGCTCTAAGGGAGCTCCTCCTGATAAGAAGAACTTAAATTTTGGACCAAATTTCATTCTTAATTCTCTAAAGAATAATTTTGAAATGAAGTCATTTTTTAATGTGCTTGCAATTGCATATTTTAAATTATAGAAACTTTTTTTGAAAGGTCCATATTGTCTTATTTCTGCTTCAAGTGTTGATTTTAACAGCTTTAAGAATGATGGAACAGTTGCCATAAAAGAAATCTTTTTAGTGTTCATAACAGACATGATGTCTTTAGGTTTTAAGCTGTGGGAGTAATAAATTGAAGCACCTTTGTTTAAAAATGACATAAAACCAACAGAAATTTCATACAGATGGTTCATTGGTAAAAATGAAAGTGTTGAATCACTAGGACCTATATCAAAGCATTTTCCTATTGAATTAACTTGGCTTAAAATATTTCTATATGTAATTTCAACGCCTTTTGGGTTTCCTGTTGTTCCTGATGTATATACAATCATAGCAGTCTTATCAAGTCTTTGATGACGCCATTTTTGCTCTGGATTTGCTTCTATTGCATATAAGTTTGTATATTCATCGTTTGTTTTTTTGCTGTCAATTATTACTATATTTTCAATTGATGGAACTACTTCTTTTATTTTTTTTGCTGTTTCAAGATATGTTTCTGATGTAAAAATAACTTTTGGCAAACAATCTGTAAGAATATGTGTGTATTCATGGATTGTTAATTTTACATCGAGAGGTACTATTGTCACACCTGCAAGAAATGAGCCAAATATTACTGCGCCAAACTCAGGCATTGATTCTGAAATTATAGCTGCTTTATCAGTTTTATTCATGCCAAGTGAAATTAAATAGCTTCCAACTTTTTCTGATAGAACACTTAGTCCTTTATAGGTTAATTCTGACCAGCCGAGATTTGTTCTTGTTCCAAGTGCTACACAGTTTTCAAGCTCACGAGTTTTTTGATCTAAAAAAGATAATATATTAACGCTTTTCATCTACCTCTCCTCTTTTTCATTTTATATTATAGTATAATTTTTTAAAAAATAGTTTAAATATTTGTAAATTTATCTTTATATTGATGTTACAATAGAAACATTAAAGGAGATTACCATGATTGAAATGAAAGTTATGGGTATAGCACTTGATACCAGAACAGGCTCGCCCATCGTTGTTTTAAATGATATAGAAAATAGAAAAGCATTGCCTATTTGGATAGGTTCAGCAGAAGCAAGTGCAATAATCAGAAAAATCGAAAATATTCCTTCAACAAGACCAATGACGCATGATTTATTTACGCAAATTGCACAAAAAACAGGTTTTGAAATTGTTAGAGTTGAAATTAACGATGTCGATGATCAAACATATTTTGCATCAATTATCATGTTTAATTCTGATTTACAAAAAGAAATTGAAATTGATTCAAGACCGTCTGATGCTATTGCAATAGCACTTCGTGCAGATGTTCCGATATTTGTTACAACAAATGTCCTAGCAACAGGACTTGTATCAACTGATGTTGAAAAAGATGAGCAAGAAACCGCAGAATTTAAAGATTTTATCAAGGATGTTAAACCATCTGATTTTGAGAAATTGCTCAAGAAAAATTTTGAATCTGATCAATAAATTCCATGCTTTAGGGTTAAAGGCATAACTTTGTTTTATAAGGTATCTATTTAGCGTTTTTAATCCTATTGAATAAAAAGTTGAATTATTTTTATTTTCCATGGTATTTTATTAATGTAAAACTAAAAAAAGGCAAGGAATTATGGAAAAAATCACAAAAGATATGGGCATAATGGATATAGTTGTTAAACATCCTGAAACTTTAGAAGTTTTTGCAAAATATGGCATGGGCTGTATTGGATGTGCTGCTGCCAGATTTGAAAATTTAGAAGCAGGCGCAAAAGTGCATGGGATAGACGTTGACGAGATGGTTGACGCTATGAATGAAATTTTAGAAAAAAATAACTAGACAATAGAATTTTTTTATTGTAAGATTAACAAGCAAAGTTTGTAATATTTGAAAATTTTATAAATGCCCTGGTGGTGGAATCGGTAGACACGTCGGACTTAAAATCCGATGAGGCTAATAACTTCGTGCCAGTTCAAGTCTGGCCCAGGGCACCATTAACTCTCCTATATGGAGAGTTTTTTATTGCCCGACTTTCACTTACATAGCTCTAAACTTTTGCAAAAGCAAAAGCTAAGACCTATGGTTTACCGCTTTGCGGTATCGAATGTTGTTAGTTGTTCGCCCTAGCTCACAAACAACATTCGTCAAGTCTGGCGATAGAGTAGCATTTAACTCTCCTATATGGAGAGTTTTTTATTGCCCGACTTCAATCTTGTTTGTTATAATTATAATCCTTTTGAAATACTCTAAGGCTAATTTATAATTTGAATTATCATGCTAAATTTTAATCGTATGCATAAATATAAAAAAAGTGATATTTTTTGTTAAGAAAAGTTAATTTAAAATTTCTAAATAACACTAAATGTTCATTATCTTTACTAAAATAATTATAAAAAAACATCATCTAAACTAAATAATGTAAGACAAATGTCAAAAAAAATGCTATTATTGTCAAGCAATGTGCACGAAAGATAATTAGTTAAATATAACATAAAATAATATATAACTTCACATAAATTAATCATTAACAACAAAAAGGCAATTATTTTAAAAAAATAGTTTTTATAAATATATAGGTAATAGTGTGTAAATGTTATTGGAGGAAATCAATGACAATCAGTGTGAACAATCGCAAAAAAACTGCTAAAAAATCCTTTGATGAATTAGTTAAAGATTTAAAAACTTCAAATTCTGAAAAAGTTAGATACAACGCAGCTAGAATTCTTGGAGAAATGGGTGATTTCTCTGCGGTTGAACCTTTGATAGATGTATTAAAAAATGATAAAAACGGTTCAGTTCGTTTATATGCAGCTCGTGCTTTAGGTGAACTTGGTGATGTTAATGCAACAGAACCATTAATCGAGTCACTACGTTTAGACAGAAACGTTGACGTTCGTGTTCGTGCAGCTCGTGCTTTAGGTCGTTTAGGTGGTGAAATTGTCGTAGAACCACTTGTTGAAGCTCTAAACGATGAAAACCCGCAAGTTTGTATTACTGCTACTGAAGCATTAATTGAAATTGGTGATGTTGCAACAGATGCTTTAATTGAATCTTTGGATCATGAAAAAGTTAATGTTCGTTGTGATGCAACTCGCGCACTTGGTGAAATCGGCAACCCAAAATGCGTTGACAAAATCATCGGTATGTTAAATGATGAATGGGTAAATGTTAGAATTTATGCTGTAACTTCATTAGGCAAATTAAACGATAAAAAAGCTGTTCCTGCTTTAATCGAAGTAATGAAAAACGAAAAAGAAAATGATTTAGTTCGTGCAGGTGCTGCTGCTGCTCTTGGTGTTCTTAGAGATCAAAGAGCTTTATTACCATTAAGAGAATTGATTATTAATGCCGAAGAACTTGGTGAACTTGAAGATACAGCTCTTAAATCATTCAAAAAGATTATGGCTGCAAATTGGGAAGCTATGCAAGGCGCTCAAGCAGTTAAAAAACCAAGTTTCTTTTAATATATAATTAAATGTTATTATTAAAAACTCCGCAAATGCGGAGTTTTTTGTTGTTAAATAAAAAGCGAGGTTATCCTCGCTTTATGTATTATATTCTGTTATGCCAAACTCCGCCTTGTCTATCTATAATAGCATCGTAGAATGACCATAATCTAAATATGCCTGTTAAACCTAATACTGCGTGAGTTACATTTTTTTCAGCTGATTGATCATTTATTGCTTGACCAATTCCCGGCCAAATTAATAATGAACAAATTGCAGCACCTACGCTTCTTCCTGATACTTGTCCATCTACGCCGTGAGTTCCTGCAAATACAGGAGCTGACATTGATAAAATTGTTAAAAGTGCAACTGTTGAGAATAATTTTTTCATCTTTCCTCGCTTTCTTTTTTTGCTATGACACAATGTAGTTAATTAATGTTCTTATCATAACGCCGGATGGGCCCGATTGTGTTTCTTTATTCAGTTTATCCGCCATAGCTGTACCTGCAATATCTATATGAAGCCATGAGCCAGATTTTGTGAAGTTTGACAAAAACCAAGCAGCAGTTGAAGTTCCAGCGTTTCTTCCACCTGTATTTTTCATATCTGCTATATCGGACTTTAGATTTTCTCTTAATTCATCTAATATTGGCATTTGCCAAGTATTTTCGCATGATTTTTTGGATGTTTCGATAAATTTATCTATTTGTTTTTGATTATTTCCCATAACACCTGTTATATTTGTTCCAAGTGATACTATTACTGCTCCTGTAAGCGTAGCAATATCGATAACTTCATCTACATTTAATGTATCTGCATAACATAGCGCGTCAGCCAAAGTAATTCTACCTTCAGCATCGGTGTTATCTACTTCTATTGTTTTTCCGTTTTTTGCAGTTAATACATCACCTTGTTTGTATGCGCTTCCAGATGGCATGTTTTCGCATAATGCACTTATGACGTGAAGTTCGACATCTGCTTCTATTTTTGCTATTGCTTGGATTATCCCTAAAACACTTGCAGCACCTGTCATATCATTTTTCATATTAAGCATAGATGTGGCAGGTTTTATATCAAGCCCGCCAGCATCAAAAGTGATACCTTTACCAATAAGTGCTATTTTTTTTCTCGGTTGTTGTTTAGGTTTATATGTTAAATGCACAAATTTTGGCTCGTTAACACTTCCTTGACCTACTGCTAAAAATGCATTCATTCCCAATTCTTTTATTTGTTTTTTGTCGTAAATTTTTATATCCAAATTGTGTTCTTTTGCTATTTCTTGTGCGATTTGAGCTACATAATTCGGTGTTACAATTTGAGCTGATTCATTTACCAAGTCTTTTGCAAATTTCATAGCATAAGATGTATAAGCCCCTATTTGAGCTCCATATTCGATTTTTGAATCTATTTCGTTATCTAGGATTTCTATTGTTTCAATTGAACTTTTTCTATCTTGAATGTATTTATCAAAAGAATATAAGCCTATTCTTGCTGAGCTAAAAATTATTTTTGCAGCGTCAGCTTTATCAAAATTTGAATAATTGCAATCGCATTCATTTTTATTTTCTATTAATTCAAAGCCTATTGTTTTTGCGTCTGTCATTGTTTTTGCACATCTTGCAGCGCTTGCAATTGCTTGCGAAAATTTTAATCTTGTTAGATTTTCTTTTTTGCCTAACCCAACTACTATTATTTTTTTATTTTCATTTATTGAAAACTTATAAGTTTCTGAAAGCCCTCCTTTTATTGTTTTATATTGATATATTTGTTTTTCTAATTCGCCATTTGTTTGTTCGTTTAAATATTTATAAAGTTCACTATCGTTTTTGCAATTTTCAAAAATGTAAGTTACTGTTATGTCTGAATTATTTTCATCAATTTTTTTGGTTAAAAATCTCATAGTTATTCCTCTATAATTTCTTTTATTCTTTTTATTTCTTCAAGTGCTCTTGATGAGCGAAGTTGGTTTTTTAAATTTTTATCTTTTTTTAATTTCTTTTTATCTTCATTAAGCTCTTTTACAATTCCCCAATTAGAATTAATCGGTTGTAGTTTTTTATGATTTTCAAAGGTTATATAATCAATTAAAGCACCAAGCATTGTTGTGTTATCAAGGGTAATTAATTCTTTTTGTTTTAAAAATCTATCTAAGTTGATTGCTGCAAATAATCCTGTTGAAATGCTTTCGCAATATCCCTCAACCCCTGTTAATTGACCTGCAAAAAATATATTTTCATATTTTTTAGTGTTAAGTGATTTATTTAAAATTTTAGGCGAGTTAATAAAAGTATTTGCATGCATAACTCCATATCTAATGATTGAGGCGTTTTCGAGCCCCGGTATAGCTTGAATTAATCTTTTTTGTTCTCCCCATTTTAGATTTGTTTGAAAACCTACTAAATTATATAAATTTGCAAGTTTATCATCCTGTCTTAGTTGAACTACTGCGTAGAATTGATTTTTCTTGAATTCTGTTTTAATTCTTTTATCAAATAATCCAACAGGCTTCATAGGTCCAAAACGCAGAGTATCAATTCCTCTTGATGCCATAACCTCTATTGGCATACATCCTTCAAAAAATTGTGCTTCAAAGTCGTGCAGGGGTGCTTTTTGTGCATTTATTAGTATATTATAAAAATTTTCATATTCTTCTTTGTTCATTGGGCAATTGATAAAATCAGCGCTTCCTTTATCCCATCTTGATGCCCAAAAAGCCTTGTCGAAATTGATTGTATCTTTTTCTATTATTGGTGCTATGGCATCAAAAAAATGAAAATTTTCCTCACCAAAATTTTCTTTTATATCTTGCGCTAATTCTTTTGCGCTTAATGGCCCTGTTGCTATAATTGTTGGTATATCAGGGTCTATTTTTTCATATTTTTCATTTATTATATTGATATTTGGTTTTGAATCTATAATTTCTTTGATTTCTTTGCAAAAGCCAAATCTATCGACAGATAAAGAGTTTCCGGATGGTACTGCACATTTTTGTGCTATTTTAAATAGTGTTGAACCTAATATTAGTGCTTCTTGTTTTAATAATCCTGAAGCAGATAGAATATCAGATGAACCAAGGCTATTTGAGCAAACTAATTCAGCAGGATAATCGCTTGTGTGAGCTCCTGTTGTATATTTTGGGCGCATCTCAATTAAATCTACAACATATCCTTTGTTGGATAGATAAATTGCAGCCTCTGAACCTGCAAGTCCTGCCCCTATAACCCTTACTTTGTTAGTCATAAATATATTATACAACTAAAAATTTAAAAATATTTGACTTAATAATTTTTAATAATACTCTAAAGTATTTTTTGCTTTTGCCGATATAAAAATTATACGGAATATATGGTGTAAATATGTTTAAAGCAGTGGCTAAACCTAAAAATTACATAAACTGTAATGAGCTTATACTGAAAGGTATGTATAAGAGAAGAAGACTCGCTTTAGCTGCAATTGCTCATATTTGCGATAATACTAAAATTATGCGTGTTGTAAAATAATTATTCTGAAAATTTTTCAGACGACACATCTTTATTGAATTTTGATGAAAATGTTTCAAGAAATTTTGTAAAACCGTTTTCCGGCATTTTTTTGGTTTGTGTTGTTTCTTGTGCAGGTTGATTGATTATAATTAAAACCTCGTCTTTTGCAGCCATTTTAAGGTTATTTCTTGCGATTGATTCAACTTTATTCATTGAATTAAAGTTTTTAATTTCACTTTTTAGATATTTGTTTCTATTTTGCGCTTGAGCATGGAGCTCTTGTGCTTTAATTATTTTTGTTTGATATACAACAATTTTAGCCAAATTCAATAATGCGCTATATCCTATCTGAATTACGCATAATAAAAGCACAATTGTTAAAAAAGAATGATAAAATTTAATTTTTCTGATTTTCTTTTTTTGTTGTTTTTGTATTCTTGTTTTTAAATTCATGTAATTAGAATTTGCCATACAATTATTTTATCTTTAAATTATTTTTTTTAAAATAATTTATTTGAATTATCGTAAGAATATTTAACAACTTTTATTCATTTATATTAAGAAGTTTTTTTAGACGTTTTTTCATTATTAAATTTTCATTTTCAAGACGTGAAATTTCTTTTTGCATTCTTGCAATCTGGCTTTCTTCCTCTTCTTTTGTGGGCATTTTTGTTGAAATGTAGCCTATATTGATAGGTAGTCTTTTTCTTGCTTCTTCTTTTAATAAAAGCAAACTATCCAGACCCTTGTCTGTTATGAAGCCTAGTTTAATTAGAATACTTGCCATTTTTATATGACGTCCTTCGTCATTTAATTCTTTTTGGTAGCGTATTGCTTGTTCTAATTGAATAGTTGTAATTTTATTTATTCTTTTTAAAAATTCGCCTGTTTTTAATTTGCCTGCAATAAATTGAGCTATTGCTACATTTTTATTTGTATAATAATCAGGAATTGTAATGTATTCCATTTCGCACAATCTGCAAAATATTTTTGCACTATCTGCAAGAGTCCAGCTGTTTTTGATTGTTATTTCAAAAATATTGTTTTCATCCAATAATTCTTGAAGAAATATGTAATAACCTTCTGATAAACCTAACATTTTTTCTTGCAATTCTTGTTTGCCTTTAAAAGTTACTTTAGGGCACATATATTGAAATAGGTCATTTACTTCTGCAAGTTCGCTAAATTCTTCCAATTTTTTATTTAAGTCATCAAAAATTTCTTTTGTAATAACTTGTTTAACCCAGATTGGAAAGTTTTTAATGTTTTGAATAAATAAATCAGATATTTTTTGCATACATGTTTCTCCAATCTTAATTATATAGAATTATTTAATAAGTATAAATACATTATATGATTTATTAAACCCTATGTGAAATATTGTATAATATTTTTGAGGTTTCTATGGGTTTAGATGGAATTTCTATAAATCAGCTTAGAATTACACCGGAGAATAATTCAGCGGAATTAAATAATCCGGTAAGGTTTAATGTTGGCTCTGAGCATAAAATTGTAGATGGTTTATCCAATAGTCAAAAAGTTGATCCGGATAAAGAAAAAGACCATGATGACCCCGAACTTGCAAGACACTATGATTCAGATGATGAAGATTCAAACAAAGAATCTGATGAAAATGACGAAGAAATAGTTAAATATAATTTATCGGATAGCGGAAATTATATATTGAAATTAGATGAAAATTCTAATAATATATTAATTATTGAAAAGTCCACATCAGTTGTTGTGCAAAAAATAGACGCAGATGAGTTATCTAAATATGTTGGTTTTTTGTCTAATTCTCAAGGAAGCATTGTAAACAGGAAATTTTAAATGAATCAATACGTAAAGCAGTATCAAAAATCAAGCATTGAAACAGCATCTAGAGAGCAAATTTTAATTATGCTGTATGATGGTGCAATTCAGTTCTTAAATAAAGCAAAAGTTGCAATGAACAACAAGGAATATGAGGCTATTCATAATAATCTGATTGGGGCTCAAAATATTATTCAAGAATTTATTAATTCCCTTGATAGAGAAGTTGCACCTCAGTTAGCAGAGAATTTAACAAGTCTTTATGAGTATTTTATAAGACGTCTTGTTCAGGCAAATATGAAAAGACAGATGGAGCCTATTGATGAGGTATTAAAATATTTAAAAAGTCTTAAAGCTACATGGGAGCAAGCAATTGTTCTTGCTCAAAAAGAAGCTCAAGAGCAATCAATTAAACATATTGATTATTATGATAATTATGATGATGAAGAAGATGAAGACGATGACGAGGATGATGAGGACTAATGCTAAGTATTGCTGATTATAATCATTTAAAATTGCTTTACGATAAATTTTTTAAATCCAATGCTTATGTTCGCTCTTTAATTGAGGCGGATGATTGGGATAGTGTTGATATTGCAATACAAGAAAAAGAAGCACTTATTAGACAAATTATATTTTTTGAAAAACCAAGATTAAAAGAAATTAAAGACAATAAAGAGTTGATGTCTTTAAGAAATCGTTTAGTTGAATTAGAAAAGCAAAATATTGAGCTTGTAAAAAGTATTAAAGAGGATTTTTTTAATAAATTGACCAATATAAAAAAGGCTAAAAAAATCTTAAATACTTATGAGCCTACAACTTTAAATACTGTTTCAACATTTGATATTAAAGACGAATTTTAATTTCTCAAATTTTTGTAGCTAAATGTAAAATAGATTATAGCTCCGATAATTACCCATAAAGGGAACATTACGGTGCTTGTTGTGAGTTGTTTTAGAGAATATATCATAAGACCAAGACATGCTATTATTCCTAAAATTGGAAATAACGGCACAAATGGAACTTTGAACGGTCTTTTTATATTTGGTTCTGTTTTTCTCAATATAATTACTGCTATACATATTGCAATGAATGATGTGAATGTCCCGTAGTTGCATAATTCGGCAGAAATATTTAAATCCATAAATAAACTACAAATTATTATAACTAGACCTACAATCCAAGTCATAATGTGCGGAGTTCTGTGTTTTTTGTGAATTGCTCTTAAAATTTTCGGTAAAAATTTATCTCTGCTCATTGCGTAAAGTATTCTTGTTGAGGCTAGTTGGCAAATTAAAAATACTGACGCCAAAGCGCAAACTGCTGCAACTGATATAAATCCAGCCAGAAAATCTTTTTTAATCAGTGTAAGAGCCGCTGCAATAGGAGCTGATGAATTTATTTGATCAATTGGAACAATACCTGTTAAGACAAGTGCAACAAAGATATATAGCACTGTGCAGAATATTAAAGTTCCTAAAATCGCAATAGGTAAATCTTTTTGTGGGTTTTTTGTTTCTTCTGCTGCAGTTGATACTGCATCAAAACCAATGTATGCAAAAAATATAATAAATGCGCCCATTATGATACCGCTCATGCCGTTTGGTGCAAATGGTACCCAATTTTCAGGTTTTACATAAAACGCACCAACAACTATAAAAGAAATAATCATAAAAAGATTTAGTCCTACCATAATTGTTGCAAATCTTGTTGATTCTTTAATGCCTTTTATTAAAATCAATGTTGATAATATTGTTAGTACTATAACAGGCAAGTTGATTGCAAAAGGTATTTTATCAAACAAAAATGGGATTTTGTCATGTATATCAATTCCATATTTATCACACATATGATAAATTGAGCGAACATCTGACCTTAGCCAAATTGGGCAATTTGTAATAAAGCTAGGTAAATATTGAGAAAAGCCCTTTAAAAGTTGTGTTAAATATCCGCACCAAGAGCTTGCTACTGTAATATTTCCTATTACATAATTTAACATTAAAACCCAGCCTACAATCCAAGCCGCAAATTCGCCTAATGTTGCATAGCAATATGTGTAAACACTTCCTGATACAGGAATTATTGAAGCAACTTCGCTATAACATAATGCACTAAAAACACAAGCAAGAGCTGCTAAAACCATTGATATAATAATTGCAGGCCCTGCTCCCAGACTTTCGGGACCTCCTTGTATAGCTGTTCCTATGATTGTTAGAATGCCTGTTCCAACAACAGCGCCAATTCCGATTACAAACAAATCAAAAGCATTTAGTGTTTTTTTGAGTGAACCGCTACGAGCTCTTTCTAAAAGTTGTTGAGTAGTTTTTCTTGTCAATAAGTTTGATATGATTTTTTTAAACATTATTTTCCTCATTGGCATTTATATTTTGAGCTTTTCTTTGTTGTCTGTAACTGTATGAAAAATAGAATGCTATTCCTAAAATTACCCAAACAGGAAACAATATTCTTGAAGTTTTTAAAAATTGCATTGAGTAAATCATAAGACCGCTGCAACAAACTATCCCCATAATCGGTAAAAATGGAGAAAATGGAACTTTGAATGGTCTTGGCCTGTTAGGATCTGTTTTTCTTAGGATTAAAACCGCTACACAAACAATGATAAATGAAGCAAATGTTCCAAAATTACATAATTCCGCTGCTGTTGAGATATTTAGCAACAATGAACCTATTAAACATATTGCGCCAACTGTTATTGTTAGAACATGCGGTGTTTTGAATTTTGGGTGTAATTTTTGGAATACTGAAGGCAAGAAATTATCTCTGCTCATCGCATAAAGTATTCTTGTTCCTGCAAGCATAAGGACTAAAAGCACTGAAGTTAAACCTGTTAGGGCACCTATTGAAATTAATCCTGCTACCCAATCTTGTCCTACCATTTTCATAGCGCTTGCAATTGGTGCTTGTACATCAATTTGAGAAATTGGTACAACCCCTGTTAAAACAAGGGCAACAAGTACATATATTATTGTACAAACGGCAAGTGAGCCGATAATTCCTATTGGAAGATTTTTTTGCGGATTTTTTGTTTCTTCTGCTGCTGTTGCAATGGCATCGAAACCAATGTATGCAAAAAATATGATAAATGCACCCATAAAAATTCCGCTCATTCCATTTGGTGCAAATGGTGTCCAATTTTCAGGGCGTATATAGAACATGCCTGTTAATATAAATAAGGCTACAACACCCAATTTAATTGCAACCATGATGCCTGCCATATTTTTTGATTCTTGGATGCCTTTTATAAGAGTTGCTATTATAAATAATGTAATTAAAATTCCGGGTACATTTACACAAATAGGAACACCCATAAAATGTGGTATAACAGAGTTTGGATCTATTCCTTTTGTTGTTAATTCATGAACTACTGTTGAATAATCATGAATTAAGTAAATTGGAGGATTTGTTAACCATTGAGGCAAAAAGCTAAAACCTTTTATAAATTGCATAAAGTATCCGCTCCAAGCGCTTACAACTGCAATGTAGCCAACTAAATATTCAAGCATTAAAACCCAGCCGATAAGCCAAGCCATAAATTCACCCATTGTTGCGTATGTGTATAAATATGCACTACCTGCAACAGGTATCATTGAAGCAAATTCACTGTAACAAAGTGCTGAAAATATGCAAGCAAGTGAAGCTAAAACCATTGAAACAACAAGCCCCGGACCCGCACCTAAGGATTCAGCTGAACCTTTAGCTGCAAGACCTACAACTGTAAAAATTCCGCTTCCTATTATTGCTCCAACGCCTAATATAATTAAATCAAACGCGCCAAGTGTTTTTTTAAGTCCGCCTTTTTTTGCTTGTTCCAGCATACTATCCGGATTTTTTAGTGTGAGTAAATTTTTAACAAATTTTGAAATCATACTTACTTCGGCTTTTTCTTCGAAATTGGGTGTGAAATCCCCATTGTTGTTTTGTGTCATGCTTCTTCCTTATTTCTTAATAAGAGGAAAACCTAGTTTTTCTCTTTGTTCCACATATAATTTAGCTACATTTGCAGCTAGGGTTCTTACTCTGTTAATGTAGTTAATTCTTTCGTCTTTTGATATAACTCCCCTAGCGTCTAATAGGTTAAATGTGTGAGAGCATTTTAAAACCCAATCGTATGCAGGTAATACTATGCCTGCTTCCATGCATTTATTTGCTTCATCAGACGCTAAATCAAACAGTTTGAATAAATTTTCAGGAGTTGAATATTCGAAATTATATTTTGATTGTTCAATTTCATTTTGTAAGTATATATCACCGTATTTTAGTTCATTGTTCCATTTAATATCGAATACGCTATCAACATTTTGTAAATACATTGCAATACGCTCTAAACCGTATGTGATTTCTAAAACTACGGGCTTAACTTCAAGTCCGCCAACTTGTTGAAAGTATGTAAATTGTGTAATTTCCATACCATCAAGCCAAACTTCCCAGCCAACACCGGCAGCACCCAAAGTTGGTGATTCCCAATTATCTTCAACAAATCTTACATCATGGCGCTCTAAATCTACACCCATTGCGCTTAGAGAGTTTAAGTATAAATCTTGAGCATTATCCGGATTTGGTTTAAGTATAACTTGATATTGAAAATAATGACCTAATCTGTTTGGGTTTTCTCCGTATCTAGCGTCAGTTGGACGTCTGCAAGGTTCAACCATAGCACAGTTAAATGGTTCCGGACCTAACGCTCTTAAAAAAGTAGCAGGATTCATTGTGCTTGCACCTTTTTCAATATCATAAGGTTGCTGAATAACACAACCGTTATCTGACCAATATTTTGATAAATTTAAAATTAATTCTTGAAAAGTTAATGCCATTTTACACCTTAGCCATTTTGTTGTCGTAGTCTATTCTTCCGATTAGTTTGTTTAATGATTTTGTCACTTCTTTGAATTGTTCAAGATTTAAGCTTTGAGCACCGTCACACATAGCATTATCAGGGTCATGATGAACTTCATACATAAGACCATGTGCTCCTGCAACAAGCGCTGCTTTTCCCATTGGTTCTATTAAATATCTTTTTCCTGTTCCATGGGATGGGTCAACTATTACAGGAAGATGTGAATATTTTCTTATAATAGGAACTGCTGCAATATCAAGAACGTTTCTTGAATATTGACTATCAAAACCCCTAATTCCTCTTTCGCAAAGAATTACATTAGGATTTCCGTTCGCTAAAACGTATTCTGCCGCTAAAAGTAATTCTTTTATAGTTGCAGCAGGTCCTCTTTTAATCATAACGGGTTTTTTAATTCTTCCTAGTGCTTTTAAAAGTTTAAAGTTTTGCATATTTCTTGCGCCAACTTGCAGCACATCAGCATATTGACACAAAAGAGAAATATCCATTGTATCCATTACTTCAGTTACAACCAAAAGTCCTGTTTGTTTGCTTGCTTTCGCTAAATATTGCAAGCCTTTTTCTTCTAGTCCTTGAAAATCATAAGGGCTTGTTCTTGGCTTGAAAGCGCCACCTCTTAAGAATTGGCAACCCATTTCTTTTGCTGCTGTTGCAACTTTTAATAAACCTTCGTAATCTTTTTCAACAGAGCATGGTCCAACCATCAAAACAGGACGTTCTAAACCGCCGATTTTAACTCCGTTTGAAAATGTTATAACTGTATCTTCAGGATGTGTTTCACGAGATACTAATTTGTATGCTTCTTGTATTTTTTTAACTTCTCTAACGCCGTCAAGCGCTGCTATATTTTCGGTATTTAAACCTGATTTATCGCCAATTACTGCTACAACATTTAATTGTGTACCATGATTTACTTGTGTTTTAAGACCTCTTGTTTCAACGTATTTAACTACACGATCAAGTTGTTCTTCTGTTGCGTCATGCTCCATAACTATAATCATTTGTGCCTCTCAATCCTTAAACGGTATAGTCGCAAATTTCATTCAAACATAAACATGGCTTGTTGTATATAACTTATTAAGAAATGTTTTTATGTTATAATTGATTTATGAAAAAACCCAATGTTTCAATTTATACGGATGGAGCTTGCGCAAATAACCCTGGTAAAGGTGGTTACGGCGTTGTTTTAATATATAAAAAATCAGATGGAAATATTGTAAAGAAAGAATTTGCAAGAGGTTTTGAACTTACTACAAATAATAGAATGGAATTATTAGCAGTAATAGATGCTCTAAATTCGCTAAAAACCGCTTGTAATATTAAATTATATTCAGATTCAAAATATGTAATTGATGCTATAAATCAAAAATGGCTTGATTCATGGCAAGAAAAAAATTGGAAATTGAACACTAAAAATCCTGTGAAAAATATTGATTTATGGGAAAAATTGATTATTGCAATGAAGCCTCATGATATTGAATTTATCTGGGTTAAAGGTCATGCGCAAAATGAATTTAATAATTTGTGCGATAAATTAGCGGTTGAAGCAAGAAGTAAAAGCACTCTTGAAATAGACCATGGATTTAATTCAAACTAATAAAGCATTCTTCTTGCACTTGTTCCGGGGAGTGCTGTTGTGTGGATAATGAAATTATTTATTGGTTGAATATATTGAATCATAAAGTTTTTATTTTTGATTTTTTCACAACAAATAGTAGAATCAAGCTCTTGGGTAAAATAATCGCTCAATTCCTTTTCAAGAGGGGTTTTTGCGTAATCCTTTAGCAATTTGACTATTTCCATATATTTAATAATATCCTCTAAATGGAGGATATTATACTAAAGTATGAGAAAAATTTTACATAAGTTAATTTTTAATTTAGGAAATCTTGATGTATTTTTATTTCGTTTAATTTTTTGCCTTGTTTTTTTGAATTTGTTTGAATTCCATATTCTCTTAATTCTTCAGTTAGCTTGAAAAGTTTATTATTTTGAGCTAATTTTTCATATTCTTTATTAAAATTTTGATAATTTTCTTCCATTAAAACCTTTATTTTGTATAGGTTTTGGGTATGAATTGAAATATATTCATAGATATTTTGAGCTATATTAATTATTTTATCTAAGTTTTCTTTTTGTGCATTTTGCGCCCATAATAGTTTTGTTAGTCTTATTGTTGTTAATACTGATGAGTTGCCTACAATAATAATATTTTTCTCATTTGCATTTTTGATGACGCTAAGAAAATCTTTATCTGTGTAAATTGTAGTTAGTACAGGCTCGAGCGGAATATACATCAAGATAAATCCTGCTTGTGATATATCTTTTGCTGTTTCGTATTTTTTATTTGAAAGCAGATTAATTGTTGAATTTAAATCTTTTATAAATTCGTTTTTCTTTTGCGAATTTAGCTCTATATTATCATTTTCTTTGTATTCGATATATTTTTCTAAGTTTAATTTGCAATCTATTAATATCGTTTTATCATTTGGTAATTTGATTAAATAATCAGGTTTAATATCTTTATTTTCTTCGTTTTGTGTTTGATATTGTTTTATGTAATTAATATTTTCATTTGGATAACAAGTTTTTAAAATTGCTTCAAGGCAATCTTCGCCGAATTGTCCTTTTAAGTTTTGGTTTGTTGTTAAAATTTTTGTTAAGTCAGACGCTGTCTTAATTGCGTTATTAATTTCTTTTGTGTTAATTACTGTTTGATTTTTATATTCATCAATCGAGTTTTTAAAGTCATTTAGCATTGTAAATAATGCTATATCATTATTTTTCTTTTTAAAAATAATACTCGATAATACAAAACCAACCAAAAAACTTATTATCCCGATAATAAAATAATTGTTCATAATTCCCCTTTTGTTTGTGAATTATAACTTTTTTTAAACTTTTTTGCAAAATCTTTTTTGAATTATAAAATTATTATTAGGAGATTTTTATGAAAAAAATATTTTTAGTTTTATTTTCTTTGTTAATTAGTCCTGTTTTTGCAATAAATTGGGTTTTAGTTCAAAGCAAAAGTGGTAGCATTGTATATTTAGATGCTGATAGTATTAAAGAATATAACGGTTATTATTTTTACAATATAAAAGTTGATACTTCACCTTCTGAAAGTATTGTTGTTACTATGCAATCTCAAAAGTCTTACCCTTTTAGTGCAAGAATTAATTATTATAAACCCTCAAGATATGAGCAGCTAGGTGGTGATTATCAAAATATCACTTTAAAAATGACAAGAAATCTTGAACCTGTAACTTATGAATCAAGGGCTTATGCAGCATATAAAAAAGTTAAACAAATAATCAATGATAAAAATAAACCGCAAATTACGTTTTAATTATGGATAATTCAAATAACAACATAGCACTAATTATCGGCGCAGGTCCATCAGGATTAGCTTGTGCTTATGAATTAATTGAAAAGTCGTCAATTAAGCCTGTTATAATCGAAAAACTTCCTTGTGTAGGGGGGTTATCAAGAACAGTTTATAAAGATGGTTTAGGTGTTGATATTGGCGGTCATAGACTTTATACAAATGATGAATATGTTAAATCTATTTGGTTTAAATTTTTAAAAATTCAAGGTGAAAAATCAATTGATGATATTTTATCAAAAAGAGATAATATCTATCCAAAAAATGGTTTAAACCCCTCTGAAATAGATGATGTTATGCTAATTAGAAAAAGATTTTCAAGCATAATATATAATTCAAAATTTTTCCCATATCCGCTAAAAATTTCATTTGATACTTTTTTAAAATTAGGCATAATTACTTCATTTAAAGCAGGTTTGAGCTATTTTAAAAGCCTTATTTTTAAAAGAAAAGAAATTACTCTTGAAGATTTTATGATAAATCGCTTTGGCGAAGTTTTATATAGCATATTTTTCAAAGATTACACTAAAAAAGTATGGGGAATTGATGCTTCAAAAATGCCTTGTGAATGGGGTCATCAAAGAATAAGAAAATTATCTTTATTAAAGACTGTGCTTAATTCAATTTTATCTGGTTTTAAATTTTTAAAGTTTAAAAAAGAAACCTCTTTAATTGATGAATTTTATTATCCTAAATTTGGTTGCTCTCAATTATGGGGGTTAATGGCAGATTATATCGTTAAAAAGGGTGGAAAAATAATTCTAAACTCTGAATTTGTCGATTTTAATTGTCATGATAATAAAATCTTAAGCGTAAGATATAAAAATGAATTGGGAAATATTGAAGAAATACCTGCGCAATATGCTATTTCATCAATTCCTATAAAAGATTTAATTAAAGGAGTTGATGCTCCTTATGATATTAAACAAGATGCGCTTAATTTGCCTTATCGAGATTATATTCTTGTTAGTTTTTATTTGGATGATTTTAAAATTAAAAATAATACAAATTATAAAACAGTTAATAATATTACTCCTGATTGTTGGATTTATATTCAGCAAAAAGAGGCTATTGTTGCACGTATGCAGATAATGAACAATTGGTCTCCATATTTAGTTAGGCAATTTGATAAGAAATATTTGGTTTCTTTGGAATATTTTGCAAATGAGGGCGATGATTTTTGGTCTAAGACGGATAAAGAAATCATTGAACTTGCTTCATCTGAAGCTGAGAAATTTAATTTATTTGATAAAAAAGATATTATTGATTCTTTTGTTGTAAGACAGAAGTATGCTTATCCTGTATATTGCGGTACATATAAAAATATTGATAAAATTAAAAATCATTTAATGAGATATTCAAATTTATATTTAATTGGCAGAAATGGTCAACATAAATACAATAATATGGATGAAGCCATGGTTTGTGGTATAAATATAGCAAGAGATATTATTGAAAATGGATAAAATATGGCAAAAAAGTGTAAACATTGCGGTTATGAATACGGCGAAGAAGACATCTTTTGTTCAAGATGCGGCAATAAAATTAATGATGATGATAACCAAAATATAAATTCAACGATTGAGAATTTTAATATCGAAAAAACTGCTCCTAAAAATCAAAAAGTAAGTTTTCATTCTCAAAATGCTAAAAAGATTTTTGATAATTCAATGGTGCAAGTTGCAATATTTTTTATTGTAATGCTTTGCGCGCTTTGTTTTGTAATGTTTTTTGTTTTAGAAAAATATAACAATCATAAAGAGGTTTTACAGTTTAAAAATTATATTCATAATCCATCGCAAATACCTTTATTAAAAGAACCTTCAAGCTATAAGAGTTTATCTCAAAATTTATCTCAAGTTGAGAGATTTTTATTGATATATTTTAAAAATTCTTCTGATTCTCAAGAAAAAAAAGAACAAATTTTTAGCGCTTATTTAACCGAATTAAATAAAATGCCAAATATTTTAAATGAAAAATATGATAATGATTCTATTTTTGAATGTGCTAAAAATGTAGGTTATAGAAATTGTTGCAAACATTTAAATAAGTTATTTAAAAATAATTCTCTTAAAGTATTTTGTAATAAAGGTGAGATTTATTTATATCCTGATTATAAATTTATAAAAAAACATTATGAAAGTTATTTATCTAACGATTATAAAAAATATATTTCACTAAAGGCAAAATACAATTATCCTGTTGCTCTTGATTTGGATTTAATAATTGAACCAAAACAATTAGCAAATAAAATTGCTGATTTTGAAAAATTATATTCAACCGTTCAAAATGAATATTTGAAAGATATCATTGAAAAAGAAATGTATTATGACTTTAGAAAATTCATCTTTACTCCTTCAATTTATGCAACTACAACAAGAGAAATGAAGAAAGAATTTAAAAATGCCTATGTTGATTTTATAAATAAAAATAAAAATTCTAATTTTAGACCTTTAATTATGAGTTATTTAGATAAAAAAATAGCTTATAGCGAGGAAAATTTTAAAAACGATTATCCTTATAAAAGTTTTGATGAGGATAATTTCATGGATAGCTTTAAAAATAGTGTACTTGAAGATATTTTTGTCCAATTAAGAAAAAATATTTTTACTGATAAAAATACTGATTTATCTTTGGCTTATGTTTATGATTTAAGAAATGGAAAATGGTCAAAATATAATCCTCAAATTCAATTAGATTCAAGTCAATATGTTATAAGTGAACCTGATGATAATAATAATGTTTCCATATATAATAGCGCTTTTTCTCCTCTGCAAGAATTAAATATATTAAAGTATTCTAAAATGTATTTAATTTCAGGTGGATTATATTTATATAATAATGATAAATTATCTGTTTCAAAAGTTACTTTCAACGGTAAAACTTTTAATCTTTATAATTTAAATCATGTTGATATAACATCTTTGTTCCCCGGAATTGAAGTAATTAATATTGATTCATTTCCAAGCTACAATATAATTATTGAAAAAGATAACGCGCAAGCAAACTATATAATCCTATCAAGATATTCTCAAGGCTGGAGTGATTATTCACTATCATCCATTCAAGGAAAAATTGGAAATCTTGCTTTGCCTAATATGTTCAGTGTTAATTCTAACTCTGATGTTGTTATTTCTTTTGGAAGTTCAAAGAATAATTCTCAAGAAATAAGCGAACAATCTCCTGCATACACTTTTACAATTAGAACACGCGGTCATAAAGTAGAACAAAATCCTCAAGAATCTTATGCTCAATATGATAAACAAACTCAAATGAATGCTCAAAATGAAACTGAAAAATATACTCCAAATATCATGCCTAAATTAAAAGAAATGGATGAAAAAGTTGAACTAGAGCAAGAATTATTAACTGTGCCGGAGCAAAAAATAGAACCTCCGACAGATGACAATGATGATTAAAAAAAGACCTCAGTTTATGAGGTCTTTTTTATTATTTATTTTCTCTTCTTTGTTTTACTTTTTCAATTATTTCATCAAATTCTTCAGCGTTAATTGTTTCATGTTCTAAAAGAGAAGCTGCAAGCTCGTTTAGAATATCTCTGTTTTCTGTTAGAATTTGTTTTGCTAAAGCATATTTTTCATCAATTATTCTTTTAACTTCTTTATCTAATTCATAGGCAACTTGTTCAGAATAATCCTTAGTTTGACCAAAATCACGACCCATAAACACATGTTCATTTGGTTGACCATAAGTCATACTACCCATTTTTTCACTCATACCCCATTGAGCTACCATATTTCTTGCTAGTTTTGTTGCTCTTTGCATATCATTTGAAGCGCCTGTTGAAATGTTGTCGCCATATACAAGTTCTTCTGCTACACGACCGCCTAAAAGGTCTGTTATATGAGCTAAAAGTTTTCTTTTTGTTTGATGTTTTGAATCGTCTTTTGGTGTGTACCAAGTAAGACCCAACGCTCTTCCTCTTGGAATAATTGAGATTTTTTGTACTTCTTCGCAATCTTCAAGCATTTTTAAAATTACAGCATGACCTGCTTCATGATAGCTTGTTCTTTCTTTATCTTCTTGAGTTAAAACGGTCGATTTTTTCTCGATACCTGCTATAACTCTATCAATTGATTTATCAATATCATTCATTGAAATTGATTCTTCGTCATTTCTTGCAGCTAAAAGCGCCGCTTCATTTAAAAGATTTTTTAAATCGGCACCTGTAAAACCCGGTACTCTTTTAGCTAGAGCCTTAAGGTCAACGTCTGAAGCTAATTTCTTATTTTTTGCATGAACATTTAAGATTTCTTCTCTGCCTTTTACATCAGGCTCATTAACATAGATTTGTCTATCAAATCTGCCCGGACGAAGTAGAGCGCTATCTAAAATATCAGGTCTATTTGTTGCTGCAATTACGATTATATTTGTGTTTTCATCAAATCCATCCATTTCAACAAGCAATTGGTTTAGTGTTTGTTCACGTTCATCATGACCACCGCCCATGCCTGCTCCTCTTTGGCGACCTACTGCATCGATTTCATCAATAAAAATCATACATGGTTGGTGTTTTTTTGCTTGTTCAAATAAATCTCTTACACGACTTGCACCTACACCTACGAACATTTCAACGAAATCTGAACCGGAAATTGAAAAGAATGGAACTCCGGCTTCGCCTGCAACTGCTTTAGCCATAAGAGTTTTACCTGTACCAGGAGCGCCTACTAAAAGCACGCCTTTTGGTATTTTTGCTCCTAATTTAGTATATTTTTCGCTATTTTTTAGAAAATCAACTATTTCTTCAAGTTCTTGGCGTTCTTCATCTATACCTGCAACGTCTTTGAATGTTATCTTAATTTTGTCATCAGCTAAAAGTTTTGCTTTTGATTTACCAAAATTAAGTGCAGATGAGCCTGTTTGTTGAATTCCTTTTAATATTAGAATTATCATTATTGCAATAAATATTATAGGAATTATTACTGAACCCATCATACTCATCCAAGAGCCGTCTTGTGGTTTTGCAACTTGTATTTCTACATTTTTATTTTTAAGAAGCTCGTATAAATCTTTATCACCTTCAGGAATTTGAACTCTAAATTGTACCTTTGGAGTTGTTTGCTCTAAATTTCCAAAACCAAGAGAGTTTGGAGTGTTTTGATTTTTAGGTGCTTCTTTTTTTACTTCTTGATTTTTTGGAATTGCGGTTATTGTATCTTTTGCAATATACACGCTTTCAATTGAGCCCATTTGGACTTTGTTTAAAAATTGAGTGTATGAAATCTCGCTTGTTGATGTATTAGGACCTTTAAACGCAACAGACAAGGCTGCAATTAAAAATACACCGATAAGCAAATAAATTCCGATAGATTGATTTTTATTCATAAGCTCCTCTAAAATACTAAATACTTATTGATATTATATCAAAATAATTATAAAATGTATAATATACTAAAGGAATAATTAATAATGTCACGAGTTTTTTTATCCATAGGTTCTAATCTTGGCGATAGACTGTCAAATATACAGCAAGCGGTTGCAACGCTATCTATGTCCGATAAAATAAAAATTGTTAAAACATCATCTTTTTATGAAACAGAGCCTTGGGGTAATAAAAATCAAGAATGGTTTATAAATGCGGCGCTCGCAATTGATACGGATTATTCTCCTCAGGAATTGCTTCAATATTGCCAAAATATCGAGGTTCAATTAGGAAGAATAAGAAAAGAAAATGAAAAATGGTCACAAAGGGCTATTGATATCGATATTTTAATGTATGATGATTTGGTGATTTCATCTAAAAATCTTATTGTTCCGCACCCTTTTATGCATCTTAGGGCTTTTGTTTTAGTTCCAATGTTAGAAGTTAAATCTGATTTAGTTCATCCTGTATTTAAGAAAACTATATCTGAATTGTATGATGAGCTTTCTAATCCGGAGGATGTTTATTTATATGGAACAGTTTTGCCAAGATAAAATATTTAAAATTGCCATTGTTGGTGCTGGTCCTTCTGGTATATATTGCGCATTAAATATTTTAAAAAAGTTTCAAGAGCGTAATTTTAATAATTATTTTTTAACTATATTTGATAAATCTCAAGCTCTTAGAACGCTTTTAGTGACAGGTGGCGGAAGATGTAATATAACTAATTCTATTTCTGATATAAAAGAGTTTGCTTCAAATTATCCAAGAGGTGAAAAATTTTTATATTCTTTGTTTTCTCGTCATTTTAGTTTTGATTCTTTGGATTTTTTTAAATCATTAGGTATTGATACATACATTCAAGATGACGGTCGAATTTTTCCAAAATCAAATAGTGCAAAAGATGTTAAAGACAAATTATTAACTGCGCTTTTTAGATATAAAAATGTAAAATTAGAAAATAAGGATATTAAAGATAAGAAAGATTTAGAAAAATTCGATAGAATAATTCTTGCTTGCGGTTCAAGGGGTACGCAAAATCTTATAAAAAGTTTTAATCAACCTTTTAAACCTTTTAAAAAAGCACTCTGTGCTCTTAAAATTGATAATTTTATTTACCCAAAAGGGGTTAGTGTAAATTCTCTAGACGGCGCTTTTGTATTTACAAATGACGGTATATCAGGACCCTTGGCTTTTAAATTGTCTTCAATTAATGTTGATAAACCTTTTCCTTATTCAATTTCAATAAGATTATTTAATATAGATGATTTATATTCTTTAATTAAGGAAAATCCTAAAAAATCAATAGGAAATTTAGTTTCAAAATTAATTCCAAAATCTTTAGCTTTTGCAATAGTTGATGATTATAATAAAAAATGTTGCGAAGTTTCAAAAGAAAAATTAATAAGTTACTCGGTTTTAAATTTAGATGTTATTTCTAACTCTAATTTGGGTGAAATTGTTAATAGCGGCGGAGTTGAATTAAATTCTTTAGATAAAAATTGTAAATCTAAAGTATCTGATAATCTTTGGTTTTGCGGAGAAATATTAGATATTGACGGCTTTTGCGGAGGATTTAATTTACAGAATTGCTGGTCAAGTGCTTATGTGGTTGCAAATGATGTAGTATATTCTATAATAAATAAATAAAAATGGAGAAAATATGTACGATTTAGCTGTCATAGGTCTTGGAGTAGCAGGTTTAGAAGCGATAAATATAGCTTTAAAAAATGGTTTAAAAGTCATTGCCTTTGAAAAAGGTGAAATAGGCGGAACATGCTTAAATATGGGATGTATTCCAACTAAAGCAATATTACATTCAGCAAATTTATATGATGAAATAAAAGACTGTTCTAAACTTGGAATTAATGTTTTTTCTGCGCCTGATTATAATTGGCAAAACATATTAGATAGAAAAATTGAAATAGTAAATAAATTTAATAAATTACTTAATTCAACATTATCAAAAAAGATTGATATAGTTAGAGCCCAAGCTGAATTAACTATAAATTACGATAATATCGAGATATATGCTGATGATAATTTGTATGAAGCCAAAAATATCATTATTGCAACAGGCTCTTGCCCAATAGAACTTCCTGGTTTGCCTTTTGATGGCGAATTTGTTGTTTCGTCAGATGATTTATTTAATATGCAAAAATTACCATCTAGAATTGCAATAGTGGGAAGCGGCGCTATTGGTTTAGAATGGGCAAAAATTTTATCATCTTTTGGTTGCAGTGTAAAAATAATTGAAAAAGCTCCTTTTCTTGCGCCTAATTTAGATGTTGATTTGCAAAAAAGAATAGAGCGAATATTAAAACAATCAAAAATTGAATATTATAAAAATGATTATATAACAAGCGTTTCGGATGATTTAGTTATTTTAAATTCGCAAAGTGCTTTTGATGTGGATTGTATTTTGGTTGCAGTAGGTAGAAAGCCTATCTTGCCTAAAATTGTGATTAATGGATGCGCTGAAGAATTTATATTAAAACCCGAACAAAATGGTACATGCGAAATTGATAATTTATTTGTTGCAGGTGATGCTTTAGGCAGCACTATGTTAGCTCACAACGCTTCATATCAAGCTCATTCAATTATGAATAAAATATTATTTGATAAATCGATTGTTAAAAAGCCTTGTCCTAGCGTTATTTATATAACTCCTGAAATTGCATCCGTCGGATTAAGAGAACAAGATATACAAGGTGAGGATGGCTATATAATCAAGAAATTATTGATTTCTTCTTTGGCAAAATCTTGGTGTGATAATGCTAATGATGGTTTGGTTAAGATAATAATTAAAGATAATGTTATTGTTGGGGCTCACGTTGTTTCAAAAGAGGCAAGCGCTCTAATTTCTATATTTAATATTTTAATAGATAGAAAAATCCCTCTTGATGAAATAGAGGATATGATTTTTCCTCACCCAAGTTTTTCAGAAGCTGTTCTAGAGGTTGTAAAAAATGGACAATAATTTAAGATTACCTCAATATTTAAAGACAAAAATTGCTTCATTAGATAATGAAAATTATAAACAAGTAAGAAAAGTTTTATTAAAAAATAATTTAAATACCGTTTGCGATGGTGCCAGATGTCCAAATAAATGCGAGTGTTATTCGTCTAAAACAGCTACTTTTCTTATTTTAGGGGATACTTGCACAAGAAATTGCGCTTTTTGTAATATTTCACAAAAAACTCCTTTGGGAATTGATTTAGATGAACCTATGCATGTAGCTCAAGCGGTTTTAGAATTAGGTTTAAAATATTGCGTTATAACTTCTGTTACAAGAGATGACTTAAAGAAAAATAATGACTATGGCTCTATTCATTATAAAAATACAATAGAGTTAATAAGAAAATTAAATGATGATGTTAAAATTGAGGTTTTAACCCCTGATTTTAAAGGGGATAAAATTGCACTGGATAGAATTGTTGAAGCAAGACCCGATGTTTTTAATCATAATATTGAAACAATTAAAAGACTTTATCCTATTGCTCGTCAAATGGCGGATTATGATTGCACTTTAGATGTTTTAAATTATATGAAAACAAAAGGAATGATTACAAAATCTGGTTTTATGCTAGGATTGGGCGAAAGTTTTGATGAAATTAAGCAATTAATTTTGGATTTAAATAGCGTAAAACTTGATATTTTGACTATTGGTCAATATATTAGACCATCAAAAAAGCATCTCGAAGTTAAAAAATACTATACTTTGGATGAATATAGTAAAATTGAAGAATTTATAAAAGAAAATACTAATATTTATCCTATCGTTGCACCCTTGGCAAGAAGTTCATATAAAGCTAAAGAAGCCTATGAAGCTATTTGTCAGCTTTAGGTTTTCTTCCTCTTTTGGATGTTTTTTCTATATTATTTTCTTGTTTTTCAGTGTCAATTCCTGCTTCTTTTGCGATTTTTTCAATGTAGCTTAAATAATCAGCAGGCTTAACTTTATTTTTTTCAAGCATTGCAAAAATAATTTTAACACCGGCTAAATTTAGAGCTAAATTTCTTGTAAGAAATAATATTAATTTGGCTTTTTCTAAATCATCCAAACTATAATTGCGTCTATTTTTATCTGTCCTTTTAGGAGATAGTATTCCTTCGTTATCATAAATTCTTAGTGTTCTTTGGTGAACATTAAGCGCTGAAGCAATAGAACTTATAGGTAGGATAGCAATTGATGTATCCATTATTTTTTTATCTTTATTTTTTTGCATGTTAATTCCAGATTTTATATTTTATATTCTATACTGTACCGTACATATCATAGTGGGTTGATTTTGTTATTTTTACATCGACAATATCGCCCGGTGTTAAATATTCATCACTTTTGATATATACTAATCCATCCACTTCAGGGGCGTCTTTGTAGCTTCTTGCAACAATTTTGCCATCAGAATGTATCTCTTCTATTATACATTGAATTTTTTTATTATGCCAATTTTTATTTATTTTTTTTGAAATATTTTTTTGCAATTTCATCAATGCATTTTTTCTCTTTTTCTTTATATTTGCTTTAATTTGCGGTTTTAGAGAATATGCATAAGTGTTTTTTTCTCTTGAATATTCAAAAACACCAACTTTATCAAATTCCATTTCTTCTATGAAATTGTATAAATCTTGGTATTCTTTTTCTGTTTCTCCGGGGTAGCCCACAATAAAAGTTGTTCTTATTGATACATTTTTTATTTTTTTTCTTAATTTTTTAATAAATTTTCTATGATCTATTGCCGGGCGCTTCATTCTCTTTAAAACGTCGATATGAGAATGTTGAAGCGGTATATCGATATATTTAACGACTTTATCTAAATTATTTATTGCATCCATTAATTCATCATTGAAATTAGTCGGATAAGCATACATTACTCTTATCCAATTTAAATTTTCTATTTTATTTAATTCAGTCAAAAGAGTTGCAAGCATTGGTTTTTTATATAAATCAAGACCGTAGCTTGTTGTGTCTTGTGCGATTAATATAATTTCACTAACACCTTTATTTGCTAGCTCTTTTGCTTCTTCAATTATGCATTCCATTTTTCTTGATTTATATTTACCTCTAAGTTTTGGAATGACACAATATCCGCAGTTATAATAACAACCTTCTGCAATTTTTATATAGCTTGAAGATCCAACTGTTATCTGTTCTCTTTTAATGTCTTCACGATAGCAATAATCAGGTTCTTTAGATATATTTGTATATGATTTATTCTCAATTGCTTCAATGATTTTATCGTATTCGCAAGTTCCCAAAAAACCTTTTACTTCAGGGAGTAATTTTGGTAATTCTTCAGGATGTTTTTGTGCTAAACATCCTGTAATTATAACTCTTTTGCCTTTGTTAATCATATCTATGATTGATGCTACACTTTCTTTTTCTGCGTCAGATATGAACGAACAAGTGTTTATTATGACTGTTTTTATGTTTTTATCATCAGGATTAAGGCTATATTTATAGCCATTTTTGGTTAATAAACCAAGCATTAATTCCATATCTACAAGATTTTTTGCACAGCCAAACTGTAATATTCCAATTGTTTCTTTGTTTTTCATTTTTTTATCTTAAAAATTAATACGTTATTACCGTCTTTTATATTTGCGACTTGTCTATAATTATCTATTATATATTTGCAAAAATCAACTGCATAATCATAGCAAATTGTATTTTTGCCGTAATCTTGCGTGTTTCTGGGATAAAAAATAATATAGTCTGTTTTATTTTTTTGCAGATTTTTTATTATATTTTCTTCTTTAAATGTTTCAAAATCCAAAGGTGTAAAAGTTGAATTATAGTAATTATAGGGTTTTTTATGTATTAAATTAAAAATTTGTCCTTCAGGTAAAACTATAAAAGTTTCATTTTGCTTTATATTTTTTTCAATAAATTTGTTTGTTGATTTAAAAAGTTTTATTTCATTTTTATTTATATAAAGATTTCCGATTACAGTTTTAAATTTTTCTTTTTTGTTGGTTAAAAAATATCCCAAATTTCCCATAAAATTAAGTATGAAAACTAAAATTAAAGAATTTATCAGCCATTTTTTATCAATATTTTTTTGTATTTGAAGATAAATATAATAAATTATCAAGCAATACCCAAAATTGGCATAGTTTAGAGAATTTATGGCAAAAATTGATTTTGAGCATAGGGTTATTGAAAATGCAAAAAGTAATATTTCTTCTTTTGTTATAGATTTTTTTCTAATATTTAATATAGTTAAAATAATTGCTAAAAAACCTGCTAAATTAAATGCAAAATTTGTATTTATAAAGCAAAGCAATATTATTAATGCAATATAAGAGCAAATTGGTTTTTTAAATTTGTATAGTATAAATGAAATTAAAAATATAAAAAATGTTTTTATAGTTAGCAATAAATTATATTTAAAATAATCAAAGTTAAAATAACATCCAAGACCTTTGTATAAATAGGTTAATGATTTACTTTTTAGCATTTCTTTTATATAAAAAAAGTTTTTTTGAATATCAATAAATTCAATTTTATTTATTAAAAAATAAATTAAGCAAAAACTCGGAAATATAAGAATAAATAGCCAATCTTTAGTGAATTTTTCTTTTCTATATATTAAATAAAAAATGCTTATTAAAAAAATAGGTATAAAATATTCTATTTTTGATACAAATATTAGCCCTAATGATAAAAATAAAAGTTTATTTTTTGAATAAAGAAGGCTGAATAATGCTAAATATGCACCAAAAACACCCCAAAGGGTAGAATATGAATATGGTAAAACAAATGAAAATGTTGAATTTGAAAATATGCTTGTGAGTAAAAATATTATTGTTAGCACACATGAGAGTTTTTTTGCGAAAAATTTATTTAAAATAAAGTAAAATAAAATACAAATTAAATATGAAATAATATGTGCTTCAATAATTAAAAGGTTTAAATTTATTTTAATTGAATACAATATTGAATTTATTATATAGCCAAATGCACCGTATATTAGAAATATATCTTTTATTAATGTTTTATCTTCTTTTAGTTGATATGGAATGTATGATTCTCTTGAAAAATCAATTAGAAAATTTCCTGTTTTTAAATAGAAAAATATGCTAATTAAAATAAATAAAATTGTTATAATTAAAATATTTTTTTTGTCGGTCATAGTTTTTTTATATCAAATAGGATAGAGTTTGGCAATTTTTTCATAAAAAAATACTTTATTAATTTATGAACCGAGGATTAAACATTAATAGTACAAATTCGAATTTAATGTCCACAACTGACTTGTGTGGTCAAAGAGTGTTGGGCATGAACGGTTCTCTTATTAATTATATTAATACAGGTAACGCCGGAAGTATTGATACTTTTAGAAGAACTACTCCAAAAAACGAAGAAAAACAGAAGAAAAAAATTAATTTTGGAAATATTATAAAAGTTGCAGTTGCAGGTTTGGGTATAGTTGCGGCAGGTACTTTATTGTATAAAAATTCTGCAAAAGTTAAGAAAATTTTTGATTCCGCATTTGATTCACTTAGAAATTTTAAAGATAAACATTTTAATTCAATAGAGCCAGAAAATGTTGATACACCAAAAAAAGGCTTTTTTGAAGGAATTAGAGATAATTTAAATCAGCTTTTTAGGGATGATGCAAAAGATACCAAATTAAAAGATGATGTATCATCGATTGCTGCTGAAGTTTCTGATACTGTTGAAAAACCTAAGGCAAAAAGAAAATTATTCAATAGAAAAAAATCATCAAAAGGAGCTGGTGTTTCTGCTGGTTCTTCTTCTGTCGAGCAAATAAAACCTCAAGTAAATCCATTAGATGAAGTTTCTCAAAGTTTAAATTCCGGTGCAGGTTCTAAAAAAATTTCAGAAAATGTATCTGATGAAATTAGATTAACAGAGCCTCTATCTGATAAGGAATTAGAAGATATTAAAGTTTTATGTGGCGGATTTGATGATACATTGGATGAATTTTGCGAAAAAAGCGCAAGAAATGCTTCCGGGGTTGTTGTTGATAATCCAAATGCACTAATAAAATTAAGCGAAAGTGAATTAGCACAAAAAATTGCCGAATTAAAAAAATTAAATTTAATGAGCAAAATTATGCCTTCAGGGGATTCAAGTCAAAAAGTAGTTGTAATTGAAGATAAAACTCGAAAATTAATTGAAAGTCTAGGTTTTCCTTATAATGTAAGAGGAAATCATATAATCGATATATTAGGGCTTGATGAATTAGCCCAAGGTCAATCTTATTTAATTAAATATGTTCCAAATTCAAAGTTTAGATTAGATGTGAATGATGTTGATATTAATAAATTAAATAATATGGTTGGAATTGTTAATAAGAATGGAAAAATCTACTATCATTACAGTTAAGGTTTGTGTTTTTTGCGTTTTGTTGCAAAATCCTTTTTGATGTTTTCAAATTTTATTTTTTGTTCTTTTGTTAGGATTTTTTCAAAATTTTCTCTGTTTTTGCGTTTTAATTTATCTGCTTTTTGTTTTAGGGTAACTAATTTTGCTTTCATTGGTGCAGTTTCAATGTTTGCTTGCATTTTTGATGAGGTAGTTTTGTATTTATCTTTGATTTGACTGTGTAAAACTTCCATTTCTTCAATTATTTGCTTCATTTCTTTTCTGAATTTTATTCTGTTTTCTTTTAATTGAGCTTTTTGTTCCTCGCTTAATTGAAGTTTTTCATTTAAGAAATCGTCAATATTTCTTTGCTTTTGGTTTTGACAAGTGCATTTTATCTCATTTTGAGGATTTTCATTAGCATACACAAATGAAAAGCTGAGCAAAAGTATTGTTGATATTGTTAAAAGTTTTTTTGTCATTAGTTTTCCTCTTTCATTAAGAAACTAAGTCTATCTTTTAGAATTTTTCTTGCATTGTTTATTCTTGATTTTACTGTGCCTTCAGGAATTTTTAGCTTTTGAGCAATTTTTTCATAGGAATAATTTTCAAATTCATATAATATTATTGCTTCTTTCATTTTTTTAGGAAGAGCATTTACTTCTTTTAATACTATTTTTTGTCTTTCTTTTAGACCATATTCAATTTCAGGCGTTTTTTGCGTTGATATATTATTTAGTTCATCATTATCGTATGTTGTCAGATTTTGATTTTTAAATTTTGCGCTTCTTAAATAATCTCTGCATAGATTTGCTGCAATTGTGCAAATCCATTGAGAGAATTTATTTTGTTCTTTATATTTATCGAGATTTTTAAAAGTCTTTATGTAGACTTCTTGTTCTAAATCTTCGTTAAATTCCCCCGTAAAATTTTTTATTATTTGTTTTATTTTATAGCTATGTTCGCTTAATATTTTTTTCAATTATTTAATCCTGATAACCCAAATTCATCTTCACTTAATTCATATTGCAACGTATGATTATCTAATGATAAATATATGTCATTTCCTTGTGTATAGATTTGACATATACTGCTTAAAAATATTACAGGTAAAGTTAGAGATAAAACCATTTTTGCAATAGTTTTTCTTCTTTTCCTTTGTTTGTATAAAGGTTTTGCTTCTTGTAATAAATTTGTTAGTTTATCCATTGTATTATCCTTATCTACATATATTATAACGGCAAAATCTCTATATGGTTCATTTATTTTCTTAATATTTCTTAATATTTGTAATTCTGTATTTATAAGGGTTTTGAGCTTTTTTGTATTTTTAGTATATATTTTATAAATAAAAAAAGGCAATTTTTTGAATAAATTTTACTTTATTAATATATCAAAGAGATATATCAAGAGAGAGATTAAAAAATGGCTAGATTTCAAAAAAGAACAAACTTAATGGAAGAAACATTCAATCCTTTTGAAGTGGTTGATAATTCGGAAAAATTGAGATCTAATTTAAATGAAATTGATAACAGAAATATTAGATGTCGTTTTAAAGCTACTGAAGATCCAATTCAGTATGTGTTCGACAGTTTTGATAACACATCATTAAAAACTTTGGCTAAAGATTTTGTTAGAGAAAGTTTTTCAGATGTTGTTTCATTTATAACAAATATTATAAATAATTAATGGATAGTTAATTATTTATCTGAAATGGGGGAATATAGGTAGGTTTACTTTGGCGCGATATGCGCCTTTTTATTTGCAAAAAAATGAGCGCCTTTTGGGCGCTCATTAATTCTATATTTTTATTATTCGTTAGTGCCTGCTTTAGAAATGATTTCTTTTTCGATATTTGCAGGAACTTGTTCGTAGCATTTGAATTCCATAGAGAATGTACCACGACCTTGTGTATTTGAACGCAAGTCAGTAGCATAACCGAACATGTTAGCAAGAGGAACGATACCTCTAACGATAACATTTCCTGTGTTTCCTAATGGTTCTTGACCTTCAACTCTACCACGACGTCTTGAAATGTCACCAATGATTGTACCTGTAAATTCTTCAGGGATTTCGATTTCAACTTTCATCATAGGCTCAAGTATGCAAGGTTGAGCTTTTTTAGTACCTTCTTTGATTGCCATAGAACCAGCGATTTTGAATGCCATTTCAGAAGAGTCAACTTCGTGGAATGAACCATCGTATAGTTCTACTTTTACGTCAATCATAGGATATCCGGCTAATATACCGCCTTCAAGAGCTTCTTCCATACCTTTTCTTGCAGGTTCGATATATTCTTTAGGAATAGCACCACCAACGATTTTGTTTTCGAATACAAAGCCTTCGTTTTCGCCAGCAGGGCTGATTTTAATTTTAACGTGACCATATTGACCTTTACCACCTGATTGACGGATGAATTTAGAATCTTGATCGGCTGTACCTCTGATTGTTTCACGATAAGCAACTTGAGGTTTACCAATGTTAGCTTCAACTTTGAACTCTCTTAACATACGGTCAACGATGATATCTAAGTGTAATTCACCCATACCGGAGATAATTGTTTGACCTGTTTCAGTGTCTGATTTAACTCTGAATGATGGATCTTCTTCTGCAAGTTTTTGTAGAGCAATACCCATTTTATCTTGGTCAGCTTTTGTTTTTGGTTCAATAGCAACAGAGATAACAGGCTCTGGGAAGCTCATTTTTTCTAGGATAATAGGAGCTTTTTCATCACATAGTGTATCACCTGTTGTTGTGTCTTTTAAACCAACTGCTGCACAGATGTCACCGGCAAAGATTTCATTTTCTTCAATACGTTGATCAGCGTACATACGAACCAATCTTGAGATACGTTCTTTTTTGCCGTTTGTAGCATTTAATACGTAAGAACCTGAAGAAATTGAACCAGAATATATTCTCATGAAAGTTAAACGTCCAACAAATGGGTCTGTCATAACTTTGAATGCTAAAGCTGCAAATGGTTCAGAATCTGATGAGTGTCTTTCTGTTTTTGTACCGTCTTCTAATTCACCATCAATAGCTTTTACGTCAACAGGAGATGGCATATAGTCAACAACGTTGTCTAATAGAAGTTGTACACCTTTGTTTTTGAATGCTGTACCGCAGCATACAGGAACGATTTTGTTATCGCAAACAGCTTTTCTTAGCGCTGCTTTTAATTCAGGAACTGTAATAGTTGAAGGATCTTCAAAGAATTTTTCCATTAATACATCATCTTCACCTGCGATTGCTTCAACCATTTCATCTCTGTATTGTTGAGCTTTTTCAACTAAATCAGCAGGAATGTCGGTTACTTCGATATCTGTTCCTAGGTCATTAGTGTAGATATGAGCTTTCATTTCGAATAAATCAACAATACCTGTAAAATTATCTTCAGCTCCAATTGGAAGTTGAATTGGTATAGCGTTTGCGTTTAATCTTGTTCTTAATTGGTCAACAACTCTGTAAAAATCAGCACCTGTTCTATCCATTTTGTTAACGAATACCATACGAGGTACTTCATATCTGTTAGCTTGTCTCCAAACTGTTTCAGATTGAGATTGTACACCACCAACTGCGCAAAATACAGCAACAACACCGTCTAATACACGTAATGAACGTTCAACTTCGATTGTAAAGTCAACGTGACCGGGGGTGTCGATGATGTTGATTTGGTGTCCTCTCCAAGAAGCAGTAACGGCTGCTGATTGGATTGTGATACCTCTTTCTCTTTCTTGTTCCATAAAGTCGGTAACAGCAGCACCTTCGTGAGTTTCACCGATTTTGTGAGTTTTACCTGTATAGAACAAAATACGCTCAGTTGTGGTAGTTTTACCTGCGTCAATATGCGCAGCAATACCAATATTGCGGATTTTTTCCAATGGAGTTTTTCTTGGCATATTAATTTCCTTTTCTAAAATTGTATCTATTCTAATATTTTAATTCTCGCACAAACATACACCATGGCAAGCAAATTAAAGCTATTGTTTTTGATATGTTACAATTATCCATCCCATCAAAGGTTTTTTCATATAATCGGTTATTGATGTTTCGATTTGTATTAATTGAGAGTATTTTTGATAATTTTTTAATGGTATTGGTAAATATTGCTCAATTTTGCTTGGTTTATATTTTTTTTCTATTTCATTGATTATTTTTTCTGTTGTATAGCTTTGTAATATTTTTCCAAATTCACTTTGGGATATTTTTTTGTGATTTTTTTCTAATTGATAGGAAATTGTTGAATTTGAAAGGTTGTTTTCGATTTTTTTATTTAGCTTGTATTTATTTAAAATAAACTCTGTTTCATTTGAATTATAAATTAAAATTAATTCATTAGATTTTTTTGTTTTATTAAAAATATTTTTGCTGCAATATTTTTCAATATTTTGGGGTTTTTTATTGTTTTTGATGATTGTTTTTAATTCTTCAATAGAATTAGTATTATAAATATTTTTAATAACAATTTCGCCATGTGTGCCTGATAATTCATCATAATCAATAGGGATTATATTTTTATCTTTGTAATAATATTTTGCAAATCTTGCTCCTTCAAACATAATTATCGGAGTATTCGGATTAATTTTTTCAATTACATAATCTAAATTTGTAAAATGTTTAGTTGGTTTTATTCTTTTTTCTTTGGGATATACGTTAGATACCAATAATTGCGCTAAAATTAAATATCCTATAAGAACATACTTAATTTTATTTTTTAATTTAAATAATCCGTATAGGCTCAAAATTATTAATATTATTCCGCTTGGATAAATATAAAGCGGTACAAAACCATTTATTTTTAAAGATATAACAACTATTGCAAAAATAAAATATAAAAAAGATATTATGGATAGAATTTTAATTTCATTATTTTTCTTTTTTAGAGCTAAAAATATACCTAAAAGACCTATTATTACAGGAATTAGCGAAAATAAAATAAAAATTATAATTGATAGATAATCTATCTCTCCTTTGGATAAATTTTTTAAAAATCCAACCAATAATCCCATACTTTCCAGTGTTTCAGTATTGCATGAATAGTTTGTCAATGGTGAAAAATAATCATTTAAAAATGCATAAAATCCAAAAAAAGAAATTGCAGGAGAGTTACTATGAGGGCTTATGATTGAGCCTAGGGCTGATTTTGTTTGAGTTAATAAAATAGGTAAGTATAAAATAAAACTTGATAATGAGCTAATCCAGAGTTTTAGTGTTTCTTTTTTTGATTTTAGGTGTAATATAGTTAAATATTCAATAATTACAAAAACTATTCCGTATGTAAAACTAAGCGGAATTAGAAAATTTATTATTATAAGACCGATTTTATATTTATCATATTTTATGTAGTTAAGTAAAAAATAAATTGATAATGTAATTAAAAGTATATTTAAGCAGTAATACTTTATAAAATTTGCTGTTGTAATTTGTAGATGATTAATTGCAAAAAATAGTCCCATTAAAAGCCCAAAGCGTTTGTTTAGTAGGATTTTTCCGATTTTATAGAAAAATACAGCATTAATTGTTGAAAATAAAATATTAGCTAATCTTAAAGCTAAAAAACTATTTGGCAACTTTAATAAAATGTGGCAGAAAATGTAATATAAAGGCGCATGATAATCTTCTTTTGATATTGCCTTTAGCATTTCTGTAAAATTTAATTTTGCAAGCGAAATTATTGCAAATTCATCATAATTTAAGCCATAGATAAAAGTATCGATATTTAATCTTAGAAATATTGTGAGTATAATTATTAATATAAAAATGCCGTATTTTTTTATAAATTTCATTGTGCGATTTTATCAGTTTTTCTATTTTTGAGCAAAAAATTTATAAATTTTCATACATATTGAGGTTTTACTTTTTTAAAAAAATAATTAATATTTAAAAAAAAGAGGTATTATTTATGGCAAATTTATTAGGTTCCAGCTTATTTACAAGCGCAATTTCAGGTTTAAACGCAAATTATTTACTAATGCTCAACGGTTCTGATGGTTTAACATTGGAAAATCTTTTAAATCCGTCCGATGATGCTATTAAGTACAATGTTAATCAAACTTTTAGAAGTTATATGATGACTAATTTTAATCAAATGGATTTAGATGGTGACGGTAAAATCGGTACTGAAGATGTAAATAATTATGTTACCAAATTGCAAACACAAGGTATGACATATAACGAGCTATCTCAGTTATGTGCAAGCGGAAGTTCCGGTATGTCAAGTCTTTTAGATACTGTATTATCTAATTTTAATGAAATTGACTCAAATCATGACGGTAGAGTTACTCAAAGCGAGATTAATGCTTATAGAATTAACGAGCAAATTAAGGATGTAAAAGAAAAATATCCTAAAATTGATCCTACTAAAATGTCTATGTTTTATGAAACAAATACTGATTCAACCAGCTCATCTGATAAATCTGAAGATAAAGTATTTTAGCTAAAAACGAGGCATTAGCCTCGTTTTTTATTGCAGTTTTATAATTTTTTTATTCTTTTTCAGTGGTTCTTTATTGAACTCTTTTTCTAAGATTTTATATTTATTTTTGTCCTCTATTTCTGAAATAAGACTGTTTTCTAATCTGTACAAGGCTAATTTTTGCCTTATATCCCTTGTTTTTAAATATTCGCAAAGACCTAAGCCGTAAATTGTGGCATTGTCTTTTTTTAAGACACAACTTGATTTACCCATAAAATTCCCCTTTTCTTATTGGTTGAGATTGTAAACTTTAATTTTCCCCTTATATTTAATAAAAATTTTTTCAGTATCCGATTGCTTTTTAGTATATAACAATTTAAAAAAACTTAACATATTTATTTTATTTATGTTTTATAATCTTTGTATGAACAAGATTATTGTTATTTCAGGTAAGCAATATAGCGGTAAAGATACGTTAGCTAAAATTCTTTTAGGGAAGTTGCCAAATTTTAAAAGAATTGGTATTGGCGATGCTATTAAGTTGGAATTTGGTAGGAGAAATAATTTAACTTTTGACGAGATTGAATCTGAAAAACATTTGTATAGGACAGGTCTTATTGAATTAGGTAATTGGGGTCGTGCGCAAGATGATGATTATTGGTTAAAAAATCTTGCAAATATGGATTGTATTATTGTTCCTGATGTTCGAGTTGAACATGAGTTAGATTTTTTTAAGTCTAGGGGTGCTTTTTTGGTTCGGGTAGAGTCCTCCGTTGAAAATCGTGCTAAAAGAGGCGTTTTGATTAATGCAGACGATGATACCGAGACTGCATTGGATAATTATTCCGATTGGAATATAGTTGTTGAAAACAATTCTGACTATCCAGCATTGGTCGATAATGCTGATATAGTTTTGAAAAAGTTTTTCGAATTTATTGGTTTATAATTTTATTATAGTTTTATTGTTGATTGTTCAATTTCTGTGCTGATTTGTTCTTTTACAACATCATATTCAGCTTGCATTGCTTCTAGTTGAGCTTCAACAGTTGTTTGTTCTTGTTGTAGCATTGCTTCTTCGTCAGATGCTTCTTCTTCAAGCATTGCAAGTTGATCGTCGTACATTTCGGTTATTTCTAATCTTTGTGCTTCGTAATCTTCTTTTGCAGCCTGGTATTCCATATACCATTCGCTGTATTCTTCACTTTGCATGTCTTCAGGTCTTGCATCTCTTACTTCTTCGTAAGTTTCTTTAATATCTCTAAGTTCAACAGCTTTATTGTTTTTGATGATTGATTGTTCATAGGCCATGGTACGTTGAGTACTCCTTAATGTGCGACTTATTTGTAAATCGCGCATTTCAAGGTTACTCATTGCGAGTCTTAGGGATTGTTTTCTTGCTGCTAATGTTACCCAGCCCATTTTTGTTACCTTGTTTTACTGTCTATACATGAGATACTACGACCCTTGTATCCTATATATATAAAGTATATATTCGAGATATAATTTCAAGAATAACAAAAGTTGTTACAAAAGTTTACATTATCTGAAAACTCTTGCGAAAAGTTAATCTAGGTATGTAAATTATTCATGAAAATTGTTTGTAATTAAGTTTATATATTCAACCATGTGTGCAAAATAATTTAAATCACATTCACCGTTTATTATAATTTCACATTTTTCTTTTGCCGGTTGAATATATTTTTTACCTGCTTTTTGAATATAATCCCAATGCTTAAGAGCGTTTTCGTGGTCCTGATTTCTTGATATTGCACGATTTAGAAAACGTCTTTTTCTTTCTTCTTCATTTAAATCTATGTAAATTTTTATGTCAAAAATATCTTGAACTTTATCATATATTGAGCACATACCTTCAACTATGATAATTTTTTGAGATTTTACAGGAATTGATTTTGGTTTTGATATTCCTGTTCCGTTTACAAGATATTGGGGAGCTAAAATATCAATTCCTTTTTGTAATTTTAGTACATCTTCTCTAAGTAAATCTAAATAAAAATTATCCGGCGCATCCACATCATATCCGGCATCTCTTAAAAGGTCAAAGTTGCCGTGTTTTTTAATTAATTCAGATATATCATTAAAATAATTATCTGCCGTCAATATTGTAATTGGCAGATTTAATTCTTCTATGCATTTTGTAATTTGCTTGCAAATAGTCGATTTACCGCTTGCGGATTCTCCGCTTAAAGCGATTAAAATTCTGTCGTTGGGTCTATTTATTAATCTGTTTGTAAAATCATCAAGAAAACTGTTTTTATAGCTTACAATTAATTGTTTGTCTGATTTTTTGTCGTGGTTGATGATTTGTTTAAATTTTGTTTGAAGATAAAACGCAAGTAGGCTTCGGCCTGTTCTTGTTTGACAGTTAGGCTTTTGAATTTTTTCTTTTGATTGAGATTCTAATAAATTTTTAACTAATGTGTCCATTGTAGTTTATATAATAATTCTAAATATTTTTATTTGCTATTTTATCCATCAATATTAAGATTGTGTTACGAATTTCTTCAAAATTTTTGTATAATATATTTTTTTTAGCTACAAATATCAGACTTTGGTAGTTATTTATCTCGACTAATTCGGAATTTTTTATCATAAGACGAATATTTTCTCTCATTAGTCTTTTAATTCTGTTTCTTTTGGTGGCTCTTTTGTGTATTTTTTTAGAAACAACAAAACCTACCTTAGTGGGGCAGTTTTTGTCTGTTTTTGTTTTTCCTACATACGCTACTATTAAGTCATTTTTAAAGATATTGTTGTTGTTATATGTTGCAGCGTAAGAGCTTCTTTTTTTAAGTCTGTTTTCTTTCTTAAGCACGGTTCTTAGCTGTGATTGCTACTTTATGACGACCTTTTGCACGTCTTGCATTGATTACTCGTCTGCCGTTTTTTGTAGCCATTCTAGCTCTAAAACCGCTTACGTTTTGTCTTTTTCTTTTAGTACCTTCTAAAGTACGACGCATTTTATTTTCTCCTTGTGATTACGTTTTAATAAGTTCTTGACTTTTATATCAATATCGGTATTTACTATACTATATTAGACAAAATGAGGTGTCAAGAATATGTGCGCATTTGTTAAAGATGATGTTAAGTTAGGTGTAATTGGTTGTGGAAAAATGGCTAGTGCAATCTTGGGCGGAATTAGCCGACACAAGTTTTTATCAGCTGATGATATTTGTGTTTATGATGTTAATATGGAGCATTCAGGTGCTTTATGTCGTGAATACGGTTTTCGTGAAGCATATTCAATAAAAGAATTAATGGAATATTGTGACGTTATTTTACTTGCGGTTAAGCCTTTTGTTGTTGGCGAAGTTTTGTCTGAAATGAAGGAATTCTATAACAATCATCTAATTTTATCTATTTTGGCGGGAGTTAAAATACAAAAATATTTAAAATATATCAAAAATGCAAAAGTAATTCGAATTATGCCAAATACTCCGGCACTTGTACAAAAAGGGATGAGTGCAATTTGTGCTAATCAAGATATATCTGATGATGAATTAGATTTTGCTTTTAATTTGATGTCAAATTGCGGCAAAGTTATTAAAACAACAGAAGATAAAATAGATATTATTACTGCTCTATCAGGTTCAGGCCCTGCATTTTATTTCAAAATAATTGAGCTTATGGCAAATTCCGCTACAAAACTTGGTTTAAATAAAAATGATGCCTTGCTGTTGTCAACTCAAACTGCATTGGGTAGTGCTGAAATGGTGTTTGAAAATGATTATGATATTGAAAAACTAATTAAAAATGTTACAACCCCGGGCGGTTGCACCGAGGTTGGAAATAATGTATTGAATAATTCTGATATTGAAGAAATTTTAGATAAAACAATTCATGATACTATGAAAAAAGCTATTGAGCTAGGCTAGGCAAATATTCAAAGCAGATTTGCAAAATTTCTTCGTCATCGATTGCTTCTATTCCTTTTGTGTTTATGAGCTCGATTATTTCTTTTGCTTTTTGATGTGCTTGTTTATATTCGTCTACTCCTGCGATAGTCCACATATATTTGAATATTCTTCTTAGTTCAAGATCTTTTTGAGCTTGTACTTCTTTAAGTCTTTCTTTTATTTCTTCTTTTTTGCTATATTCTGTATTTGGATTTTCAAATGTATCAATTAGTTCTTGTTCTTCTCTTTCGATTGATTTTATTCTTTCATTCATATCGTAAGCGTATCCTGCTGCATTTCTTGTTTTAGGACTAAAATGCCAAGATAATTTAGCGCGTAATCCTTGCATGCTTCTTTTGATTAATTTTTGTTCTTTTATAAGTTCTTCTTCTATTCTTTTTTCGAAAAGTAGCTTGTCAATTCCTGCGGCATTTTTTGGATTAGTTAAATTAATTCTTGCATAGTTTGTGTCGGTATTAAATACTTTTTCTTTGATAATATCAATTTCGCCAGCTATTATTGCATCTTCAATTTTAAATATATCAATATTGTATGCATCTGCAATATCTTTTGTTGTTGGGGAGAATCTATCTCTTTCTTTTTCTAGTCTTAGTCTTGTTCGCATATCGTTTACATCGATATATGCTAATTTTACTGTTTGCCCTTTTGTATTTCGAGCAGTTTTTACTGCACCTTTATAATAACCTTTTTCGACTAGTTCTATTGTATGTCTTGGGCTTCCAAAGCCAAGTTCAGATAGTTCTTTTGAGTTTAAGTATATTGGAGTTTTGTTTTCTTTCCAAATTAAATTATTTTCATCATTAACTCTATTAAAAATTTCACCTTTTTTAGGTGTGATTGCTTCGTATCTTTGAATGCCTGCTTGGTTTGTAGGTGTAGTTGGGTCAATTATTCCTAATCTTACCATTTCTCCTGTTTTTTTGTCAGGCAATTGAAATCTTTCTAAAAGTCCTGCATTGCAATATCTTCTAAAATCGTATTCGTTAATGTTATATTTTGCTCTAAAATCGGAGTTTGATATTATACGAGATTTAGCTTCTTCAATTTTTTCAAAGTTAACTCTGTTATTTGGAATTGACATATCTATAACTTTTGCACTAATTCTTCTGTTGTTGTCATTTAGATATTTATGTGATTCATATTCAAAACATCTTTCATCTGCCCAATCTGTGCAGGATATGCCTATTTCTCCCGTTAATCTTAGACCGTTATATATATAAGGATTTGTATTTAGTGTTGCAAGTTTTTGTGCTTGTCTGGTTCTTGGGTCGTGTAAAAATGCTGAGCGCGGGTTATATCTTATGCTTCGAAAATATTCTAATTGTAATTTTTGTGGTGCATATATTGTTCTTGCAAGTCCTTTTTCTTTGATTTTTATATTTTTGAATTTGTAATTTTTTCGGTCGTTTTTAACGCCTGTAATTTGATTGCCGCTTATTGAATTAATACTCATTTTGGACACCTTTCTATTTTATGGTTCTATAAAACTACTGAATATTAAAAATTGCTTATTTGTAAATTGTGTATGTTAAAATTTAATTATGAAGCATAATTTGTTTAAAATTGCATCAAATATGACTCCATCAGGCGACCAGCCAAAAGCAATTAAGGCTCTTGTTGATGGGATTAATTCTGACATGCAATCTCAAACTTTATTAGGTGTTACGGGTTCTGGGAAAACTTTTACTATTGCAAATGTAATTGAAAAAGTCCAAAAACCGACACTTGTTATTGCTCATAATAAAACTTTAGCAGCTCAATTATATAATGAATTTAAAGAGCTTTTTCCCAATAATGCGGTTGAATATTTTATTTCTTATTATGATTATTATCAACCTGAAGCATATATTCCAAGAACTGATACTTATATTGAAAAATCGGCAACCATTAATGATGAAATAGATAGATTAAGACATAATACTACAAGAAGTCTTTATGAAAGAGATGATGTTATTGTTGTTGCTTCTGTTTCTTGTATTTATGGTTTGGGTTTACCCGAGAATTATTTTAAAGGAACAGTCACCTTAGTTGTAGGTCAAGAGATTTCAAGAAAAGATTTATTAACTTACCTTGTCGGCGTTCGTTATGAAAGAAATGATGTTGAATTAAAACGCTCCACTTTTAGAGCTCGTGGCGATGTAATTGAAATTATGCCGAGTTATGAAAAAGTTATAAATAGAATTTCTTTTTTTGGAGATGAAATTGAATCAATCACAAGAATAGACGCTCTAACAGGGGAAATACTTGAAAAACCATCTGAAATTGTTATTTATCCAGCTGTGCATTATTTATCTTATGATGAAGAAATGGATGAAACTCTTGATTTAATTAGAAAAGAGTTAAATGATAGATTAGTTGAATTAAAAAACGAAAATAAAATTGTTGAAGCTCAAAGATTATCTCAAAGAGTTAATTATGATATTGAGATGATTAAAGAAATGGGCTATTGTTCGGGTATTGAAAATTATTCTCGAATTATCGAAAGAAGAAAAGAGGGAACTCCTCCTGCAACTTTATTAGATTATTTTGGCGACGATTTTTTAGTTGTAATTGATGAATCCCATGTAACTATTCCTCAATTAAAAGGTATGTATTTTGGAGATAGAGCAAGAAAAGACGTTCTTGTTGATTTCGGTTTTAGATTGCCTTGCGCTAAAGATAATAGACCTTTAACTTTTGAAGAATTTTACTCAAAAATTGGTCAAAAAATCTTTATAAGTGCAACACCATCTGATTTTGAGAAAAAAGAATCTGCGCAAATTGTAGAGCAAATAATTAGACCAACAGGGCTTTTAGACCCTGAAATTGAAGTTAAACCAACAATTGGTCAAGTTAGCGATTTAATTGGTGAAATTCAAACAACAACAAAAAGAGGTGATAGAGTTTTAGTTACAACTCTAACTAAAAAAATGGCGGAAGAATTAACAAATTATCTTCAAAATCAAGGTTTGAAAGTAAGATATTTGCATAGCGAAGTAAAATCTCTTGAGCGCGTTGAAATACTTAGAGATTTAAGATTAGGCGAATTTGATATTCTCGTTGGTGTAAATCTTTTAAGAGAAGGACTTGATATTCCCGAAGTTTCTTTGGTTGCAATTATGGATGCTGATAAAGAAGGCTTTTTGAGGTGCGAAACATCATTAATTCAAACCATAGGAAGAAGTGCCAGAAACGTTAATGGTAGAGTTATTATGTATGCTGATAAAATAACGGATTCCATGCATGTGGCTATTGAAGAAACAAAAAGACGCAGAAATATTCAAATGGAATACAACAAAGCAAATAATATCACTCCAAAAACCGTCAAAAAATCTATTCAAAATAATTTATTGTCATTAGTTCAAAGTTATCGAAGTGTTGAAGATGTTGTAGCAGAGCAAATGGTTGAGTTAAATGTTCAAACAAAAGACTTAGGCAAATTGCTTGATAATCTTGAAAAAGATATGCATAAAGCTGCTAAATTGCTGGATTTTGAGCGTGCAATTCAATTAAGAGATGAAATTAAAAAGATTAAAAGCCTTATTAATTAAGCAACTCCGGATTTTAATAAATCATGGATATGGATAACTCCAATTGCTTTATTATCTTCAACAACAAAAAGGTTGGTAATTTTCTTTTCGTTTAAAATTTTAATTGCTTCTGATGCAAACATCTCTTTTGTTGCCGTAATTGGATTTTTTGTCATTATATCTATTGCTTTTGCGTTTTTAAGGTCTTTATTTATGCATCTTCTTAAATCGCCATCTGTAAACATACCGCAGAAATCACCGTTTTCATTAACAAAGCCAACGCAGCCCAATCTTTTTGATGTCATTTCAAGTATTATTTCATTAATTGTTGCATTTGTTTTTAAAATTGGCATTTCGTTGCCTGTATGCATAATATCTTTTACTTTTTGAAGAATTGAACCAAGTTTTCCTCCTGGGTGTCTTTGGTTGAATTGAGTTTTTGAAAAGCCTCTGCGCTCAATCATTGCAACTGTTAAAATATCGCCTAAGACTAATGTAGCAGTAGTTGATGAAGTTGGAGCTAAACCTAATGGGCATGCTTCTTTTGATAATGGCAATCTTAATACAATGTCACCTGCTTTGCCTAGCGAGCTATCAGGATTTTTTGTTATTGAAATTAATTTAATTCCAAATCTTTTTGAGTAATTTAATATGTCGATTAATTCTCTTGATTCACCGCTATTTGAAATTGCAATGATTATATCATCATTTGTTACCATTCCAAGGTCGCCATGGCTTGCTTCAGCAGGATGCATAAAAAACGAGGGTGTGCCTGTTGAAGCTAGTGATGCTGCAATTTTTTTACCAATATGACCTGATTTTCCCATGCCTGTTACGATAACTCTTCCTTTTGTTTGTTCAATTAAATCTAGAGCTTTGGTAAGACTGTCATCTAAAAGAGTTTTAAGCTCGTTTAGTGCGTTTATTTCAGTATCTATTGTGTGAATTGCATTAATTACATCTGTATTTTGTAGAGTATTTATCATTTTGCCCTCGCTAACTGTTATAATTAAATTGTATATTAAATATCAAAATGTGTTAATATAATTTAAAAAAAATAACATTTTTTTTATTTTACGTGTTTTTATAAATATATAACGTAGCAATTGAAACACAGATAATGATACCGGAAATTAAATTAAGTCCTATTTATCCTAATTCAAGAGCAATTAATCAAAATTGTTCTGGTAAGAGTGTAAAAACAAATTCTATTAAATCTGAAAGTCGTTCAGATGTTTCCTTTGGTGGTGTGTCAAGACCTATATCTACGTTATCTAAACTTGAAAAAAATAAAACTCTTTCAATGAGCGAATATGTTAAATATTCAAAATTAATTGAAGTTTTAAAGGATGTTCCAAAAAGTCAAAATTCTCCAAATATGACACCAATTCAACAGTTGGAATATTTATTAAAAACAGGAAAATTATTATCTAAATCAAATCATGATAATTCAACTGTCTTAGATAATTTATATTCAATTGCTACAACAAAAAGAGCTTATAATTTGGATAGTACGGTCATTATAACTAACGTGTTAGACTTAATTTGTCATCCTAAATATGTTACTCAAACATTTGGGGATATTCCGGATAATATTAAGGCGGAGGTTATAAAAAGACTTCCTAATAATAACCCTGTTAAATATAATCCTAGTGCTATGGATGTTGTTGCATCCGGTACTTGTGCTGCTGCATCTTTAGAGGTTAATATGGCACATAGTTATCCTGCCGAGTTTGCTCGTTGGGTGTCAAAATTATCGAGTGAAGATATGAGCCTTGATTTAAATATTGATTTAAAATCAATATCAAAAAACCCTCTTGAGGCTTTAAAAATAATTAATTTGCTAAAAGCTCAAAAAACTTTTGATGGCTTTAATAAAATGAAAATTAAGGTTGATTTAGATGATGGTGCTATGGCTCGTGCTTGCGTTCAAAGTAAATATTGGGATTTTGGCGAAAGAAATGTAGCTGATGTATTAATTCAAAGTGCTATTATGAAATTAGGTTCTCAAAATACTTATGATTCTTTAACAGACATTCGTGGGGGCGATTTTAACCAAAATCCTCAAGGTTTAATTGAAGTAGAAAAAACATTTGTTGAATCTTTAATAAAAAATAAAGAAATAACGTCATTAGTTTATCATCAAGTTGATGATGAGCAAAATCTTGTAGGCTATAATTGTTCTCTAGATACAATTGCAAAACATATTACTCAAACGCTGGATTCCGGTGATGATGTTATTTTGGGCTATGTATTAACAAATGAAACTTCAGGGGCAACTTTGAGGGAAAATTATGATCCTAAAGTTGATGGCAAGCCGAATAAAGTTACAAATGGACATGAAATAACCGTTATTGATTATAAGAAAGATAAGGACGGAAAATTAACATTTATTTGTGTTGACACTGATGATGATAATCCGGAATTAGTTAGTTATAGTGCTGATTGGTTGTTGCCAAAAATTCATCATGCAGGATATCCTGCTCAAATTGTAAAAGATGATGAATATGAAATTATGAAGCACGTTATGTAAAATTTGCAATAAAAAAAAGGCGACACCCAGATTCGAACTGGGGATAAGAGCTTTGCAGGCTCCTGCCTTACCACTTGGCCATGTCGCCTTGACCTTATTCTATGGTATTAGATAAATGATTTTTGTCAAGTAGATGATGAGCTAATAAGTCTTATTCAAGCATACTCTTGCTTCTTAATTGTCTGTGGAATGTTATTGCAAATCTGTGTGCTTCATCTCTTATTCTTTGGAATAATTGTAGAGCGGGGCTATTTAGCGCAAATATTACAGGTTCAGATTTATTAGGCAAAAATACTTCCTCTTCTCTTTTTGCTAATGAAACTATATTTAGTTTTAGCTCAAATTCTTTCATAATTTGTACAACAGAAGAAAGCTGACCTTTGCCACCGTCAATTATGATTAAATCAGGTGCTTCAATTTGACCTTGTTTAATCCTTTTAAATCTTCTTGATAATATTTCTCTCATGGATTTAAAATCGTCAACTTCGCCTTTTTGAATGGTTTTTAGTTTATATTTTCTATATTTTGATTTTTTTGGCTGACCGTTTTCAAAATAGACACCGGATGCTACCGTGTTTGTTCCTTGAATGTGTGAAATATCGTAACATTCTATTGTGTGAGGGAATTTTGTGAGTTTTAATTTTTCTTGAATGTATGAACCTACTTCATTGTAATCATTTTGAATATTTGCAAGTTCTTTTAATTTTTGAGATTCAAGGTTGAAATTAGCATTTTTTTGAGTCAATGATAATAATTCTTTGTCTATTTTTGTTGTTGCTTTTATGATATTAACTTCTTTTTTGAGCCTTAATGAGAGCCATTTTTTATATAATTCAATATCGCCAAATGTGTCTGATAATATGATTTTTGATGGCAATTCTTCGTCATTTAGCATTGTATAATATTCTCTTATAGCACTTTGAATTATTTCATCATAATCATCATTTTCATTTAGTAATTGAGTGAAAGAAAAATCTTTTTTGTTAATTAAGCGCCCCTGTCTTATTTGTAATAAACTTAAACAAATTAAATTTGAAGAATTTGCAGTTGCTATATAATCATAGTTTGCTCTTGTAGATTCAAAGACAACGCTTTGTTTTTCGAGTGTTTTTTCAATATCATTGATACTGTTTCTATATAAAAGTGCTTTTTCAAATTCTTGTTTAGAGCTTGCCTTTTCCATTTCTTTTTTTAGTGTTTTAATTAATTCTTTTCTTTTTCCTGATAAGAATAATTCTGCATTTTTTATTATTTCTTTATACTCTTGAGTTGATATTTTCTTTTGACAAGGTGCGCAACATTGACCTATATCATAATATAGGCAAGGTCTTGTTTTGTATTTTGGAGTATTACATTTTTTAATTGGGAATAATTTATTAATTACTTCTAATGTAGCCCACATTGCTCTTGCATCTGTATATGGACCGTAATATTTGCCTTTTAGAGTGTTTTTGTTTGCTTTTCTTGTAACTATAATTCTTGGATAATCTTCTTTTGTGATTAAAAAATATGGGAATTTTTTATCATCTTTTAATAAAATATTATATTTAGGTTTATGTTTTTTAATTAGTTCATTTTCTAGTATTAATGCTTCAATTTCAGAATTAACAACGATACATTCAACACGCTCAATTTGAGGAACCATTACCTGTAATTTTGGAGAGTCTTTTTTATCTCCCATAAAATAGCTATTTACACGATTATATAAATTTTTTGCTTTTCCTATGTAAATTAGTTCGTTATTTTTGTCAAAATATTGATAACACCCCGGTAATTTGGGCATGTTTTTAACTTGTTGTTTAATTTGTTCGTTTCTAAATCCCATATTTTTATAATATCATATTTGGGCAATTTTTTTTCTTCAGTTGTTTTGTTATTGCATTACTTAAGAAAGGAATTTTTTTATGAATATTGCTCCATTGAATTTGATTAATGCAAAACCTATGTATTTTAAAGGTAATGATAAAAAGTTGCCTCAAGAAAATAATCCAAATGAAAGTTTGCAAAATAATAGCCCTGACATATCTTTTCCATCTGAGTTATATATAAATTCAATGATAAATAAAAGTATGGCCGCATTAGAAAAAACAGGTTATTTTGAAAAATTATTTTCCGATGAAGAAAATGGTGATTTTGATGATTTTTCTGTTTCTTCTTCTGATATGACGCTTTTATCTTTGAAAAGCTCAGCTTTAATGTTAGGTTTACCTCCTGAAGATATTAAAAAAGAAATTCCTGTCTTTGTTAAATTAGATTTTAAAAGTTATATGGATGCTTTTGCTAAAAGAATTGAAAGAATAAAAGAAGATTTTGCAGAGTATAATCTTCAAGATATTGCAACAAGCATGATGTTAGAGGGTGCAGACGAAGAAGAAATTGAGGATATACAGTCTTTATTATCGGAATCAGACGATGATTCTGATGCTATTATTGAGTCAATGGAGAATAATTTCCATAATCTATTATCAAGACCAAATGATGTTCAAGAAGCTCTTGATTTAATTTCAGAAGCACAAAATTATAGAATTTATAAAACTCTAATTAATGGTTTTGAAGGAAATTCAAAAAACATTATAGATACTATATCAAATGGTTTAACTTTATCTAATTGTACTGATATTGAGCATAATGATGACGGTACAGTTACTTACAATTATTCCGGTTTTGTTGTAACTTGCAAAGTTGTTCGAGATGAAAAAAACTTGGATTATATTAGTTGTGAAATTTCTCAACCGGCAAGTGATAACTCAAAAACAAGAGTTGAATTCAATAAAGATGGTTCTATTAAAGAAATGGTGCTACCTAGTTTAAATGACGGCTCTAAAGTTGTAATAAACCAAGATAAAAAGACAAATACAGCTAGGGTTAGACAAATATTTGATACTTGGGTAAGCGATAGAACATTTGTTAATCTTGATGGTAAGTTAAAGCAAACATCATGTAAATTATACGTAAGACAATAGTTTTATCATTATATATTATCTAAACACTGCTATTTAGCAGTGTTTTTTGTTACAAAAGTAATTTTTGTGGAACATTATAACTAAGTTAGATTAAAGAAGTAATTACAGTTGCAAAGGCAGGTGGGATTATGATATTGGAATTTAAAGTTGATGAATTGTCAGTCCAGGGTGCGTGGTTGAAAACTTTGTATGATTTGATTGATGAATTAAATTGTAAATGCCAAACATTTATGGAAGAAAAATACAACACGAACAGAAACTGTTTTGCTCCCATTCGTGTTGTGAAAATTTTTGGTTCAGACTCTATGTTGAGCTGGCTTAAATTGAGAATGGAAAGATACAATCATTTTATTGATTCTTTAAATTCTCAAGATGTTTTTTCAGCTTCATTTTTGGATGACGATGAAGCTGTTTAGAAAATTATACTAAAGCAAATTCAACGTTTAGTAATTCGTTTGTTGCAAAGTTTTTTTGTAATTCTTGAATTTTAGCGTTGAATTTTTCTTTGCCTAAAGTTAATTCCCAAGTACCTTCTTGGTTTTCTCTGTATGCCATTTCAAATTCATGAGTGTTTACTTGAATATTTTTTGCTTCAATTCCTTTGCCGTATAATGAGCCTGGTAGGAAGCCTGCTTGTCTGATTTGACGAGGGTTTTTACCTTCTTCTCTAGCTGTGATTGTAAGTTTAGCGTTTGCCATTTTATTCTCCTTGACTTAATCTTTTGCTTAATCTATTAATATTAATGTAATACTATTATATTTGTTAAACAAAAAAATGCAATTTTTATCAAAAACAGTTTTAAAAAAGTTTATAAATCAAGAAATTTCATCAGTTGGCTTTGATGAAAGTTATGTTAATAACGCAGTTAAAAAACATTTGTTTTTATCTATTAAAATATTTGATGTAACTCCATCTCAAGCATCAATCATTAAACAAACTGCCTTATCTTGCGATTGTGATTGCGCAGTTAATCGTGGGGTTATAGATTGTTCGGTTAGTTTTTCTGATTGTGTTTTATCAGGAACAATTGCACAATTGACAAATGTTGCAAAAAAACTCAAAGATCAGCCTTTTTCTTTATCAAAATTATCAAATGCGATTTTTGAGCAAATAGAATTTAATCAAAAAGACACTCCAAGAACAAAGATAATGGGGATTTTAAATTTAACACCAAATTCTTTTTCTGATGGCGGTGAATATATTGAAATTGATAAAGCAATCAATCATGCTATTGATATGATTGAACAAGGCGCTCATATAATTGATATTGGTGCTCAATCAACAAAACCAAAAACTGATTTAGTGAGTGTTGTATATGAAATTGAAAAAGTTGTACCTATTGTAACGGCGCTAAAGCAAGCATTTCCGCATATTGGAATTAGTGTCGATACTATGACATTGGGTTGTGCTAAGGCTGCAATTGACGCCGGTGCTGATATTATAAATGATGTTAGCTTTTTAGCTAATCCGGAATTTGTTAATATCTGCAAAAATGCGGATAAAAAACTTGTTATTATGCATTCTCGCGGTGATTCTTATACAATGGATGATTTAACAGGTTATAATAATGTTGTTGATGATGTTTTTCAGGAATTATATGAAAAAACTCACTATGCAATGGATTTAGGATTAAAGCGTGAAAATATTATAATTGATGTTGGCTTTGGTTTTGCTAAGACAATTGAGCAAAATTTTGCGCTGTTAAAAAGAATAAATGAATTTAAATCGCTTGGTTTTGCTGTTTTAGCAGGAGTTTCAAGAAAACGTTTTATGCAAGATATAATTAACACGAAAGAGCCCAAAGACGCTGATATTCAAAGTGCATTTGCAACAAGTTGGTTAATTCAAAATGATATCGAATATGTTAGAGTGCATAATGTTGAATTATCTTGTCAAGCGCTAAAATTTAACGATAGACTTTATACTTATTAGTTTTTGGTTTTCTTTGATATTTTTTTCATTACTTCATCAAAAGAAACTATCGGAGTAAAACAATATCCGCATTTATCTTGTAATTGTGCACCAAAAGAGAATATTTCTTCGCTTGGGTAGTTTTTGCAAATCGAGGGGCGGTGTTTGTGGTCTTTGCAGAGTCTTTTTTCTTTGTCAAATTTATCACAAGAAAAAATAAGTCCAAAGTCATCTTTGTTGATTGGGGTAATGTGTTTATAGAAGCTGTAATTGTCTGTTTTTTTAATTTGTTCAAATTCTTCTTTTGTTTGAATTACTTTACCTTTGTGTCTAACATATATATTTTCGCAACAACAACCGCACTTGGCGCATTTACCAAGGCGGTAATATTTTCTTTTTAAGACCTTTAGATGATAATATTTCTTTATTTTTTCAAATATTTTATTCTTTAATATCATTTAATAAGTCTTCGTTGTCTAAAAGTTCGGATAGAAAATCTGTATCATCTACTGATAAAATGCCTTCAAACGCTTGTTTTAAAACAAGTTCGTTAGAGGCTTTTTCGTCTGTTTGATACAAAATATCACTAAAAGTTTTAACATCTAATTCTCTTTGGTATTTTTCAAGTGCAGCAGTTGAAATGCTTGATTCGTCAATGAAAAAACCATCGTTTTGTTCTTCAAAAGGATTAGAAACTCCAAGCCCTCTAATTCTATCCAAACTTTGACTTTGATTTATGGTGTCTGTATTATTTGCTAAAATTCTATCCAGCATATTTCCCTAAGTCATCTTCTACACTTTATAGTATGATATAAATTTTTTAATTTGTAATTATACTAATGATTGATTTTTGAGCCAATTTTGGCATTTAAATAATCATTATCAATATCATTATATGAATTAATGTACTCAATAGCTTCTTTGGGCGTTTTTGCAACATAATAAATATTTTTTGTAATTTTTGGCGCAAAATTTTGCTCTATGATTTCATCGAAAAATTTTATTAAGTTATCATAATATCCGTTTGTATTGAGTATTACTATGGGCTTATTATTATAGCCTAATTGCTTTTGTACAATCATTTCGCTTAATTCTTCCAATGTTCCAAAACCGCCCGCTAAAGTAATTAAGGCTTGAGATAACTCATCCATTTTGGCTTTTCTTTCTCTCATTCCTTTTGTTAGTATAAATTTAGAACATTCTCCGGGGTGAATTCCTAAATTATAAAGTTTTTCAGGCATTACCCCTGTTACTTCGCTTCCTTTTATCCTTGCGCTTGTTGTAACTTCGCCCATAAGCCCCAAGTTTGAACCGCCATATATGATATCGTAGTGATTTTTTGCTATTTCGCTTCCTAATTCATACGCAGCTTTATGATATATTTTATCTATGTTATCTGATGCGCTTGCAAATACACATATTGTTTTAATTTTGTTGTTCATTTTTACCTATACAATAATATTTTAGTCCGTATTTTTTTAAATTTCTATTTATAAATATATTTCTACCGTCAAAAATGACTTTATCTTTGAGTTTTTTTAGTAACTCAACATCTATATTTTTAAATTCTTCCCATTCTGTTGCTATAATAAGGCAATCTGCGTCATTAAATGCATCATTGATTTTATTTACTTGTTTAACTTTGTCATACTTTGCTTTTGGGTCGTATGCTATTATATTTGCATTTAAATCAGTCAATTTATCTATTATTTTAATGCTTGGCGCTTCTCTTAAATCATTAGTGTTTGGCTTAAAAGATAATCCCAATAGGATAAATGTTTTATCTTTTATATTTCCTTTGTAAAAATTAATAATTTTATTAATAAAATAATCAACTTGAGCTTCGTTTGCTTCAATTGTTGCTTTAATTGTTTTTAGCTCAATATCGTAGTTATTTGCAATATTAACAAGAGCTTTTGTATCTTTTGGAAAACAGCTTCCGCCAAAGCCTATACCGCAATTTAGGAATTTTTTTCCTATTCTTGAATCACTTGTTAGTCCTTTTTTAACATATTCAATATCAGCATTGGTTTTTTCGCAAAGTTTTGATATTTCATTAATAAAAGAAATCTTTAATGCTAAAAATGAATTTGATGCATATTTAATCATTTCAGCAGAATTTAGGTCAGTTGTTATAATTTGTTCATCTTTCAAATTTAGTGCTTTATACATTTTAAGTACTTTTTTTAAAGCAAAATCAGATTTATATCCAATTATAATTCGCTCCGGATTTAAAAAATCATCTATTGCGCTTCCTTGTCTTAAAAATTCAGGGTTTGAGATTACATCTAATTTTAAATTAGTTTTAGCGTTTATATAATCTTGTAATTTGTTATTAAATCCGATTGGTACGGTTGATTTATTGATTATAATTGAATTATTTTTGCAATTTTTAATAATTTCATCTGCAACATTATATATTGCTGATAAATCAACCTCTCCGTTTTTTTGGGTTGGTGTTCCTGTTGCTATTATAAAAATATCGAAATTTTTTTCGTTATTTTCTAAATTTGTCTTAAAAATTAATTTATTTTTATTTTTTAAAATCAATTCATTTAATTTTGGCTCAAAAATAGGCACAATATTATTTTTAAGGTTTTCGATTTTTTTGTTGTCTTTATCTATGCAAACAATATTATGACCTAATTGTGCAAGACAAACTGAAGCACATAACCCAACATAACCTATTCCAAAGACACATATATTCATCTATATAATCTCCTTGAAATATGAAATTGTGTTATCAAGTCCCTCGTTTAGGCTGATTTTGGGTTCCCAATTAAGCTCTTTTTTTGCTTTTGAAATATCAGGTTTTCTTTTTTGAGGGTCATCTATTGGAAGGTTTTTGAAAATTAATTTTGATTGAGAATTTGTTTTTGAAATAATTATTTTTGCTGTTTTTAAAATTGTGTATTCAATTGGATTTCCAAGGTTTGTTGGAGTTGTTATGTTTGATGCCATTAATTTTATAAGACCGTCAATTAAATCATCAACATAACAATAAGAGCGTGTTTGCAAGCCATCTCCATAAATAGTTATATCTTCATTTTTTAGCGCCTGAATTATAAAATTTGAGATAACTCTGCCGTCATCTTTTTGCATATTTTTGCCGTATGTATTAAATATCCTTGCTATTCTGATTTGCGTGTTATATTGCTTATTGTATTCATACATAATGCTTTCAGCACATCTTTTGCCCTCGTCATAACAGCTTCTGGGTCCATTTATGTTTACATTTCCAAAATAGCTTTCTTTTTGCGGATGTTCAAGCGGATTTCCATATACTTCGCTTGTTGATGCTTGAAGAATTTTTGCATTATATTTTTTTGCAAGTTCAAGCAGGTTATATATTCCAAAAACTGAACTTTTAAGAGTATGAATTGGGTCTTTTTGGTAATGTATCGGAGATGCGGGACATGCTAGATTATATATTTCATCAATTTCAATATCAATTGGATTAATGATGTCATGTTTAATGAATTTAAAGTTAGGGCTTTCTAAATATGGTATTATGTTTGCCATATTCCCCGTAATTAAATTATCGAGACAAATTACAATATTGTCTTTAATTAATTTTTTGCATAGGTTTGAACCTAGAAACCCTGCGCCTCCTGCTATTAAAATAGTTTTCATAAAACCTCTATATAGATTTTATTATAAACTTTTTTGTTTGCATAGTTTTATGTGTATGCATTGAAAAAATCACCTATACTTAATGGGTTTTCTATTATTTCCCCTGTTTGATAATCTCTTATTAGGGAAAAATATTCATTTGCCATTGTTTGGATGTATTCTGCGCATTCAGTTGCATTTTCTTCATCCACTTCTTGTACATTATCGCTATACCAATCAAGGCAACTATCGGTAAAATCAATCAACAACGGTATTGTTTGTTCTTCGAATACTCCTGTTTTAGGGTTAAACAGATTTAAAAACTGATTAAAATTATCAGAATATAAGGAAAGTTTTATTATTCCTATTTCTGCCATATTCAAAAGTGCTTCGTACGATTTTTCAAAATTTTTGGGGTCTTTATCTTTTAAACATTCAATGCGTTGAGCTATATTTTCAATATCTTCTTTTGGAGTTGGGCTATAATAAACGGTTGGCAATAATTCTGAAATTTTATGACATAAATCTATATCAAAATTCCCGTTTTCATCTTTCGAGTTTTCAATTAATTCTTTAAAATAATCACCTTCGCAAGATTCACCAAAACCAACTATTGATGTAACTATTTCTGCTTTTTTATCAAAATCTGATAAATCGATACCATTATTTGTTTTAGATAAATGCATTAAATAAAGAGCTGTTTTTCCAGCTGAATGGATTGATTTCGCATAGCGCTTTTCGTTTTTTTCAAGAAATGATTCAGCGATTTCTTTTCTTCTTAAATCGTCTTGTATGTTTGATAAATAGGCTTCAATGAAATTATTTTCAGAAACTCCTTTAAATGTTCTTAGGCTTTCATTATCGATTTCTCTATCTATTACTATAACTTTATTTTTTGAACTTTCTTGAATTATTCTTTTTAAAAGTTTTGATTCTTCTTCGTGTTTTTCTTTTTGTACTGTGTAGAATTTTGTGTATATCTCGACAAAAGTTTCAACCATTTTGTTGTCTATAATGTCATTTTCATTTAAAAAAATACCTGCTTCTTGAGGACTAAATTCAAGTTTTATTCTATCTTCATTTTCTGTTGGAATTTGAATTACAACACTTGTGCCTTTACTTGTTCTTTTTGTTATTGCATAAAAATGCGCATTTGAGCCAAAACTTATGTTGTTAAAAACCTGATAATATTTTGGATTGTTTGGAGCATGTACGTTATGAATTTCGTATGAGTTTTGGATATAGTTTTTGGAATACGTGTTTAAAATAGAGTGTATATAAGGTCTTTTCTCACTTGATGATATTTTTGTTATTTTCATTATTTCCTCGTTTTTGTTATACAAAACTTCTGAATTTTTTTATTTGCTAGTTTGGTACTTGATTTTTTAAATTTAGGGCGCATAATATAGTTATCAATGAAAATTAAATATCGCGGGATGGAGCAGTCTGGTAGCTCGTCGGGCTCATAACCCGAAGGTCGTTGGTTCAAATCCAGCTCCCGCAACCATTTATGACCCCTCTTAGGGGTCTTTTTTATAAGGAATTTACATTAAACTCATGTAATTTAACGACCGGTTTTATTTGTACAGATACTTTAATTATTTTAGTATAGTCCGGTTGTGCAAAAAGCGTAAGCCGTGTGTCAAAACAAAGGCAAGCTCTTCGATTGCCTTTGTTGAAACCGTACGGTGCCATCTTATGGTAATTGAGTAAATGAACGATTATAAGCGATAGTGAATTTTGTGATATACTCACAGTAGCCAACTGAATGCCTATTGCTAGCAAG
>CALUYD010000002.1 GCA_944324915.1 Candidatus Gastranaerophilales bacterium | reverse complement strand
AATAATTAATGCTACAACGATTTCGACAAGCGAAAACGCTAGATAAAAAATCTTTTTCATTGTTATCCTTTTAAACCATACACTTACATATTTCCATATTAAAAGAAATAGGAAACATGATTACCATAATACTATAAATTTTAAAAAAGTAAAACATGTACTACTAAAAGATTAAATGTAAAACATAAATGGTTATAAACTCGGCTCATATAAGTTATTTTTAAAAAAGGTGTAAAATCTATGTTATATGATGATAAAAAATTTATAGGCAATGTTATTAAAATTGCCAGAAAAAACGCAAAAATGAGCCAAGCCGAGTTAGCAGAACTTATAAATATGTGCGATAAAAACTTAGGAAACATCGAAAACGGTAAACAATTTCCTCAAGTTAATAATTTCTTAAAAATCATAGAAACACTAAATATTCCTCTTAAAAATTTTGGCGTAAAAGAAAACAAAAACCAAAAAGACGATATTCAAGATGAACTTTTAAAAATAATCTATTCTGCATCAAAAGAAAAAGCCAAAATATACCTTGAAGCAATTAAATTTATTGATAAAATTTCATAAATTCAAAAAGCCTCTCTTTAAAAGAGAGGCTGATATATTAAATATTTACGTTAAATTATCCTAAAATATCTTGTACTTTTGCTTTATCAACATGTTCTTGGTAATTTTTGCCTGATTCAAAAGATTTTTTACTTGCTAAGCTATCAAGAGTAAGTCCTGTAATTAATGCGCCTGCAGCTAAAACAGCTTTTGCCGGTTTTGGCAGATTTTTTACATAATCACTACATTTTTTTGCAATAGGTGACAATTCCTCTGCTGCTTGTTTTACATATTTATTATCCATAATTTTTTTACCAAAATCAGTTAAAACTTTTTGTAATTTTGGCGAATTTTTAACCGCATTTGTCGCAACAGCAGTTGCAGCTGCACCGCCTGCCATAGTTAAACCTGACGCTAATTGGAATTTCTTAAAGTCAGCAAACTCTTTTCCTACATATTCCATTCTATTTCCAACAGAACCTAAATCATTAGGGTTAACTTGAGTATTTGCTCCAATTAAAGTTGTTTTGATTGATGTCATACTTAATTCTCCTATACATATTTTTAAAATCCGTAAACTAGAATTTAAACTCTATGCATATATTAAAATTTTTATCTAGATAAAATTGCTGAACTTTTTGAAATTAAAACTCTAAAAAAGATAAAAATTAGATATTACAATGCTTTTTGGGTTAATATTTCTTAACATTTTTTTCATTATAATGAATTTTTATTTCTATAATTTGAAACATTTAGCAATTTAATTTCGTTATAAATATATGTTTTTAACCTTATAGTTATTGATATATGGATATTAAAAAATTACTCGGTAAAAAAATTAAATATTTTAGAATACTAAGAGGATACTCGCAAGAAAAATTTTCCGAACTCTTAAATATATCTCAAAGAACATTGAGCGGTATAGAATGCGGAAACAATTTTTTAACATCAAATACTTTAGAAAAAATTCTTGAAGTATTAAAAATTAAGCCAAGTGAATTATTTAAAATTGAAGAATATCAAGAACCAAAAATAATAATAGCAGAGCTCATTCAAGACATTAAATCCTTAGAAAACAACGAAGAAAAGCTACAATTAACATATAGAATATTAAAAAGCATAATTAATAATTAAAATTAGCAATTTTTTATTTCAAAAAGTTTTTATAATTATATAGAGGATATTTTTATGAAAAATTTTTTTGAAATTTTAACAATTAAACTTTTTGATAAGATTTACACCATTCAAGAAAAAAAGCACAAAAAAAGAATGGAAAAATTAAATAAAAAAATCTTATCAGGTAATATTTGCGGACAAAAAAGCCATACAATCAATGGCGCAACTTTATCAATCAAAAATTCAAACTATGAAAAAGATAAATTAAATCAAGAAAAAATTGAAAAATTAATTGAAAAACATATAAATGAACCTCAAAAACTTTTTGACTACATAAAAGGAGCAAAAACTCCAATATATAAAATTAAAAATGCTGATAAAATCTTAGCTAAAATAAATGAGCAAGAAGGTTTTATTTTGCCTCAAAAAGGTATTAAAGCACTATATTTAAATCTTATTTTAAACAAGAAAATTGCTTTTAAAACAAATGAAATGTTTGTTTTAAGAAGTTATAACGTAAATATTTATGCTTTTATTTATCAATTTTATAATTGGTATTGCTACAAAATGAAATTATCAGGATTTGAAAACGCTACACAAGAACATTTCAAGCATGTTTTTGAAATTTGCGAAACAAATAAAATTGATTTATTAAATTATGAAGAAATTTTAAACCTAAAAAGCGCTATTAAAAGAGATATTGAAGCTATTGATTTTGTCAAAAAAATGGCACAAAAATTCTCTATGCAAAAGAAAAATTTAGAAAAAATTAAACAAGGTCAAAGTATCAGCGTTTAATTTTGTTCAATATATAAATTCAAACGTGAAAAAAGGTTATTAATTCCAGCTTTGATAAAATCAGAGTTGGAATTTTTATCTAATAAAATTTGTTCTAAAAACTTATTTAAATTTTCATTTAGTGCTTTTTTATCTTTTATTTCAGTATCATCTGAAATTAAATTATCCAATTGCTTAGAGCTTTCACATCTTGATTTTTCATTCAAATCAGAAGGGCAAATTTTAAAATAATCATTTGAAAGAGCATATTTATTAGCAGGCAAAACATTTGTTAATTGAGCTAATTCAAGTTGATTTTTCTCGTTTGTCAACAAAAGCGCAAACTCACGAGCAAGCTCTTTATTTTTAGATTTTTTAGGAATTACAAAATTCATCAAAGAAACATCATATTTACCATTTGAACCTGTTAATTGAGGAGCTATTTCAGATTTTTTATAAATATCAGGCGCATTTTGTTTAATCATTTTTATAAAATTAGAACCCGCTACAATAACAAGGGCTTGATTAGACATATATTTTTCTATTACTTCACGATGATTAACTGATAAAATATCCTTTGGCAAATATCCTTTTTTATACATATCATCAAACATTGAATAAACCATAAAAGCGTTTTCTTTTTCATTTTGATTTTTGAATGATGATACATCATATTTATTTAATATTTTAAGCAATGTATCATTTTCATTCAATGCACCTGCAAAAGTAGCACTATGAGAGCATAAATATAACTTGTCAGAAATAGAATAAAGTTCATCATAAGTATTTGGAAAATTATTTATCGAACATTTATCAAAAATTTCTTTATTATATATAGTTACAGGACTTGTTGCATAAAATGGAATACCATATATTTTATTTTTATAGCGCAATTTATTAACTAAACCCAAGTTAAAATCTTTTAATTCATCTTCGCTAAAATATTCAAGCGCATTTTTTTGAGCTAAAACAAGCGAAAAATCAGGATTTAAATTAATTAAATCAGGTACAGTAGATGATAAAATTGAAGCTAGAGTTCTTTTTTGAGCCTCTTGAATTGGAATATCAACCCAAACAACTTTATAATCAGGATGTTTACTCTCAAAATCAGATATAATTTCATCAATTTGCTTTTCATAAATCGGCTTTAATTGAATTGACCAAAAAGTAAAACTTTTTCTTTTATCGATATTTTTTGAATATATTTTATAAACAGAAAAACATCCAAAGAAAAAAGCAATAATAATTAAAATTAAAACTATCCTTTTAAAAACATTTATCATAAAATGATTATACAATGAATTTATTTGATTCGCTAGAAAATAATAATAAACAAATTCCTTTAGCAGAACTTATGCGACCTAAAACTCTTGAGGATTATCTTGGACAAAGCTCTGTTATTAACCCTAACTCGCCTTTTTATAAATTACTTTTAGCAAAAAGATTATTTTCTTTTATTCTCTGGGGTCCGCCGGGATGCGGAAAAACAACTCTAGCAAGACTTGTAGCTAAATATCATAATGCTAATTTTGTAGAGCTTTCAGCCGTTAATTCGGGTGTAAAAGAAATAAAAGAAACAGCCCAAAATGCAAAAGAAAAATTAAGAGAGGGCTTAAAAACAATAGTTTTTATCGATGAAATTCATCGTTTTTCAAAAACTCAACAAGATGCACTTTTACCATATATTGAATCAGGACTTTTTTATTTTATGGGTTCAACCACTGAAAACCCATCGTTTCATACTGTTCCTGCTTTAATTTCAAGAGCACAGGTTATTATCTTAAACAAAATTGATAAAAATTCACTAGAAAAAATTGCTTTAAAAGGGTTAGATTATTTATCTAAAAATTATGAAGAAAAAACAATAGAAAAAGATGCCCTAGATACAATAATAGAACTATCTCGAGGGGATGCCAGATATTGCTTAAATGCTATTGAAAACACATTTTTTGCATCAGACAAGGCTATTGATAAAAAAACAGTAGAGGAACTTTTACAAAAAACAGGAACAAGGTATTCAATAGATTCTCACTATGATTATGCAAGCGCATTTCAAAAAAGTTTAAGAGGGTCAGACGCTAACGCCGCAATTTATTATCTTGCTAAAATGTTAATTTCAGGAGAAGACCCAAGATTTATTGCAAGAAGATTAATCGTAGTTGCTTCAGAAGATGTTGGAAATACTGATTTTAGAGCGCTTTTAATAGCAGAAGCGGCGCTTCGAGCAGTTGAACATCTGGGCATGCCGGAAGCAAGAATAACTTTAGCTCAAGCAGTAGAATTTGTCGCAAGAGCAAAAAAATCAAATAGAGCCATAAAAGCAATAGATACCGCTATTTCAGATATTAAATCAGGACTTGATTTTCTACCGCCTAAACATCTTAGAGATGCTCATTATAAAGATGCTTCTAAATATGGCTTTGGCAATGATTATGTCTACACGCACGATAATCCTGATTATATTCAACAATTTATGCCGGATGAAATAAAAAATAAAAAATATTTCGATATATAGACTATTGCAAAACAAGATTTTGTTATATAATGTAGTCCTAGACAAGGTGTTGAAATTGTTAAAGTTTATTAAGAAAAAACAATTTTTTTAGCAAAAAATATTATGTTTGTATTTTATACAGGTGTAATAACTTCAGTTAGGAGATATTTATGCAAGTTAATGCAATTAGTAATCAAAATTTTAAAGGTGCAACAATAACAGCCGAAGGTAATCACCAATATCCTTTAAACCCTGAATTTAACCAACAAATGCAAGTATTAGATAAAATTGTAGGAAAAGTTAATTCAGATGTTCACCCAAGTACAATCGTTGCAACAGTCGGAGCAGTTTTAGCAACAGCTATGGCAGTAAGAAAGTTAACACCGGTTGCAAGAAGATTTGCGGTTAAATCAGGTGAAGTTATTGCAACAGGAGCAACAAAAGCGTTTACAGGTATTGTAAATAAATTCAAAAAGAATAAAATTAATTCACAAAAAGCACTTGATGCTATTTCAAATGGTAGCAAAAAGCTAATTAACGGAAATGAAAATAGTAAAGTTGCTCAAAAAATAGGCGATTTTGTTGATACGGTTTTAGCAAAAGAAAAAGGAACAACACAAGAAGTATTAAATAAAGTAGGCATAAAAGACGGCGCAAGCCTATTTGATGCAGGTGTAGCTGTTGCAGCAGGTGCTTTAACTCTTGATCCTGTTTCAGATAAAGTTGAAGAAAGAAACGATCAAAAAGATATTATTGATGCTTTTAGTGAATTATTAAACTAGATAAAGGATAAAAAATGCAAGTACCAAATATTAATTTTAAACAAGTTGGCGGACAAATTAAAAATGGTCTGCAAAAAGTAGGAAAAAAAGCAATTGATTGCAAATCATTTGCCAGCGAAAAATTTGATACTTTTATCTCAAGCAAAATAAAACTCTCCAAAGAAAACAAACAAGCTATTGTTGGTGCAGGAGTTGTTCTTGCGGGTGTAGCTTTAATCGGTATTGCAATTAAAAATATAGTTCATAAAATAAAAGAAAAAATCAATGAAAAATAAAATTAAAAGAGCCACAAAAGGCTCTTTTTTTATATCCTTTAAAATAGACAATTGATTAATATATTCTAAAAATAAATGTAATACTCTATAAGAAAATTATTAGAGGTTTTACATTGAAAAAAATTGTAGTTGCAATCTTATTATTAAATATTTTATTTTACAACAGCGCATTTTGTTACTCACTAAAAACAAAAGAATATGGCTTTTATTTTGAAACAATGCTTGTAGCAAAATTAACACTAAATATCATCAAAACATCATTTAATAATTTTGATTATTCTCAAAAAGTGGTTTGTTATCTTTTAAAAAAAGAAAAAGAAGCCATAAAATATGAAACAAAAAAATTAACAACAGATGCAACAATCTGTGCGCTTGATTTGTTTAACACTTTTGATAAAATTACTTTGCTAAAATTAACAAATATATCCCGCAATCGCTGATTTTGCAGCAGTATAAGGACTTGAAAGATAAATAAATCCTTCGGTATTACCCATTCTTCCTTGGAAGTTTCTGTTTTGAGTTGCAAGACAAACTTCTTTATCACCCAATATACCGCCATGAACGCCAACGCAAGGTCCGCAACCTGATGGAATTAAATTTGCACCTGCTTCAAGGAAAATTTCCAATAAGCCTTCTTTGGCTGCCTGAATATAAATATCTTTAGACGCCGGAGCTATAATCATTCTAACACCTTGCGCCACTTTGTTGCCTTTAAGAACGCTAGCAACTACTCTTAAATCTTCAATTCTTCCATTTGTGCAAGTTCCGACAAATACTTGATTAACTTTTATCTCATTTAATTCGCTTGCTTTTTTTGTATTATCAACAGTATGAGGACAAGCAACCATAGGCTCTATTTTAGATGCATCTATTTCAATAACTCTTTCATAAATTGCATCATCATCCATTTTGATTTCTTTATATTTATCTTCTCTTCCTCTTGAAGCTAAAAATTCTCTTGTTTTATCGTCTGTTTCAAACAACCCTGCCTTAGCACCTGCTTCAACTGCCATATTTGCAAGAGTAAATCTTTCAGACATAGACATATTTTCTATTGTTTCACCGCAAAATTCTAACGCTTTATATGTAGCGCCATCAGCCCCAATCATTCCGATTAAATATAACATTAAATCTTTTGAGCAAACATTATCTTTAAATTTGCCATCTACTTTAATTTTAAAAGATTGAGGTACTTTAAACCAAGTTTTACCAAATGCCATAGAAACAGCAATATCAGTTGAACCCATACCTGTTGCAAATGCGCCTAGCGCTCCTGATGTACAAGTGTGAGAATCAGCGCCAACTAAAATTTCACCGGGGTTAACATAATCTTCAATAAGTCTTTGATGACAAACGCCACAACCAATATCAGATAAAACGGCACCATATTCTTTAGCAAATTCTCTTATAATATTATGAGCATTAGATAATTCTTTTCTGGGAGATGGTGCTGCATGGTCAATAAATAAAATTGTTCTTTTTGGATTAAATAGCTTTTTTCCTAATTTTTTAAACTCTTTTATTGCTAATGGGCCTGTTCCATCTTGAGTTGCACAAACATCAATATTTGCCACAACCAGCTGATTAAACTGAACCTCAAAACCTGCGTGAGTTGATAAAATTTTTTGAGCTAATGTTAATCCCATATTTTTTCCTCTATATGTCTTTTATTTAAGTATAGTAAAAAAAGAAGAAATTTAAAACATATATAAATTTATATTTCGTTTAATTATATGATAACAAAAGGACTGTTTTTTACGATAATAAAGCAATAAATTAGGAGTTTTTTACATCATGGATATAGCAGCATTTATAGGAACCGTAATGGGGCTTAGCTTCATTCTTGCAGGTCAAGCTCTTGAAGGCGGTAACATTGGGCAACTACTTCAAATTACGGCAGCATTTATCGTTGTAGGCGGTACAGCAGGCGCAGTATTTTTAAGTTTTCCAATTGAAGATTTTAAAACCGCAGCACATTGTATAGGTGTTGTTTATTTTGGAAAATCACCAAAATTAGAAAAAATAATAGAAGAAATTATTGGCTATGCCCAAAAAGCAAGAAAAGAAGGTGTAATTGTTCTTGAAAAAGAAGCAAAAAAAGCCTCTGACCCACTTCTAAAATTAGGTCTTGAAGCAGTTGCAGACGGTGCTGATCCAACTTTAGTTAAAGATATGATGGAAACTCAATTATCGCAAATTCAAGAAAAAATTGCAGCAGGTGCAAAAGTTTTAGAATCCGCAGGCGGTTATTCACCAACATTAGGTATCATTGGTGCGGTTTTAGGTCTTATCCAAGTTATGCAGAATTTATCAGACCCATCTAAACTTGGTGCAGGTATCGCCGTTGCGTTCGTTGCTACAATTTATGGTCTTGTTGTTGCAAACCTTTTTACAATTCCTTATTCAACAAGAGCAAAAAGAAAATATGCAAGAATATTTACTTCAATGGAATTAATGATTGAAGGAATTTTATCAATCCAAGCAGGAGAATCACCGGCATTGATTGAAAGAAAATTAGAATGTTATATAGTAGATAAAAAACAATCTAAAGGGGCTAAGGCTTAATGGCTAAAAAAAAGCAAGCAGAAGATCATGAAAATCTCGAACGTTGGCTTGTATCTTATGCCGACTTTATGACATTATTATTTGCAACATTCGTTGTATTATATGCTCTTGCTCAATCAGATGTTAACGCTTTTAAAGGTATCGAAGAAGCCCTAAGAAAAGCCTTTAGCCAAAGTATTTTTGATAACCAAACATCTATTCTGGATGGACAAAATTCAATATTAGACGGTCAAGCAGGAGCAGCAAACCCCTTAATGCTTGAATATATGAGTCAAAAATACGAACAATCATCTTATGAAAATATAAAAGATGACATTGAAAAATTAAATCAAGAAGGCATAAATGTCGAAATAACCGACAAAGGTCTTATTATAAGAATGAATGAGCATGCTATAAAATTTGCAGCAGGAACAGCAGAACTTACAAAAGAATCTTATGAAATATTAGATAAAATCGCTTCAATCATCAAAGAAAGATTTTCAATTCATTATATAAACGTTGAAGGTCATAGCGATTCAGATAAAATCAGTACACAAAAATACCCATCAAATTGGGAATTATCATCAGCTAGAGCTTCTAGTGTTGTAAGATATTTAATCAAAAATCACGATTTTAATCCGAAAATATTTACTACAACAGGACTTGCTGATACTGTTCCTGTTGCTAAAAATGATACAGTACAAAACAAAGCAAAAAACAGACGTGTAGAAATTGTAATTTTAAGAAATAAATTTAAAAATCTATCAGATAAAAATATGCAGCAAATTCTAAAAGAAGCAAAACTTTATCAAAAAAATGCACAAGAAAAACTTAAACAGCCTTCAAAAGCAATCGAAGGGCTTGTTGGTGACGATAGAGAATTATTAAAAAATGTTATAGATATGTCCCAACAATATGAAAACGAAAACAAAAGAATAAAATCACTTGATGATTCACAATATATTCATGATGGCAATAGACCCGAATTTATGGAGCAATAATGGCAAACAATGAACATTTTATTATATTTGGAGGAGGAGGAATAAGAGGTCTTGCATATTGCGGAGCTTATAAAGCCATTGAAGAATATAATATAAAAGTTACAGGATGTGCAGGAAGCTCTATTGGGGCTGTTTTTGCATCACTTTTATTAATCGGATACAATTACAATGAAATATTTGAAATACTAGCTGATGTTAGCTTTGATATGTTTATAGATATAAATATAGACTTTAAAAAAGATGCTGCAATATCAAAAGGCAAAATTTTTCTTGATTGGATAAAAGAAAAAATAGAAAAAAAATTCTACGGCGACAATTATAAAAAAGGTCAAATGCCGCCTGTTAAATTTAGCGATTTAAACTCAAAATTAGTTATATATTCAGTTGATTTAACAAATCTAAAATTTAATGAATTTTCAAGCGACAAAACTCCGGATTTTGAAATTGCAAAAGCAGTAAGAGCAAGCGTTTCCATGCCAGGGTTATTTACACCGTTTGAATATGAAGATAAATTAATTGTTGATGGCGATTTATTAAAATCAATGCCATTATGGCGAGTAAGCGATTCTGTTAAAAATGTAAAAGAAAGAATTTTAGAATTCAGACTTGAAGACAATGAAACGCCAAAAAAAATTACAAATTCAATAGAATATATAAATAGAGTTTATAACGCAATAAGTGGTTTTGCTACGGATTATATAGTCGATCTATATAGACAAAAAGATAAATTTGACTATATAAAAATCAACACAAAAGATATATCGGTTGTGGATTTCTTTATACCAAAAGAAAAGAAAAATGAACTTTTTAATGTCGGATATGAAAAAACCAAAGAATATTTTAGCGAATATTATCCGCAAAAAAGAAAAAAATTATTAAAAAAATACGAAACTCTCATTTCTCTAATTATTAAATTTCAAAAAGAATTTAATAAAACAAAAACAGTTGAATCATATTTAAAATTATGTGAAATATTTATGTTTTTATGTGACGAAAAAAGATGCCTTGATACTTGTATCTATGAAAAAATATTAAATTTTAAAAATGAATTTATCGAAAATTATAAATATATCAATTTCTTTGGTTTTAAAACTGCAGAATTAAGCAACAAAGAAAAATTATCAAAACAATTACTTGAAATAATTAAAAAAATCACTCTAAAAATAAAAGAATTATCTAACTAATATTTTTTATAAATTGTCCCAACTAAAGTATTTTCAAAATTCTTCAAAAGCGCTTTTCTTTGATTAGAATCTTGAGTTATAAAAACAAATACCACTTGTCTATTTTTTCTTGTATTGAAAATACCACAAAGGGAAGAAAAATCTTTCATTGTACCTGTTTTAGCTCTTAGATTGTCTTTTAAAAATATTAATCTTTCAGATAAAGTACCCTGATTTGATGTTGCTAATAAATTTCTAAATTCTTCATCTTCAAATAGTTTTGTTAATATTTTTGCGATTGTTTCGCTGCAAAATAAATTTTGTCTTGATACTCCGCTTCCATCAGCTAAAACATCTTCATCAGTTAAATATTCTTTATAAATTTCTCTAAACATTTTAATTGAATCATCTAATGTTGCTGATTTATTATAATATTTTGAAGCTGCGACTCTAAATACTACTTCAGAAGCAAAATTATCTGAATTATATAAAATAGATTTAGATACGTCCTTTATATTATGAGAAACAAAAGCAATTTCTTTTGCATTATTTGGCATTTGCTTTGAAAAAATTACATTCTGATATAAAATTTTATTTTTTTCTAATGCCTTATTAACTTTTATATTAAAATTAATCTCCGGTTTTAAAAGAGGCATTTTTATTATTTCATCTTCTTTAACAGTTCCTTGAAGATTTACTATATGAGAATTTTCGCCATACAATCTTAAGATATTTATATCTTGCTTATCGCCAATTTTAAGTTCGTTTATAAAAGGAATTTTATAATCATTATTTTGAATTATATCAACTTTTTTAGCTAAAGAAGATCGATTAATTGCAATATCTGTATAATTACTATCAACAATATAAGGGCTAATCATCCTTTGATTTGGCCATTTGTCTTCATCAAGCCAAGTAGAAGGATATTGTTCATAAACAAAAATAGTGTCATCAATATAAATTTTGTTAAATTTCAGATTTTTTAAATTGGATAAAAGATTATTTAAATCACTCTGACTTAATAATACATCCCCACCAAGTTTAATATAAATATCATTATTACTATCTATATACAAAGAAGTTTTAAATTCATAATTATTTCCTAAAACTTTATATACAGCCCCGAAAGTAAGAGGCTTTATAATGCTTGCAGTATTTAGATATTTATCTTCATTTTTTTTATACAAAACTTTTTTAGTATCAAAATCGACAACATAAGCGCTAAAAGTCGACCCCATACCAAGTGACATTTCTTTTACACGCTTATTTATTTCATTAGCACTAACTGATGTAACAATAAAAAAACAAATTAATATTGATAAAAAAAACTTTCGCAAATTACAATTCCTCCGGACTTGCAATCCTGCCTAATATAGCACTTGCTGCTGCTACATAAGGGCTTGATAAATAAATTTTAGAATCAACATGACCCATACGACCAACAAAATTCCTGTTTGTTGTAGATACACAAACCTCGCCATCTGCTAAAATCCCGCAATGACCACCCAAACAAGGTCCGCATGTCGGAGTTGAAATCGCAACATTTGCTTCAATTAATGTCTGATAATAACCAAGTTCAATTGATTTTAATATAATATCTTGAGTTGCAGGAAACACTATCGCACGAACATCATCGTGAACTTTTCTTCCTTTAAAAATTTCTGCTGCCATTTTTATATCTTCTAAACGACCATTTGTGCAACTTCCTATTACAACTTGATTTATTTTGATATTATCTTTTATTGCTTCATCAATTGTATGGGTATTTTCCGGTAAATGCGGATAAGCAACAACAGGACGAATTTTAGATACATCATATTCAATTATTTTTTCATATTTTGCATCATTGTCGCTTTTTAAAAATAACGGCTCTCTAATAGAGCGATTTTTTAAATATTCTTTAGTTATTTCATCAGGCTCAATTATTCCATTTTTAGCACCTGCTTCAATTGCCATATTGCAGATAGTAAATCTGCCATCCATGTCCATATTTCTAATCGCTTCACCGCTAAATTCAAGCGCTTTATATAACGCGCCATCTACACCAATATCGCCAATCAAGTGTAAAATTAAATCTTTTGCAGTAACATATTTATTTAATTTGCCGTTAAAAATAACTTTAATTGTAGATGGAACTTTAAACCAAGTAGTGCCGGATGCCATAGCGCAACCTAAATCAGTAGAACCTACTCCTGTTGAAAATGCACCCAAAGCTCCATAAGTACAAGTATGTGAATCAGCACCTATAATTAAATCACCCGCTGTTACAATACCTTTTTCAGGTAAAAGCGCATGTTCTATTCCCATTGTGCCGACATCAAATTTATGATACAAATCCTCGCTTTTTACAAATTCACGCAAAATTTTTGCTTGGATAGCTGATTTTATATCTTTATTAGGAACAAAATGATCAGGAACCAATACAACTCTTTTTTTATCAAAAACACTTTTAAAGCCTGTTTTTTTAAATTCTTCGATTGCAATTGGTCCTGTAATATCATTTGCCAATGCAATATCTATATTAGCCTCAATCAAATCTCCTGCTTGAGTATATTCACGATTTGAATGAAGAGCAAATATTTTTTCTGTTATTGTCATTGGCATTTTTGACATTTTATTTTCCTTGTTTTTGTTTAATGTCCAGAATATTATTATGCGCAATAACGTAAGCTACACAAGTTTTAGTACTTGGAACCCACCATGCGCATTTTTCTTGCAAGCAAATTTGCAAATTTCCATTTGTGCCTGCCGATAACATCGGACAATATGGAATTCTTTTTCTGCTAATAGGTTCTGACATTTCTACCTCTATACTCTTGATTTTTCTAATTCTATACCTTTTCTAATTAAATTGCATTTTGTTTCATCGCAATGTTTTTCTTCTTCTTTATATATTTTTGTTCTGTTGATTACTTCATCAAAATCAATTAAATGTGCATCAAAATCAGGACCATCAACACATGCAAATTTAACTTTACCGCCAACAGTAACACGACATGCTCCACACATACCTGTACCATCAACCATAATAGGATTCATTGATGCTTCGGTTTTAATTCCATAAGGACGAGTTAATTCGGCAACCGCTCTCATCATAGGCATTGGACCTACTGCAATTACATAATCAACTTTTTCGCTATCAATAATTTCTTTTGCAACTTGAGTTGTAAAGCCTTTAGTACCATATGAACCATCATCTGTTGTAATATGAAGCTCATTGCAAGCATCTTTCATCTTATCTTCCCAGAAGATTAAATCTTTTGTTCTTGCGCCCATTACCATATGAACTTTATTGCCTGCATCTTTAAATGCTTTTGCAATTAAATAGCAAGGAGCAGCACCATAACCGCCTGCAACACAAATTACCGTACCATATTTTTCAATATGAGTAGGAACGCCTAATGGTCCAACTATATCTTCAATTTCATCACCTACATTTAATGATGCTAATTTTTTAGTAGTATATCCTACTGCCATATATACAATTGTTAAAATTTCATTTTCTCTATCATAATCAGCAATAGTCAAAGGAATTCTTTCTGAGTTTTTATCTGTTCTTAAGATTATAAACTGACCGGCTTTCGCATTTTTAGTAATGAATGGAGCTTTTACTCTTATTTCATACTGATTAGTACATAGTTCTTTTTTATATAGAATTTCGTATCCCATTTTCTTTCCTCCGATTTATTGTGATTAAGTTAATAATATAGCAAAAAATGAGCTTTGTCACTTTGTGAAGTAAAAATTGTAAAGTTAAATAATATATTTTTGCAACAATAGCTTTTTTAGCGCACGAGCATGTATTGCGTCAGGCTGAATTTTCAACAATCTTTCAAGATATTCTAGCGCCTTATGATAATCTCCGGCTTTCTTTTGGGCTGCAGCCATTGCAAATAGCGCATCAACAAAATTTTCATCTAAATTTAGCGCATTATCTAAATCAGAAATAATTTTATTAATATCAACTTTGCAATCTTTTCTCTCAAGCATGATTTTTGCTCTGTTATAATAAGCGTCAGTCATTTTAGGATTAATTTTAAGGGCTTTTGTATAATCTAAAATTGCTCCATCCGTTTTCTCAAGCGCTTGATAAGCAACAGCTCGATAAAAATAAGATATTTCCCAATCACCTTTTAGCTCAATTGAAAGATTAATTTTATCAATAGCAGATTGAAAATCATTTTTGTAGATTAAATCAATACCTTCATCAAGCATTTGTTTGTATTTATTATCCATATCAAAATATTAACACAATTATGTTAAAGAGTTGAATTTTTTAAGAATTTGTTTTATCATGAAGAAAATATTAAATTTTGTTAATATTTTATAAAAACATAGCAATAAAATTTATTTAGTGTTGTTAAATAGGTAGAGATAAAAATAGAAAGTAAGGTATTGTTATGAGTAATACTATACAACCAATTACACCAGCACCGGTTGCTAAAAAACCTTTAACTAAAAAACAAAAAGCAGCTATTGCAACAGGAGCAGTTGTTACAACAGTGGCATTAGGTTCTGCTGTTGCCGCTTATGCACTTGGAAAATCAGCATACAAGGCTGCAGAAATGGATTCAAAATTCTTTCAAAAAATTAAAACCGGATATGAAGGAATGTATGTCATAGGTAAAAATTTAATATCAGAAGGATGGCATAAACTTACAGGCTTATTCAAAAAAGGTAGCGAAAAAGTTGCAGACGTTGCAAAATAAATTAAATTAAAATTGTAAAATTTTTATAATTTTTAATTTTTATATTTAATAAATAAAACCCTCGATATTTCGAGGGTTTTATCTTTATATTATTATTCAAACTACACACTAGCGCATTCAGTTTGTTTAACAACATTTTCAAGAGCTTCAAGAGCGTCAGCAGGAAGTTTATCGATACCGGCTTTTTCAGTTTCTCTTGATTTAACAAATTCAATTCTATCTTGCATACGAGCTTTGAATTGTTGCGCATACTCTTTATTAGCAAATGAAGCATTAAATCCTTCAATATCCATAATTTCGATATCTGAGAAGTTTTCCCATTTATGGAATTTAGCTTCACCTGAAACGATTGCTTCAATAATTCCTAAAGTATGGCAAGGTTTAACCTTAGTACCCATAAATTCGCCTGTATTTAAGATATAGCAATCAACGCCATCAGCGATTAATTGTTTAAATCTTTCATAATCCACTGCTAGAGGATATACTCTGAATGGGTTTGCATAAGGTTCAACAACTAATGCGTTAGGATCAACACCTTTAGCAAGTCTTTCTGCTGAAGAACGTTTTGTAGCTAAAGTAGCACCCATAGCAGAACCTAATGAAGCACCTGATAATTTTAATACAGGAGGAATTGTAGGATCTTTCATCAACCAGAAAATAGCATTGATTGGTTGATCGATTCTATCAACTCTGTTTGGTGACCATAATTTAGATTTAACAGCACGACCGTTACCGTTTCTGATATCTTCTGTAACTGAAACAACTTTTCCGTCTGCTAATTGAATAGCACCTGCATTTTGTTGAGTTAAGATATATTTGTTATCTTCACATCCGATAGGATAATCTGCAGTTTTATCGAAATATGCAGGTTCTAGTGCAATTGTATATTTGTCATGAACATTGATTACAAATGCGTCATCATGAAGAACGGTAATATCATATTTGCCGCCATGTTTAGCATGTGTAATTGTTGATTTACCTGAACCGGATAGACCAAATACTGCTACTTGGAATGATTTATCTGCTAAGTTATATCTTTTCATACCACCATGGCAAGAAGCATAACCGTTTCTAGCTGCAGCACCCCAAGCAAGTGTTAAAGTACCTTTTTTGTGTTCACCAAAATATCTCATACCTAAAATACAAGCACAGTTGTGTTTTGGATCAAAGAATGTTAAACCGTATGGGAAGTCAGGATGTGTCCAATCAGGATCAGAGAATACATAAATATCTCCTTCGTTAATTAAACGAGATTCACCATACATTTTAGCATATTCTTCATTAATATATTGGAAGTTTAACATCCAAGAATACATAATGTTTTCAAAGCCAGCTGGAATCATTAAATGAGCTTTAATCATAAAGTCTTTATCAAGACCAACAACAGCTTCTGTTTTGTACATTAATTTATCACGTGTACCGTAAACAGCCTCACGGATAATTGGTAATAAATAAGCTAAATCACAATTTGGTTCACCAACGATTTTTCTGGCTGCTGCACAACGTCCAACAACAGTACCATCGTTGAATAATAATTGGTTAGCACCGGATGGTAAACCTAATTTTTCAGGTTGGTAAACAGGCATGCCTGTTAATTCAATTGTTCCTGAAGAATCTTTTGCAAGTTTGTATGCTTCAGATACTGTTTTTACTTCTTCAACATTGTTGCCAAAGAATGGTGCAGTAATTGTAGCACGAGCTGCACTCATTAAATTTTTCAATTCCTCTGAATTAGTAAAATACTCTAGTGTTGACATAAATTTACTCCTTTTAACAGTCAAACTTAATCAAAGCCATTTTATCTCAAAAAAAACAATGTTACAAGTGCTTAAAATACATTTGATTTAGAAGTTTTTATGCTAAAATCATAATTGTCAAAAAGGAGTTAATTATGCAAGCTGTATTAAATTATGAAATAAAAGATATTGCCCTAGCTGAGCAAGGCAAAAAAAATATAGAATGGGCACAAAAAGATATGCCTGTGCTAAATTCAATCAAAGAAAGATTTAAAAAAGAACAACCGTTCAAAGGTTTAAGACTTACTGCTTCAGTACATGTTACAAAAGAAACAGCTGCATTATGTATTGCTTTAAAAGAAGGTGGAGCAGATACTGTTTTAGCTGCATCAAATCCATTATCCACACAAGATGATGTTGCAGCAGCATTGGTTAAATATTATGGTATTCCTGTTTATGCAATAGCAGGGGAAGATTCTGAAACATATCATAGACACATCAAAATGGCACTTGATCATAAACCAAATATAATTATTGATGACGGCTGTGATTTAGTTGCAACAGTCCATAGTTCAAGAAGAGAATTGTTACCAAATATTATCGGCTCATGCGAAGAAACAACAACAGGAATAATCAGACTTCAAGCAATGCAAAACGAAGGTAAACTAGAATTTCCTGCATTGGGTGTTAATAACTCGCTAACAAAACATTTATTCGATAATCGCTATGGCACAGGACAAAGTGCGCTAGATGGAATTATCAGAGCAACAAATATATTATTAGCAGGTAAAACATTCGTTGTTTGCGGATATGGTTGGTGCTCAAGAGGAGCAGCTGCAAAAGCAAGGGGAATGGGTGCAAATGTTATAGTAACAGAAGTTGATCCTCTAAAAGCTCTTGAAGCAGTAATGGATGGCTTTAGAGTAATGCCTATTAAAGACGCTGCGCCATTGGGAGATATATTCCTATCAATCACAGGTGATATAAATGTTATTTCAGCAGAAAATATTTTAAATATGAAATCAGGTGCTTTTGTTGCAAACGCAGGACACTTTGATGTTGAAATAGATGTTAAAGGTCTTAGAAAATATACAAAAGAATATAAAAATATCAGACCAAATCTTGATGAATGGGTATTAGAAAACGGTAAATCAATCTATGTTTTAGCTCAAGGAAGATTGGTTAACCTAGTATGTGCTGAAGGTCATCCTGCTTCTGTTATGGATATGAGCTTTGCAAATCAAGCACTTGGTATGGAATTTATCGTTAAAAACAACCACAAACTTGAAAAGAAAATGTATACCTTACCAAGAAGCGTTGATGAAGAAATAGCAAGAATAAAACTTGATTCAATGGGAGTTAAAATTGATACTCTAACAGAAGAACAAGAAAAATATCTAAACACTTGGTCACAAGGAACGTAATAAATTTAATTAATAAATTAAGCGCTCTTTATGAGCGCTTTTTTAATGTAAAAAATAAAAAAAAGGGGTTAAACTTTTGTTTAACCCACTTGTATTGCCATCACCAGTTAGATTCTTATATACAAAACTATACTAAACTTAACGCAATTGATGGAGCTTGGTTAGCTTGTGCTAATAATGATGTTGATACTTGTTGAAGTATTTGTTGTTGAGTGAAGTTTGATGCTTCAGCTGCGATATCAGCATCAGTTATTATTGATTTTGCACTTGATAAGTTTTCATATTGTGTTGTTAATGTAGATAAAGCTGAATCCATACGGTTACCAGCAGAACCAATAATTGATTTTCTGTTAGTAATGTTATCGATTGCGTTATCTAGCGCTTTAATTGCAACGTCAAAATCAGTTTCATTAGGTTCTTTTGTAGCATTATCTGCTGTGTAAGTACCGCCATTTTGTGCAATTGTTGTTAAATCAAATGTAGCTTTACCACCTGTTAATGCTGTAAATGTTACTTCTTCAAACAATGCTTTATCAGCTGAAATTGTGTTATCCACGCCAGCATTAGCACCTACTTGGAATGTAACACCATTTGTAGCTAAATCTCCACCAAATAATTTCAATGAAGAATATTCAGCAGATGAATCAATACGATTAATTTCAGCAATACGTTCTGCAACTTCATCTTGCATAGCTTGAATTTCTTCTTCAGAATAAGTGCCATTTTTAGCTTGTAAAGTCAAGTCACGAATTCTTGAAATGTTATCTTGGATAACATCTAAGTTACCTTCTGCAGTTGATAATAATGCATTAGCATTTTGAACATTGTTTTGAGCAGTTTTATTACCGTTCAATTGAACATTCATTTTAGCTGAAATTACAGTACCAGCTGCATCGTCTTTTGCAGATAAAATCTTCAAACCTGAAGACATTCTTTGCATAGAATTTGATAAATTTGTTGTTGAAGTTGATAATAAACTTTGGATCTTCAACGAATCCACATTTGTGTTGATAACTACTGCCATCTTTAATACTCCTTTATTTACTATGGTCGCTTAATTGAAAATGGGGATTTCAATTTTTCCTTGCGACCTACATCCTTATCACGTTACTAATATATAATTTTTAGAACTTAGAATGAATTAAAATAAAGGAGGTATTTTCTCATACTTTAGTATGATTAATAATTCCATTAAAAAAGCCCTCATATAGAGGGCTTTTGTTTAAGCTATTTCTTCTTTATGCTTCATTGGAAGCTGGAGTACCTCCGCGCTTTGAGGCAACTGCTTTTTTTCAACCATCTCCTTAGTTACCACAAATTCTTTTATATCTTCTTTTGAAGGAACTTCATACATAATATCAAGCATAATTTCTTCAACGATTGAGCGCAGAGCTCTAGCACCTGTTTTGCGTTTAAGCGCTTCTTTTGCAATTAAATCAATCGCTTCATCTTCAAATTTTAACTCAACTCCATCCATACCCATTAAGCAAGCATATTGCTTAATAATAGCATTTTTAGGTTTAGTTAAAATCATTTTTAATGTCGCTTCATCTAGCGCATCAAGCACGGTATATACAGGGATTCTACCGATAAATTCAGGAATTAAACCGAATTTTAATAAATCATCCGGTTGTAATTTTTTAAGAATTTTTGCAGATTCTCTTTCTTTTTCTTCAGCAGTAAGACCGGCTGAACCAAAGCCTATTGAAGTTGTTGTACCTGCACGTCTTTCTACGATTTTTTCAAGTCCAACAAAAGCACCACCCACAATAAATAATATATTATTAGTATTTATTTGGATAAATTCTTGATGAGGGTGTTTTCTTCCGCCTTGAGGAGGAACATTTGCAATTGTTCCTTCAATCATTTTTAACAGTGCTTGCTGAACACCTTCACCTGATACATCACGTGTAATAGAAGGGTTTTCAGATTTACGAGCAATTTTATCAATTTCATCGATATAAATAATTCCTCGCTCAGCTTTTTTAGCATCATAATCCGCACTTTGATATAATCTCAAAAGTATATTTTCAACGTCATCGCCAACATAACCAGCTTCAGTTAATGTTGTAGCATCTGCAACTGCAAATGGTACATTTAACATTTTAGCTAAAGTTTGAGCTAACAATGTCTTACCAGAGCCTGTTGGTCCAACAAGTAAAATATTACTTTTTTGAATTTCAATATCTGAATCAGGTTGCTCCATATTGTGAGCAATTCTTTTATAATGATTATAAACGGCAACCGCAAGAACTTTTTTAGCATCATCTTGACCAACAATGTGTTCATCTAAATATGCTTTTATTTCTTGAGGTTTAGGAATAGAGTCAATTTTAACTTCTTGCTCTGCTTCCTTTTCATCCTGTTTAAAATTAAACAATTCCTCGTCTAAAATTTCATTACATAATTCAATACATTCATCACAAATGCATACGTCAGGGCCTGCAATCAATTTTTTTACTTGATCTTGGGTCTTTCCGCAAAATGAACATTTTAAATTTGGATCAGTAGTCTTTGCCATTTTATTTCCTTTTAATTTTATTTGTTTGTTTCATCAAGTGTGATTACTTTATCAATCATACCGTATTCAACAGCTTCTTGAGCAGTCATAATATAATCTCTATCTGTATCTTTTTCGATTTTCTTAAGAGGTTGACCTGTGTTTGAAGCTAAGATTGAATTTAGCGATTTTTTAATTCTGATAATTTCATTTGCTTGAATTTCAATATCAGTAGCTTGACCTTGAGCACCGCCTAAAGGTTGGTGAATAAGTACTCTTGAATGAGGAAGTGCTAAACGTTTACCTTTAGCACCGCTTGATAATAAGAATGCGCCCATAGATGCTGCTTGACCTAAACAAATAGTAGAAACATCAGCTCTAATGTGCTGCATAGTATCATATATCGCAAAACCGGCAGTTACTGAACCACCCGGTGAATTGATATATAACATAATATCTTTTTCAGAATTTTCACTATCTAATAATAACATTTGCGCAACGATTAAATTTGCAACCATATCATCGATAGGAGTTCCTAAAAAGATAATTCTTTCTCTTAAAAGTCTTGAAAATATATCAAAACTTCTTTCACCACGTGATGATTGTTCTATAACTACAGGAACGAAACTCATTCTATTTTATCCTTTCAACTTATTCTATTTAGCGATAAATTTATTATTTTCTAATAAATATTCATTAACTTTATTTGCAGTAATTTGTTGAGAAATTGCAGCAAATGAATTTGGATTTTTTCTCATTTCTTCAAACAATTGAACAGGAGCCATACCATACATCGCTGCCATTTGATTGATATGTTCCATTATATCTTTTTGTTCAATTTTTAAATCAGCCTCTTGAGCGATTCTTTCAACCATTAAAGAATTTTTAATTCTTTTTGCAGCTTCTTCTCTAAATCTTTTTTCAACGTTTTCTCTACCTTCTTGTTCAACCATTTTATCAAAGTTAGCGCCTTGTTGAGCTGCATGCATTTTTGCTTCTTCCATAATTGCTTGATATTCTCTATCTAGCATAGTGTCTTGGATTTTAATTTCTGTTGAATCAGAAACTTTATTAAATACAGCGTCTGATTTTAATCTATCATTTTGACTTGTTTCAACATTTTCTAAATATTTTTGAATATCTTCTTTAAGAGCATCAAGTGTATCTTTGCCTGCTTTTTTAGCTAATTCGTCATTTAATTCAGGCATTTTGCGTTCTTTAACTTCAATTAAATTAATTTTAAATTGAGCTTTTGCACCTTTTAATTTTTCTTCGTGATATTCTTCAGGGAATGTTACATCAATTGTAAATTCTTCGCCTGCGCTATGTCCAACTAAACCTTCAGCAAAACCAGGAATGAAATTAGAATTTGCAAGGTCTAGTGTGTAATTTTTACCTTCGCCATGTTCGATTTTTTCGCCATCAACGAAACCTTCAAAATCAAACACAACAGAATCTTTATCAGTTGATGGTCTATCAACTTTTTCTAAAGTAGAAAATCTTCTTTGAGTCATTTCAAGTTCTTTTTCAAGAGCATTTTCTTCGTTTTTAAATTCTTTATATTCAACTTCTAAATCTTTAAATTGACCTAATTTAACTTCAGGTTTTAATTCAACGCTTACTTTGATTTTTAAATCTGAACCCAAATCAAAATCATAGCTTTCAATAGATGGAGCAAATGCAATATTTAATTTGTTATCTGCTACAACTTTTTGAAATTCTGAAGGGAACAATCTATCAATAACTTCAGCTTTAATTCTTTCAGAACCAACATATTTTTCAACAATATTAGCAGGAGCTTTACCTTTTCTAAAACCTGCAATATTTACATTTGAACCGTATGCTTTTAGAGTTCTATCATAAGCATTTTTTGCTACGTCTGAAGCAATTGTCATATCTATTGTTGCGATGTTTTTATCATCAATTGTAACTGTGTTTGTCATGGCACCTCTCAATTATAAAGTATTTACATATAATATAGTATAAACCAAAAATAGAAAGCATGGTCAATTTAGAGTATTTTATGGTAACTCGTGTAATTCAAACCTGTTTTTCTCAAAATCAATTATACCTTCATTTTTTAATTTCGATAATTCAAAACTCATTGCAGAGCGATCAATATTTAAATAATCCGCTAATTCTTGACGATTGAAATTTATTTCAAAATTTGGAGATTTATGTTTTAATCTTTCATTTGATAAATAGGTTAAAAGTTTATCTCTGATTGATTTTTGAGATATATTTTCTATTTTTTCTAAAAGCTCAATATTTTCTCTTGATAATATTTTAAACATATTCTGAATTAAAGCAACGTGATGAGAACAAGCATTTGTGCACATTGTAGAGCATTTATTAAAATTAAGAGCTAATATAGTAGCGTTTTTTGAACAAGTCGCAGAAACGGTCGATTCAGTGTTTCTTGAAGCAACAAGACAAAGAGCAATATTATCATATTCATTTAACTTTTGGACAATAATTCTTCTTCCCCAATAAGAATCTTTTTCAATATTAACAGACCCTTCTAAAATCATATAAATTTTAGAAACAATATCACCTTGACGAATTATCATATCGCCTGCTTCATATTTTTTAACAATTGCACCAAAACAAGATAACATTTTCAAAAGCTCTTGTTCGGTAATACCAAAGAATAGAGGGGATTTTAAAATTTTTGATAAATATTTTTCCATAATTTTTAAAACTTTTTTCAATTTTGTTGTAATTACAACGGACATGTTGCAAAAACCATTGTATATTAAAAATATAAAAAATACAAAGATAATAAAAAGGAGCAAAAAATATGGCAAAATATGTATGCACAGCGTGCGGTTATGTATATGACGAAGACTTGGGAGATGAAGAAAATTCAATTAAAGCAGGCACAAAATTTGAGGATTTAGATGATTCTTGGGTGTGTCCTTTGTGCTCACTAGGTAAAGAAGTTTTTGAAAAAGAATAGGAGATAGACTAATGACTACTCAACAAGAAGAAAATTTAATCAACTTATTAGATGGCTACGTTGAAAAAGGCGGACACCATTTAAATGTTAATGTGTTCAATCGTGAAACATTATTAGACGCTCAAGCTCATCCTGAAAAATATCCTCAACTTACAGTAAGAGTTTCAGGATATGCGGTTAATTTCATTAAATTAACAAAAGAACAACAAGATGATGTTATATCAAGAACTTTCCACAGTAATCTAGGATAAAAAAACAGGGCTTACGCCCTGTTTTTTTGTAATATTTTACTACAATTCAAACTGCGAAAGCTCGTTATCGCACCGGCTTCGCATTTTGCTCCTGTCAAATTCGCCTTCGGCAAGAATTTGAAACGTCGCCATCGTAGTGCTTAACTCGCTTTCTCAACGAAAGCTCGTTATCGCACCGGCTTCGCATGCCACAATTCAAACTGCGAAAGATACTCCTGAGGAAATCAAAGATTTCCACGTCGTCTTGGTAAGGCTTTCGCACTTGGCACGAGCTCAACGCTCCTGCCTTCGTGCTTCACACACCTTTGTCTTTCTTGTTTTCATTGGGCGCAGTCGCGCCACAATTCAAACTGCGAAAGATTACATCGCGCCTTTAATTAATTCTATAAAGCTGCCAGCTTCTAAAGAAGCACCACCAATTAAACCGCCATCGATTTCTTCTTGAGCCATTTGTTCAACAATTGTTGAAGGTTTAACAGATCCGCCATATAGAATTCTGATTTTATCAGCTACATCTTGAGAATATAATTTAGCAACAACTTTTCTGATTTCGCCAATTGTTCTGTTTGCTTCAACAGCATCACAAGATTTACCTGTACCAATTGCCCAAATTGGCTCATAAGCAATAACTGATTTTTCAACATCTTCTGCTGAAATTCCTTTTAGCGCTTTTGTGATTTGACCTTCAAGATGAGCGTCAGTAACGCCAGCTTCTCTTTGTTCTAAAGTTTCGCCACAGCAAATAATTGGAATCATACCTGCTTTTAAAATTGCGATTGCTTTTTCATTAATAAATTCATCAGATTCATTGAACATTTGACGACGTTCAGAGTGTCCGATAATAACAAATTTTGTATTAAAATCTGCTAACATTTCAAGAGAGATTTCTCCTGTATATGCACCTTTTGGATTAGGGTTAACATTTTGAGCTGCAAGCGCAATTTTTGGTTCATTTTTAATAACATCTTGAACTTGCCACAAAGCAGTGTATGTAGGTGCTACAACAACTTCAGGCATTTTTGAAGCATCTAAATCTTTAACACCAGCTACAATTCCTTCGATTAATTCTTTTGCAGCAGCTTTATTGTTGTGCATTTTCCAATTGCCTGCAATAATTGGTCTTCTTGCCATAAAATAACTCCTTTAAACTTATACTTACAAAGTTATTCTAGCACAAAAAAATAAAATTAAACTATCGCTCTATTCAATCTTTCTGAACGTTTTGAACTTAAAATATTTCTTAATTTCATAATCGCTTGAGCATGAAGTTGGCAAACTCTTGATTCTGAAACGTTAATTGCTTCACCGATTTCTTTTAAGGTCATATTTTCATGATAATAGAAAACCAATAATGTTCTTTCTCTTTCGGGTAATTTTTTCAAAGCCTGCTCCAATTCCTTTTTAGCGTCAACCTTCTCAAGCGCCTCATCAGGTCGAGATGAGTTTTCGTCTTCAATAGTGTCAATTATTTCTACACTGTCATCTCCTGTACCTTTTTTATCGTAAATAGAATTTACGCTTACATCAGATGACATTATTTCAACAATCTTTTCTTCGCTTAACCCCATAACATCTGCGATTTCTTTTGCGGTTGGAGCTCTGCCTATTTGTTGTTTTAATCTTTCTGTTGCTATTTTTACTTCTTTAATCTTTCTTCTTAAAGTTCTTGGCAACCAATCAGACGAGCGAATTTTATCAATAATTGAGCCTCTAATTCTCATTAGAGCATAAGATTCAAACTTAGCACCCTTAGATGAATGATATTTTTCAATAGCATCAATAAGCCCTTCAATTCCAAAAGAAACAATATCTTCAAAAGAAAAGCTGGGAGGAAGATTTACCTTAATTCTGCCAACAACATATCTTGCAAGGTAAATATATTGAACAATTAACTTATCTCTAACCTCTTTATTTGACTTATCTTTTAAATATTCTTCCCAAAGAGCTTGTATTTCTTCATCCGAGAGTCTATTTATTTTTTTATATGAATCAATGTCTGCTGTCTGACTCATTTTATTTTCTTGTTTTCCCCAATGTCCGTAAAAATTAAATCACAATAGTTATTCTCTAAAAATAACAATATTATGTCATCATCTAAATACACTAAAGTATTTATTTTGTATTAGTTTGCAAATTTTTGTTTATCATTTTTTTAGATTTTTCGACATTTTTCATTTTTTTATTAATTTCTTTTATTTCTTTTTTAATAGATTTGCAGTTTGCAACCATTTTATCTTTTTCAGCCACTGCTTGATTATATCTTGCGGTTGCTTCAGCAAGTTCTTGTCTTAATTCAACTTGAGCATCATCAAGATTTACAAGAGCAGAGTTAAATTTTTGTTCTTTTATTGTTGAATGATATATCGAATTAACATTTGTAGTTGAAGTTGAACTTGATGTTGAAGTTGTAACAGCAGGCGCCAATTTAACTTCAGTTGCTTTATCCATAGAATCAAAAACCGCATCAGCAAAAGATGCTTGACTTGCAAAAAACATTGCCATAACAACTACTAATATTTTATTCATATCTAACTCCATATTAAAAATTCTAACCTTAATTTAATTTTACTTTAATATATTTTGCTACGTCAAACGATATTTGAATAATTACTCTTTTTATTTGATTTAATTTTGTTATATAATTTATTTATGGAAAACAATTATTTAATAGCATTTATATTATCGACAATTGCAGGATTATCAACTGTTGTCGGCGGATTTGTAACTTTTTTTATTAAAGGTAATTCTCTAAAATATTTATCTTTTGGACTTGGTTTATCCGCAGGCGTTATGCTTTTTGTATCACTTGTTGATTTATATCCTGAAGCAACAGAAATGATTAGAGCACAAATAGGGCAAAATCTTGCTTGGCTATCTATACTTTGCTTTGGAATTGGAATGCTAATAGCAGTTTTAATCGACTTTTTTATACCAGATCACATTCAAGCCTCAATGTTTACAAAGCAAATTGGCGCTAATGAACAAAATAAAGATAGTACTGATTGCACAGAAGACGAAAATGCGATAATTTCAATAGGAAAAATAAAAAGAGCAGGAATTATAACAGCAATAGTTGTAGCACTTCATAATCTTCCGGAAGGGCTTGCAACTTTTACTCTTGCAACGCAAGATATTATGCTTAGCTTGGGTGTAATTTTTGCGATTGCAATACACAATATCCCTGAAGGAATGGCAATTTCAATCCCTGTATATCAAGCAACACACTCTAAAAGAAAAGCGTTTTTATATTCTTTCTTATCAGGTATGGCAGAACCTGTTGGAGGTGTTTTGGGATTTTTAATAATTAAAACATTATTCCCAAATTTATGCGTAGGTCTTTTATTTGCTCTTGTTGCAGGTATTATGACATATATTTCAATAGATACTCTATTACCATTATCAAAAGACTATGACACAGGTCACTATTCTATTAGCGGAGTAGTTTTAGGGCTTATGATTATGGGAAGCGCTTTAATTGTGCTTGATTAAACTTTAGATTTTAGCAACTTTATAAAAGTATCATAATAAGACTTAAATTTAGTTAAAGAATTGATATTACAAGCCATTTTTAAAATATAAGACGGTCTTAGATAATATTCTTTGTTAAATTTTCTGTTATATTCAAATATTTCTTGACTTGTTAATTCATAGCTTCGAACGCTAGGGAAAATATAAGGTTTTTCAATACTGATTTCACCAAGTCTATTAGTATTTATATAATCATAAAACTTAGTACCCTTTAGTGCTGCTGCTGTATAAAAACTTGCATATTGAGTGTTTAATTTTTTTGCAAATTTATATGTTTTTTCAATAGTTTCTTTTGTTTCCCAAGGTAAACCTATAACATAATAAGCATAAATTTGAATACCTGCTCTATTTATCATAGAAACGGTTTTTTTAACTTGCTCCAGAGTAATTTTTTTACCCATTTTATCTAAAAGTTCTTGAGAACCTGATTCAACACCCATTGAAATCAAATTACAACCTGCTTTTTTCATCAAATTCAAGGTTTCAACATCAACACTATCAGCTCTTGTATTTGCTGAAAAATTAATTTTTAAATTAGATTCTATAATTAATCTGCAAAGTTTTTGAACCCATTCTTTATTTAAATTAAATATATCAGACCAAAAAATAAAATCTCTAATATTGTATAAAGTAACACATTCTTTAATCTCTTCTAAAATAAGCTCAGGGCTTCTATATCTTACAATTTTACCGTTCAATGGACTTGCAAGACAGAAAAAACAATGATTAGGACAGCCTTTTGATACTCTTATTATGGTTTGAGGTTTTTTAGTGTCCGGTCTTTGATAGAATGAATTATCTATTAATTGCCTATCTAAAATCGGCAAATTATCAATATTATCAGGCAATTCTCTATCAGCAGTTGAAATAATTTTATCATCAATTTGATAAGTTATACCTTTAATATCTTTAAAATTATTGTATTGAATTATTTCATCGAAAGCATCTTCAATTTCGCCTCTAAGTGCAACATCGATTTCAGGATATTTTTGCATAATTGAATAAGAGCTAAAATTAAAAATAGCTCCTTTTACAATAACAACCGTATCATCCAATAAATCTCTTGCAGCAGAAAGTATTGATAAATCTTTTTCTAAAGTGGTTGATGCAACATTTAAAACAAGAAAATCAGGTTCATAATTTCTTAAATCTCTAATAAAATCATAAACTGTTTCATTTTTTAAACTGTAATCTTTAAATAGAGTTTCATATCCTCTTTTTTTAGCTATTGCAGATAAACTCATCATATCAACAGGAGGCAAGGGAGGTATTACAACCAAATCGCCCGTTGGCTGCTGACATCTGTCTTCTCTGTTCATAATAGGAGCAGGGGGATATACAAAAAATATTTTTTGTCTTTTTTTCATCTATTTTTTCTTTTGAACTCTTCTTTTTAGTGCGTATTTAACTACAATATTTATCCATCTTTGGGGTAAAAATCTTGTTAATTTTGCCATTTTTGCATCAATACCTATATTGTATACAGGTTTTGGATTTTTTAATTCAACAATATGAGCGATTTTTTTAGCAACATAAATAGGGTTAGTTGCATGAAGCGAATTTCTGTTAGCATTTTCAACTAAAAATTCTTTTTCATTTTTATATTTTTCATCAGCTTTTTCAAAAGTATTTTTATTTAATTCTATTGATGATTCCCAGAATTTTGTAGCAACCGCACCGGGGCGAATTGAAACAACTTTAACATTATTTTCAATAGAATAATTATTCAATAAAATATCAGCACTCGCTTTTGAAGCGCAATAAGGTGTTAAAAACGGAAATATTCCATAACTTGCCATTGAGCTTATATTTATCAATCTTCCACCCTTATTTAAATTAGGTGCAAAATATTTAATTATTCTCAATAACCCTAAAAAATTAACATCGAATTGCTTTTTTAACTCTAATTCATCTAATTGTTCAACAGCACCTGCTATTGCAATTCCTGCAAAATTCAAAATAACATCGAATTTTAAATCGGAAAACTTTTCTTTTAAATGAATAAAATTCATTTCATTTGTAACATCTAAATTATATTCATGGACTTTATCTTCCATCATACCGACTTGACGTGATGTAGCATAGATATTCCAATTATTTTGTTTTAATTCTTTAATTGTATTTTGAGCTAACTCCGAATTAAACCCAATTATTAAAATGTTCTTATCCATAAACTTAATATAACTTAAACAGTATCATTTTTGCAACAAGGTTTAAAATATGCTATAAAATATGTATGAAAAAAATTCTTGTTTCGGGGTATGTTGGATTTAATAACTTTGGCGATGAAGCAATTTTTTATGCTTTATCAAGGCATTTAAAAGAATTAGGTTTTAATGTAAGTGTATTGTGTAACAACATAAAAGAAGTTGAAGAAAAATACGAAGTTAATGCATATTATTTTAAAAGCCTCATCCAAATACTAAAAGCAATTTTAAATTGCGATATATTGATTTCAGGAGGCGGCAGCCTTTTGCAAAACAAAACAAGTAATTTTAGCTTATTTTATTATCTTTTTATTATTCTTTTGGCAAAATTATTTTTTAAAAAGGTTATTATTTTTGCGCAAGGAATAGAGCCTATTGTAGGCAAATTTCCGGAATTTATCACAAAAACTATACTAAAATTTGTAAATTTTATTACAGTTCGAGATAATAATTCAAAAAAACTTTTAAAATCTTGGAATATCAACTCTACTCTTGTATCTGACCCTGCTTATTCACTTGTACAAGATAGAGAAATTGAAGAAAATAAAAAAGGCTTAATTGTTCAATTAAGAAATTATAGAGGTATGAATTATGAATTTATCTCGTCTTTAGCCCTTTTTATCGCACAAAATTATAAAGGCGAGGTAAGCGTTTTTTCTTTTCAAGACGAAATAGATGAAAGGATATGTTTTGAATTTATTGAGGAATTAAAGAAATATAATATCAAAGCACAATATATTCCAAATAAATCAACAGAAGAAACAATCAATATAATAAATAAAGCACAATATGTTATATCCACAAGACTTCATGGGCTTATAATATCCAATGCACTAAATACAAGAACATTTGCAATAAGCTATGATGAAAAAATCAAAACTTTAATTAACGAATTAAACCTAGAAAGTATAGATATTTTTAACTACACAAAAGACGAGCTAAACACTAAACTTAATAAATTTTTTAATTATCAATCCGATAAAATCCATCAATATCGCAGATTTGAGTGGATAGAAATAGATAAAGAATTAAAATAAATTAAGGAGATAATTATGTTAGTAGCAAGCATAGATTTGATGGACGGCAAAGCAGTTCAACTTCAACAAGGCAAAACTAAAGTTTTAGAACGTGAAAATGTACTTGAACTTGCAAAATATTACGCTCGTTTTGGCGAAGTAACGGTAATCGATCTTGATTGCGCACTAAACACAGGAAAAAACAACGAAGAATTAATTAAAAAAATATGTAAAATCGCTCCTTGTAGAGTTGGCGGCGGTATTAGAACCATAGAAAAAGCAAAAAAAGCATTAAGCTGGGGTGCTAAAAAAATAATCATAGGAACAGCGGCAAGCGAAGAATTTTTATCAGAATTGCCCAAAAATCGTGTTATGGTAGCGATAGATTCTCGTGACGGCAAAATTACAACAAAAGGCTGGCAAGAAGTTAGCGAATTTTCAACATTAGATTATGTTAAACGTTTTGAAGATTATTGTTGCGGATTTTTGTTCACAATTGTTGAATGTGAAGGTATGATGCAAGGAACAAAACTTGACTTAATCAAAGAAATTGCCAAAACAACAACAAAACCAATAACTGCAGCAGGCGGTATTTCATCTATTGAAGAAATTGTAGATTTAACAAAAAATAATATAAGCGCCCAATTAGGTATGGCTCTTTATACAGGGAAGATTAGCCTTGAAGATGCATTTTGCGCTTGCTTGGATTTTGAAAAACAAGATGGACTTATCCCAACCATTGTACAGGATAAAATGACTAAACAAGTTCTAATGCTTGCATATTCAACTCCTGAATCTCTTAAAAAATCATTCAAAACAGGAATTGCAAACTATTATTCTCGCTCAAGAGATGAAATCTGGGCAAAATGTGAAAAAAATGGAAATATACAAGAATTAGTCAATGCAAAATTTGACTATGACCAAGACGCTATTTTATTCAGTATCGAACAAAAAAATAACCCAAACATTAAAGACAGATACAGTAATTTTGAAGATAAAAACTTTACTTTTGAAGAACTTTTTGAACTTATTGCAGACAGAAAAGCAAAAATGCCAAAAGACAGTTATACTGCAAAATTATTTAACGATGAATTCTACCTAAAAAGAAAAATAATGGAAGAAGCCTTTGAAACAGTAAATTTTGAACAAGGCGACGGACTTGCTTGGGAAATTGCTGATTTATTCTATCATCTTTCAGTATTTATGGTGCAACACGATTGCACAATCGAGGATGTCAGAAACACACTAAAATCAAGAGTAAAATAACTATAAAAGTTGCTTTTAATAAATCAATATGTATTATTGTAAATAGTATTTATAAAATTAAACTTATTGTTTAAGTATAAGATAAGTTTAATTTTAATTGAAACAATTTAAGGAGATGGGATTGAAAAACTTTAAAGCGAAATTTAAAAAATTTAAAAATAAATATGCGTTTGAAATTATTTCTCCAATTGTAAATGCATTATTTAAACTTGAAAAAATATTTTACAGTTGCAAATGTATAAATTATCCGAAAGAAAAATGCGTTTTTGCTCTCTGGCATGCACATCAATGCGGAGTTTTTTCCTGCAATATGTACAAAAAAACTTGCATTATGGTATCAAACTCTAAAGACGGAGAAATTATATCACGAGCTGCAAATGCCGTAGGAGTTGAAACAGTAAGAGGTTCACAAAACAGAGGCGGCACAAAAGCAAGTCTGCAATTAATAAAAAGAATTAAAGAAGACGATGTAAACGGAGCGCTTACAATTGACGGTCCAAGAGGCCCTAAAAGAATAGTTAAAAAAGGAATAATTGAAATTGCAAGAATGACACAAACGCCAATTGTTCCTGCTGTTTATTGGAGTCCCCAAAAATTGTTTTTAAAATTCAAATCTTGGGATGAATTCAGATTTCCTCTCATCGGAACAAAACTTGTTATGTTATTTGGAGATCCCATAAATGTCCCAATTGAACCAACAGAAGAAGAAATCGAAAAAATAAGAAAAGAAGTTGAAGATAAACTTAACGAGTTATATAAAGATTTAAAAGAAAATTATTATACATATTTAAAACAAAAATAAAAGCAGGTTTTAAACCTGCTTTTTAAATTATATATTTTCGCTTTCAAACTTCTTCATAAATTCAACAAGTTTAACAACCCCTTCAATAGGCATTGCGTTATATATTGAAGCCCTCATACCGCCAACTGTTCTATGACCTTTTAATTGAACAAAACCTTCGTTTTTAGCTTCTTCTATGAATTTTTTATCTAGTTCATCACTGCCTGTTATAAAAGGAACATTCATTAATGAACGAGAAGATTTTTCAACAGTACCTTTGAATAATTTTGAACTATCCAAAAAGTCATAAAGAACTTTTGCTTTCTTTTCATTAATTTCTTTCATTTTTTCAAGTCCGCCTTGTTTTTTAAGCCATTTAAATACAAGAGAGCAAATATATATACCATAAGCAGGTGGGGTATTATATAAGCTATCATTATCAGCATGAATTTTATAATTCAACATTGTAGGACACCAATTTGGCAGGTCATCTCTTAATAAATCTTCTCTGATTATTACAATTTGAACTCCGGCAGGACCGACATTTTTTTGAACACCTGCAAAAATCAAACCGTATTTTGTAACATCAACAGGTTCTGATAAAAAGCAAGATGACATATCAGAAACCAAAATTTTTCCTTTTGTATTAGGCAAAGTTTGGAATTTTGTACCATAAATTGTATTATTTTCACAAATATAAACATAATCTGCTTCAGGCGAAATATCCAAATCAGAGCAATCCGGAATATATGAAAAATTTTTATCTTCAGATGTTGCAACTTTGTTTATTTTACCGTATTTTTGAGCTTCTTGATATGCTTTTTTAGCCCATTGTCCTGTAACGATGTAATCAGCCACACCATTTTTCAATAAGTTTATTGGAACCATTGAAAATTGAAGATGAGCCCCACCTTGCAAAAATAAAACTTTGTAATTATCAGGAATGTTCATTAATTCCCTTAAATCCTTTTGCGCCGTTTTAATTATTTCATCATAAGTCTTAGAGCGATGCGACATCTCCATCACACTCATGCCGGAATTTTTATAATTAAGCATTTCATCTCTTGCTTCTTCTAAAACCTCAACAGGTAAAACCGCAGGACCTGCTGAAAAATTGTAGACTCTATTGTATTTATCTGTCATTTTTCGCTCCTTTTTAGACTAAATACTTTCTCCAAACATGCACCAAGTTGTCACTCTGTTAATTTTTACATCAACAAATTGACCAATTTCATATTTTTTATCATCTTGAATATGAACAACTTTATTATTTCTTGTTCTACCTTGATATACGCCATCTTTGACATCATCAATTAATATTTCAAGAACAGAACCAATATATTTTTCATTAGATTTTAAACTTGCTTCTTTAACTTTTTCATTCAAAATTGCAAGTCGTCTTTTCTTTTCTTCATCATCAATGAATAAATCAGTCATTTTTCCTGCTTTTGTAATCGGTCTTGGAGAATAAGCAGCAGTATTTGAATAATCCAATTGTAATTCATCAATTGCTTTAATAGTATCTAAAAATTCTTCCTCTGTTTCAGATGGAAAACCAGCAATAAAATCAGATGTTATTGTAACATTTTTTATGTTATTTCTGATTTTTTGAACAATTTGTCTATATTGCTCAACATCATATCTTCTGTTCATTGCACGCAAAACTCTATCATTTCCTGATTGCATAGGAATATGGAAACATTCGCATATATGTTTTGAATTTTTAACTACATCAATTACTTCATCAGTTATATCGGTAGGATATGATGAAGTAAAACGTATTCTAAAATCACCTTCTAATTCATCTAACGCTTTTAATAGTTGAGCAAAATTAGGTTTATTTTCAAGATTTTTACCATAGCTATCTACATTTTGCCCCAAAAGAGTAATTTCTTTAAACCCTTTAGATAAAATATCTTTTGCTTCTTTTAAAATTGCTTCAATACTTCTTGAACGCTCCCTGCCTCTTGTATATGGAACAACACAATATGAACAGAAATTATTACACCCTTCCATAATGGGAAGCCAAGCATTGGTTGATTTTTCACGTACTATTTCATAATCATTTTCACATATCGGCATATCATCAAGAGCGCAAATTCTTTCATCATTGATTTTTTCTAAAAGTTTTGGAAGTTCATAAATATTTCTTGTACCAAAAACTAAATCAAGATAAGGAAACTTCTTTAAAAGAGATTCTTTTTCTAAATTAGAAACACAACCGCAAATTGCAATTTTTATATTTTTATCTTTATTTTCTCTTTTAATTTTTCCCCAATTACCAAGTCTTGAATATGCTTTATCTACTGATAATTGACGTATTGCGCAAGTATTTACTATAAATAAATCGGCTTCATTTTCATCTTGTGTTTGCTCATATCCAAAATGAGACAACATACCGATTATTCTTTCGGTATCTGATTTATTCATTTGACATCCAAGGGTATCTATAAATAATTTTTTCATCTTTAATTCCTAAATAATTGCTGAACCTGCAATGTGTTCAAACCTTTCCATTCTTTCTTTTAGTGCGCCTTGAGGCATATAATAAGGATTAACTGTCATAATCTTTGCAGCAATATTCGGATAATAATATATAAATTTTAATTCGCTATCCGTCAAAGGCTGTTGAGTATGAACGTTTGCATAACGGCATAATTCCAAAATATTTCTTGCTTCGTTATCATCATGGAATTCAAGCTCTAAGCTGTTAAATACATTTCTAAATCCTTTAATACCTGCATATTCTCCAACAGTAATCATTCTGCCTGTTTCAATAATCTCAGGCTCACCTCTACCTAGTTCTTCATAATCATATAATTCATAATTACGTCTGTCTTTTAGTGCGCCATCAGCATGAATACCTGATTCATGAGCAAAAGCATTAGCGCCTACTGCCACTTGATTTATTGGAATTGGCACGCCAAAAGCATAAGAAGTATATTTAGCTAATTTCCATGCTTTTGAAATATCAATTTGAGGATCTATAAAATATTTATCTTGAAAACCGCTTGATTTTTTAATAGCCAAAATACAAGAAACTAAATCAGCATTACCTGCACGCTCTCCCATACCGTTAATTGCAGTATTAATCCAAGCATGCACTCCTGCATCAATTGCAGCTTTAGCACCCATTACAGAACATGCTGTTGCCATTCCTAAATCATTATGAAAATGCATTTCCATTTCCATGCCTGTTTCTTTTGCAATGGCATAAATTCTGTCATAAGCAGTCTTTGGATCATCATAACCTAATGTATCACAGTATCTAAAGCGTGTTGCACCATATTTTTTACATTGTTTAGCATATTCAATTAAATAATCTAAATCAGACCTTGAAGCATCTTCAGCATTAACTCCTATATCTTTTGCATTTTGATTAATAGCTTCATTAATTGCTTCTAAAGTATCATTTAAAACATCTTTTGGCGATTTTTTACCGAGATATTTTCCATCAATCATCTGTTTTGAAGTTGATTGCGACATATTAATATATTGCAATTTAGGCACATTTTTAAATGATTCAATAACATCGGATTTTATAGCTCTCATCCAGCCTGAAAGCCTTGTTTTGTTAATTACTCCACGCTCAACAAGCTCTAAATTACCATTCAAATAATTTAATTCATGTTGTGTTGTAGGAAAACCAAATTCACTTTGTGTTATACCCATTTCATTCAACATTAAATTGATAATTGTTTTTTGCAACTTTGCCAAGCCCAAACGTGAAGTTTGAACGCCATCTCTGTTTGTTACATCTACAAATTTTATATAGTTCATAATGCCCCTAAAATTAACTAGTAAAAGTATTATATCATAATGTATTTTTGATGGTTTTATAATTTTGATATATGAACTTTTCTTTACATGGTATTGCATTATTTTTAAATTGATATACAATAGTAGTATAAAATTATTATTGTGGGACAAGTTCCCTAAAGAGGAAAAATGTTAATCAACGAAACAACATTAAATTGTTGCAAACCGAAAAGATTTACCACATTTAAAGGGGCGGATAATACGCAAAGCTCGAACAAGAAATTGCGATACAAGCACTACGAGCAGATTAGCGACGAGGCTTTAGCACTAAGAAGCGTCTTAAAAGCGCATAAAGATGTGCAAAATAGCGGTAAAATGCGATTATTAAAAGCAATGCCTCTTATTACAACAACATTACTAGGAACTACTATAGCATTAACCCAACCCGGGAAATTAGCAGCGAAAGCTGGAGCAGGGTTGGGTTTTTTAGCGCTATCAAGCGCAGTTAACGCAGGTAGCGAAATGCTAAGCGATAAAATTGAACAACACAAAAAACAAAACAATGGAATCAACCCAAGAAAACTCTTAATTTCAACTGCAAAGGTTGCAATGGGATTAGGCGCTGTTGCATTGGGTGCTGTTATGTTTAAAAATTCAAAAACAGGAAAAACAGCATTGAAATTCCTTAAAAAAGAAGCTAATCAGCTAAGCAAAGAAATTAATGAAACAAAACTAGCAGGTTTTGTTGAAAATACATTCAAACCTTTTGTTAAAAAACACCGTAAATCAGCAGAAATTATCTCAACTGTTGCACCGTACGGTATAATTGCCGGTTCTGCATTATCACAAGTTAAATTAGCAGACGGTTTATCAAAAAATATTAAACAAAAAGCGGATATGTATTATCATCAAGGCAAATTAATTCAAAAAGAAGTAAAAGCTCATTTTGATTCAGTTGAAGCTGAAGAAATATAATTAAATAATTTTTCCGTTATATTTATTTTGCGCTTTTTCAATGCCTTCTTTTAGCCAGCAATCAACAACTTCTACTGTTTTTTGCGCCATTTTTGATACACCTTGCAATTCATCAGCTGAAAATTTACCCAGCACAAAACTATCAATAGGAATATTTGGAGGAACTAATCCGACACCAACTTTTAATCTGTCAAAAACATCAGTTCCTATTCTGTTAATAATTGATTTTACACCATTATGACCACCAAAAGAACCACTCTTCTTTAATCTGAATACTCCAAATTCAATAGTAGCGTCATCATAAATGACTAAAATATCCTTGTTAGTTAATTTATAAAAGTTCATTAATTCAATAACTGCGTTTCCGGATAAATTCATGTATGTTTTTGGAAGCAAATACAATACATCACCTGATTTTCCAAAAAAAGAATTAAATTTATCACTCAAAGTTATATTATGAGCCCTTAAAACCTCATCCATCATAAGAAAACCTGTATTATGACGAGTAAATCTATATTTTTCTTCCGGATTACCTAGTCCTATTATTGCTTTCATTTTAATTTTCTTTCATCTTTTAAAGTTGATTTGAATTACACTTTGTTATTTATCTTTGTTGGTAATTAAAAAATAAACAAAAGAGGTTATTTGTAAAATAGCATACAAGACGGAGTAAAATCAATATAAATGAAAATGCAAGATACTAATATAAAAAGTTCGAAGATGGTAGCGGATTTTTTAGAAAAAAATAATCTTCATAAAAAAGAATTTGCGCAAATGATAGGCGTTACACTATCTTATGTTTACAATCTTATTGATGAAAATATACCATTTTCTACACGCTCTATAACTCTTGAGCGCATTGCAACAGTAATGGATATAAATCCTGAAGATTTTATGGAATATCAAATACCCTCAGAAAATATAACTTTTAGTGAAAATCTTTTACTCTTGAAAGATTTGATTAAATTTAACGGCTATTCAACTCTTGATTTTTTAAAACTTTTTGAAAGAAAAAAAAGACTTGAACTTGTAGATATTCTAAGAGGCGCAAAACCAATACAAATAGACTTTTGCGAGCTTAAAAAAGTAGCTGATGCCCTTAATATGACAAATGAGGAGCTATTTAATCTATGGAAATCAAGAATGATTGAATATTTGAAAGAGGGCGGATTTAACATAGAAAAAAACAAAAAACTGCTGGATGCAATGTTTGATTGCGCAAATTCAGCAACCATTAAAAATAATTAACAAAACTTTACACAAACCTGCTCTAACTTGACTTTAGATAAACCTCTTTATAACATGTCTAAAGGACTATTTATAAAAGGTGACAAATGAAAGGTTCAACACTACACAGATCAGGTCTTACACGTGAGAAAATGGGAGTTTTAGCAAACATTTCTCAAACAGACTTAAAAAAACAAAGCACAAAATCCCAACTAAACCAATATTACAGAGCTGCAAAAGCTCAAGAATTGGATATTTTATGGGGAAATGTTCAAAAAGGTATTCAAAAAGTACACAATGTTGCAAAAACAACTAAACAAAAATCTCCTGCTACATATTTAACCATTGGCTTTGTAGCCGGCGTATTGTTTATGTGTCTAATTACATTAATTGTTTCAATTTTTTCTATGCACCCAAAAGTGTCTAATGAAATTGAAACATCTTCAAATGTTGCAGTTATAGGAACTGAAAATGTTGTTGACGCTCCAAGTGAACCTGTTGTAACAAATGAAAAATACATTGTTAAAAAAGGCGACACACTAAACGGCATTGCATACAGATTTTATGGCAAATATGATGAAGCTAAAATCCTAGAAATGCAAAGAATTAACAACATTACAAATCCTGCAGCAATAAGAATAGGTCAAGAAATTATTGTACCTGTTTCTCAAGAGAGATAGATAATTGTTAAATGCATTTAAAACCGCCATTATTGTTTATGGCGGTTTTTTATTACACTTTTTTACTACATAACATTAAAGTTTAATACATTGTTTTAACCTCTAAAATCATTTAAATCTTATAGATAGCGAGGTTAAAATGAAAAAAATAATATCTGTTTTAATTTATATAATATTTTTATCAAGCATATCTTATGCAGACGTAATATCAGGAAAAATTGACCACAACGACTTAAATTACGGCAATAAAATCATAGATTCAAAAACGAACGAGCCTCTGTCGGGTGTTAAAATTTCAATACCGGAAATAAACTATACAACATTTTCAGATAATAATGGCAACTTTAAATTAAATGCCGATATAAGCGATAAAGCCATTATGTTTGTTGAAAAAGACGGATATAAGATATTTTCTCTTACGGTTGACAATAGTGTATTTAACTCGCCCCTAAAACTTGGGATTGAGCAAGCAAGTCCTTTTGATATGCAGATTTCTCAAGGAGTAATTCATTTGGGAGATAATATGTATAGCGATAATTCAGCAAACTCATACGAATTTCGCTCAAACGCAAACGGACATTTTTTATCTAAAACATTTAAAAGACCCCAATATACAAACAAAGAAGAAGTAATTGTAAAAATTGGTACAATAATAGGGCTTGATACTAAAAAAGCAAAACAAAACGGTCAAAATAGAATTGCAAAAGTATATTCATCCCCAAGTGAAGTTTTTGTTAATGGTCATAAAATTGCTAATCTTGAATTAAACGGCGATAACATTGAAATTGTTATTCCAAAAAGCATTTTAAAAGACACAAACGAGCTCGTTATAAAAACAGGAAGAAATTTATTTCAAACAAGTTATGTCGATTATGACGATATAGAACTCGCTAACTTAAGAATTGAAGTAAAAGAAAAATACCAATATGCAAGGCGCTGATTTATTTCTTAGCAAAATTATAGTATAATTTTTGCTATGATTAAACCTAAAAAAGCTCTTGAAAATATTTCCCCAAATAATACTGAAAACAATCAAAGTTGGCGACTAAAACTTGATTTAAACGAAAATATTTATGGATGTGCCAATAATATATTAAGCACAATTAGAAACATTTCAGCTCAAGAGATATCACTATATCCAACATACGAAAAATTAAAAAATAAATTTTGCGAAAAATATAATATCGATAAAAATAATATTATTTTTACAAATGGCGCTAATGAAGCACATAGCGCAATAATAACAAGTTATTTAGAAAAAAATGAAGAAATTTTATCATCCGGATTATTTTTCTCTACGCTTGAAAATTACACAAAAATAAATAATGCACAAATTAAATATATAAGTTGTAATTTCAATAAAGAAATTTTAGAGAAAAATATTTCTCAAAATACAAAAATTATTTTCATTTCAACTCCAAACGATATAACAGGAGAACTTACAAAAGCATCAGCAATAGAAAATTTTTTAAATAAATATAAAGATATTCTTTTTGTAATCGATTGCAGCTATATTAATTTCTCATATTGCGCAACTTTTGAAGATTACATTGAATTAACAAAAAAATATGAAAATGTTGTTATAGTAAAATCATGTTCTTGTGATTATGCAATAGCAGGAATAAGATTTGGTGTTGTAATCGCCAATAGCTCCATAATAGAAAATTTAAAAAAAGTTATTATTCCTTATAGCGTCAATATTATTGCACTTCATTGTGCATTAAGTATTTTAAACGACACAAAAAGAATAGATGAAATAAAAGAATTGAACCACAAAGCAAAAGAATTATTAATACAAATGCTTAGCGAAAAAGGGTTTAAACCTTATTTAAGTGAAGCGAATTTCATTCTTTGCGATTTTGAAAATTATAGCGATTTTTACTTTGAAAAATTAAAAAAATATGGAGTAATTACAAAAAACTTCCCCAAAAACTCCCCAATAAAATCTTATCTTAGAATAACAATCCCAACTGTTGGGGGAGTTAAATATATGGCAGAATTATTCAATAAAAAAGATATTTTAATTTTTGGAATAGATGAAATATTAACCAATAATAAAAATGAAAACATATCTTTTAAAAGAACATTAGAAAACCTATCTAAAAAATATGACTTTGTAATTTTTAGCGAAAAAAGCAAAGAAGATATTAAAAATATACTTGTAGACTTTGATATTGATAAGTTTTTCTATCGTTATATCACTCCTCAAAATTCATCAGATAAAAGTTTTAAACCAAATCCAAAAGAAGCAATTAAAATAATTGAAAATTGCCCCCATAAAGATATTAAATACATATGCTCGAGTTTTAATGATGTAATTACGGGAAATATGGCAAATATTGAAACCATAGCAATAATTCCAGCTAATAGTGATTATAATAAAATGGTTAATAATTTTAAACATGCCGGCGCAAAGCGCATTTTAAATAAATTTGAAGATTTAGAAGATTTAATAAATAGCTAAATAGGATAATAAAATTTTAATTTTAAAAGTTGTAATATAAAAAATGAACTTTAGAAAATTTATTTCGTTTTAATTTGTGTACACGATTGATAAAGGAGAATTTTATGTCAGAGGAAACTAAAATAACACAAGAAGAACAACAATGCTTTTGCAAAAGTAAATGTTTTAAAAAATTCTTAACTGTTGCACTTGGTACTTTTGTTGGTGGTTTTTGCGCAATAAGTCTATTTGCAGCACTACACAAACCGCCTATGATACCAATGATGCCTATGATGCACAAAGGATATTATCATCATATGATGGGTGGACACCACTTTAAAAAACATAATTGCGATTGTCCATGTCACAAAAAAATGATGAAAAAACATTTTAAAGAAGGTAAAATGCCTAATGGTCCGATGGAAAACAAACTTCCTGAAGCAGATGATTAATTTAAAAGCTCCGAGTTATCGGAGCTTTTAAATGTTTAATAAATACTTGAAATTTAAAATTTTTTATGAGATGATTTATTCACAGCAGTTATCGATATGGCAAGGTAGCTCAGCTGGCTAGAGCGTACGGCTCATACCCGTGAGGTCGAGAGTTCGAGTCTCTCCCTTGCTAATAAAAAAAGGCTTAGAAATAAGCCTTTTTTTATTGCCAATCGAGAATTCTTTTTGTATCTTGGCTTAATTTTGCCCAAAAATTAACATTTCCACTAATCGAATTAATTTTGATAAATAAATTCTTTCTCTCAAGTTATGTTCTATTAAAGAACCTAAAAAATATTTTACTTTCAAATTAATAAAAAATAACAAAAAACCAAAAATTAGCAATTATTTAAAGTTATTTTCTTTATAATAGTTACAAATAAAGAGAAATGGCAATGAATATAAAACCTACCCAATTAATATCAACAGCTAAAAGCTGTATTGAAAATCGTAAAACAGCAAAAATAGTCGATGGAATAAATGATTATACAAGAGGCTATATGTTAGGAGCAAAATCAAAAAGCGCTGCAAAAGTAGTTCTAACTCAACAACATTTCTTAAATTGGCCTAAAAGTATGTTTAAATCCTTTGCAAATTCACCATTTGTACAAGGCATAAAAGATGCAGCAAGTAAAATTAAATAATTAACAAAAATCACTTTAAAACATAAAATATAATAATGAAAATGACTATTCAAAATCTAAGTTAATAGCTCTTTGAACAGTCATTTTTATTATAAAAACTTTAAATTATAACAATTTTACAAATGCAATTTCGTATACTCATCATCGCTCACTTCTTCAAGCCAAACGTTTTGAGTTTGCGTTCCATCTATTTCAACAGCCAAATGAGAAAACCAAGAATCTTTTTGAGCGCCGTGCCAATGTTTTACATTTGCAGGAATATTAATTACGGTGCCTTCAGTGATTTCAACAGGCTCTTTTCCCCATTCTTGATATATTCCTTTTCCACCTACACCAATAAGCATTTGACCACCGCCTGTTTTGGCTTTATGAATATGCCAATTATTACGACATTTAGGCTCAAAAGTCACATTATAAATTTTAACTTGTTCACTAGAAATTGGCGCTAAATAGCTTTTTCCTTTAAAATATTTTGAATAAGCAACATTTTCTTCTCCTATCGGAAACATAATTGTTTTTTCATATTGTTCTTTATTTGATATTTCAGATGATTCTTCATTCCATACTTGTTTTGCTAAATTAAAAGCAGCCCAGGCTTTTGGCCAGCCAGCGTAAAAAGCGTTATGCGTAATTATTGAAGCTATTTCATTTTTTGTAACGCCGTGATTTTTGGCATTTTGCAGATGATAAATCAAAGAATTGTCTACAATTCCCATAGAAATTAAAGAAACAACGGTAATAATACTCCTTGTTTTTAAATCAATATCTTGATTGTTCCAATTTTCACCAAACAAAATATCATCATTATAATGAGCAAAATCAGGTGCAAAATCTCCTAATTGAGCTCTTCCTGCGGTTTGTTCAATTTTTTTCATATTTATCCCTTTATCAATCTTATTAATTTGTATAGCAAAACAAGCATTAAATAAAAAATTTATAATTAATAAATTTATTACAATTTTAGACCTTTTTTTCATTTTTGCTACCTTTTAACTATTTTAAATTTTTACTAAAAAACGCTTCAATTTTATCAAAAGGAATTTTTTCCAAATTATCGTACAAATCTACATGATTAGCATCTTCGATTATTAAAAGTTCTTTATTTTCACCTTTTAATTTTTTATAAGCATCTTCTGAAAAATATCTGCTATGAGCATTTTTGCCATGTATCATCAAAACAGGAGTATCAATTTCATCTGCATAATTCAATATAGGTTGATTAATCAATGATAATGAAGAAGTTAAATTCCAATTTCCATTAGAATTTATAGAGCGAGAATGAAAGCCTCTTTGCGTTTTATAATATCCCCAATAATCCGCCACAAATTGAGGTTCTTTGCCTGTTAATTTTTCAGGCAAACCGCTTGCTTTTGCATATTTTTTTTCTTTAAAATCAATAGTTCTTTGATTATTCAACTGTTTTTTTAATTCAAATCTTTCATTTTTATCCATAGAATCATTGTAACCGTAAGCGCTAACTCTAGTCATATCATACATTGTTGATGTTACTGTTGCTTTAATTCTTGTATCAATAGCAGCAGCATTAAGGGCAAATCCGCCAAAACCGCAAATTCCTAATATGCCAATTTTATCTGAATCTACATTTTTATAATTACTTAAAAAATCAACAGCAGCAGAAAAATCCTCTGTATTTATATCAGGACTAGCAACATTTCTGGGTTCTCCCTTGCTTTCACCTGTAAAACTTGGATCAAATGCCAATGTTATAAAACCATGTTGCGCTAGTGTTTGAGCATAAAGACCGGAGGCTTGCTCTTTAACTGCTCCAAAAGGTCCAGAAATTGCAATAGCAGGTAATTTTTCATTTGGCTTCATTGCTTTTGGAATGTATAAATCACCAACCAAAGTTATTCCAAATCTATTATTAAATTTAACTTTTTTTACTATAACATTATCGGATTTTTCAAAAACCTTATCCCATTTTTTTATTACATTTGCTTCTGCAATATCAGCTAAACCCATAACAAATACTCCAATAAAAAATAATTTCAAAATCTTGTTAAACATTTTTACTCTCCTAAAAGATATTTTTTAAAATATGAAACCAATTTTTCTACAACCTGATTAACAAATTGAGGTTTATCGTATAAATCAACATGAGTTGCATTTTGTATTGTAAAAATTTCTTTAGGCTCAAGCGCTTTTTTGTAACAATCTTCGCTATAATATAACGTATCAGCCTTACTTCCTACAATTAACAAAATTGGTCTTGGAGAAACTGTATCAATATGACAAAAAGCATCCCACGCCGCAAGTTTATCATTGCTTGAAACAAGATACCTATTTGTTGTTGTAGGATAAAAGCAACGCTGCGTTCTATAATATTCGCTTGCTTCTTTTGCTATAACAGAAGGGGCATTTTTAATTTCTTCTTCTGTTTCAGGAACATATTTCCAATATTTAGGTTCTTCTCCTTTTGCTTGTGCAGTTCGCGCTTTTGCAACTTCAGTTAATAAATTTTGCAAGAAATTTTCTTCATTCACACCGGGGAAACCATTTTTAGCACTATCTCCAACATCCCAAGTGCTGATTCCTGCTGCTGCTTTTATTCTTAAATCAGTTTGAATGGCATTCATAGTATATCCGCCACCGGCACACACTCCCATTGCTCCGATTTTATCTTCATCAACAAAATCAAGCGTTGTTAAATAATCAACTGCTGAGCGTATATCTTCAACTCGTGAGGTCGGATCTTCAAGACATCTTGGAATTCCATCACTTTCACCTTGATAGGAAGCATCAAAAGCTAAAGCAATAAAACCATTTTGAGCTAAATTCCAGCCATATAAAGAAGAACATTGTTCTTTAACACCGCCACCAGGGTGCGTTATAACGATTGCGGGATATTTTTTATTTTCATCAAAACCGGAAGGCAAAAACAAAAGCCCTGATATATTTAAATCATATTTTTTAAAAGTTACTTTTTTAGCTTCTTTATAATGCGTATCATATAACATTGGATTTTCTCCTTTTAAATATTTTTACCCATTTCATAAGCCTCTTTTAAAACAGGCATATTTTCGATAGCTCCAACTTCATAAACCCCAAGACCTCTTATAACGCCTTTTAACTCTACACCGCTATGACAAGCTATCCAGCCTTTTAATCCTGTTATTGTGCCATCAATAGCGCTAGGATGATTTTCAGCAGCGCAAGCCAATAGATAAATATCTTTAAATTTATTTTCTGTATAATATAGCGCATTAGATCTATCAATCATAGTCTTCATTTGACCTGACATATTATAATAATAAACAGGAGTTGCCCAAGCAATAACATCAGCATTTTTCATCTTTTCAATTATAGTATTTGCATCATCATTAATTGCGCATTTATGAAGCCCGGAACACACCATACAACCTTTACAGAAGGCTATTTTTTTATCGTAAAGATACACAATTTCAGCTTCATTTCCATTACTTAGTGCGCCTTTTTCAAATTCTTGAGCTAATCTATTTGAATTTCCGTTTTTTCTTGGGCTTGTAGCTATAATCAAAACTTTTTTTGCCATATTTACTCCTTTTCAATATATTTTATAATTTTTGCAGGATTTCCTGCTACAACCGCATTTTTAGGAACATCTTTAACTACAACAGAACCTGCGCCAATAATTGCACCGTCATTAATGGTAACCCCCGGAAGAATTGTAGAATTAGAGCCTATCCAAACGCTTGAGCCAATTTTTACTTTCTTTGGTATCATAGATGCTCTTTTATTCGGATTAAAATCATGATTTAAGGTAGCAATTACAACACTATGACCTATTAAAACGTTATCTCCTATTTCAATTCCTGCTTGGTCTTGAAATTTACAACAAGCATTTATAAAAACATTTTTACCTAGAGTTATATTTATCCCGCATTCAGTATAAAATGGCGGAAACAATTTAAAACTATTATCTATTTTTTTATCGGTTAATTGCGAAAAAAGCTCTCTTATTTCATCTTGAGTATGATATTTGTTATTCAATTCCATTGTTATTTTTCTTGCTTCTTCGCTTAAAGAATGGAATTTTTCATACAAAATTGAATTTTCATCAATATATTCAATTTTATTCATTTTCTCAATAAATTCTTTATTATTCATAACAAATACCCTTTAAAAAATTTATTTATAAAATTATTATTTACTATTTTTAGTGAAATAGCAAATACCTATATTAAATTATCTGATATGCTTGACAGGCATAACAAATAAAGTAAAATAAAAATATGGAAATAAGAGTTTTAAAATATTTTTTAACAGTTGCACAAATAGGAAACATCACAAAAGCTGCAAACTCAATGCATTTAACGCAACCTACATTATCAAGACAATTACAGGATTTAGAAAAAGAACTAGGTCAAAAATTATTCATCAGAGGTAATCACAATGTAACCTTAACTCCGGAAGGTATGATTTTAAGAAAAAGAGCAGAAGAAATTATTGAACTTGTTGAAAAAACAGAAAACGAATTTTGCTCAATTAAAGATGAAATCACAGGAGATATCTATATCGGCGCAGGCGAAACAAAATCAATAAGCATAATTTCAGATATAATGGCAACATTAAAAAAGGATTACCCTAAAATAAAATTTCATATTGTTTCAGGCGACAGCGAAGACTTATCAGAAAAACTAGATAAAGGCATATTAGATTTTTGTATTTTTATCGAACCCTTTGTTCCAGACAAATACAAATACTTAAATCTTAGAAAAAAAGATACTTGGGGTATTCTACTAAGACAAGATGACCCTTTAGCCAAAAAGAAAAATGTAAAAATTGAAGACATAATAAATTTACCGATTTTAATTTCAAGACAAGCAATAAAGAAAACTTTTAATAACAATCCTATTTTAAATTGGTTTGGGGATAACTTTGAAAAATTAAATATAGCAGGAACATATAATTTAATTTATAATGCTGCAATTATGACAGAAAATAAAATAGGGTATACTCTAGGCTTAGATAGATTAATCAAAAACACAATAAATTCTCCGCTATGCTTTAGACCGCTAAGTCCAAAATTGGAAGTTGAGATAAATATCGCTTGGAAGAAAAATCAAGTTTTTTCTAAACCTGCCAAACTTTTTTTAGAAGAATTATACAAAAAATTTAAATAAACATTTCGATATATTTTTCTATATCAAATTTTTTCTTCATTGAATTATATGTCATTCTTCTTATTGCATATTTTAAAGATAATACATATTTTTAAAAAATATATTATCCAATCAAAACTAATCTAAAAAACTAGCTTATATCATCAAGACAAACCAAAACTAAAGCAATAATATAAAAACACACAAAAAAAGGAGAAGAAAATATGGATATGTTTTGCTATCAATGTGAACAAAGTGTTCCTAAAAAAGGTTGCACAATTCAAGGGGTATGCGGCAAAAAAGCCGATACTGCAAATCTTCAAGATGAATTAATTAATGCTTTAGTTGAACTTGCAATATGCAATGATAAAACCCCCCAAAATACAAATTTATTAATAAATGGGTTATTTATCACAATTACAAATGTTAATTATGATAATGAAGCCATAAAAGAATTTATAGATAAAGTTGAAGAAAATATAAATTGTGATTTCAAATTTGATATTAAAAAATTATGGAATGAAGAAAATGAGGACATCAAAAGTTTAAAATCATTAATTTTATTCGGTCTAAAAGGAATAGCAGCATATAGTCACCATGCAAAAGTTTTAGGATACAGCGATGATGAAGTAAATGATTTTTTCTATGAAGCATTGCAAGCAATAGCAGAAGAATTATCAATCGGAGAATTAATTAATTTTGTCCTAAAAACAGGAAAAATCAATCTAAAATGTATGGAATTATTGGATAGTGCAAATACAAAGACTTTTTCAAATCCTGAAATTAAAGAGGTTACAACAAACATCGAAAAAGGACCGTTCATTATTGTAACAGGACACGATTTAAAAGATTTAGAATTATTGCTTGAACAAACAAAAGATAAAAATATTAATATTTATACCCATGGAGAAATGCTTCCGGCTCATTCCTATCCAAAATTAAATAAATACAAACACTTAAAAGGTAATTTTGGCACAGCTTGGCAAAATCAACAAATAGAATTTGATAATGTTCCTGCTCCAATATTATTTACAACAAATTGTATAATGCCACCAAAAGAAAGCTATAAAGATAGAGTTTTTACAACATCTATTGTAGGATATCCTGATGTTATACATATAGACGATAAAAAAGATTTTACACCAATTATTAAAAAAGCACTTGAACTTAAAGGATATGACGAATACAAAAAAATGACAGGTATTAATGGCGGAGATAAATTATTAGTAGGTTTCGGACACAAAAGCGTATTAAGTCATGCAAATAAAATAATAGAATTAATCAAATCTAAAAAAATTAACCATATTTTCCTAATTGGCGGATGTGACGGCGCTAAAACGGGAAGAAATTATTACAGCGAATTTGCAAAATTAACCCCAAAAGATTCTATTATTCTTACTTTAGCTTGCGGAAAATACAGATTTAACGATTTAAATTTAGGCGATATCGAAGGTATACCAAGAATTTTAGATATGGGTCAATGCAATGATGCATATTCAGCAATAAAAGTTGCAAATGCATTAGCTGAAAATTTTAATTGCTCAATAAATGAACTTGCGCTAAGTTTTATATTATCTTGGTATGAGCAAAAAGCTGTATGTATTTTATTAACACTTTTATATTTGGGTGTTGAAAATATTAAACTTGGACCAAGTTTACCAAATTTTATTTCCCCTAATGTCTTGAATATATTAGTTGATAAATATAAAATAAAACCTATAACAACTCCAAAAGAAGATTTAGAGGAAATATTAAATAATGAGCGAAATAATTAATTTAAAAGACATTGAATATTTAGAAAATATCAATAAAAAATTAGTATTTGATAATAACAACAGTTCACTTACTCTAATTTCTTTTAAATCAGGACAAGAAAGACAACTTCATTGTGATAAAGAAGATGAAGTAGCACAAATTATAGAAGGTGTTGCCGATATAACTATCGGCAACACAATTCATAGATTAAAAGCAGGAGAGATGATTATAATGCCTGCTAAAACTCCACATGGATTAAAAGCGATTGAAAATACAAAAATGCTTCTTTTAAGACCAAAACATACTCATGATTAATACAAAAGAAAATTTTTACTATAATTCACCAATAGGAATATTTGAATTTCAAATTTATGAAAATAAATTGATTTCACTAAAGCCGAGTGAAAAAATCGGTCTATCTTCAAAAGAAAATGAGTTATCTAAAAAAATACGTCATCAATTAGATGAATATTTTTCAAATAAAAGAAAATATTTTGATATACCGATTTTACTAAAAGGAACACCTTTTCAAAAAAATGTTTGGGAAGAATTAAAAAAAATTCCATACGGAAAAACATCAAACTATCAAGAAATAGCAAATAAAATCAACAATAAAAACGCTCAAAGAGCAGTTGGAAATTCATGCAATAAAAATCCGATTTTAATTATAATTCCATGTCATAGAGTAATACCAAAATCAGCTAAATTAGGCGGTTTTGCCTACAATAATAAAATTAAAGAGTTTTTATTAAATTTAGAAAGTAGAACTTGTTAACTTTTCATATCTTTCTTCTAAAAGTTTTAATCTGATTTTATCTTTATTCAACATCATTTCATGAAACTCTAGTTTATTTTTTTGCCACATCAATTCAAACTCTAGCGCTTTTGATAGAGATTTTAGAGGATTTTTATTTAAAATTTCACGATTAAAAATTACTTTTCTTGTTTCAAACCTTGATAGATAAGGTATTTTTTTAAAAAAATCCAAAGATAGCGCTGAAACATTTCCTCCAATCACCATATCTTTATTTAAATTTTTCATATTTAAAGATATAATTTCTGCCATATTAAAAATTTCATCGCTATCAACTTTATCTTTAGATAAACCCATAGAACCTGCCATATCACTTCTTCCAAGGGTAATACCGTTGATTTCATAAAACTCTGAAGAATTGATAATATCATCTAAATTTTTAAAACCTGAAATTGTTTCAATATTAATTAAAAACTTGATTTGTTTTCTTTCTTCTTGAGGAAAAACAAAGTTTAGCGCTTGCACGTATTTTTTAAGAGCATAGCTTGATTCAATCATAGGCGCAACAATAGTACTTGCTCCTATTGCTCTTGCATCATACATATCTTTAATTGCTTCACAACCGCCTATTTTTATTGTTAAATCAAGACCTGCTTTTGTAACAATTTCTTTTAATCTTAATGCTTCTTCGAGTCTTGTTCCTTCGGCTTCAAATTCTGCTTTTATACTTTCTACATTGTGATTTTCATGCAAATCAACAAGTATATCAAGCATTTTTGCTTCTAGTATGTTCATAAATAACCTCTTGTTGAAATCATTATACAACAAAGCTATCAAATAAATTTGATAGCTTTGCATATTCTTTATATCTAAATTATTTTTTAGGTGTCATATTTATAAATGGAACTGAACCACCCATCATATATTGAGGCAATTTTCCATCCCATTTTTGAACTGCTTCATATTCAACAAGAGCTTTATTTTGAGTTAGAGCAGTAGCTCTTATTTGCATTGATTTTGCTTCAGCTTGCGCTGTAATTAATTTTTGTTTTGCTTCTTCTTCAACTTGAACGGTTTTATTTTTAGCTTTTAGAGCTTCTTGTTCTGCTGTAACTTTTGATTCAATTGCTCTTTCGAATACTTCAGAATAATTAATATCAATTATTTGAAAAGAAGTAACATTAATATATTTCTTTTCTAATTGAGTTTGTAATTTATTTAAAATATCAGCAGTCGCAGTCGCTCTATTTGCAACTAAATCTTGAGCATTCCATTTGCCTATAACATCTTTGATATTACCTTCAATAGCAGGAATTAAAATTGTATCAACATAATTCATACCAACTAATCTATACATTTCATGAACATGTTGAGGCATAAGATTATAGTTTACAACATAGCTTATTTTTGCTTGCTGAATATCTTTTGTATAAACTTCAGTCGGAGTAGAAAGTTTTTGAGTTTTAACATTCATAACTTTTATTTTTGAAATAAAAGGTGTAACAAAATGAACGCCCTCTGCATAACTTTGAGGAGAAACTCTGCCAAGAGTAACTTTAACGCCTCTTTCGCCTACTCCAACTATTGCAATAGGGTTACAAAAAACTATGAAAATTATAAATAAAATTACTATTGCAACAATCAAGCTACTTTTATCTTTTGTCATATTATATCCTTTTTAAATTAATCCCATAATCGCAAAAACAATGTAAACAGCTATTATAAAGAGAGCAAAGCCTATAAAAAAATTCAAGATTTGCTTACCGTATTTTTCATATAAATTAACTCCGCTAAAAAATCCGACTAATGTTAATACAAGATTAACAACAAGAGCAAAAGCTAATATTAATAACAGTATTCTTATAGCCATATTTTTTCCTTAATCGTTATAATAATTTATCTTTTTTGAATTTTCATCCTATTATTGTCTTATTTTCAAAATGTTACAAAAATAGCTATAATTCATATTTTTTGCTAAAATTTTATTAAAAATAAGGAGATAATTTTGGAAAAACTAACGCTGGATACGGTTTATGACGCCAAAAATGTACTATCTAAAATCGCAAGAAAAACAAGTCTTACGCATTCAAATTTTTTAAGCGACAAAAATAATGTCTATCTAAAAACAGAAAACCTGCAATTAACAGGCTCTTTTAAATTAAGAGGTGCATATTATAAAATTTCAAAATTATCAGATGAACAAAAACAAAAAGGCGTTATAGCTTGTTCTGCCGGAAACCACGCACAAGGCGTTGCTCTTGCAGCTAAAGAAAAAGGCATAAAAGCAACTATTTTTATGCCTCTTACAGCACCAATTTCAAAAGTTGAAGCAACAAGAAGCTATGGAGCTGAAATTAGACTTATAGACGGTGTTTATGATGACGCTTATCAAGAAGCTATAAAATATCAAAAAGAAACAGGCGCAACTTTTATTCATCCTTTCGATGATAATGATGTTATAGCAGGACAAGCAACAATTGCTCTTGAAATTTATGAACAATTAAATGATGTTGATGCTATTGTTGTTCCTATTGGCGGAGGCGGTCTTATTTCAGGAGTTGCTTCAACCATTAAACAAATTAAACCAACCTGCAAAGTTTATGGCGTGCAAGCAAAAGGCGCTGATTCAATGTATGAATCGCACAAAGCAAAACAAAGAATTGAATTGAACCAAGTTAATACATTTGCAGATGGTACTGCGGTAAAATTGCCCGGAGAACTAACTTATCAATATTGCGAAGATTTTGTTGATGAAATTGTTTTAGTTGAAGAAGATGAAATTGCAAGCGCTGTTTTAACTTTAATCGAAAAAGAAAAAATGATTTCAGAAGGCTCAGGAGCCTTACCTGTTGCAGCAGTAATGTTTGATAAAATTCCTCTAAAAGGCAAAAATATCGTATGTCTTGTATCAGGCGGAAATATTGATGTAAATATTTTATCAAGAGTTATCAATAAAGCATTGGTTAAAACAGGCAGAATTTCATATTTAACCATAGAATTATTAGATAAACCCGGACAATTAAGAGATGTCAGCACAATTATTGCAAATCATGGCGCAAATGTTGTAAGAGTAAGGCATAACCAAGGCGGAAAAGGCCCTGATATAAATGAATGTTATTTAAATATAGTTATTGAAACAAGAAACTTTGAACACTTTAAAACAATAATAAATGCGCTTAAAGAAGCAGGGTATCACAACATAACAACAAAGGAATAAAAAATGAAAGAAATAATTTATACAAAAAATGCACCGGAGCCTGTTGGTCCATATTCACAAGCAATTAAAGTAAACGGTTTTTTATATTGCTCAGGTCAAATTGCAATCGACCCAAAGAATAATCAATTTATTGATGGCAATATAGAAGAGCAAACTCTTCAAGTAATGAAAAACATTGAAGCGGTTTTAAATGAAGCAGGATATAGTTTTGATGATGTTATAAAAACAATGTGCTTTTTAGATGATATGAATAATTTTTCAGCATTCAATGAAATTTATGCTAAATATTTCACATCAAAACCGGCGCGCTCTTGCACTGAAGCAAAGTTGCCTAAATGTGCTAAAGTTGAAGTAGAAATTATTGCTTATAAAAATTAATCCAATAAACTATAAGGATTAATTGGCGCTTTTTGCTCAACTGCACCATTATTTATTTCATCTAATAAAGAGGTATCTAAGAAAAATCCAGCAGGAGCTCCAAGATTAGAAAAATTAATTTTGTTATTTCTTTCTTCTTCTTGGGTTTTGTTGGCAATTTCTGATACAACATCTTCAAATGTATTTTCATAGGCATCTTGAGCATTAAATGTTGAAGTAGATGTTGTTCTTATATCCGTATCCAACTGCAAAAATTGCGCTGAATTCATTGAAATATTATTAATCATAAAAAACCTCTTTTATAAATAAAACCTTGATATAAATCAAGGTATTGGTGAATTGTGACTATTTAATTAAAGATTGAATTTCTTTAAAATTAGGATGTTTTGAGCTTTTTAAAAACTCGAATAAAACCATTTCTAAGCTAGTAATTTTAGCGCCCATTTGTCGCATAAGTTCAAGCGATGTTTCATAATTTAATTGAGCCCTTGAAGCGCAACAATCAGCTACGACATAGACATTATGCCCTTCATCAAGCAAATCTAAAACTGTTTGATAAACGCAAATATGTGTTTCAATGCCAAATATAATAATATTTTTCTTTAAGTCAAAATGAAATTCGGGTGTTCTAAATGCAGAAAATGTTGTTTTTTCAATCGTTTTAAAATCAGCAATTTCTTTTATAGAATTAATTGTAGAGCCTAATCCTTTAGGATATTGTTCTGTAATTATCGTATCAACATTTAAGATATTAGCTGCTTTCATTAATTTTGTAGTGTTTTGAGCAATAATATCAGAATTTGATACCATATTTACTAATTTTTCTTGTATATCAATACAAATAACTGATGAATTTTCGCAATCGAACATAATAAATCTAACTCCCTAAGTTAAAATTATTATTCTCGAATTTTAAATAAAATAAATCATATATCAGTATGGTTTTAAAAGAATGATTTATAATTTTGCAAAACAAAACAAAAGTTGTAAAATTAACTTATGGATATTTTAAAAACATTAAAAAATGAAATAATTGTTTCAATTCAAGCAATGCCGGATGAACCTTTATATGATGAAATTTGTATAAACGCTATGGCAAAAAGTGTCATCGATTATGCAAAAGCTAAGGCAGTAAGATTGGCTGGAAAAAGAGATATTGAAAACATTAAAAAAATGTTTCCAAATACAATAGTAATAGGAATTACAAAACCAAAAAAAATTCCTGCAAATTATAAAGAATTAGTTTATATCACGCCAACCCTTGAAGATTGCAAAAAAGTAATTGAAGCAGGAGCTGATATAGTAGCGCTTGATGGAACACTAAGAAAGCGTCCGAATGACGAAAAATTAGAAGATTTAGTTAGATACATCAAAAGCAAAAATAAAATCGCAATGGCAGATATTGCAACATTTAAAGAAGCACAAAACGCTTATAATTTAGGTTTTGATATTGTATCCACAACTTTAAGCGGATACACTGAAGAAACACAAAATAATCCTGATTGCCCCGATTTTGAATTAGTTAAAAAAATAAAAGAAAATCTTGATATTTTTACTATTTTAGAAGGTAAAATCTGGGAAAAACAAGATATAACAAACGCTTTTAAATCCGGAGCAGACGCTGTTGTAGTGGGTTCAGCCATTACAAGACCACAATTAATATTAAAAAGATTAAACGAAGGAAAAATAAATGAATAAAGCATTAGGTATTGATATTGGCGGAACAAAAATTTCTTGGGCGTTAATTAATTTTCAAGGTGAAATTATTAATGAAATAGAAAAAACCTCAACACCAAAAACAAAAGATGAAATAGTTGCTTTATTAAAAAATATAATTTCAAAATATGAAAATGAAATTGATTTTACAGCAATTGCAACAGCAGGCGCAGTAAACAACGAAAATACAGGAGTTATAGGCTCAACCGCTAATTTAGCTAATGGCTATAAAGATATAGATTTTCAAAGTTTAAGCACAAAAAAAGTATTCATTGAAAATGACGCAAATTGCGCAGCTTGGGCAGAATATAAAATAGGTGCTTCAATAAATTGCAAAAACTCAATTATGCTGACATTAGGAACAGGGGTTGGCGGAGGAATAATAATAAACGGAAAATTATTAAAAGGAAAATCCGGTGCCGCAGGCGAAATGCACTTTATGATGTCAAGAAAAAAAGAGCGCAAATGTACATGTGGAACTTGGGATTGTTTTGAAGCCTATGCAAGCGGAAACGGTTTAAGATTAACAGGGGCTGAAATATTTGAAGATGACAATATAACAACTTATGATATAGTAGAAAAAGCCTCAAAAGGGGATAAAAAAGCAATTTTAGCTCTTGAAACTTGGCAGAATGATATTGCATTAGGAGTTTTGGGATTAAATAATATTTTTGATGCCGATTGCTTTGTTTTATCAGGCTCTATGGAAAAATTTGTTAATACAGAAACAATTGAAAAATTTGTAAATGAAAATATAGTTACAACACCAACTAAAATCTATCATGCTAAAGCGGGAAATTATGCCGGTATGATTGGTGCAGTATTATTAGCTAGTGAATTAATCTAGCTTTTTAGGTTTATTTATATTAATTTTTAGATTATTTAATTGCATTAAATATTTCTTTAAATCGCCAATATTTTGATTTTCTTCAAGCAAATCTTTTTGAACAATGTTGCGCTCAATAGATTCCTTTGTTTTTTCAAAATCTGATTTATAGCCTTCAGCTAAAATCTTTTGAACTAAATCATCAATACAATGAGCTCTATATGATGAATACATTGATAAAATTTCTTCTTTAGTTTTTCCAACAGGCAATTTATAAAGCCATTTTAGAGTTGTTAAATCGTTTTGAGAAATATTTGTAACACCATATTCATGGGGTACATACATAATATCGCCCTTAGTTTTAGAATGCCCCAACCCTACCGAATGACCAATTTCATGAACGATTGTATGAAATACTTCATTTTCATCCATATATTGATGATGTAAAATTCCATCAGATAAACCAATTGAAAGCTCGGCTGAATAATATCTTCCCAATTTATCAAAATTAAATGTACAAGAGCCTAGAGATTTTCTATCTACTCTTTTCCAATCGATGTTTATATTTGATTCATACAGATTTTCTGTTCTTTCAAAAGCAACAAGTCCACCTGATAATTTTTCCCAAAGATTAAAACCGTCAATAATCATTTGAGTATATTTATATTCATCATTTGAACCTTTTGATTTATACCAATTAAATTTGCCGATAAAAACTTTCAATGGCATAACATTATCGGGCCATCTTGATAATTTACCTTTATTAAAACATTCATCTAGATAAGTTATAGTTTGCATATAAAAATATAATATCATATAATAGTAATATATTTAATGACTTGAGGAGAAAATAAATTATGATGAATATGATGCAAGTAATGCAACAAGCTCAAAAAATGCAAAAAAAATTCAAAGAAACACAAAATGAGCTTGAACAAGCAGAAATTATATCAACAGTAGGAAACGGTGCAGTTGTTGCAACGCTAAACGGTCAAGGTAAATTTAAATCAATTAAACTAAAACCTGAAGCAATCAATCCGCAAAATCCTGAATCAGTTGATTCTGATACTGTTGAAATGCTTGAAGATTTATTAAACCAAGCGCTTTCAGACGCTACCAAAAAAGCAAACGAACAAATGGAAGCTAAAATGAAATCAATTACAGGTGGAATCTCAATCCCCGGGCTATTTTAATAAAAATGGAATACACTAAACCATTAGCAAAATTGATTGAATATTTTCAAAAGCTACCCTCAATAGGTCCAAAAACCGCCATGAGGTTAGCTTTGCATATTGTAAAAATGAATGAAAGCGAAGTTCAAAATTTTGCAAATGCATTGATTGAAGCAAAAACAAAAATTTCATATTGCAAAACTTGCTTTAATATGTCATGCAATGACCCATGTGAAATATGTTCAGATATAACAAGAAATAAAAGCGTCATTTGCGTAGTAGGCGAAACTAAAGACCTAATGGCAATTGAAAAAACAAATGAATTCCATGGATTATATCATGTCTTACAAGGCTTAATTTCGCCAATTGATGGCATTGGACCTGATGATATAAGAATAAAAGAGCTTTTATATCGAGTTAATCAAAATGATATTAAAGAAATAATCCTAGCGCTAAACCCTTCTGTTGAAGGGGAAGCAACGAGCCTATATTTAGGAAAACTTCTAAAACCTTTTAATATTAAAATTTCAAGAATAGCATTTGGTTTACCAATGGGAACAGAGCTTGAATATGCTGATGAAATGACTCTTGCAAAGGCTCTTGAAGGTAGAGTTGAATTATAAATCAAAAAATAAATTGATAATTATTCTATTATTATGTTGTATATCGACAACATTACCTGCTTTTGCATATATTGACCCAAATACAGGCGCTATGTTATTTTCGCTCTTATTGTGTTCTATAACAAGTATATTTTTTGTATTCAACTCATTAATTTTAAAAATAAAAACAAGATTTTTTTCTAAATCATTATCAACAAAAAAACATAATTTTGTAATATATAGTGAGGGAAACCAATATTTTTGCGTTTTTAAACCCATATTAGATGAATTTGAAAAAAGAAAAATAAATTTAACTTACTATACTTCATCTAAAAATGACCCTGTGTTTAGCAAAAATTATAACTACATAAAAAGCGAATACATAGGAAAAAACAATACTGCATATTTTAAACTTGCTTTTTTAAATGCTGATATTTGTCTTTTAACTACACCTCATCTTGATGTATTTCAATTAAAACGCTCTAAAAACACAAAACATTATTGCCATATTTTTCATTCAATCAGCTTTTCAATGAATTACAGACTTTTTGCGCTTGATTATTTTGATTCTGTTTTATGTGATGCAAAATTTCAAATTCCTTTAATTAGAGAAATAGAAAAAAAGAGAAAACTACCTTCTAAAAAACTTGCTGTTGTAGGAAGTACATATATGGACTACAACAAAAAAAGGCTTAATGAAATTAAAACAAAACCAAAAAATGATAAATTTACAATTCTAATAGCTCCAAGCTGGGGACGCTTTAGCTTATTAAATAAATTTGGAAAATCAATTTTAGAGGATTTTAAAAATACCGAATATGAAATAATAATTAGACCACACCCACAATCATTGAGAGTTGATAAAAAATTAATAGATGATTTAATTACATCAACAAAAAATTCTAAAAATATAAGCTGGGATTTTGATAGTGATAATTTAAAATCTTTATCAAGAGCAGATATTTTAATTAGCGATTTTTCCTGCATTATGATGGATTATGCGTTTTTATTCAATAAACCCTTTTTATATCTTAAAACTGATATTATTTTTGATACTTTGGATTGCTCTGATTTAGATGAAACAGCTTGGAGATATAAAATTTTAGACGAAATAGGAAAAGAATTAAAACCTCAAAATGGCGATATTGAAAATCTAAAAAATATAATTGAAGAAATGAAAAACAATCCAAACTATGAAAAAAATATCATAAATGCATCAAATTACGCTTGGGAAGAAAAAGGTAATTCCGCAAAAAATGTTGTTGATTTTTTAATTGAAACACAAAAGGAGCTAAATAATGGAATTCATATTTAATATTTTTATCAGTCCTTTGTGTTTAATTTTTGAATTTTTATTTGATAACATATATAAATTCAATCAAAATATTATTCTTACAATATTTCTTATTAGTTTAATTGTTTGTCTGATTTGTTTACCGCTTCAGCTAAAAGCGCAAAAAATACAAAAAGAAGAAGAAAAAATTCAAAAAAAATTATCCAAAAGAGTTAACTCAATTAAGAAAAATTTTAAAGGGGATGAGAGATTTTTTCTTTTGCAAACATATTATAGACAAAATAACTATAATCCTTTAATGGCTCTTAAAACATCATTGAATTTATTGCTTCAAGTGCCTATTTTTATTGGAGCTTACGCATTTTTTAGCAATCTTGAAATTTTAAACAATGCACATTGTCTTTTTATAAATAATCTTTTAAAACCTGATAATCTTTTAATTATAGGTAACCTAAAAATAAATCTTCTGCCTATTTTAATGACAATAATTAATCTTATAGCTGGTTTAATTTATGCAAACAATAAAAAAGAAAAAATAAATATTACAGTCATTGCTTTTGTATTTTTGATATTGCTTTATAATTCACCTTCAGCACTTGTAATATATTGGATTTTTAATAATATTTTTTCATTAATTAAAAATATAATTTTAAAATTTATCAATTTAGAAGATGAAAAAAGTACAAAACAAAAAGATAACTACAAAAAGTTGTTTTTCATAAATTTAGCAACATTATGGATATTATTAGGTTTTTATATTCCATCTAATATCTTAGCGTCTTCGCCTTATGAATTTATATTTTATGACGCTACACCAAAAGAAATTTTATTTTATTCAATATCCGTTTATTTTGGTTTTTTCTTTTTCTTGGGAGGCACGATTTATTATTTTTCTTGTGCCAAGATAAAAAAATTCCTAACTTTATTTTTAACTTTATTTTTGTTTATTTCATTATTTAATCTAAGCGCTTTTAGATTGCCAAATTCAATTTTAACCAATACATTTGTCTTTAATAGCGCAAGGATTGATTTTTGCGCATATAATAAAATTTATCTTTTCATTTGTTTAATTGTAATTTTATTAATAGCATTTTTTACAATAAAAGCCTTTTTAAAACAAAAATTTAAACCAATATATTTAATTATAATCTCCATATTAAGCACTTGTTTTATTATTTCATCAGTTAATATCGCTAAAATCTCAACAAAATTAAATCAATACCAAAAAACAACTGAAAATCCTCAAGAAAAACTTGAAAAATACATAAAATTAAGCAAAACAAAGAAAAATGTTCTCGTTATTTTTGCAGATAGAGCAATTTCATCGTATTTACCAATAATTTTTAGCGAACAACCTAAATTATATGAACAATTCAGTGGTTTTACGTATTATCCTAACACTCTTTCTTATGCACAATATACACTTCTTGGCTATCCTGCTATTTTGGGCGGATATGAATATACGCCTATAAATATGAATGAAACAAATTTAGTATTTGAAAAAAAATTCTCGCAAGCGATAACAATGCTACCTGCAATTTTTAGTTTGAATAAATGGAGTTCAACTGTAATAAACCCTATTAATGAAGGTTGGGAAAGCGAAACATGGGGCGGCGTAGTTCAAAGAGAAATTGATATTTTAGCTCAAAGCGCACTATATGATGAATTTAATATTAAAAATTTTAATATTCCGCAAGCAATAAGCAATAAATTAAAAGATAAAGTAAATTTTGCAAATGGAAAAATATCAAAAAGAAATCTAATTTTTTATAGTTTGCTTTCTATTCTTCCAATTAATTTTAGAGAAGAATTATATGATAATGGACTATATCACAACCCTAACAATAATGTTCATAATTATTATTCTGAAGAATTTATTCAAGCATATTCTGAATTATATTATTTATCAGATATAACTGATTTTTCTTCAAAAAATAATAATTTTATTGTTTTTAATAGCTCACTCACTCATAATCCGTCATATTTAAAATATCCTAATTATGACTTATCAAATTTTCATGATACAAACTACAAACCAAAAATTGACGAAAGAATAAACTCTTGGTCAATGAAACATTACCACACAAATACTGCTTTTTTAAAACTCATTGGCAATTATCTTGATTATTTAAAAGAAAATAACGTATACGATAATACAAGAATAATAATAGTTTCAGACCATGGTATAGGATATGGCTTGCAAAATCCATATTTAACAAATTTTGAGATGGAAAACTTTATGCCATATAATGCGCTTTTATTAGTCAAAGATTTTAATCAAAATAATAAAATAAAAATATCTCAAGATTTTATGACAAACGCTGATACTCCAATGATTGCAACAAAAAATATTATCAAAAATCCTACAAATCCATTTTCTAAAAAAACTCTTTCAAATAAAGAAAAAGAAAACGGGGTAATAATTAAAACAGATACAAAATGGCAACCTGTTTATTATTTAAATAAAACAAAAATCTTAAATAAAAAAGATAATTTTAGCTATGTAAATAAAAATCCATACAACAAAGACAATTGGCGAATAAATTTAAAATTTAGCGATGTTATAAAATATAAATAATTGTAAAGACGAATTTTTTTACAGAATTATTTTTAAAAATACAGTATTTTTTATATTTTTTTAAAAAAAATAATGTAATTTTGGCTTTTTTTTAAAAAAAAATTTGAAAAATAAATCTTTTTTTATTAAATTAATATATTGTTAAAATCACCCTAAAATATGCTATTTTTGTAGTTTTTTATTTAAATATTTATAATAAAAACGAAGCAATAACAAAAAAAGGAGAATAAAATTGTCAGAAATTACACTCGTCGATTATTTAATCGAGCAGTTAGAAAAACTTGGTATTAACGATTTTTTTGGATTACCCGGAGATTTCAATTTTAATATAGTTGAAGCAATAGAAAAAAATAACAACACAAATTGGATAGGTTGTACTAATGAACTAAATGCAGGTTATGCTGCGGACGGCTACGCAAGAGAAAAAGGCTATGGCGCGATAGTAACCACATACGGCGTAGGTGAACTATCAGCAATAAATGCTATTGCAGGAAGTTTTGCTGAATATGTTCCTGTTATAAAAATTGTGGGAGTTCCAGCAACAAAAAATATAGCAAACAACGATATTTTACACCATAACTTTGCAGAACCTAATTATTATGCTTTTAAAGATGCGTACTCAAATGTTACACAAACAACAGCATACTTAACTAAAGAAAATGCAAAAGAAGAAATAGATAGAGTTATATCAGATTTAATAAACTATAAAAAACCTGTATATCTTGCAATTCCTGATGATATTTGCGAAATGAAAATAAAAAATGAACCAAATATCACAAGATTAAAAAGCGATGAAAAAAATCTTGTAAAAGCACTAAATCATATCATGGATTTATTAAAAAAAGCAAAAAAACCAACAGTGATAGCAGATGTTTTATGTGAAAGATTTGAAGCAAAAAAAGAACTTATTGACTTTTTAAATCAAACTAATTATCCAAGTACAACCTTGCTTATGGGTAAAAGTTTACTAAATGAAGATGTAAAAAGCTATATGGGAATATATTTAGGTAAAAAATGGAATAGAGAAATCTATAACTATATAAATACTTCCGACTGTGTAGCTTCAATAGGTGCAGTATATAGCGATTTAAATACATTCGGATTTGATTTTAGCTATAACCCTTCTTCGATGATAGAAATCAAAGGCACATATTGCGTTGTTGAAAATATTAAATACAATAATGTACTTATGAAAGATGTTCTGATAGAACTATCTAAAATAGCTCCTGTATTCAATTCAACATTCCCTAAAGAAATAAATCCGCTTGATGCAAATGTCGAAGAAAAAGAATTAAAATCAGATTACATATATTCAAAATTGCAAGAATTTATAAAAGAAGATGATATTGTATTTTCAGAAACAGGTATAGTTGAATTTGGTTTTGCCCCAATGAAATTACCCAAAAATATCAAACTTAACAATCAAGTGCTTTGGGGTTCAATCGGATGGGCGACACCTGCATGTTTTGGCGCATGCATTGCTAAAAAAGATAAAAGAGTTATATTAATCACAGGAGAAGGTTCTCATCAATTAACAGCTCAAGAAGTATCTTCCATGATGAGATACAATGCAAAACCAATAATCATTGTTATCAATAACTCAGGCTACACAATCGAAAGAGTTCTTTGCAAAAATCCTATGGATGAATTCAACAACATATCATCTTGGAATTATTCAAAATTAACAGAAGTCTTTAATGGAGAATCTTGGAGTTGTCGAGCAAAAACAAATGAAGAATTTGATAAAGCATTAGAAATAGCTCAAACAGAACATAAAAATAAACTTTGTTACATCGAAGCAATAGTAGACAAAATGGATCTACCCCAATTCGCAAAACTTACCTATGGTAATAAATTATCCAATATTCCTCTAAACGCATAAAAATAGGGGCTTAAAGCCCCTATTTTTTATTGAAATCTTATATTTGCTTCTTTTAGTCTTTTAAAGGCTTCTTTTAAAACATCTTCTTCTTTAGTTAATGCAATTCTAAAATAACCTTCACCATTTTGACCATATCCAAGTCCGGGAACTAAAACGACACCTGTTTTTTCAATAACCATTTCGCAAAATGCACTGCTCGACATTTTATTAGGTGTTGGAAGCCATAGATAAAAAGTTCCTAAAGTAGGTTCTATTTCCCAGCCTAATTCTGCTAAACAAGACTGAGCAACATCTCTTCTTTTTTGATACATTTTGTTTAATTTTTCAATTTCTTCACTTGGTGTGTTATATGCTTCAATCCCTGCTTCTTGAATTGCTTTAAATACACCGCTATCTATATTATTTTTAATTATTCCAAGAGCGTTAATTGCTTCTTTATTTCCACATGCAAAACCTAGTCTCCAACCTGTCATATTGTAGCTTTTGCTATGAGAATAAAATTCAATAGCAATATCCTTAGCTCCTTCAACTTGAAGTATAGAAGGCGCTTTATAATTATCATAAGTCATCTCGCAATATGCTTGATCATTACAAATTAAAATATCGTATTTTTTTGCAAACTCCACTGCTTTTTTATAAAAATCCAATGTTGCAACAGCTCCTGTCGGATTATTTGGATAATTTAAAAACATTAATTTCGCTTTTTTAGCTATATCTTCAGGAATTTTATCAAAATCAGGCAAAAATTTATTCTCTTTTAATAATGGCATATTATATGCATATCCGCCCGCTAAAATTGTTGCATTTTTATAAACAGGATACCCAGGATCAGGTACCAAAACAATATCATCCCTATCCACAAAAGCAAAAAATACATGTGCTAAACCTTCTTTTGAACCGATTAGCGCAAGCACCTCATTATCATAATCCAATTCAACATCAAATCTTTTCTTCATCCAATCCGCACTTGCTTTTCTAAAATCTGAAGTGCCTTGATAAGGAGGATAATCGTGATTTTTAGGCTCTGTTATTGCTTTTGCCATTTTATCTACAATATTAGTTAGTGTAGGTTTATCAGGATCGCCAATCCCAAGGCTTATAATATCTATACCTCTTTTTTTTGCATCATCAATTTTTTTATCAATTTGAGCAAATAAATATGGTGGCAATTTTTCTAATCTTTCTGATATTTTCATTGTTTTCCTTTCTTTATTCTTCGTGCCAAACTCCGCTAAAAACTGTTTTTGCTTCGCCTGTCATATAAACAGGACTATCCGGATTTCCATCCCACTCAATCAACAAACTTCCGCCTGCAAGATTTACTTTTACTTTATTATCCAATAAATCATTTAAAATACCTGCTACGACACTTGCACAGCTTCCTGTACCACATGCAAGGGTAATTCCGCAGCCTCTTTCCCAAACATCCATGTTAATCTCATTTCTTGATAAAATTCTTACAAACTCAACATTTGTTTTTTCAGGAAAATTTGGATTATTTTCAATTTCACGACCAAAAATTTCCGCCAACATTTTAGTATCATTATCAACAAAAATAACACAATGAGGATTACCCATACTTATTGCATTTGCAAGAAAACAATTATTATCAAGTTCAATTGAAAAGTTTAAATTTTCACTCCCTAAAAAAGGTATCTTATCTTTTTTTAAAATAGGAGCCCCCATATTAACTCTTATTTCGCCGTTATTTAAAATTTCAGGTTCAACAATTCCTTTAAGTGTGTTAACGCTAAATTTGTTTTTATCAACCAAGGCTCTGTCTTTTGCATATTTTGCAAGACAACGTATACCATTTCCGCACATTTGAGGCTCTGTACCATCAGAATTATAAATATGCCAAGAAATATCAGTATCAGATGTTTGCATATCTGATGGATTAACCACAATTAAACCATCTGCACCTATGCCAAAGTGTCTATCGCACATTTTTTTTGAAAGTTTAGAATAATCAAGACCATCTATATAATCCATTAAAATAAAATCATTTCCCAAACCCTGCATTTTTGTAAAATATATTTCCATAAATACCCTCTTTTCTTTATTTATAATAGAATTAAGTATTTTAAAAATCTAATTATAAAAAAGTATAAGAAATGTAAAGTTGATTTTTTTAAAACAAAAATCATAATTTTTGAACACTTTTCTTATATTTTTCTTATTTTTTTAAAACAAAAATAAGAAAAAATAAATATTTTTTTAAAAAATAAAAAAAACAAAATCAAAAAATTTGTTTTTAAAAATCTTAATAAAATCTTTTTTTGACAAGAAGTTCACTAAGAAATAATATTATTTTGTAGCAAAAAAGAAAGGATTTATATGACAGAAGGTTTTATTCCAACACTCGGCAAAGAATTAAGCAAAGAAGAAATCAAAAGAATTATCAACGAAAACAATGTTGAATTTATCAAACTTGAATTTTGCGATATTAATGGAATCATGAAAAATCTTTCTGTACCTAATGAACAAATAGATAAAGTTTTAAATAATGAAATCATGTTAGATGGCTCATCTATTAAAGGTTTTAGAAACATCGAAACATCAGATATGTTCTTTTACCCTGATTTAAAAACTTTTTCAATCTTACCTTGGCGTTCAGATGAAGAATTAAAAGTTGCGAGATTTATCTGCGATATTCACAATGCAGACGGAACACCTTTTGAAGGTTGTCCAAGATGCAACCTAAAAAGAATGATAGCACGCGCAGAAAAATTGGGTTATAAAATGAATGTTGGTCCTGAAGCGGAATTTTTCATATTTGAAAAAGATGAAAAAGGAATGCCTACACTAACACCGTCAGATAAAGCCGGCTATTATGATATAGCTCCAAGAGATAAAGGTGAAAACTTAAGAAGAAAAATAGTTAAAACACTTAAAAAAATGGGCTTTGAAGTTGAAGCAAGCCACCATGAAGTAGCAAAAGGTCAACATGAGATAGATTTTAAATATGCTGATGCTCTAACTACTGCTGATAACATTATGACATTCAGATATGTTGTAACAGCGCTAGCTGAAGAAGCAGGAATGTTTGCAACATTTATGCCAAAACCGATTTATGGAATAAACGGTTCAGGTATGCACTGTAACATCTCATTATTTAAAGACGGTAAAAATACATTTTTTGAAAAAGACAGAGTTTATCAACTTTCAAAAGATGCACTATATAGCATTGGAGGATTATTAAAACACGTTAAATCGTTCAGCGCTATTACAAACCCTACTGTAAACAGTTATAAAAGATTAGTCCCAGGGTATGAAGCGCCTGTATATTTAGCTTGGAGCTTAGCTAACAGATCGGCTTTAATAAGAGTTCCTGCTAAACGTGGTGAAGCAACAAGAATAGAGCTTCGCTCACCGGATCCTTCATGTAACCCTTATTTAGCTATGGCAGTAATTTTAGGAGCTATACTTGATGGCGTTGAAAATCATATCGAACCACCATTACAAATCGAAGACAATATTTATGAAATGACTCCAAAAGAATTAAAACGTTTTAAAATTGATTCCTTACCGACAAACTTAGAAGAAGCAATTGAAATGTTAAAGAAAAACGACACAATAAAAGATGCTCTTGGAGAACATATATTCAATGAATTTACACACGCAAAACAAAAAGAATGTGAAATCTTTAGAACTTATGTTTCACCCCTAGAAACAAAAATGTATCTTGAAATGTACTAATTTAACCCCGACAACAATAAAAAGGCTCTCAATCGAGAGCCTTTTTTATTTATAAATTCTTATCAACTTTTTTTATTCACGAGTTTTTTATTGTTGTCAAAAAAAAAGGATACAATATGAGAATTTCGCCAATATATTTTAATTATAATCAAAATATCAGATTAAAAAATCAAAAATCAGAATTAAAAAATGAACAGAATTTTTCTCTTAATCATTTTAATAATATTTCAAATATAAATAGGTTTTTTATATTAGATAACATCACTTTTGGAAAAAATGTTGATGTTTTTAAAAAAATGAAAAAAGAAAAAGACCCCAATAAATTAATTGAACTATTTAAAACTTTAACTCAAAAAGCTCAAGATAATGTTATTGGGGTTGTTGAGCACGAGAAATTAAAAGATGAAAATGGAAAACCACTATTAACTTTGAAAGAATATTTACCTTGTTGTATTGAGAAACCAGAGCTATTCTATCAATCACCTAATACTATTGTAGATAAAGTTAATGGGGTTGTTGAGCACGAAAAATTAAAAGATGAAGATGGAAAAGCTTTATCAACCCTAAAAGAATATTTGCCTTGTTGCATTGAACGACCACAATTATTCTATCAATCACCTAGTACTATTATAGATAAAGTTATTGGGGTTGTTGAGCACGAGAAATTAAAAGATGAAAATGGAAAACCACTATTAACTTTGAAAGAATATTTACCTCTATGCATTGAGCAACCACAATTGTTCACTCAATCACCTGATACTGTTGTAGGTCATATCATTGACGTTATTAACCACGAAAAATTAAAAGATGAAGATGGAAACCCCCTACTAACCCTAAAAGAATATTTGCCTTGTTGTGTTGAACAACCGTCATTATTCGCTCGATCACCTGATAGCATTGTAGATAATATTATAAAGATTATTAATCACAAAAAATTCAGAGATGAAGATGGAAATCCTATTTTAACATTAAAAAAATATATACTTGCCTGTATTAAACGACCACAATTATTCTCTCTATCACCTGATACTGTTGCGAGCAATGTGGTTGGTGTTGTTGACCACAAAAAATTCAAAGATAAAGATGGAAAACCTTTACTAAATTTAAAAGAATATTTGCCTTGTTGTATTAAACAACCTTCATTATTCTATCAATCACCAGATACTATTGTGGAGAATGTTATCGGAGTTATTAACCATGAAAAATTAAAAGATGAAGATGGAAAACCTTTGTTAACCTTGAAAGAATATTTACCTAGTTGCATTAAACAACCACAATTGTTCACTCAATCACCGGATACTATTGCAGAACATATTAGAGCATTATTATTTATAAATAAAGATAGATTATATTTTAAAGAAGGTGAAATAGATAAAGATGTTTTAATAAAACATGTTTTAAAAGTACCACTTTTATTAAGTTGCACAAACAAATTAAACTATTCATATTTATTAAGAGAAAAAATATTTCCTATGGGTAATCCAAAAGGAGTTAGTGGAAACACAAAAGTTATTAAAAAATTATCTGATTATTTATCTCAACATCCAGATGAAAAATTTAGCTTTGCAATAATTAAAAATGATATGAACAAAGAATTTATTGATTTTGCAAACGAATTAGCAAAAGAAGCAACGAAAAAAGATGATACATTTAATATAAGTTGTGTTGAAATTGAATAACAAAAAAGGCTCTCGATTGAGAGCCTTTTTATATAGTTTATTTACCTACTTAATATTTGAATATGTCCAAGCGTCTTGGTTTGGAGTTTCGAATTTTTTAGTTTCTTCAATTTCTTCCTTACCGGCTTGAGCACCGCCATGAGCGATTGGTTTATAAACACGGTTAAAGTATTCAATAACCATTCTATCAGAATTGAAGTAACCTTCAGCAGTTCTGATTGCTTGTCTCATCAAACGAGCCCATTCTTGTTTATTTTCATAATAAGTTGGAATAATTTCATTTTCTAATGTATTCATGATGAATGTATGATCTTTCCAGTGTCTTTCTTGCCATGGAATATCATCATCTAAGCCTGGGTATTCAACAGTATAACCGTTAATTCCAGGGAATGTACCTTCTACTGTCCAACCATCATAAATAGAGAAGTGCAATGCACCGTTCATATTAGCTGACATACCTGAAGTACCTGATGCTTCAAGTGGACGAGTTGGTGTATTTAACCAAATATCTGAACCTTTTTTAAGTTTAGCAGATAGTGCTAATTCATAACCTGGTAATACAACCATGTTTTTCATATTTCTTGATTTTTTCAAGATATTGTTGAAAGTTTCTCTGCCCATTGTATCATCTGGGTGGAATTTACCGGCAAAAATTAATTGAACTTTATTTTCATTTAATAATTTACCGATTCTTTCTTCATCCATTAAAATCAACCAAGCACGTTTGTAATCTGCAAATCTTCTTGCCCAAGTAATTGTTAATACGTTTGGATCGAAACGTTTGCCTTGAGTATCTGAAATGTATTGGAATAAATCTTTTTTCATTTCATGTTTTGCATCAAGCAATTCTTGGAAATTTGTTGCTTTTTTAATTCTGTCATCTTGCCAATAATGCAAGTTAACAGCATTTGTAATAGCTTTAATAGGACATCTGTCTTTTACCCATTCCCACATTTTATTAGCAACTAAACCATGAAGTTGAGATACTGCATTAGCTATTCTTGACATTCTAAGAGCGGCAACAGTTAATGAGAAGTTTTCACCGCCTAATTCAACAGCAGTCTCTCTTGAACATCCGCTAAAGAATCCGCCTTCAAGTAATGTATCAACCCAATGAACCTCATTCCCTGCCGGAACAGGTGTGTGAGTTGTAAATACTGTCTTTTGTCTAACTGCTTTAAGATCGCCATTGTATTGTCTTAACAATTCAAATGCTGCAGGTAGTGCATGACCTTCGTTCATGTGGATAACATCAAAGTTATAACCAACAGCTTGAAGTATTCTAATACCACCGATACCAAGAACTGTTTCTTGAGCGATACGAATTTTTTCATCTCCATCGTATAATTTGTGAGAGATTTTTCTAGCCCATTCAGAGTTTGCTTCGATATCAGTTGTTAATAAGTATATAGGGCAAGTTCCGAACAATTCGCCTTCAACTCTATACGCTTTAACTACAACATCTTCTCCAAAAACCTTAACAGTTGTTGAAACATTTAAATCTGTTAAGAAATCATAATGTTTTCTAATATATGCAACTTCAACGTTACCTGATTCATCTATTCTTTGGTCATAATAACCAAAAGACCATAGCATAGTAACACCAACCATTGGCATTTGTAAGTAACCTGCTGATTGCATGTGAGAACCCGCAAGAAATCCTAAACCACCTGAATATGTTGCTAAGGATTGGTCAATTGCGATTTCCATTGAAAAGTAAGCTACATTTGGTAAAGCCATAATTTAATCCTTTTAATACTAACTACGTTTTAATTCTAATAGAATATTAGCACAAATATGATTATATCCAAGAAATAATTCTTTAGTACTAATCATTTTGCTTTATACATTATATCGGAAAAATATTTTTTGTAAATTGTACCGCTTTATTTTTGAAAAAAATCGTCACAAGAAATAATATTATTAACCCATTTATGACATTCAAAATTATCTAAACTGCCTATTGAACCACCCGCTCTATCGGGATGCCCTCCTGCATTTTTGGTAAAATCTTTTATAGCATTTTTTTCAATATATTTAAAAAAGTCATACAAAACAGGCTTTTTTGCATGTGCGCTAAAGCGATAATTGCCGTTTGCTTCATAAAAAGCCATTACAACTTCAAGGTTTTTATCATTTTTTAAAGTTTTTCTTCTAAAATTATTCAATATCGCACTTGTTATATTATTATCGCCACCCAATTTTCTCCATTGTTCATCATCAGGAGATAATTCAACATAAGCAATTTTACCATTTTTACTATATTGCAATTTATCATTTAAAGATTTGGCAAATTCTTCTTGTTCAGGGGTTAAATTAGCCATAACATCGATACTTTTTGCAATTTTTGCTACTTGTTCATCAGATAATTTATTTCTCAAATTAAAAAATACTTCACTTACATTTTTATGTTTCAAAAGTTCTTCTTTTGGGATTATCACACCTTTTTTTCCGTCATATTCAATCATGCCGGTTTTTTTCATATCATCAGCTAAACCCAAAAATAAATCATAAGCTAAATTTGAATCAATTTTATATCCTAATGCTTCAAAATATCTGTATATTACACTCGTTGCAGACTTTGCCGATTTATCAGAATAAAAAAGAGCGCTTGATGTAATATTTTCGCTATCTACAATTTCTCTATCAAATTGAATATATCCATCACTTGCAATATCAACTTCGCTATGATGATCAAGCCCCATTATTTTTCCTGCCTTTTTTATATGCTCTAAAATCAAAGGCGAAACCCTTTTTTCAGAACCAAAATCAACACAAAAGGCAACATCCGGAATAACTTTATCTATTTCATTTTTATCGCTAGCTTGAACAAAATTAAAATCATAAGTTCTTAAATTTAATAGTTGAGGATTTTTTTGAGAAAGTATTACCCTTGAATGAATTCCGAGACTATCTAAATATTGACTCATAGCTAAAGCAGAATTTGCCCCATCTCTATCTGTCATATCATGGCAAATAATATCGACGTTCTTTGCTTTTCGCAACTCTCTATTGAGGTATTGAGCCTGCATTTTTGACATCTTATTTGCACTAAATCCAACTAGAGAATTGCTTATTTTCATAATACTTCCTTTTTTAGATAAATCCTTTTATCAGCTCCAAGTCTTTTTTAAACAAATACCTTGGCGACCCTTCATCCATAGAGTGATATCTCAATAAATACGAAGGATGAAATATTGGAACAAATTTTCGATTATCTATTTCAAAAACTTGCCCTCTTGCTTTTGTTATGGTTAATTTTTTATCAAAAATAAAACTCTCAAGCGCAGTAGACCCCACAAGAACAATAACTTTCGGATTAACAAGCTCAATTTGCGCTTTTAGATATTCAAAACAAGCATTTTTTTCTTCTTTTGTAGGTTTTCTATTTTCAGGAGGTCTGCATTTTATAGTATTTGCAATATAAAAATCTTCTTGTTTATAGCCAACTTCAAATAAAAATTTTCTTAAAAGCTGTCCTGCTCTGCCAATAAATGGAATCCCCGTTTCATCTTCATTTTTTCCGGGGGCTTCACCTATAAACATAATGGGCGCATTTTCGCACCCATCAGAAAAAACTATATTGTTTCTTTTTTCACACAAAGAACACTTTTTGCAATTTTGCACTTGAATTTTTAATTCATTCAATTTGTCTAAAGTGTTTTGCATAATGATTAACCTTTATGATTTATATTCTATTTCAAAACCAAATAAGCTGGAAACAGACTTATCATCATGAATTCTTGAAATTGCTTCGCCTAATAATGGTGCTACGCTAACTTGTTTAATTTTTTCAGGAATTACAGTATCTTTTAAAGGAATTGTATTTGTAACAACAACTTCTTTAATTGGAGCTGCTTCAAGTCTTTCTAGTGCAGGACCGGAAAATACAGGATGAACCGCACAAACATAAACATCTTTTGCGCCATGTTCTTTTAACATTCTTGCAGCTTCACAAATTGTTCCTGCTGTATCGATAATATCATCAAACATAACGCAAACTTTGCCTTGAACTTCACCAATAATATTGCAAGCAATTGCACTGTTATGTTTATCACGACGTTTATCAATAATCGCAATAGGAGCGCCGACTTGTTTTGCCAATGCTCTTGTTCTTTTAACACCTCCCATATCAGGTGAAACACAAACAAGTTCAGAACCATCCAAATCAATATTTTTTACATAATTTACTATAACAGGAGTTGCATAGATATGATCAACCAAAATATTGAAAAATCCTTGGATTTGACCTGTGTGTAAATCCATCGTAAGAACTCTTGTAGCACCTGCTTGGGTTAATAAATCAGCAACAAGTTTAGCTGTAATTGCTTCTCTGCCTGAAGCTTTTCTATCTTGTCTTGCATATCCATAGTATGGAATTACTGCCGTAATTGATTTTGCGCTTGCACGTTTAAAAGCATCCAATAAAATCAATAATTCCATTAAATTTTCATTAACAGGAGAACATATTGGTTGGACTATAAAAACATCATCCCCACGAACAGAATCTTGAATTTGTACATAAATTTCGCCGTCTGAGAAATCTTTAATTGTAATAGGTTCAAGAGTTGTGCCTAAATATTTTGCAATTTCTTGAGCTAGAGCATTATTTGAACGTCCCGAAAATAACTTAATATCATGAGTTGGAAGAATATTCTTCAATTCACTAAGCTGTGTTTCAAGTTCAAGACTCATTGTTTTTTCTCCTTACTGTTTTTAACCCAATTTTTATATTCTTTCTGTTGAGCTCTGCCCATAGCTAAAGAATTTGCTTCTACATCTTTTGTAATACAGCTTGAAGCCGCAACTAAAGCATCTTCTCCAATATGAACAGGAGCTACTATAACAGAGTTTGAGCCTATTGATACACCATTTTCTAATACAGAGCGTTTCTTTTCTTTTGTTATTGAATTATAGTTTGCAAAAATTGTACCTGCTCCAATATTTACATGGCTTCCCAATTCAGCATCACCTATATAACTTAAATGACAAACATTAGTATTTTTTGCTATTTGTGCATTTTTTAGTTCAACAAAATTACCAATTTTACACCCTTCTGCAACCTCGCAATTGCCTCGTAAGTGGGTCATAGGACCAATTTTACATTTCTTAGCAATTTTGTTTTTACCTTCAATATAAGTGTTTGGATAAATTATTGTATCAATTCCGATTTGAGTTTCAGGAGAAATATAAGTAGAATCAGGGTCAACAATAGTAACCCCTTTTGTCATTAATTCATCAAGATATCTTCTTTTCATTATATTAGATGCAACAGCAAGATGTTGTCTTGAATTAATTCCATAAATTTCTTCATTATCTTCACATAGATAACCCATAACACGATATTGGTTTTCTCTTGCCCATTTAACAATATCTGTTAAATAATATTCACCTTGAGCATTGTTGTTGCTTAAATCATTAAATGCTTTTCTTATTTTTGCCCAATTAACGCAATATACGCCTGTGTTAACTTCTTTAATTTCTTTTTGATATTCGTTAGCATCTTTTTCTTCAACGATTTTCATGATTTCATCTTTTGTGCTTCGAATTATTCTGCCGTATCCTGTCGGATCATCAAATTTTGTAGTCATAACAGTTAAGTCAGAGCCATTATCTTCATGAAAAGTGATTAATTTTTGCAATGTAGATGTTGTAATTAAAGGAGTATCGCCACAAGTTATAATTAATGTTCCTAAATATCCATGTAGCATAGGAACTGCTTGAGCTACCGCATGACCTGTACCTAATTGTTCTTTTTGCAAAGTTGTTTTTACATATTTATAGTTGTTATTTAAATATTCTTCAACTTCATGTGCACCATGTCCAATTACAACAATGCTTTCTGAATTATATGGTAATTTTTTTATACTATCCAAAACCCAGCCTATTAAAGGTTTAGCAAAAATTTCATGTAACACTTTAGGTAAATTAGACCTCATTCTGGTACCTTTTCCGGCTCCAAGAATAATTGCTCTAATTTCTTTTTCCATAGTAAATCCGCCTTTATTTAAATTTAATTTTTTACAGTGATTTTCTCATAAAAATTTGTTTTATAGAATATAAAAAAGTATTTTATAATGATATTTTTACAAAATTTAACCCTTGTAATAAAACAAGGGTTAATTATATTATTTATCTGTTAATTACTTCATTTATATCTTCTTGATCTTGTGCTCTTTTTGAATTCATTGTGTTAATTGTTTTTTCTTTTTTCATTGTGTCCATAGCATCATTTTTCCAGCTTTGAAAATCAAAATTATTTTGAATATACCAGCCGATACCTGCAATAACAAAAACGATTAATAATTTACCCATCTCATACTCCTTTTTTAATTATTTTATACCATTTTTCAAAATAGCAAGCAAGCAAAAAATTATGTTATAATCTTTCTATGGTAAAAATAGGAATAATCGGCTTAGGTTTAATTGGAGCATCAATTTTAAAAGCACTTCATAATAATAAAAATTATGAGCTTTTCTGTTGTTCAAAATCTTCATTTAAAAATGCTCTTAAATATACAAAAAATTCTTCGGATGATATTAAAATAATCTCAAAATGCGATATTATTTTTATCTGTACAAAAGCCTCAAAAACATTAGAAACACTAGAAAAATTAAACACATTTCTAAATAAAAAAACTATTGTTTGTGATGTATGTTCCATTAAAAAAGATTTATTAAATAAAAACTTTAATTTTAATTTTATATTATCTCATCCTATGGCAGGAAGCGAAAAAAGCGGTTTTAGCGCAAGCAATAAAAACTTATTTAAAGGTTGCAAGTGGCTAATTGAAAAAGAAAATAAAATTCTTAAAAATATAATTCTTGATTTAGGCGCAAAGCCTTATAAAATCGACATGAATAAACATGATGAAATGTGTGCTCAAATCTCACATTTACCAACGATTTTATCATTTTTATTATTTAATACATCATCTAAAGACGCACTAAAAATAGCTTCAAGCGGTTTTAGAGATACTACAAGGCTTGCTATGACAGAATGTGACCTTGTTTTTTCAATGTATAAAAATAATGAAAAAAATATTTTAATTACATTTAAAAACTTAGAAAATGAATTAAATAACTTGAAAAATTTATCTGATGATGAGAAAATCAAGTTATTTAAAGCTGTTGCAGAAAAAAGAGCAAAAATGTATGACAATAATGGAAAAAATATACTCTAAATATAAAGAATTAAAAAAATTCGCAAAAGATAAATATAATTCTTTAAGCATTTTAGATAGATACATACTAAAACAATTATTAAATGTATTTACTCTTGGGGTAATTATTTTTACTTCTATCATTTTTGCATCAGAAACTTTTACGCAATTAATTAAACAAATATCTTTATATGGAATACCTTTTCATATAGCAATGATGATGGTTATATTAAATCTTCCTCAAGTTTTTGTTTTAACAATACCGATTTCAACCTTATTTGCAACAGTTATGACAGTTAATGATTTAAGTTTAAAATCTGAAATAACAATATTTAAAGCATGCGGTATAAGCATTTCAAGAATATCTAAACCAATATTTGCTTTTGCCCTTGTTATGACGTTTGTTAGCTTTTTTATTAATGAATTTATTGTTCCTGTTGCATCTGTTCAATCAAAATCATTAGCTATTTATTCGCTTGAGCAAAAACACATCCCTGAAAACAAAATGAATTTTACGGTTAAAGATGTTGATAAAGAAGGAAAATTAAAAAGATTATTCTATGCGCAATGGTGTAAAGATAGAACTCTAAATAATGTTACTGTTATCGATATAACAAATCCTAAAAATATACAAATTGTCCAAGCAAAAAAAGGCTCAACATCTGATTATGGATGGCTTTTTGAAAACGGTATAGTTTATACAATTTCAAAAAACGGTAAAATTTTCAACACGAGCTTTTTTGAAGAATCAAATGTATCCTTTGGAATTGGCGATGTAAATGAAATGGTTAAAGAATCGACCTCTGAATTTAATTTCTTTAAACTTGCAAAACACATCAAAAAACAAAAAGACAAATTATCGAAAGAAATGAGATTAGAATATAAAATAAATCTTTTTGATAAATTAGCACTTCCTGCTACAACCTTCGCTCTTGCAATAATAGGTGTACCTTTAGCAATTACACCTCCAAGGGTAAGATATAACAGAGGATTTTTATTTAGTATATTAATTATTTTTGTATATTATGTTATAAGAGCTTTTTCTCTAAATCTTGGAGAAACAGGAACAATCCACCCGATTTTAGCTGCGTGGTTACCTGTAATTTCAATTGCGATTATAGGTTCAATTCTTTTTTACAAAAAAGCATATAAAATCTAAACCATTGAATTTGAGAATAATACAACCGAAGATAATATATCTTGAAAATCTTCCGTTAATATTTCTGCAAAATCTTTAGGATCAATTTGAGTTAATACAATTTGAGTTAAATCAATAGGAAGCTCTTGTATCATCGGAACTAAAAATTCTGAATCTAAAGATGACATTAATTTAATCTTATCGCCTTTCATAAGCATTTCCATTGGTTTAACAATATCATCTGCTTCAAATAAAAGTAATAAATCTTCTTCTTGTTCAACTATTCCATCTATTAAGCCGATTTTACTTTCTCGCTCCATTGAAACCATAAAACGCTTATAATCTGTTTGATTTAAATTTTGTAAATGCTCAAGATATTCTTCTTTTGTTTGACCTTCAAACGCTTGACCGAATGATTGCATCATAATTTTTTCAAGGGTTTTTTGATCAAGGGTTTCAAAATATTTTTGAGCATATTTTATCTCAACTTCAGGCTCCATCAAAAATTTATTCATGGCATCATCATCCATAAGCATTAAGATATCAACCATTTGAAATTTTTGAAAAATCATCTCTAAAAGAATTTCTAAAGGCAATTCTTTTGACATTGCAACAAGTTTTTCTTCAGTAAAAAATTGCAAACCTTTTGCTAGTTGATCTTGTTTTAAATATGGTAAAAGTTTATCCAAATCTTCTTCAGACATATTTTGCAAGATTATAAATTTATTCTCTAAATTTGATAATTTAAATATTTCTTCGATTTTTTCTGGATCGGATAATATTTTCTTATATTCTTCAGCTTTGGTATTTCCTTGCTGTGCTTCAAGTTCCATAATTTCTTCGAAACTTTTATTTGCATAGCGAGTAATCCTTGATGGAGGAATACCAAAGAATTTATTTAATAAAGTATAATCTACCTGTAATTGTATCAATTTTTACCTCAAAAATAGATATAAATATCCTTATTATAATAAAGTATTTTTTATGATAAATATTTCAAAAAATATTTTTTTTGTAATATTTCTTTAAAAAAGAAAAGGGAGGGCAAGCCCTCCTTATGGTTTAAAAAATAACATGAAAAAATTATTACTTTGTTATAACAATTACAACTACACCACTTCCGCCGGCAGTGGCACCTCTATTCAAAGAGCTTCCTCCACCACCGCCACCGGTATTATCTACGCCGTCTTGTCCTCTTCCATCCCAACCACCTGCGCCTGCACCGCCATTTCCGCCTGGTGGCGCCCAACCATTACTTCCACCTCCGCCGCCTCCGCCGAACCATTCACCGTCGAAAGTTACACCATTTTCACCGGCTTGACCTTTTGAACCACCATTTCCTGTTCCTCCTCCGCCTCCGCCACTATCGGTACCACTGCCACCACCAGCTGCTTGAATATAAGAAAACCAAGATGTGCCAGAAGTACCACCAATTGTTACAGAATAGTCAGTGTTTCTTACAAAAGTAAAGCTACTTTTCATAGTGCGACCGCCACCGCCGCCACCGCCGCCTTGTGTACTACTACCACCTCCACCGCCTCCTCCAACAACAAATACTGTACCACTAGCATCACTAAGTGCCCTAAAAGTTCCTGTTGCCTTCAAATATATTTTATGCTTTTGGTCAGTTTTTTCTTCAATAAATGCATTGTTGAAGCTGAATTTAAACTCATTACTTCCTTGTTCACACACTCCATTTTTCAATTCATACCCATCATTACATGCACTGCATTGTCCTGTTGTTAATAAACAACTCTTACAATTTGCAACAACACTTGTGCAGCTTTTACAAGCTGATGATGAACTTTGTCCTACTAAATCATTGTATGTTCCATCAGCACATTTTGTAATATTACTTCCACCTGTACAATAATATCCCTTAGGACATTGTTCACATACGCTTGATGTTGATGTTGCATAAGTTCCTTTTTGACATTGTGTTACTGTTGCACCACTACAAACAGAACCACTAGGACATGTTAAACAACTGCTCTGCCCTGTGTATGGTTGATATGTTCCTGTTGAACATGCTACCATTGTTCCATCCCCGGGACATTTAAAACCAATACCGCAAGTTAGACATTGTGTTCTATCATTTGATACATAACTTCCGGCATTACATGTTAAACAACTGTTTTTACCCTCATTAGGTTGATATTTATTCCCGCTGCATAAAATCTTATCACTTGCTCCTGGACAATAATATCCAATAGGACAATTTGTACAACTTGAACTCTTGCTTTCAGAATATTTTCCAGCTGGACATTCACCTTTTATTCCACCTGTGCAATAATATCCTTTTTCACAATCCTTGCATTCATCTAGTCCTACAACATCACTATATTCACCATTCTTACATGTCTTTTTATACGTTCCATCACAATAGCTACCAATAGGGCATTGTGTACAATTATTATCAAGAGTATAATATCCTCCTATACATTTTATACATTTATCTAATCCACATTTTAAACATTTATCACCGTGAAGCTCTACGCATTCCTTACATGAACACCCCGGAATATCTAATGCTTGACTTTCAAGACAAGATAGACCACATACAACACAAGTATCACTAGTGCAAAAACTACAATTAGGACCAAAAGCATCACAATTAGTGTTGCTTGAACCTCCACCTAACGACCCTACTGTTACATTATTGCTTTTTAATTTCTTTGTAATAATTGGTGCCAGAGCAGCAGTTATGACACTAAAAATAATTAATGCTACAACGATTTCGACAAGCGAAAAACCAAAAATCTTTTTCATTCTGTTATCCAATACCATACGTAAAAATAAGACATGAAAGATATTACAACATGCTATTGATTGTAGTCAATAGTCTATAATCAATATTTACTAAAATAAAAATATGAACGACGAAGACACAATATTAATGGAGCAAAAGAAAAAAATGCTTTTAATTGCACTAGGAAAAATTACCCAAGCGCAAAGAAAAGCACTTAATAAAGGTATCAATAAATTTTCTTTTGAATATGATATTGGAAACGGATTGTTATCTCGTCTTGAAAATGGTAATGTTGATACGAAAATAACTACTCTATGGAAACTTGCAAATGCTTTTGGATTAAAATTTTCACAATTTGCACAAATGATAGAAAAAGAACTGCCTGAAAATTTTAATTTTTATGATTAGGAAGCATTTTTTCTAACAAAATCTTTAATTTCATTGAGTTTATCTATTGAATTTGATTCAATATAAAACCTTAAAAGTGGTTCTGTTCCGCTTTTTCTAATCAAAAGAGAGGTTAATTTATCATCTAAGAATAATTTAATTCCATCAAGCTCTAATTTTTCTTTTATTTCAAAATCTGCAATTTGAACCATATTGTTAAATTTTGACATTAAATTATTTGCTGTCATATCATTTTCTAATTCTATATCAACTCTATCAGTAAAAAATTCACAGCCTGCAAAATCAATAATTTCTTTTGATAACTGAACTAATGGTTTATTTTCATCTGCCATCATCTCTAAAATTAATAAATTAGCAAATAAACCATCTTTTTCAGGGATATGTTCTCCAACTGATAAACCGCCGGAATCTTCGCCTGCTAGAATTGTTTTATTTTTTCTCATAGCTTCTGATAACCACTTAAAACCAACAGGAGTAGTTATTGTTTCAATATTACATTTTTTTGCTACAACATCAACTAAATTAGATACTCCAACGGTTTTTACCATATAGCCTATTTTATTTTTAGAATGCAAATATTTTAAAAGCATTGCAAGAACTATGTTTGGACTTATATAGTTACCTTCTTCATCAATAACACCGTATCTATCAGCATCCCCATCATTAGCTAAAACTACATAGCCTTTTTTTCTATATTTCATAAACTTAGGCTTAGGCTCAGGCAAGCCGCCGCCAAAATCAGAACTATGATACATATTAATTGCTTCATAATCGATTTTATGTTTATCTAAAATTTTATCAAAATAACCAATAGAGGAAGAAAATAAACCATCATAAATAATTTTTGGCTGATTTTGTTTTATTCTTTCAAAATCAATAATTGTTTCAAGATGTTTTATATAGTCCTCATCAAGCGTTTTTTCAATAATCTCACCGCCATCAGCCAAAGAAACATCTAAATCTAAATATTTTAATATTTCATCAGTAATTTCTTTAGTTGCAGGCCCTGCATAATTAGGAATAAATTTAATTCCTTGATATTCCTTAGGATTATGAGAAGCAGTTAACATAATTGCCCCGATTGAATCAGGATAATATTTGGCACAATAAGCAACAATTGGAGTAGGCACAACTTTTGATGACAAAACAACTTTAAAACCATATTTTTTAAGTAATTGCGCACAAAATTTTGCAAAATCACACGCCATAAACCTTGGGTCGTAACCCACAATTATTGTTTTTTTATTTTCATTTAAACTTCTAATATATAAGCAAATTGCTTTTATAATTCGCTCAACCGTTTCAAAAGTGAACTCACGAGCAATTATTCCTCTAAAACCATCAGTGCCGAATTTAATAACTGTCTTGTCCATAAGTTAATTATATCAAAAATTTGTTTTAAAAATCCATTTTTGTAATAAAATGAAATCATGATGAAAGTTTATTTAGGAATAGATGTAGGCTCCGTTACTACCAAAATAGCTCTGGTCGATGAAAACGGACAATATGTAGATAGCTACATGACAAGAACTGCGGGTCAACCTGTTATAGCAGTTCAAAAATGCTTAGATAATTTATTATCTCAAGCGCAAGGAAGAGAATATGAAATTGCTTCCGTCGGGACAACAGGCTCAGGAAGAAATTTAGCGGGCGCTTTAGTTGGAGCTGACGTTATAAAAAATGAAATAACAGCTCATGCCGTAGCTGCAAGTGCTGCTGTTCCTAATGTTCAAACAATACTTGAAATCGGCGGACAAGATTCTAAAATAATTATTTTAAGAGATGGAATTGTTACCGATTTTGCAATGAACACAGTTTGTGCAGCAGGTACAGGTTCATTTTTAGATCACCAAGCTCAAAGATTAAATGTTGATATTAAAGACTTTGGAGATATTGCCCTAAAATCAAAATCACCCGCAAGAATTGCAGGTCGTTGCGGTGTATTTGCAGAATCTGACTTAATTCACAAACAACAACTAGGCTATGCGGTTGAAGATTTATTATATGGATTATGTCAAGCGCTTGTTAGAAACTACATTGCAAACTTAGCGCTTGGAAAAGATTTACTTCCTTGTATATCATTCCAAGGCGGAGTTGCTACAAACAAAGGCATGGTAAAAGCATTCGAAGAAGAATTAGGATGTGAAATAATTGTTCCTCCAAACCATCAAACAATGGGTGCAATAGGGGCTGCAATGCTTGCTATGGAGCATCATCAATACACAAACAACAAAACAAAATTCAAAGGCTGGACAATTAAAGATATGGAATTCCATTCTATAACTTGCGCTTGTAATGGTTGTTCTAATAATTGCGAAGTTATCACAATTTTAGAAGGCAAAGAGCAACAAGACAGAGCCCAAATAAATAAAATCGGAGATATAAAAGGAAATATCATCGCTCGCTGGGGCGGAACCTGCGGAAGATGGGATATTTCATAAAATATTAAAACGTCGATTTGCTCGGCGTTTTTTAATGATAAAATAAAACTATGAAGAAAAAAGATATTTCACTAGGACAATTTGTAGCGCAAAAAAGAGAATCGCTAAATCTATCTCAAGAAGAATTAGCTCATAAATCAAGCCTTACTTTAGAAGAAGTTCAAGCAATTGAGCAAGGTTTAGAATTATTTTTAGCTTCAACTATAAGGCAAAAACTTGCAAAAGGCTTAAAAGTTGACAATAAAGAAATCAAACAATATGAAGCTAAAGCTGATTTTACTCTTGCAAAAAACACTACAATGGATTCAATTAGAGAAATGATTTTATTAAATTCTCAAAATCCAAATTTTGAAATCAAATGCCCCCTATGCGGTGAAAAATTAATCACAAGAATAGCTAAATTATATGATCTTGAAGATAATTTAATTTTAAGACCTAAAGCAAGATGTTCAAAATGTCCTTTTCAATTAGTTGACTAAACATTTGATACTACTTGATTTCTGCCGTGCTCTTTTGCAAAATATAAGCATTTATCAGCGTATTCAATTATCTCTTGTGGTTTTTTACCGTCTAAACCAACTGTTGCAACCCCAACGCTAATTGTTACATTAACTTTTTCGCCGTTAGCTAAAATAAATTTATTATCTCTAACGGTATTACATACTTTATTTGCAGTTATAATAGCTTCATCTTTATTCGTATTTGTTAAAATTATTGCCATTTCTTCGCCGCCATATCTGCAAGCAATATCAGATGTTCTTGAATTTTTCTTTAAAATATTTGCAACTTGCTTTAAAACACAATCGCCTGATTGATGACCGTAAGTATCGTTGAATTTTTTAAAGAAATCAATATCAATCAAAATCAATGAAAAATTAATACCATATCTTTCATAGGTATTTATATTACTAATCATTTGCTCTTGGAAATATCTATGATTATATAATTGAGTTAAACCGTCAGTAACAGCCAATTTATACGTTTGCTCATAATCTTTTGATTTTAACAAGTATTTTTCGCAATATGTCAAAACAAATATTGTAATAGTTGAAACATAAGGTAAAACTATTGCTATCCAAAGATTACAATAATACATGGCGAGCAAAGATACAACACCATACATTACCAATACGCAAGATAAAAATAAGATTGTTTTCATTACTGAAGTAATTTTCAAAACAAAATATCCAACGAAAATTGATAAAAATATAGAAATCAAAAAGTCATATTTCATCGGCAACTTTTTAATAAAATTATTATCGATGATATTATTTAAAAATGTAGTGTGAAGTTCAACTCCGGCTAAATTATATTCAACAGGAACACTTTTAATATCAGATAGACTTGTTGCGGTTGTTCCTACATAAATTATTTTATCTTTAAATTTTTGAATATAATTTATATTATTATCTTTTTTAGCTTCAATTATTTCCCATAATGGTATATGCTCATAAGTATGTGCACCGCCATACCAATTTAAAATCGCTCTTTTTGTAAAATCAAGAGGAATTATATGTTTGCTATCAAGCACAATTGAATTATCTACAATTGAAACGTTATCAACATTAAATAAATCCATCGCAACTTTTAAGGATAAATTAGGATAATAATCCCTTTTATATCTAAATATGGGAGTAATATTTCTAATTATACCATCTGAATCTCGTGTAACATTAATAGAACCTATATTATCGGTAACTTCACTTAATTCAGGCATAACAGCCCTTGCGTTAATATATGAAATATATGGATTATCAGAAATATTTCCTTCTTTTATTTTTAATTTTAATTTATCATTAAAAACAGGAGAACGTCTAATCTTATCATTATAATTATCAAAATTCATAGATAGATAAATATTATCGTTATCTTTAACAGCTTTAACAAAAGCGCTATCTGCTTTAATATCATTCAAATTTGATTTAATAAATAATAAATCAAAAATTATATTCTTTGGTTTTGCTAATTCTACAAAATTAATTGTATCAGCCCAAATGCCTCTTGATATAGGCCATGAGCCATATTTATCCATAATATATTCATAAGTTGCATCATCAATTGCAATTATTACTATATCTTTATTAGGTTTTTTATATTTTGAAACAATGGATTGTCTTAAATCAAAAGAACTAAGCTCAATTTTTTCCATAAAATTTCTAAAAGAATCAAATCTTCCAAGCCAAGCTAAAAGGGTGAATATGCCTACTACAATCAATGTGTATACGACATAGGTTAAAACTTTTTTGTATTTTTCAATCATACCACCAGCCTAATTTAAGTAATAATTTGCATAATTAAGTTCATCAATTGTTTGATAAACAGGATTAGAATCTCTAAAATTTAATTTTATTCCAAGTTTATATATAACGCTTAAAAGCTCATTATCTTTATTTAAAGAGCTTGATTGCGAGGAGATAAATTTCAATAAATATTTTTCATTCTGATTAGAAACCATAGACTAATTCTCTAATATAATTGTCCTTATTAAATCAACCGTAAGAACAATTTAAGAGAAAATCAGCTAATCTAAACAATGTATTTTTTATAAATCAGATATAACAATTGTCATATCTCGACCGGTGCGATTTATTCCGATAGGGTCATAAATCGTATGTTTATCTTTGATTTCAGGAATTGATTTTTTAAGCTCTGTAATCATATCACCTGTAATATCGAGATTATGAATAGCTATATAATTTTTAGAAATTGAATCTGATTCTTGCATTTTAACTAAAGCACCACGAGCTTCTAATTCTTCTTTTAGAGCATTAGCGCTTTCTGCTTTAGAATTTGCATATAAAATACCGACTGATAAATCTTTAGTTTCAATATCGGTTTTATTTCTATATACCATTTTATTGATTAATTCTTGAGTTTTTTCAGGCTCTATAATCCAATAGCTAATAACTCCTTTTGTAGATGGAGCTCCGGGGATAGTAGCAATTTGAATTGATGAAGTATCAATATTTTTAGCCATTCCCAAATATTTAGCTAAATCATAAGCTGATAAATCGGTTTGTATATAATCAGGAATAACTTTTAATAATTCAGGCAATTTAACAACTACGATAGGGCTCTTTAAATGATTAGTAAGTGCATCAAAGAACCATTGCTGACGTCTAATTCTTCCAATATCGCCGAATGAATCGTGTCTAAATCTTAAATATCCTTCAACTTGTTTACCTGTTAATATATGATTGCCTTGTTTTAAATTAATATGAAGATTAGCGGTGTAATCATCATATTTCATATTTTTTTCGATATATATAGGCAATCCGCCTAAAACATCAATTGCTTTTATTACACCTGCATTGGATATTGCAAGATAATTATGAATTTTAACTCCAAAAGTTTCTTCAACAGTTTTAACAGCAAGTTTAGCACCGCCAAAAGCAAATGCGTGGTTTATTTTATCTGTTTTATTTTTTCCTGCAATATATACTTTTGAATCCCTAGGAATAGAAATTACGTTAATATTTCTTCCATAAGGAGCAATACTAACAAGCAACATAGTATCAGAGCGATTTCCTTTGAATGGATTTTCTTGATTTGTTGCACAATCTACACCCATAACAAGAATATTATGAGTTCTTGGAGAAAAATTAAAATTAAAATCCAAAGGAGAGCGTGTAACACTTGATTGCGCTGAAGCAGTAGTGTCTTGCTCTATACTATGATTTACAAAATAAAAAATACAGCCCACAATAAGTGCTAAAAAAAGCATAAATTTTGGAAAGTTGTTTTGCTTTCTGGGGCGTCTTCTTCTTTTATATTGAGGTCTAATTGGAATGCGATATACTTGCATTCTTTCTTCTAGGCTACTATTCATTTTATTACCGTCGTTATTCACATTGAACATTATAGCATTAAAAAAATATAGAAAAATATTTTTTTAAATGTGTACACAATCTCTCAAATTTAGTGTATTATTCTAATATACTATACTTGAGAGGATTATTTTGCAAAAAAAATTATTTATATTTTTGTCAATTTCTTTTTTGTTCATATTGAACATATATAATATAGCACTCGCATCAAATAATGACAATATAAAAGATATAAAACAACAAGCGATTGCACTATATACCACAGGAAATTACAAAGAAGCATTCAAATTATTAGATAATCTTCCTACGAGCGAAAAAAACGAAGAAGTTTTTTTATTGTTGGCAAATATTGCCCAAGAAAACAACGACGATAATTCAGCAATACAAAATTTAAACAAAGCGCTTGATAAAAATTATAGCTATTATAAAGCATATTATAATTTAGGCTGCATTTTTGCATCAAAAAAATCATATCTTCTTGCTTCGAATAATTTTGAACTTGCAATAAAATACAACAAGACTTTTCCAAGCGCATATTATAATTTAGCTTGTTGCCAAATGAAGTTGAAAAATTATGAACAAGCCAAGAAAAATCTAATTAAAGCTCTTGAATTAAGCCCTCAAAACAAAGATTATTATTACAATCTGGCATATTGCTACAAAGAATTACACAAAGAAAAACAAGCTAAAAAAATCCTTGAAGTTTACAATAAAATGAGCTAATCAATTTTAAATTGCGATAATTCTATAATATTTTTAAAATCTTTGTGTTTTTTACTTAACTCGCAAAATGTACCAATATCAATTATTTTGCCATTATCCATATAAATAATTTTATTGCAATATTTTAAAATATTCAGCCTGTGAGATATTGCTATTATTGTTTTTTTGCCTTTTAAATCAGACAAAATATCGTTTATTTTATCTTCAGATATAACATCAGACGAACTTGTAATTTCATCCAAAATTAAAACATCCTTATCCTTTGTTAATAAATTTGCAAAAGCTAATCTTTGTTTTTCTCCATAAGAAAGCTCATTTATTTTTGTATTTTTATTTAAATTTAAATCAGTTAAATATTTTTCAACAACATTATCAAAATCATCAAATAAAAAATCAAAATCTTGACTTAAAATTGCAACATTATTTTGCCATTTTTTTATATCAAATTCATCTATTTTTTTATTATCAACATAAATTTGACCTTTTTTGGGTTTAATTAATCCTGAAATAATTAAAGATAAAGTTGTCTTATAACACCCTGATTTACCTATAACACCTATAAATTCACCTTTATTTATTTTAAGATTAATATCTTTTAAACCAATATCATTATCATAAGAAAATGATATATCTTTTAGCTCAATATATTTTTCAAAAGGATATTTTTCATAAGTTGTTATATAATCACATTCCTTATTAAATTTATCATTAAAATTCAATAATTCTTCAACGGTTGATTTATTTGCATTTATTGAATAAAGACAGCTTTGCGCTCTATTTATTAAAGGTGTAAGGCGAAGAATAATAACGCAAATTGTACAAATGCTTGTTATTAAAAGTTGGTTATTAAAGTTTGTCGTATAAAATAAAACTCCTAAAACAACCGCAAAAGAAAGCATTACGGAAATTTCCGTAAAATATATATGAAAAACATCGCAATAATTTCTATCAACATTCAACTTTGAATATTCCACAAGTTTATTTTGTGTTTTTTGTATGAAATATTCTTGTTTATTATTTAATTTGATTTCTTTAAAAGAATTTATAATTTTAATAAAAAGCGAATTTAATTCATTAAAACAAGTTGAAAAATTTTCGTTTTGATATTTTGAATGAATTTTTAAATATTTATATTCAACAAAAGATAAAACAGAAATAAATACTACAGCGCACATTGCCGGTATTAAAAATTTTATAAACAAATAAATTAAAATTAAAAATGCGATTATTAAATTTGTTATTAAATTTACATATTTATAACAATATTGCCAAACCACTATTGAAATTTTTGAAATGAGATTTAACTTATCTTCATTTTTTATGGTTTTAACTTTTAAAAAATCTTGAAAAAGTATATTTTTCAAAGTTTTTAGGGTAATTTCAGCGGATAAATCCTGTAAAAGTTTATTATTATAGGAAGTATAAATGAGCATATATATATTTTTAAAAATATACACACAAACAACCAAAAACCCCAAAATAAAACTAATTTTATTTAAATCAAAAATATTAAAGTTTTTATTAAAAAACAAAATAATATCACTACAATATTGAGTATTAGGATTTATCAAAAATAATACAAATTGAAATATCAAGATTAAACCCATATACTCAAAAAGACCGGCAACAAAAGATAAAAAAATTAAAAAATAAAATTTAATTTTTCCCTTGCAATAAAATCTATTTAAAATTTCACCGAATAAAACCGAATTCAAAATTAATTCCTTGAAAAAACTTGATAGTTTAATTATACTCTTAATTATGCAGAGCCTGTCAAGTAAAGAAAATTATTTCATAGGATTAGCACTATCAAATTCATCAAGCTATGATAGTTCAATTTGTGTTTTAGATAGAAATTCCAAAATTGTTCTGATAGATAAATTTTATTTTGCGCAAGATATAGACTATTTTTTTGAAAACTCACACTATATTTCTCAAAGCGCAATTTGTGCTTCTGTTCCTTATGATAATAAACTCTTAGAGGGCAAATGGAGAATACATTCTAAAAATTATAAAGCATTAGGCGATTATTTTAAAATTAATCGCAATGATTGGACAAATCGAATTTCAAAAAGATGTTGCGATACCTTTAAAAAATTAAAAGAAAAAAATATAAAAATAATAAGAGCCGATATAAACCAATTAAGACAATCTTATAATATTTGTTCTCATTATCTATCCAGAACAAGCATAGATTGTAAAAATCTTCAAACATCTCTTAAATTAAAATATGGTTTTGATGAAATGCCTGATAATATGTTGCCGGCTTCAGCGCTTGAAGCCATAATTTGCGCTATGTTTGCTATGGATTATATTAACGGCGCAAAAACTCACGAGCTATTTCAAATCGACGAAATACCTGTATTAGCAAGAGATATGAATAACTAAACTTTTCCTGTTAAGCTATCAACTTTATCTTTATAGAAATTAACGTTTATGTTTAATTTTCTGCCAATTTCTAATAAATTTAACAACAATTCTCTTGTGTTATCGCCAAATTTAGCGCAAGTTTTTTCATAAAATCTTTCAAAATTAGAACAAAACATTTCATAAAAAGTATTTTGAGCAGCAGATATTTCAGTTTCTATATTTAATTTTTCCAATAATTCAAAAAAATCAATCAATTCTTTAGTATTATCAATAGTCATATCAACAACTAAAGAAGTAATTAATTTTGAAAGCCTGCTTGATAAAAGAGTTCTTATTCTTGGAGTATTCAATTTAATTTTGAACTTATCCGCCAATTGTTTTATCGCAAGCAATCTCTCAATTGCTTTAGCGTCGTTATATTTTTTGATATTAGTTAATTCTTCATCTAAATCGGATAATAAAGTATATTTAGCACAAACTCTAAATCCTTCAGGAATATCCATACCTAAGTCATTTAAATGGCTAATCGGATTTAATAAACTTTCATACATATCTTGATATGTTTGTGCAGCTTTTTGCAATTTGCTTTGAATCATATTTTCAAGAATTGTTTTTCTTCTATCGATTGGTATATCTTTTAGAGAATAAAATCTTGAACCGTAATATAATTCAATAGCTTGCAGAGTTTCAATTATACCGTCTTTTTTAAATACTTTTGAAATTTCTTTTGCTTCAAGACTATAATCATCGGCGCAATTAAACTCTTTTACAGCGCAATAAAAATCATAATTTTGGGTTTGCAAAATTACATAAGACATTTCTTTTTTTTCAAAAGTAATGTTTGAAGTAACGTCAATTTTTCCGAAAGACAATATATTATCTAAATTTACATATTTTTTTATATTATTTCTTTTAACTTTATAGCAATATAAATCAGATTCTTTTTTGTCTGTTTCATTTTCAAAAGATGATTCTATCGCATATTGAGCAGTGATTTTCTCTATTCCTACCGCAGCAGGTTTTACCCAGCGATTAAAAATATCTTTTCCGTTTCCGAATTCTTGAATATTACTTTTTGCTTTTTGCAAAATAGAAAGAAATGTTTTTTCATAATTTGCATTCGTAAATTCGCTTGCAAGCTCCATAGCTCTATATGCATATTTTAAAATTTGAGTTGTTTCAATTCCTGAAATATCCGCAAAAAACCAACCGCAGCTTGTATACATTAATTGACTAAAGCGTTGAATTTCCATTAATTTAACCGCTTTAATTCTATCCGGTTCATTTAGAGTTTTCTTTGCATATTTATCAAAAAACTCATCCAAAGCAACTTTACTTCTATCTAAGATAACATCAATATAACCATTTCTTGCTTGCCAAAAATCTTTATAATATTTTGTTCCTTGCATAGAACAAAGATTAATCAATTCATCTCTCAAATAATCAAGCGCTTGTCTTAATGGTTTTCTCCATTTTTGATTCCAATGAGGCAATGCTCCTGTTGAACATCCGCAATCATCCATCCAACGACCGACACCATGAGCACAACTCCAAGCGCTAACAGGTTTTATATCAACTTCATATTCAGGCGGGTGTTTTTCTAAAAAACAAGCATAATTTGTAATTTCAAAACCTAATTGCTTAGCGCCAACCCTTAAAACATAAGCTAGAGCCATATCGCCAAATTTAGTATGATGACCGTAGCTTTCGCCATCAGTTGCAATATTTACGATTTGGCTATGATTTCTTGATTCAACATATCCGTCATTTAATCTGTATGCAAATTTTTTACCGTCTTGTAATAAATTATCAAATGCGACAGATTTAGAAATTGAGCCGTCATAGAAAAATAAATCAATGTATTTTTCTTTATTCGTTCCTTCAACAAAATATCTATATGCTCGAGATGGGTCAATTGAACCCCAAGAAACATCTTGCCAATTATGTTCACCAATTTTATTTATACATTTAGCTTGATGAGGAGATAAAATTGTATATTTTATACCGCAATCAATTAATACTTCTAAAGTTTGAGCATCAACAGCAGTTTCTGCAAGCCAAATACCTTCAGAATTTCTGCCAAATCTTTTTTGAAAATCTCTCAAGCCCCATAAAACTTGAGTAATTTTATCATTCTGATTAGCTAAAGGCATAATAATATGGTTATATACTTGAGCAATAGCGCAACCATGCCCGTCATATAGTTCACGAGATTCAATATCAGCTTCAATTATTCTTTTATAAGCTGATGGATTGTGCTTTTCCATCCAATTTAACAATGTAGGACCAAAATTGAAACTCATATATTCATAATTATTTGATATTTCAATTATTGAATTATCACCATCTACAATTCTTGAAACACTGTTAGGACTGTAACATTGCCAGCAAATTTTTTCATTCCAATCATGATTTGGCAATGCGCTATCTTGTAGTTCTATTTCTTCTATCCAAGGGTTTTCTCTGGGTGGTTGATAAAAATGTCCATGTATTGTTAGATATTTTTTATTCTCGCTCATCTTCCAACTCTAATTATACTAATTCGCCTTTTTAACTTTTTGAATTACTGTTAATTGCTCAATATCAAGCCAAGGATCACCAAGCGCTGTTGAAAACTCCTTAGCTGTAATTTCAACTTTATCTCCTGTATCTAAATCAATAAATTTTTCAGCCATTTCTTTTTTCATAAATAATTTCATTTCAGATAACGGAATATTATGATCTGAAACATCATCTCTTTGAATTAATATACCAATATAATCACTGCTTTTTCTCAACGCTTTATCATAATCAAGCCCAAGGGTTGAAAATTTATCAAAAGTTGCTTGCATTTTAACGGTTTTATTTAGATATTTATTAGGATTTGCAACTATTGCTAATGATGTTGCAGATATTGGTTTTACTGTTTGAGTTTGTGCTGCTTGAACAATGGCAGTAAAATTATTTGAATTAAATGTGTAAAATCCGCCAAGTAATACTATTGATATTGCTAATATAATATTTTTTTTCATTTCTACCTTCTTTATATATTAATTTTAAAATTAGTCTAGCATAATTTTCAACTATTTAAAATATCGATTTCTTCTTTTGATAAATTAAGATATTTTATCTGATTTTTAAATCCCATTTGGATTATATCTTCCCTAGCTAATATTTTATTTTCTATCAAATTATTACATATCACATCCAATGTCTTATTTGAACCGGCTAGAGTATTATTTTCATCTTTTCCAAATTTATTTATTTTTTTATTACAAAAAATTATATCCTTATCATAATTAGCAGACGGTAAACTATCGCTAATAAATATTATCTTATCTTTTGGTTTAGTTTTCAAAACCAATTTTAAAATATCAAGGTTAGTATGAATTAAATCAGGAATTATCTCGCAATAAATATCATCTCTAATTAAACCTTCAAGCGCAATAGATTTATTTCTATGATGAATCGAATTCATTGCATTAAAATGATGAGTTGTTGCAACACAATTTTTCAAACTTTCCCCTATTGTATGCCCTGCTTGAGTTTTAATATTTTTTTCATTTAAATAATCAATCAAATTAATATCTTCTTCAGGAGCAATTGTCACTATTTTTATAATATCTTCACAATCAGATACCAAGGTCTTAAAATTTTCTTGCGTTGGCTTTTTAAAAACATTTTTATCTTGAATACCTGATTTATTCGGACTTAAAAATGTTCCTTCAAGATGAACCCCTAAAACTAATGCTTCAGCATTAATCTTTTTTAATTGTTCGTTTCTTATTTTTTTAAATATTTTTAATTGATTATATATTTTATTATCATCATCGCCTACTAATGTAGGGCATATACCTTTAATATTTCTTTTATATAGTTCAGATAAAGCAAACTTAATTTCATCATAATTTGCTTCATTATAGTTAATTCCAAAAGCCCCATGGGTATGATTATCTATTAATGAATACGGCAATTTGACTTTTCCTTTTAAAACATTAATAACCATATATATTATAGCGTGATTAGTGTGAAATGTTAATAAATGTTACAAAAAAAGAAATAATACTAAAGAATTATCATTCGAATGTCGTATACAAAAACATAAATACGAAGGAAGGGTGACAATATGGGATTAGCAGCAAGTCAAGCTCGTTTTCTTGGCTTAACCGCAAGAAAGAGCAATATTGAATTTCAGGTTCAACAGATAAACCAACAAAGAACAGCACTTTCTAATGAAATTATGGGATTGTACGGTAAATATAATGACCTTGACGTACCTACTCCGCCTGCTGTTACGGATTATCTTAAAACAACTTATACTATTGATTCAACATATCAAGATTACAGAATTGAAAATTTCACAAAAATTACTTCAGGAGAATATGAAGGATTTTACGATGTTACTTTAACTTGGGATGAAGAAATTGCAAAAGCATATTCTTACACCGCAAAAGATAGTGTAATCACTGCGACAAAAGGTGATAACGGTTATTCATATCTTTCTTTTCAAATGGGACTTGAATCGTACATATATGATGAAAACGACCCTGAAAAATCTACAATCACAAAAATTGACAAAGATTATGAAAAATACCAAGGTTTAACTACCATTATGGAATCTCAAGGATTAACAGGCGGTACATTTTATATGTATATGAAAGATGGTGTCGCTTATTATACATCTGAAAACGATCTTGATTCCACAGCTTTTGAAACAGTAGAAGGCAAAAACGTATATTATGGAAATTATACATTTGACTATCAAGGTTCACAAAAGAAAACAAACACAGCAACAGCCAAAGCAGCACTAACTCAAGGAGATAACGGAAGATTGTCATCAATTCAAATAGTAAGCTCTGATGATGTACCCGAAATGATTGGAAGCACATATTCAATCTCAACTACATCAACTGAAGATGAAACATTGTATCAAGAAGCAATGAATGAATATGAATACAAAAAAATGTTATACGAAAGAGAAGTTGAAAAACTAAACAAAGAAACAGAAAAAATTCAAGAAGAAGATAGAGCCCTTGAATTACAAATCAATCAATTAGACACAGAACATAACGCAATACAAACAGAAATGGATTCAGTATCCAAGGTTATTGAAGATACAATCGAAACAGTATTTAAAACATTTAGTGGCTAAGCCAAATAAAAATATTCCTTTGTATTTATCCCTTGTGTTATTTGCTCAAGGGTTTATTTTTTTAATGAGCTCTAAAGAACCTGTTTTTTGTACCTTCTTCGCCAATTCTGATTTTTATTTCTCGCAGACATCTTGGGCATCTTCCTTGGTAATGAGTGCCTTCTTTATTTTTGTATATTCTTCCATATACATTACAACATTCAAACATTATTCCCAAAAAATTTAAATTATTTTTATTTTCCATAGGTTAATAATAATCTTATGATTACTTAAATTAAATCAGTTTTTTGTTTGAATTTCTTTGCAAAATTATCTAAAACATAGTAGAATAAATCAAAATAGTATTATGAGGACACTTATCGATGGGTTTACACATGCAAGTTATAATTGCGCTGTTATTGGGTCTTAAAAGAAACGGACATATATTTATAGGATTACTTTTAGGGATAATTGTTGGCTGGCAAATGCCTCAAGCAGATTTTCCGCAATTATATAAAGTGTTGCACTTCGTGGGAGAAGGTTTCATAAATATTATTCAAATGGTAGTTCTGCCTTTAGTAATAAGTGCTATCGTAATTGGTATATCAAATATAGGTGATTCTAAGCAATTAACTAAATTTGGTTCAAAAATGCTTTTATATTACGGTATTATAACAATTGCAGCAGTCAGCATTGCTTCAGCTGTTGCAATTTTATTACACCCCGGAGTAGGAGCAAAAGAACTAGTAAATCAAAGCATAATACAAAATATTCAAGGATATGTTGCTAACGCTATCGAATACCAAAGAGAAAATTTGGCTAATATTTTTATGAATATGATACCCAAAAATCCTTTTGCTTCCTTAGCTTCAGGCAACATGATTCCTGTAATATTATTTACAACAATCTTTGCAATAGCTCTAACAAAAGCAGGTGAAATTTCAAGACCTTTAATTTCACTATTTGAAAGTATTTTTGCAGCAACAATGAAAGTAACTGATTGGATTATGTATTTAGCAGCCCCGGGTGTATTTGCCTTAACCGCAAGTGCAGTGGGAAGTTTTGGTATTGATGTATTTTCAAACATTTCAAAATATATATTAGCATTCTATATTGCAATAGCTATTCAATTCTTTGTAGTTTATCCTCTAATGTTAAAAGTATTCTCAAAAGTACCTGCAGGAAAATTATTCGGTGCAATTTCTGAAGCTATAATGGTTGCTTTCGGTACTGCATCATCTTCTGCAACATTACCTTTGACAATCACATGTTGCGAAAAGAGAGGTATTTCAAACAGAGTTTGCTCATTTGTTTTGCCTTTGGGTGCTACCTTAAATATGGATGGTACAGCTATTATGCAAACCATTGCCGTTATATTTTTAACTCAAATGTATGGAATTGAATTAACACCATTATTAATAGTTGAAATTGCATTTTTAGCAATAATCGCTTCATCAACTTCAGCAGGTATTCCTGGAGCAGGCTTAATCACAATTGCTCTAATTTTAAATGGTATCGGTTTAACTCCTGAACAACTAGTAATCGGTTTTTCATTGTTATTTACTTTAGAAAGATTTATAGATATGTTCAGAACAATATGCAACATAACATCAGATGCAGTTGTTGCAGCAATTATTGCAGATAATGAAAATGAACTTGATTACGAACTTTTATGCGGTAAACAAGTAGAACAAAAGGCATAAACTTGAATATCAAAGTTATACTTGAAGGAAAATTAAAAGAAAGTTTTTATCTAAAAGGCGCTTTAGAATACCAAAAGCGCCTTTTAGGCAGAGTTGAAATAATAGAAACATCAAACATTGAAGAATATATAAAAAATAAACAAAACACATTTATAATCACAATGGAAATAGAAGGAAAACAGTTATCCAGCGTTGATTTTGCACATAAACTAAAAGAAATAGAACAAGACGGATATTATAATGAAATAATGTTTCTAATTGGCGGAGCGGAAGGTCTAAATCAAAATGTCAGAAATAAATCTAATTTCAAATTTTCAATGTCAAAGTTAACTTTTTTGCACCAAGAAGCCGTTTTGATTTTAATGGAGCAAATTTATAGAGCGTATAAAATTTTAAATAATGAACCATATCATAAATGAGGATAAAATATGAGAGCTGTCGATTTAATTCAAAAGAAAAAAGAAGGCAAAACACACACAAAAGAAGAAATTAATTTTTTGGTAAACGGATATACAAAAGGCGAAGTTGAAGATTATCAAATGTCTGCTTGGCTTATGGCAGTATGCTTAAAAGGTTTAAATGACCAAGAAACAGCATATATGACAGAAGCCTTTGTTAATTCAGGCGATATTTTGGATTTTTCATCAATTTCAAATGATATTGCAGACAAACACTCAACAGGAGGAGTTGGCGATAAAGTAACTCTTGTATTAATACCTATTTTAGCTGAATTAGGAATTTATACCGCTAAATTATCAGGTAGAGGCCTTGGTTTTACGGGCGGCACAATAGATAAACTTGAAGCTATTCCGAATTTCAAAGTAGAATTAACAAACGAAGAATTTTACAATCAAATAAAAGATATAAAAGTCGCAATATCATCTCAAAGCCCAAATTTAACTCCGGCAGACGGAAAAATTTATGCACTTCGTGATGTTAGCGCAACAGTTGATAATAAATCATTGATTTGTGCTTCTGTTGTTTCAAAAAAAATCGCATCAGGCGCAAATTCAATCGTATTAGATGTTAAATACGGTTCTGGCGCATTCTTAAAAACTCCTAAAGAAGCAAAAGAATTAGGCGATTTAATGATTAAAACAGGTAAATTATTAAATAGAAATATTGATGTTGTAATAAGCTCAATGGAGCAACCTTTGGGTTATACAGTAGGCAACAGTCTAGAAGTAATTGAAGCACTAGAATTTTTAAAAGGTAATTACAAAAAAGATTTATATGATATTACTCTTGAATTAGCAACAAAAACGCTGCTAAATTGCAAAAAAGCAAAAAGCAAAAAAGAAGCAAAAAAAATGGTTGATGAAGTTATTAAAAATAGTGCTGCATTAAATAAATTTAAAGAAATCATAGAACATCAAAAAGGTGACACTAATATAATAAATGATTACTCTCTATTTAAAATAGGTAAAAATAAAATCGAAATTAAAGCTCAAAAAAGCGGATATATTAAAAAGCTGATTGCACTAGACGTAGCTTATGCTGCGAAACTATTAGGCGCAGGACGTGACAAAAAAACAGATAACATAAACTATGGCGCAGGAATAATTTTAAATAAAAAAATAGGTGATAAAGTTACACAAGGCGATTGCATTATGGAATTATATTTTGATGATGTTAATGAAGCAAAATTAAATGATGCAACAAAAATCGCCTATGAAGCAATTGAAATATCAAAAATAAAACCTAGAAAACCAAAATTAATATATTAAAAATAAATAGATTTTTTAGATGTCCCGTCTTCTTTAGAGGCGGGATTTTGTTTTAAATCCATTTGAAAATCTTGAGTATATTTGAATAATTTCTTGCCTTGTGATGTAAAATCAAACGCTTGTTTTATTCTTTTTGTACTATCCTCATCAACATCAACGCCTAATTCAACCCTTGATATTTCACCATTTAAAAATTCATATCTTTTCTTTGTAACATCAGAAATGCCATATTTTACGACATTTCCCTTGTCGCAAGATTTTAAAACACCATTTTGAAATAAATAATCTTCCAAAGAATTTTCGCCAACATCTTCTTGTACGCTTGAAATATATTTATACTCAACTAATTTATTTTGATGAAAAACAAATTCAGAGATACTTCTTTCGAGTCCTTTAAAATCTTTGAAATAATTTTTATAAAATTCAGATAAATTACCGTCATCAAAAACATATCTATCTAGCGCACTTTTATTTTGTTTATCTTCTGTTCGATATTTATATTCATATGTTGATAATTGACCATCTTTATAACAGTATCTGTTTTCAATTGTTCGAACTTTGCCTTCTATTTTTAAGCCTTGAGCAAATTCAATTAATTGTTTTGTTTTTAAATCAAAAACGCAATAGTTAGTTGAATTTTCATCACTATAATCAAAAACAATTAATTCTCTACCGTTATATATAGATTGTCTTACAAGTTTATCGCCTTCTAATTCATTTAAAACGCCTGTGCCATTTTTATCAATAGTAAAAGTCCTTGTAATGTTATTATCTATATCTATCACATAACCGTTATCTTTTAAGGCTTTAATATTTGTAATTGCTTCTTCTAAAACTTCTTTTGATTGAGCAGAAATTTGTCTTGAATTATCCAGCACTTTCCCTGCTAAATGATTAATTCTAAAATCTCCTGCTTTAATTATTTCAGAGGCTTTTTTCTTGACTGTTTCTGCTTCTTTTTGTAATTCAAAGGCTTGTCTTCTTATTCCAATGTTTTCATTTAAACCAATAAAAACATCAGCAGCACCCTTAAATTGAATATTATTTAAAGAAATTTTATCAGCTTGAACTTGCACTCCATGGGCTTTTTGCCTGTTTGCAGAATTTAAATTATAGTTATTATAAATTTTTATTGAATTTATTTTCATAATAAACTACTTTAATTTAACCGCTCTTTCACATCTTACATCAGTATCGGTTGCTTGAGAAGCACCTATAAAACATTCTATCGGTTCAACATCATCAAAAGTATACATTCTAGCTGAAAAAGTAGAGATTTTTCCATCTAAATTTTCTTTTGCAGTAATATTAACCCTTACATTATTTAATCCGTTTTCATTAAAATAGAAAGCTTTTTTAGTTGTACTTGCACCATCTGCTTGACGTTTTAAACCAACCAAACAAGAGGTTCCTTCACCATTTTCATCATATCCGTATGTTTCACCAAATTGCATAGAACCATCATCAAATGATGAATATTTTTTATAAGCATTCAATAAAACAGGTCCATCAAATACATAATACTCACTTGCCTTAACTGAAGCGTTATTATAATCTACTTTTTTACCTAAGAAATAACTGCTTAAATTATTATTTGAAAATTCATATTGTTGAGTTGAATATTCGTCTTGACCATCTATGTAAATATAATCTAAATCACAAGTGTAGAGCTTATTATCTTCAAAAATTAGCTGTTCTTTTGCACTATAACTATTTTTAACTTCATTTATTATAACATCTCTACCAAATTGAACTAAAGAACCATCTTCAATATCAAAAACCCACATATCAAACTTACCTGTTTGCGGATTTCTTTTAAACATGCTTATTGAATTCTCATCATATATTACTTTTTCTTCAAGACGATAATCTTTATAATCTTCAATAACAAATTTATCACCTAACTGTAAATAATCTCTTGCAACCCTATCTTTATCATCCATAATTGGTTTAAATTTTCTTAATTTTCCATGGTTATATTTTTTTCTTGCATCATCTAAAATGCTTGGAGATTTTTCTAAAACTTCATCTGCAAATTTCTTAATATCAACAGAATTAGCTAAAACAACATAAGAATTATCTCTTAAATCTTTAAGTTCTGAAAAAATTCTTTTAGCTTCAAACAATAATTTTTTTGCTTCTAACTTTAATAAAATTTCTTCTCTTCCTGTGAAAGAGATTTTATCGGCTTTTTTAATATCTAATTTATCAAAATTATTATATGAAACTGAAGGTCTTGTTATATTGCTATTTTTTGCATTATTTCTTCGATATACGATATTGTTATTAATACTTGTTATTTTCATTTTTATATTCCTTAGCAAATGTATTAAAACATCTGAATAAAATTTTTTGCGCAAAAAAAAGCTCAATTAAGAGCTTTTTTTATGAATTTTTATTTTTAAATATTTGGTCTTTGAGTATAAACACCAAGTTCTTGCTCTAGCGCATAAGCACTTTGCAATAAAGTTAATTCATCTAAGTTTTTAGCAATAACTTGTAAACCAATCGGCATACCATTTTTATCAAAACCACAAGGCATAGATAACGCAGGAGCGCCAACAAGGTTAGATGAAATTGTGGCGATATCTGTTAAATACATTGCTAGTGGGTTATCTGCTCTTGAATTTAAGTCAAAAGCAGTTGTAGGACAAGTTGGAGAAACCAAAATATCTACTTTTTCAAATGCTTTATTAAAATCATTTGCGATTAATCTTCTTAATTGTTGAGCTTTTTTATAATATGCATCATAGTAACCGCTTGATAAAGCATAAGTTCCAAGCATTATTCTTCTTTTAACTTCGGGTCCAAAGCCTTCAGCGCGAGTTTTACAATACATATCTAATAAGTTTTCGCAATTTTGCGCTCTATATCCATATTTAACACCGTCAAAACGAGCTAAATTTGAGCTTGCTTCAGCAGTTGCAACAATATAATAAACACCGATTGAATGTTTTAATAAAGGTAATGAGATTTCAATAATTTCAGCACCTAATTTTTCATAAGTTTTTATAGCATTTTCTACTGAAGTTTTTACATCATCTTCAACACCTTCTGCCATTAATTCTTTAATAACCCCAACTTTTAAGCCTTTAATATCTTTTTTAAGGTTATTAAAAATATCTCCTACTTCAAGTTTTAATGATGTTGAATCCTTAGAATCGTAACCTGCTATTGCCTCATATAAAAGAGTAATATCTTCTATACTTCTTCCGAATGGTCCGATTTGGTCCAATGAAGAAGCAAAAGCAATTAAACCATATCTTGAAACTCTACCATAAGTAGGTTTAAAACCATTAATACCGCAGAAAGACGCAGGAAGTCTTATAGAACCGCCTGTATCAGAACCTAATGATAAAGTAACTTCGCTTGCACTAACGCTAGCAGCAGAACCGCCTGAAGAACCACCAGGGACTTTATCTAAATTATATGGATTTCTAACGATTTTAAATGCTGAATTTTCATTACTTGAACCCATTGCAAATTCATCCAGGTTTGCTTTTCCCAATATCGGAACAAGATTTTCTTTTAATTTAGTTGTAATTGTAGCATCATAAGGTGATACAAAATTTTCTAAAATTTTTGATGAGCATGTTGTTTTTGAACCAATCATGTTCATATTATCTTTTAATGCGGTAGGAATACCCGCAAGCATTGGTATTTCTTCATTTTTAGCTATTTTTTCATCAACTTTTTTAGCTGTTTCTATCGCAGAATCAAATGTTGTTGAATTAAATGAACCTAATGTAGAATCTAGTTTTTCTATTCTTTCAATTGAGGCTTTTGTAAGTTCAAGCGCGCTAACTTCTTTGTTTATAAGAGCTTTATGTTGCTCAAGCGCAGTCTTTTTAAGCAATTCCATTAATTTTACTCCATATAATATTTGTCTTAAAATTATTTTATGACAAATAAAACAATTGGTAAATATGGCGAAGAAATAGCACAAAATTTCTTAATAAAAAAAGGCTATAAAATCTTAGAAACAAATTACAGATATTCAAAAATAGCTGAAATTGATATTATTGCGCTAAAATCAAACATACTGCATTTTGTAGAAGTTAAAACAAGAACTCAAGAATACTTTGGAAAGGCACTAGAAGCCATAACCCCTGCTAAATTAAATCAAATATATTCTTGCGCTATGAAATATATAAATAGTTCAAATAAAGCATATAAAGCCTATCAGATAGATGCCATAGGTATACTTTTAGAAAAAAATGAAATAAAAAAAATTGATTTTATTGAAAATATTTCCCTATAAAAAAATCGCCCCAAAGAGGCGATTTTTTATATTTTAACTTATTAATTAATTAAAATATCTGTTTAAAAGACCTTTAAATGCTGCACCATGACGAGCTTCGTCTTTTGCCATTTCATGAACTGTATCATGAATAGCGTCATAGCCTAATTGTTTTGCTCTAACTGCAATATCTAATTTTGCTTTGCAAGCGCCTGTTTCAGCGTCAACTCTAGCTTGAAGATTTTCTTTTGTTGAGGCACTTACAACTTCACCTAATAATTCAGCAAATTTTGCAGCATGTTCTGCTTCTTCAAAAGCTATTCTTTTATATGCTTCAGCAACTTCAGGATAACCTTCTCTATCAGCTACTCTTGACATTGCAAGATACATACCGACTTCAGAGCATTCACCCATAAAGTGTTCTTTTAAGCCTTTTGTAACTTCAGCATCTTCTACAATACCATCTCCGATTTTGTGTTCACATGCAAAACCAACACCTTCTTCAACTTTATTGAATTTTGTTGCCTTACATAATGGACATACTTCCGGTTTTTCTTCTTGTTCTACTGTGTAACCACATACTGCACATACCCATTTTGTCATATTTTTATCTCCTTAATTAACTGATAACTTTTTTATAATTTCTTCACTAAATTCTTTTGTTGTGGCAGATCCGCCCAAGTCTTTAGTTAAATATTTTCCCTCTTTCATAACTTCAAAAAGAGCGTTTTCAATTTTTTTAGCTGAATCTTTTTCATCTATATAATTCAACATCATAACCGCACTTCTCAATAACCCTGTGGGGTTTGCTATACCTTTATTTGCAATATCAGGAGCACTTCCATGGACTGCTTCAAAAATAGCGCAATCATATCCTATATTTGCACTTTGAGCAACTCCAAGACCACCAATTAAACCTGCACATAAATCTGATACTATATCACCATATAAATTAGGCATAACCAAAACATCAAATTGAGAAGGATTTTGAACTAATTGCATACATAAATTATCAACTAAGATTTCATGAGTTTCAATTTGAGGGTAGTTTTGCAACACTTCTCTAAAAGTATTTAAAAACATACCATCAGCAAGTTTTGAAATATTTGCTTTTGTAACTACACCAACTTTTTTTCGATTATTTTTTATTGCATAATCAAAAGCAAATTTACAAATTCTTTCACATCCTTTTTTTGTGATTAATTTAACGCCATGGATTGTATCATTATCGATTACATTTTCAATCCCTGCATAAATATCTTCAGTGTTTTCTCGAACAATCACCAAATCCACATTATCAAAAGGAGTTTTGATTGATGGAATATTTTTGCTTGGTCTAACATTTGCATATAAATCAAAATGTCTTCTTAATTGAACATTTACCGATTTAAAACCTGTTCCGATAGGTGTTGTAATAGGGGCTTTCAGTGCAATTTTATTTTTTTCTATCGATTTTATTGTTTCATCCGGTAAAACAGAATTATATTTTTCATAAGCTCTAATTCCCGCTAATTGCTTATCCCAATTAATCTTAACGCCTGCTGCTTCAATTATTTTTACAACTGCTTCAGTTATTTCAGGACCTATACCATCGCCATCAATAAGTGTAATATTATGTATTTTAGACAAGTTTAAAATCTCCATTCTTATTTAGATGCTCAACCAGACCGCCATCAGCTAATAATTTAATCATAACATCAGGCAATGGAGTTATCTCAAGTTCAATATTTTTAGTTATATCTTTTAAGATACCTTTTTTAATGTCAAGCTCTAGTTCATCTCCTGCATCAATTTTATCTGTATCACATTCAATAGCTAACAAACCGATATTAATTGCATTTCTATAAAAAATTCTTGCAAATGATTTTGCAATAACAGCACCAACGCCTGCTATTTTTATAATTTGAGGAGCATGTTCTCTGCTTGAACCTAGTCCAAAATTATTTCCTGCAACAACAAAATCACCTTTTTGCACTTTTGAAGCAAAAGTTGGGTCAGCGTCTTCTAAAACATGTTTTGAAAATTCAACTAAATCGTTTCTTAAATGAAACAAGCGCCCAGGCGCAATATGATCTGTTGAAATATTATCCCCAAATTTAAAAGCCTTGCCTTTTTTAACGTATTCTTGCGACATTTTTGCTCCTTTTACATAATTCATTATATAGTATATTTTATTATTTTATGGTTGTAATTACAACAAAAAATTGAATTTTTAGCAAAATAAAAACCGCTCTTTTGGAGCGGTTTTTTGTATAAAATTGATTTCTATCTTTTTGAGAATTGGAATCTTTTTCTTGCGCGTTTGCGACCGTATTTTTTACGTTCTTTAATACGAGCGTCACGAGTTAACAAACCTTCTTGTTTTAAAGTTGGTCTATATTCTTCGTTCATTTCAACTAACGCACGAGAAATAGCTAATTGGATAGCGTCAGCTTGAGCTGAAACACCACCGCCGATAGCTTTAACTCTGATATCAAATTTATCTTGATTTTCAGTTAAAACTAATGGTCTAAAAATAGACATTTCTAATGATGGTCTGTTACCAAAGTAACCTTTTAATGTTTTGCCGTTAACAAAAATTCTGCCTTTACCAGATACAACCTTAGCAACAGCAATTGAACATTTTCTGCGACCTGTTTTTACGATTTCATTTTTGTTATCAGCCATTACTTATCTCCTTTTAATTCATATACAACAGGTTTTTGAGCTGCATGTGGGTGCTCTGAACCAGCGTAAACTTTTAATTTTTGGAATTGTTCATCACCAAGAGTATTGTGAGGAAGCATACCTTTAACTGCTTTTTCAATAGCTCTTGTAGGAACTTTTTCCATCATAGCTTTGAAGCTGATTTCTTTGAAACCACCAGGGAAACCTGAGTGAGATCTGTATAATTTATCAGTTTCTTTTTTACCTGATACTTGGATTTTATCAGCATTGATAACAATTACAAAATCACCTGTATCAACATTTGGTGTATATTGAGGTTTATTTTTACCTCTTAAAATATTTGCAACTTCTACTGCTAATCTACCTAAAGTAGCGCCATCAGCATCAATAAGATACCATTTTCTTTCTACTTCTAGTGGTTTTGCACTAAATGTTTTCATTATTTACCTTCCTTTTATGAGTTTATTTTTTTAATATATTCGTCTACATTATCATAGCCAACATACTCCAAAAACAAAGGCTGTGCGTCCATGACATTTGCTGCTTTTGTTCTGTCTTTTGATTTTAAAACTTCATCCATTACACTTGGGTTTAAGTCGTTTCGCTCAATCAAAAGAAGTTGGCCAATTATTGTTCTTACCATATTATAGAGAAATCTATTTCCTATAATATCTATAAAGATAAAATTATTTCTTTCAATCTTTTCTTTTTTAGCTTTTGCATAGTAAATAATGCAATCGTTATATGGGTTATCAGAATTAGATTTAAAAGATGAAAAATCATGATGTCCGACCAAATACGATAAAGATAGGTTAAGTCTTTCTATATTTAGTTCTTTATAAGGATAAAACAGAGCGTAATTATTAAAAACGGAAGCAACACGATTATTTAATATTACATATCTGTAATGCTTATATTTTGCATTTTTTTGAGCATGAAAATCACAAGATGTTTCACTAAGCTCAAAAACTTTGACATCATCAGGAAGAATACAATTTAATTTATAGAGAAAATTATCAATATATTCAATTTTTTCTTTTAAATCAAAATGTGCAACTTGAGATTTTGCGCTGACTTTAGCGTCAGTTCTTCCTGCTAAAATGATATTAATTTTATCTTTTGTCAATGTACAAAGTGCTTTTTCTATTTCGCCTTGGACTGTTCTTTTATCCGGCTGCTTTTGGCTTCCAAAAAAATCAGTTCCAAGAAATTCAAAGCGGATAATGTAACGATTTAGCATTAAACTAACTGAATTAATGCCATTTCTGCGTTATCGCCACGACGTGGTGTTAATCTTAAGATTCTTGTATAACCACCATTACGTGTAGCGTATTTTTTACCGATTACAGAGAATAATTGTCTTAAAACAGTTTGTTTTGGCAATTTTTTACCTTCAGGCAATGTATCAAATAATTCGCCTGTTTCAACATCAATATATTTTTCTGTTTCGATATCATAAATGTCTTTTTTAGCTTCACGACGAGCAGCTAAATCACCTTTTTTAGCAAAAGTAATGATTGATTCTGCAAATGGTTTAAGAGCTTTTGCTCTAGCCATTGTAGTTGTAATTTCGCCGTTTAAAAACAGTTGAGATGCCAAAGTACGCAATAGCGCTTTTCTTTGATCAGCTGCTTTTGATAACTTATGAATTTTACGACCGTGTCTCATTTTATTTTTCCTTTTTTATTAGACTATATTATATTAATTCCAAGTCATCAGCATCTTCAGGGTTTGGTTGAAGATCAAGACCCATTTGATGAAGTTTTTCGATAACTTCGTCTGATGATTTTTTACCAAAGTTTTTAATATTTAATAAATCATGTTCTGATTTTTTCAATAATTCAGTCATTGAATTGATTGAAGCTCTTTTTAAGCAATTATAAGCACGAACTGAAAGTTCTAAATCTTCAATTGATAATGTCGGAGCAACAACTTCTTCATTTACTGCTTCTTCAACAACTTCTTGTTTAACTTGAACAGGAGTTCCTGAAATTCCTGCAATTTGGCTGAAGTGTTCAATTAATAAGTTAGAAGCCTTTGATAACGCTGCACCAACTTCGATTGAACCGTTAGACCAAATTTCAAGAGTTAATTTGTCAAAATCCAATGATTCACCAACACGAGCAGGCTCAACATTGTAGCTAACTCTTCTGATTGGCATAAATACCGCATCAATCGGCAATAAATCGATTGGAAGCCCGTTTTTATGTTCTTTTAAAACATCAACAGCAACATAACCTTTGCCTACTTCAACGGTAATATCGGCATGGATTGAACCGCCTTCTGACAATGTACAAATTACGCAATCAGGGTTAACGATTTTAACACCAGCCGGTAATTCGATATCGCCTGCAAGAACAGGGCCGGGTTTTGTAGCGTCTAATCTTAAATGTTGTGGCTCTGCTGTATCAGTTTTAACAACAACAGATTTAAGATTTAACATAATATCAATAACATCTTCAACAACACCGGGAATTGATGTGTATTCGTGAGTGATACCTTCAATTCTTACAGAAGTTACAGCTGCACCTTCTAAGCTAGATAGTAAAACTCTTCTAAGTGCATTACCAATAGTAGCACCGTAGCCTCTTTCAAGTGGTTCAATAACGAATTTACCGTATTGTGAACCATCAGATGAAGTTGTTGTATTAATGTTTTTAATTTTAAGTTCCATAATTTTATTCTCTCCCAATTATTATTTAGAGTAGTATTCAATAACGAGTTGTTCTTTAAATTCAGGGTCTAACTCTTCTCTTTGTGGAATTCTATCAAATGTAACAGATAATTCGTTTCTATCAACTGTTAACCAAGCATAGCTTAGAGCTAAGTCGATTTGTTCCATTACATTTTTAACGAATTCTTTAGAGTTTTCTCTAACTGTAACAACGTCGCCTGCTTTCAATAAATAAGATGGGATGTCAACTTTTTTACCGTTTACAAGCACATGAGCGTGGTTTACAATTTGTCTTGCTTGACGTCTTGTGATAGCAAAACCTGCTCTGTATAATACATTATCTAATCTTGATTCAAGAGTTTGTAACATGATTGTACCTGTTACGCCTGTTTTTCTTGAAGCATTTTCATAATATTTTGCGAATTGTTTTTCGCTAACTAAATAAGTCATTCTGATTGTTTGTTTTGCTTTTAATTGAAGAGCATAATCAGAACTTTTCTTTCTTGCAGCACCATGTTGACCAGACGCATGCTGTCTCATAGATGTTGTTAATTTACGGTTAGATAAATCTTTAACACCATAGTTTCTGAATAATTTATTAGTTGGTCCTGTATATTTAGCCATTTTAGCTCCTATTTGTATAATCTTTAACTAACTATTAAACACGTCTCTTTTTAGGTGGACGGCAACCATTGTGAGGAATTGGAGTAACATCTTTAATTAATGTAATTTCAAGACCTGCTCCTTGGATAGCTCTTATTGCAGTTTCTCTACCTGAACCAGGGCCTTTAACGTATACTTCAACTTTTTTCATGCCTTGATCGATTGATTTTTTAGCTACAATTTCTGCAGCAGATTGAGCAGCAAACGGAGTACCTTTTCTAGCACCTTTAAAACCGCAGCCACCAGCAGAAGCCCAAGCAACAGCGTTACCTTGAGTATCTGTAGAAGTTACTATTGTATTATTAAATGTGGATTGAATATGAACCACACCTTGCAATATATTCTTTCTTTCTTTCTTTTTAGTTTTTTGTGGTTTAGCCATTTTACTTTCCTTTTAGTTAATTACTTTTAAGTCCTATAATTTAGCAGACCCTATTTTTTCTTGTTAGCGATTGGGCCTGTTTTTTTACCTCTGCGTGTTCTTGCATTTGTTTTTGTTCTTTGACCACGAACAGGTAATTTTCTTCTATGGCGAATACCACGATAAGAACCGATTTCACCTAAACGTTTAATATGAAGTGATTCTTCTCTTTTTAGGTCGCCTTCGATTGTGTAATTAGCAATTTCATTTCTTAATTTTTTAATATCATCATCTGTCAAATCGTCAGTTCTCAAATCTTGAGAAATGTCGCATGCAGCTAAGATTTTTGCACTTCTGGTTGGTCCAATGCCGTAGATATATGTAAGTGCTATAATCATTCTTTTATTACGAGGTAAATCTACCCCTGCTAGTCTTGCCATTTATCTTCTCCTATTATTAACCTTGTCTTTGTTTGTGTTTTGGGTGTTTGCACACTACTGTAACTCTGCCACGTCTTTTAATGATTTGGCAGTCTTTACAGATTTTTTTTACTGATGCTCTTACTTTCATTTTTTTATCCTTTTATTTTAATCTGTATGTAATTCTTCCTCTGCTTAGGTCGTAAGGTGTCATTTCAACTTTTACCTTATCGCCCGGCAAAATTCTTATGAAGTTTTTTCTGATTTTTCCTGAAATATGAGCTAAAATCTCATGCCCGTTTTCAAGTTCAACTCTAAACATCGCGTTAGGCAATGATTCAAGTATTGTACCTTCTAGTTCTATTACGTCTTTTGACATAGTTTTCCTTATTTTTTACTTCAGTATAAACAATCATACATGTTGAATTTTTCAATGCAAGTCAAAAAAGGCGAAAAATTCAAGAAAAATAAAGATTTTCGCTATTTTATTAAAATTATTTTTTTAAATATAAAACACATTTAGATATTACAATATCGCTGAAAAGTTTTAAAATTAATACTTTCAGCGATATTTTGTAAAGTTTTATGAATTGATATAAAAAACGTATGTTTAAAAAAATAATTTTTATAAATGTAACATTTATTAATAAAAAATAATACCTGCATTATACAGGTATTATTTTATCAACATATAAAGTTATAACATTTAGTCTTTTCGATTTGAAAGAAAATATGAAATTCCGCCTACCAATAATCCAATTCCTGCACCCACTGCCATACCAATTGCCGTACCGGCACCAGGAACGAGAGAACCAACAAATGCACCTATTGCAGAACCTACTTTAGTTCCGGACAATGCAGCAACTCCAATACCTATCGCTGCACCTGCAGCAGTACCTACTGCAACAGTTTTTGCTGCTTTTTCCGTATTATCCTTTGATACACGCTCTTTGTCCAATTTTCCGTCATCCATATAATCAAATAAATCTTCAGCTGATGTATCATCAATAAACAAGTTCACTATTGGAACATTATTCCAAAATGAATCAGCAGACTTTGTAGTATTCTGTATAGTTTGAACCACTGAAACATTACCAGAAATACTTCTATAATTTAAATCAACCAAAGCAAGTGCTTCATCTTTAGAAATTGATGAACCATTTTCAGCATACATATCCATGATAGTTTGTGCCATTTCAGATCTCATATCTAAGGCTTGATATTGATTGCCGTCATTGAATTTTGCATTCATTAATTCCAAATCGGTTCTCAAAAACCCATAATCCTTGATTTCAAATTCTTCTGCTTCAGCTTGCGCTGCTAATAGTTCTTCTTTAACGCTTTCATAATTCAAATCAACCAAAGCAAGTGCTTCATCTTCAGAAATAGATGCGCCATTTTGAGCATACATTCCCATAATAGTTGCCGCCATTTCATCTCTTTTTTCATTAGCTTGAGATAAATCGCCACTATTCATTATTTCTTGCATTTCTTCTAAATCAGATTTTAAAAAAGTATAATCTTTAATCTTAAAATCCTCATTTACAGGATTAGTTGCAGGCGTAGTCCCTACTCCTGTTGTTGCTCCAACTGTCATAATAAACCCCCTATTAATTTTGTGTGTTCCCCTATAAATTAATAAAGTTTTTCGTTATAGTAATATTGCTTATAAAAATATATTTTGTTAATAATTCTTAATACTTAATACGAACTTGAAATTTTAAAATATATTGTATAATATAATGGTCAAAATACTTGGGGATTTTAAGATGGATAACTTATTATTAAATTTAAAAAACTTTATGGAGCTTACTCGATTTTATAGTCTAAATATGACACTAGGGGCATGTTTTATTATATTTTCTTATGCTTTTTATAGTGAAAAATTCAGCATAATTAATTTTTTACTGTTAATTGTTGCACTTTGTTTTGTTCATTTGGGAGCAAATTTATTTGATTGCTACATAGATGTTAAAACCAAGTTAAATCAAGGCTATAATTTTGAAAATATGCATTTTAGTCTTGAAAAAAAAGCAAGATTAATCAGAAACGGTACATATTCACTTAATCAAGTTAAATTAATATTAACATTATTATTTGGCTCAGCATTATTAATAGGTTTTTATTTTGCATACACAACAGATTGGAAAGTGCTTTTATTTGCACTTATTGGCGCATTATTAACATTGTTTTATCCGATTTCATCCAAGTATTATATGTCTGAAATAATTGTTGGATTAATTTTTGGCCCATTAATGATAATGGGCGGATATTACGCTTTAAGCGGAGAATTTAACTCAAGTTTATTTTTATTATCTTGGGCAATATTTTTAACAACAATTATTCTTTTACACACTCATAATATTATGGATTGGGAATTTGACGAAAAAGAAAATAAAAATACTTTAGCAAGAATGTTGAAAACCAAAAAAAGAGCCATAACAGCAATGAAATGGATGATGATTTTAGCTTATTATATTGTTGTTTTTGGCGTATTAAAAGGAATGTTTAACCCATATATGTTAAGTGTATTTTTAACTTTACCAATTGCAACAAAGTTGAACGAATCAATAAAAGATTATATAAATATAAAAGATGTTAAATTTGAGCCTCGTTGGTATTGGGGTATGTTTGAAAATTGGAAAGAAATCAAAGAAGAAAGATTTGATTACTTCATGTTCAGATTTTACCTTGCTCGAAATTTTTCATCATTTTTCGCAATTTTTGCGGCAATTGGCGCAATGATGTAATAAAAGAGGAAATATGAGAAAGATTATATTATTAATAGTTTGTTTATATTTAGGAGGAATAATAGTGTCTAGCGCAATAGATAAAGTCGAAGAAAGTACTTTTAAACTAACAAGCAACGAAATAGTTCATAATTCTCAATTACCAAATGCACAAATATACAACGGATATGGTTGTAATGGTTCAAATGTATCTCCTCAATTAAGCTGGAATACTCCTCCAATAAATACAAAAAGTTTTGCTATAATCTGTCATGACCCTGATGCGCCGACTCCCACCGGATGGTATCATTGGCTTGTTGTAAATATTCCACTTAGTGTAAAATCAGTTGCACAAGGAGAAAAAATTAAAGGTGCAACAGAAACAATAACAGATTTTAAAACAATAGGCTATGGCGGAGCTTGCCCTCCAAAAGGCCATGGAATACATCATTATAATTTTACAATTTATGCTCTTGATGTTGAAAAACTTGATGTTGATAAAAATGAAGCCCCCACAGAAGTTGAAAAGAAAGTCATAGCTCATTCAATAGCTAAATCAACAATCACAGGACTATACGAAAGAAAATAACAAAAAATAAAAACCAAAACATAAAAAAGCGCATTTATCCAAAATGCGCTTTTTTTATAACCATACTTTAATTAAGATAAAAAGTAGTCACAAATAAGTTTTTCTTTTTTCTCAAAAGGATTGCAAGCTAGCGCTTCTTTTATTCTTTGAGCAAAAGAAGGTCTGTAACATAATTTTTTGTACCTATCAACCAATATTGCCTTTTGTACAATAACTTTATTGTACTCTTTAGACTTTTCTTCATCCTCCTCAATGTAAGGCGCAAGTTCTTTAAGTCTTTTTTTGCAGTTCAAAATTTCTGTTTCTAAAGTTCTTTGTGTCTTTCTGTCTTTCATTTTTAACTCTTCTAAATTAATGGGGGATATACTAATTTTCTTTGCTTTTTTATAATACAACATTTAAAATTTTAAAACTCATCCATGTTATGTAATATAAAAAAATTGCAATCGAATAGAGGATATTTTATAAATTTTATTCAATTGTTTATAGTATTTTTTGATATTAAAAAAGTTTTAAAATAATACTATGAAAAAGCGAGTTTATGCATATTTGCACACACATTGGGATAGAGAATGGTATCGAGATAAAGAAGATTTCAATCTTAGATTTCTTGATGTATTTGATATAGTTTTAGATGAATTAAAGAAAAATAATGCTCCGTTTTTTTATTTAGACGGTCAAGTTATAGCTCTTTTAGACTATTTAAAATATAGAAAAAATAAAAAAGAAGAAATTATATCTCTAATAAAACAAAAAAAACTTGCAATTGGTCCATATTTTGTAAGTGCGGATAGCTATTTGGTAAATTTTATTTCTATGCTTAAAAATCTTGATATAGGAATGGAACTATCAAAAGAATTTAACCAAAAAGAACATATAGGCTATCTTTCAGATATTTTCGGAATTTCAAATTCCGCATTTTGCGCACTTAATTTTAAAAATATCGACAAAGCCCTCATTTGGAGAGGAATAAATCCTAAAAAAATTAACAATAATTGTAATTTTATAAAAAATAATATTAATACTACTTGGCTTGTTCAAGGCTATTTTAATGATTTCTTTCATCAAGATGAAATAAATATTGAAGGAATTAAAAATTATCTTGATAAAATTTCAAAATATTCAAAAAACACTCTGCTTTTGCCAATTGGCGCAGATCATTTAGGAATGCTCAAAGATGCAAATAAAAAAATTCAATTTGTTAATTCAAAACTTGAAGATTATGAAATTATTCTAAGCAGTCCTTTTGAATATTTTAAAAAAGCAAAATTTGAAAACCACACAAAAGAAAAAGAATTTTTAGATAACTCAAATACATACATTTTAAGCGGTGTATATAGCGCAAGAATACCTCAAAAAATAAAAAATAATGAAATTCAAAATAAATTATCAAGAATAATTGAACCTATAAATCATTATTTAAAAGAAAAATATGAAGAAAATATTGAAGAAATTTATAAAACTTTAATCAAAAATCACGCCCATGATGGTATTTACGGTTGTTCAATTGATAGTGTAGCAAAAAGCGTTGATTCACGTTTTGAAAAATGCGAACTAGCGCTAAATGCTATTAAAAAAAGAATAATAGGAAATTTTAAGCTAAAACATAAAATTCAAAATAAAAGCACAGATAAAATAGGAATTTTAAATCTTTCAAATTCTAAAATCAAAAAAATTCAAGTTGATTTACCTTATATTTTGAAAAATTCTCAAATAATAGAAACAAAAAGAGGTTTTTGCGATGAATTATTGTATGACATCTATAAAATCCCTGTAACAGAAGATATATGTAATATTTATACTCAAATCATAGAAATATCAAACAACAATAATTTTGAATTTAACACAGTTAAAATTAAAAAACCTATAAAGAAAAATAAAGTTACAAATAATTCAATTGAAAATGATTTTATAAAATTAGAAATAAAAAACAATAAAATTTTTATTAAAAACAAAAAAACATCAGAATTTTTTGAGCTTAAATTGACTGATATCAAAGATAAAGGCGATAGCTATAATTTTGCTCCTTATGGAGAATATAAAGAAATTAAACTTAAAAAAACCGAAATTGAATACAATGGAACAATTCAAAGCTCGCTTAAATTATATTTTAAAGATATTGAATTAAGCGCAATTATTGATAATCAATCTGATTTTATTAAATTCAATTCAAAAATTAACAACAAAACTAAAAACCACAAAATACAACTTGTTTTGATTTCAAAAGATGAAATCAAAACAACAATAGCACAAGATGCCATAGGAATAATTGAAAGAAAAATCGATTCAAATTACAAAATGCAAGATTTCATGCCCGCAAAAAGACCGATTGAACTTAAGAGCAACTCGTATCCTATGCAAAATTTTATATGCGCAAATAACTTAATAGTCTTAACTAAAGGGCTTTGCGAATATGAAATATATAAAAATGAACTTAGAATTTGTTTGTTGAGGTGTTTTAATACTATTTCAAACCCTAAAAACCCGACTCGTTCAATTCCTGCCGGACCAAACCTTGAAACTCCTCTAGCTCAAGAGCTTGGAATAAATAAAGCAGAATTTATATTATGTTTTGGAAATTACAAAAAAGCATTCAAAAATGTTGATTATCTATTTGATAACTATATTGTAATTGATGGAGAATTTAAAAAAGAAATAAATTTCAAATTAGATGAAATTCCAAAAAATAATTTTTATTACGGCATAAATAAAAACAAAAAAATTCTCTACGACTATAAAGAAAATAAAATATCTATGATATAAAATTTTATTTTCAGGGAATAAAAGTTTTAAGAGAAAAGTTTAATGAAGGATAAAAAGTGGAGACTTTAGTAATGAACGATGTTAAATCTTGTGTGGAAATATTTGAAAAATACGGAATTAAAGCATCCGTTAACAAGGATAATAAAATTATAATTTCCCATTATTCTCAACCAAAAGAAGCCACATTCAAAGAGCTTGGAATTGATGAAGATAAATTAATCGAAAATGTTATAGCTTGTGTTGGCGTATTTGATGCAAGAAAATCATCTCTTACAACATTTCCTCTTGAAGTTTCGCAAGAAATAAAGCTATATGAAGAAAATGAAATAACAGAAATGCCAAACTTAAGAGCAGCAGGCAAAATTCTTGTTAATTCAAAATTAAAAAAATTACCAAAACTAAAAGCAGTAGGCTCAATCGCCCTTGAAAATTCATCTGTAAAATCGCTTCCAAAACTAAAAGAAGCAGGGATTTTGATTGCTCAAAATTCAGCTTTGAAAGATTTAGATAATCTTGAAAATGTCGGAAAATTATGCATAATAGATTGCCCTATTGAAGATTTGTCAGAGCTTGAAAATGCTCAAGATATTTTTATTTGCTCATCTGATGAAAACAAAAAAATTGATATAAAAGCCCTAAAAGAACTTAGGGAAGTTAACAACTTGTTTGTTGCAAATTCAACTCTTAAATCGCTTCCAAAATTGAAAAAAGCGCAAAAAATTGCTCTTTATAATTGCGATATTAAAAGTATTAAAGATTCAATCTGCAAAAACACAGAAATTGCAGTCCATATTACAGATAGCGAACTAAGCGAAAAATTTGATACCTTTACAGATTGGTACAACTCAGATATTTTCCAAAAAACAATGGATATATTAGGTGATATCGTAAATAAAATTCAAAGCTAATTAAAAACCGGCATTGACCGGTTTTTTTATTGCCATATTATATATTAAGAAATGTTAAAAAAGTATATACTTTTGAAATACTAGTTATATAAATGTTTTTATATATATGTAAGTAGTTTTCAAAAGGTCGATAAGATGACTCAACAAATTCACATAGTACAAAATCAAAATGATAACACTTCACAAGTTAATGACCAAAATCGTTTCTTGGCTTGCGAAGAAATAGTTGATGAACTTGTTGAACAAGGTTTACCTACATCTTATGTACCTGATAATTTTATATCCAAAATTTCTAAAACATATAATATAAGTTTTCAAGAAGCAAGAACTTGTCTAAAACTTGCAATAAAACAACTTGAAGCAAATAACAGTGAAGATACTCCAAAGCAAACAGAAAAATTATATGCCCAAAGCGGATATTTTTACCCCCAAGGATATACTCAAAACAATTCATTCTCTAAACCAAAAGACGGAATGGACAGTTTATCATCATTGGGAAGCTACAACAGATTAATGTTTGGATTGCGTTAATCAAACATCAGACTCTAATAAGCAAACGGCATTAGCAACGATAGCGATGCCGTTTCCTGTTGAATCCATTTTTTCATTAGTCTTTGCTTTAATTGAAATTTGATTTAGCTCAATATTTAAAACTTGCGAGATATTTTTTCTCATTTCATCAATATAATTCATTAATTTAGGTTTTTGACAAATTATATTTGAATCAATATTTACTATCTTATAGCCTTCATTTTTAATTAATTTCAATGTTTCAGATAATAAATTCATACTGTTTGCATTTTTATATTTTTCATCAGTATCAGGAAAATGATAGCCAATATCTCTGAGCGCTAGCGCTCCAAGCATAGAATCAATAATCGCATGCACTAATACATCAGCATCGCTATGCCCTAAAAGCCCTAATTCATAAGGAATTTTAACACCGCCTAAAATTAAATCTCTGTTTTCAGTTAGTTTATGAATATCATATCCTATACCTATTCGCATAAAACCAAACTTTCTATTAAATCAACTAATTCATCACTATCAACGCTTTTTAGATGATATTGTGCAATTTCTTTTAATTTCTGACTGTTAGAGCCAACGCATGCTCTTAAACCTGCATGTTTTAATAAATCAATATCGTTATCTTGATCGCCTGAAGCTATAACTTCATCATCAGATAAATTCCAATATTCCTTTAAAAAATCCAGCGCTTTACCTTTTGAAGCCTCAATATCATTAATTTCAAGATAAATTTTAGAGCTTTGAACAATAGTTAAAATGCCTTTGTATCGTTCTTGTAAATCTTTTTTAACTTCTTGCATTAAATTTTCATCTAAAATAACACCTAATAATTTAGGCACATTATTTAATTTTATATCATCAAAACTCTTAACTACTTCATAGGTAGTACCTCTATTATAGCAATAATCATGCATTATTTTTTTATTATCATCTTCAACATATAAAATATCATTGTTATAAACGTGGGTATGAATATTTCTTTTTCTTAGATAATCGATTATTTCTTGAGCAATTTCATTTTTTAGCGGTTTTTGCCATAGGATTTCTTTTCTTGTTCTAACAACTGCTCCTTGATAGCAAATAACAGGATTATCAAGATTAAATTTTCTTGCAGTATAATCAGCACCCATAAACATTCTTCCTGTTGCAAGAACTAATTTTGCATCGCTTTTTTTAATTTTTTCGATTAAATCAGACATTCTTTTAGTGTATGAACCATCATAGTTCATTATCGTCCCGTCAATATCGCTAACCCAAAGTTTAACTTTTGTCACAACTATACCTCATGATTTATTTTTATTATACAATAAAATAAAATATAACTTAAATAAGGAGCTTACAAAGTGGCTGAGAAAGTAGAAAGACAAAGACAAAAAGAACAAGACAGATTTGAAAGACGTCATAACTTTAATGCAGTTGAAGAAAATTTCACAGCGCAACAAGCAGCATTGGAAGCATCAAGATGTTTATCATGCAAAAACGCAAGATGTAAACAAGGTTGTCCTGTTAATATCGATATTCCTGCTTTCATCAAGGAAATCAAAGAAAATAATCTTGAAGGCGCAGGAGATATTATCCGCCAATCTTCAATGTTACCTTCTGTTTGCGGTAGAGTTTGCCCTCAAGAAAAACAATGTGAAGGTAATTGCATTTTAGGAATCAAAGGACAAAGCGTTGCAATTGGTGCTCTTGAAAGATATGTTGGTGATAACACTGAAGCTAAAAAAGTTGAAATTAAACCAAACGGCAAAAAAGTAGCTATTGTAGGCTCAGGTTGTGCCGGTATGACAGCAGCAGCCGATTTAAGAAACGCAGGTTTTGAAGTATCTATTTTTGAAGCATTACACGAATTTGGCGGTGTTTTAAGATATGGCATTCCTCCATTCAGACTTCCAAGAAATGTTTTAGATAGAGAAATTGAATCTCTAAAAGATATGGGGGTTAAATTCTTCAAAAATGTTATTGTTGGTAAATCAATTACAATCAAACAACTTCAAGAAGAAGGCTATGAAGCAATCTTCATCTGCTCAGGCGCCGGACTTCCAAAAATGATGAATATTCCTGGAGAAAACTTAAACGGCGTATATAGTGCAAACGAATTTTTAACAAGAGTTAATTTAATGCATGCTCAAAGTCCAGATACTCCAACACCATTAAAAGTTGGTAAAACAACAGCTATCATTGGTGGTGGAAACGTTGCAATGGATGCAGCAAGAACAGCAGTTCGTGTAGGATATGAAAAAGTTTACATCTTTTATCGAAGAACAGAAAAAGAACTTCCTGCTCGTCTTGAAGAAATTCGCCACGCTAAAGAAGAAGGCGTTGATTTTCAATTCTTACATGCGCCGGTTGAAATATTTGGTAAAGATGGCTGGGTAAAATCAATGAGATTTGAAATTATGGAACTAGGTGAACCTGACGCTTCAGGAAGACAAAAACCTATGCCAACAGGAAAATTTGTTGATGTAGAGCTTGATAGCGTAATTGTTTCATTAGGAACAGGTCCAAACCCAATTATTCAAAGAAGCGCTGAAAATGAAAATCTTGAGTTAAATACAGATAACAAAGGCTACATTGTAATTAACGAAAAAGGCGAAACTTCAATAAAAGATATTTATGCAGGCGGAGACGTTGCTCCATTAGGACCATCTACTGCAATTAATGCTATGGGTGCAGGAAAACGAGCAGCTAAAGCAATTATTGAAGCACTTGGTTAATAAATAATAAAATAACAAAATTAAAAAAGCCTCCAATTAGGAGGCTTTTTTAATTAATTCACATTTGATATTTTTGAAAAATTTTTCAATAGGAAAAACATATCCTATCGGTCTTAATTGGTTTATTGTATAAATCATAGAGCTCCACATTAATACCATTGATATTAGAAAAAATGTTAGTGCAAATTTTTCTTTTCTTGTCATAATTATTCCTTTTCTTGAATTGATTTTTGAAGCCATTGTTCTGCTCTTGCACCAAATAACACTTTACCGTCAGCTCGAATTCCGTAGCCAAAAGGGTCTTCGCCATTATCAATTCCATCTATATCCATGCAAAAAACTTTATATACTCTATCAAAACCATTACCATCTTGATGATAAATTGGACCATTAGGAGGAGAAAATAATCTAACAGAAGTATTGCATGCTTCTTCTCCAAATTCATAAATACAGTTTGCTCTATTCGTTGTGTCAGCGGAATCTTGAGTTTGCCATAAAACACCAAAAGGATTTTCAGGACTTATTTGATAATAGATTATATCATCCGATGTTGTAATTTCAGCACCAATACTACTAGCAGTTTCAAAGCAATAATCATCTAATTTTGGTTTCATATTTTCAACTGTATCGTATTTGGTTTGCACTAACTCTGCCTGTGCTGTGCCTCTGCTAGAAGAACTAGTACCATCTTTGTCTGCGCAATTAACTTCATTAACACTCATCATCTCAGCAATAGAATTACATAAATACACCTTATCACCATCATGTGTTCCATCTATCCTATCGCCATTAGCTCTAATCCCCAAATCACCATCTAAATAATATTTATCAGAATTAACAAGCTCTCTAATGGTACTCAATAGAGCATTATGACCCTTTTTAAATTTCATAACATCTTCATTAGGAGTTGAATTAATCGCAACAGGCAATAATATCGCGCTTAATACTCCAATTACGACCAAAACTATCATAATTTCAGCCAAAGTAAACCCTAAAATTTTTTTCATCACCATTCCTAATATAATTTATAAGTTATATATTATAACTTATAGCATTATTATATTTATAAGTCAATATTTATATACTTATAAGTATGGATAAGGCAACATTATTAAAAAAATTCGGCAAAAATGTCAAAATTGAAAGAATAAAAAAAGATTTAACACAAGAACAATTAGCTGAAATTATGAATGTATCGCAAAACTACATTGCAAACATCGAAAGAGGAAAAGCTAATATGTCTTTAGCAAAAATTGATGAACTTGCAAATTATCTAAATGTTAAAATAACAGCTTTACTAGATTTTGAATAAAAAAGCCTCCTAATTGGAGGCTTTTTTATAATTGACTTATTATATCTTGTTCAATTTTTAATAAAATATCATCAATTCCTTGTTGAACTTTACCCATTCCTTGTGCTAATTGAGGTTTTCCACCGCCATTTCCGCCTAAAGCACGAGTAATTTCTCCAACTAATTTACCTGCTTGGATTTTACTTGTAAGTTTATCTGTAACTTTTGATACAACAAAGACACTACCGTCTTTTTTCATAGAACAAAATACTACAACACACTCGCCAAGTTTACTTGCAAGTAAATCAATACCAAGTTTTATAGCATTTGGAGCAAAATCTTCAATTTTTGAAATTAAAACTTTAGAGCCATTTACTTCTTTTGCCTTTGAAATAAATGTATTAAAGCTATCTTTTGCTCTTTGAGCTTCCATATCACCAATTTTTGATGATAAATCTTTAACTTCTTGAGTTAATTTATCAATTTTTTCTTGAATTTTATCGGCTGGAAGTTTGTTTATATGCGATAATTCATCTAGCACATCAGCTTTTGAATTTAATAATTCAAAAGCAGCATTAGAACAAACTACTTCAATTCTTCTAACACCAGCACTACATGCTGATTCAGAAACAATTTTTGCCATTCTAAGCTCAAGCGTTGAATCAACATGACAACCTGCACAAAGTTCTTTAGAATAGCAATTTTCATCATCAGAGAAACTTACAACTCTAACAAATTCGCCATATTTTTCACCAAATAAAGCCATAGCGCCTGTTGCATTTGCTTCATCCAATGACATTACTTGAGTTGTTCTTTTCAAATTCATATTAATCCAAGAATTAAGCTGATTTTGAACCTTTTGGATTTCTTCTTTTGTCATTGCTCTATCAAAAGTGAAATCGTATCTTGTTCTAAATTCATCAACCGCAGAACCTGCTTGGTGAACTTCACGACCTAATACTTTTTGTAATGCCGCTTGCAACAAATGAGCCAAAGAGTGATGTTTGGTAATTTCTTTTCTTCTTAAAACATCAATTTTAGCCCTAACTTCATCGCCTTTTTTAATTGTTTCATCATTAATAATTACACGATGGACGTATATATCTTGAACTTTAAAAGTTTTCACTACTTCAAGGCTTGCGCCATTCAATTCAAAAACACCGCTATCGCCAACTTGCCCGCCACATTCAGCATAAAATGGAGTTGTATCTAAAATTATATCAAATACTCCATTTGTTGCTTCATCAAGATTATTACCCTTTTCATCAACAATAGATAAGACTTTTGCTTTTTGTTCGAATTTTTCATATCCGACAAAATCAGTAGCAGGATTATTGATATAATTTAAATCATCAGTAATAACCACCTTTTGAGCTGACGCACGAGCTCTATCTTTTTGCTCTTGCATAGCAGATTTAAAACCTTCTTCATCAACATCAACGCCTTTTTCAAGCGCAATTTCTTTTGTTAATTCAAAAGGAAATCCGTAAGTATCATACAATTTAAAAGCATCTTCACCTATGATTTTTTTAGAGCCGTCATTAATAGCTTTTTCGATAGCATTTTCAATTAATTGATAGCCCTTATCCAAGGTTTGTTTGAAACGTTCTTCTTCTTTTAAAATTGTATCTTTGATTTTCTTTTCATTTTCTTTTAATTCAGGATATTGAGCGCAATATTTTTCAATTACGGTATCCACAATAGGCGCCATAAAAGGTAAATCAAGACCTAATAGATAACCATGACGCAAGGCACGTCTTAAAATCATTCTTAAAACATAGCCTCTGCCTTCATTTGATGGCATAATACCATCTGCAATCATAAATGAAACACATCTTGCATGGTCAACTACAATTCTTAAAGAAATATCCGTTTTTGGATTTTCTTTATATTTTTTACCTGTAATTTCACAAACTTTATTTAAAATATGTTTTAATACGTCTGTTTCAAATGTTGATTCAACCCCTTGGCAAACCATTGCAATACGCTCTAGCCCCATTCCTGTATCAACATTTTTCTTATCAAGAGGGCTTTGATTTCCTTCTTCATCTTGGAATAATTCAGTGAACACCATATTCCAAATTTCAACCCATCTATCACATTCGCAAGTTGCGATAGAGCAATCATCGCTACATTTTAAATGTTCACCAAGGTCATAATGAATTTCGCTACATGGTCCACATGAACCTGTTAGCCCCGGAGGTCCCCAGAAATTATCTTTTTTGCCTTTTCTTATAATTCTATTTGGATCAATGTCTGTTGAATTTTTCCAAATTTCATAGGCTTCATCGTCTGTTTCAAAAATTGTTACCCAAAGACGATTTTTATCTAATCCAAGGTATTCAGGACTTGTTACAAATTCCCAAGCCCAAGGAATAACTTCTTTTTTGTAATAATCACCCCAAGCAAAATTACCCAACATTTCGAAAAATGTATGGTGGCGAGGTGTTCTTCCAACATTTTCAATATCAGAATCTTTACCGCCTGCACGAGCACATTTTTGACAAGTTGTCGCTCTTGCCGGTATATATGGGCATTTTTCAATGCCTAAATAATATGGAACAAATTGAACCATACCGGCACTCGTTAAAAGTAAAGTCGGATTATCAGGTATTAAACTTGAGCTTTTAACACGTGTAGAATTATGTTTTTTTTCGAAAAAACTTAAAAAACCTTCTCTTATTTCATCAACTGTTTTCATCATAATACGTTGATATTAGCACAAAGAAAATAAAAAATAAAAGAGGTAAAAATACCTCTTTTATTTTAGCAAACTAGATGGAAATATTAAAAATTGCTCCAAAACCGCTGCGACATGGTCGATAATATGCTCTTGGAGGTAAATATCCATAAGGATAGTATCCGCCGTAATATCCATAGAAGCCATAATCGAAGCAATTTCTAACATGCCCATATCTATGATGATTATGTATAGGAGGTCTGTGCATTTTTTGATGTTTTATACCTTTATGAGGCGGATTATGAGGTGCTGCTTGAGCATAATTCAGCCCAAAAAATACAAAACAAAAAAGTAAAGCTAATAAAATATTCTTTTTCATTTTTACTCCCTCTTGTTATTTTTAATAACCGTAAGCAGCCAAATTATAAGCATTTATCCTTGCAGCATGTTTTGCACCTTTTAATCTTGAAGGCGAGTGAACATATCTTACTTTTGAGCTTGACATAATGTATCTTCCATACGCTCCAAGACTTTGTTTTGGCGGATTTGCATACATATAATCATAGCGGGAGCTTGTTGCAAAATACGGATTATTTTCATATCTTTCATTTGCTTGAGCTTGAATAAAACACAAAGCACAAACTAACATTGTTAAAACACACAAACCTTTTCCTATTTTCATTTTTGCCCCCATTGCTTTTGTTTACATTATCTAAAACGAAAAATAAATTAAATTGTTCATAATATTTTTTCTAATTTACAAAATTTAACAACTTAATTTTTATAAAAATACTTGATTATTTTTTTTGATATTGTATTATGAATAAGCAAACACAATTTGCGGGAGTAATTCAGTGGTAGAATGCTTCCTTGCCAAGGAAGATGTCGCGAGTTCGAGCCTCGTCTCCCGCTCCATAAAAGACACCCAAGAAAGGGTGTCTTTTATTATGCTATCTTGAAAAAAATGACATAATAATATATACTAAATATATAAATAGTAAATATAGTAGAGAGTAGATGATAATTAAAATAATTATCGTATACTCTCTATTTTTTTGTTCAAAAATAAAAAAGGAGGATTTTATGGTTTGGAATGAACAAGACCACCCAAGAGATGACGACGGTAAATTTACATTTAAGAATGGAGGAGTAACTAACAAAACAAATAAAGAAATTTTATTTGAAAAATCAAACAAACAAAAGGAATTACAAACAACAAAACAAAAAAGAAAAAATGAATTACTAGATATTTTAAAAGATAAAGCAACACCTGCAGACATATTATATGCAGATAATGAAAAGTTAGAGAAAAAAATTAAAGAATATGGTTTAAAAGAAAAAATGACAACTAATGTTAATAAAACATTGTGGGATAATCCGGTAAATAATCCCAAGATAAGTTCACCCTATGGATGGAGAACTCACCCAATCCAAAATACAAAAAAACATCATAATGGTGTGGATATAGCCATACCACAAGGAACTTCTGTTAAAGCACAGGCAGAAGGTGTCGTTGAATATGCTGGATTGGCTGGCGGATATGGCAATTTAATTATTATCAATCACGGCAAAATTGATGGGAAAGAAATCAAAACAAAATACGCACACTTAAGCAAAATAAATATCAAAAAGGGCGATAAAGTTGGCAAAAATACAGAAATTGCTAAATCTGGAGGCAAAAAAGGAACTGCTGGGGCCGGCTCTTCTACCGGAGCGCATTTACATCTAGAGGTACTAGAGGAAGGTAAGCACGTAAACCCTCAAAAATATTTCAAATTTTAATAATTTATCTAAAGCCTGCTATTTATTTACAGGCTTTAGATATTTATTGTCAATTTCTGTTTGCATTGTATCGCAATAATCAAGAAAAGATTTAAGTTTTTTTATATCTACATTATTTGCTTTCAAGTAAGGATATAAAACCATTATTAAATCAACATCAAAATCAGTATTTGGAAGGTCTTTTTTAATATCTGTATATTTTTGTGTCACCTCTATCAATTCAGAATAAAAATCAAATAAAATCGTATTTATTCCTAAATCTGCAAGATTTTTCTTATCAAGAGAATCTTTCTCATTTTCAATTTTTTTAAAAAGCCCATCTACTTCTTTCATGCTTTTTGGAATTTCATTTTCAAGCAAAAGTGTAATTTCATTTTTATATTCTTTACCAAGATAATATTTAAAATGCTTGTCATAACTAACAAATACACCCAATGAAAAAAGTAATATTAAAATAACTACAATAATTTTTTTCATAGAATAATTATAATTATTCTATTTTTTAAAAACAAGGTTAAAATAATCCCTTAATCTTGCAGAATTTTTTAAATATCTTTTATTTTTGTAAATTTTTTTTAAGAAATCACCAAAAATAAAAAAATTTTTTCAAGAATTCCCCAAAAAGTACCGTCATAAAATATTAGGCAGGTGGAAAATGGGACAAAATAATATTAATACCAATAATACAACTATTCTTTCTAATATCCAAAGGCTTAGTAAAACCATGGATAACATTCAAGTATCTGTAATACCAAATAACGATATAACAGACACAACCCCAAAAACAACACAAGAAGAAGTGTTATCTCAAGATAATGAATACCTAGACGCGCTAGAAGAAGCAAAAAATGAAGAAGAACAAGAAACTCTAAATCTTTCCGCACTTGATTACTTTGAAAAGTATAATAAAAAATACCAAAAGAACAACCAAACCCTAAGCGAATTTTTGTCTACGGTTGATAACGAACAAAATTTAAAATTTTATCAACAATTATACAGTATGTATGATTATGAAAGTTTCAACAATCGTTCTGATGTTCCGCAATATTTTCAAACTACATACACTCAACCTTTTGCAACAGGAACTATAAGAAGTTCAGGCTGTGGAATTACAAGCCTTGCAATGGTTGCTTCATACCTAACAGGTGAAGAAATAACGCCCGATATGCTAACCAATGGTTATAGAGGTGATAATCCGGCATCTGCTATGCATGCAGGTATTAAAAATCTTGGATTAAAGTTGACAACTTATGAAGGTTGGGGTATTGCTTGTCAAGAATTAAATGAGAATGGCAAAACAAACCTAGATGAAGCACTTGAATCAGGGAAACCTGTAATTGCAAGAATGAATAGCAGTTCATTATTTACCGATGCCGGACATTTTATTGTAATTGCAGGGAAAACAGAAGATGGAAAATATATCGTAAACGACCCAAATATTGAAAATTATTATAAACAACACATGGTAGATGGCTTTACAAACGGTTTTACCGAAGAGCAAATCACAAGGGGTTTATGCGGAATTTATATTCTTGAAACATAATTTATTATTACAAAATAAAATTTTATGTAATAATAAAAATATGGAAGAAAATATATCAAGAATAGATTACATAAGAGAACTTATCCAAGATTGCAGATATGATGATGCGCTTGAAATGCTTCAAATTGCAACCGATGATGAACCGGATAATGTTGAATACAATTATGAACTTGCAAGAATTTTTATGGAGCTTGGCAATTATTCAAGTGCCATATCTAATTTAGAATTAGTAACAGAAAATACAAGAAATCACTTGCTTTATTATATGTTAGGCGAAGCCTATCAAGCCGATAATCAAATAGATAAAGCAATTGGTGCATATTTAAAAGCAACAATGCTTAATGAAAAATTTGCACTTCCTTATAAAAAACTTGGAATTTTATTTCTTGGAAGAAATGATAAAATTTCAGCTATTGAATATTTTGAAGATTATATCAAACTCGATATTCCAAAAGAAGAAAAAGACCAAGCACAACAAGTTTTAAATAGAATTAAAGAATAACAACAATATATATTTTTAGGCAATTAAAATTATTTCTTTTTAAATTAAAATCAAAAAAAAGGAGAAATTATGTCTAAAAATATTGAAATTTATACTCTTGATTATTGCCCTTATTGCCAAAAAGCAAAATTCTTTTTAAATGAGCACAATGTTAAATTCAAGGAAATTCCTTGCGATGATAACGAAGATGAAATGCGCTTAAAATTAACAAAAGAATATAATTTAAGTTCTCTTGCTACTTTTCCTCAAATTATAATTGACGGCAAAAATATTGGCGGTTACTCTGATTTGGTTGAAAAATACAACACAAAACAAATTACTTTTGATTAAGCCATATATTTTTTAATATTAGAAATAATAGCGCTTTTTTGCATTAAGCCAACCATTATTTCTTTAAATTCGCCATCTTTAAAAATTAAAACGCTTGGCAAGGATGAAATTCCGTATTCTTTTGCGGAATTTACATTTTTGTCGGCGTCAATTTTATATATTTTTATTTCATCTTTAAATTCAGCTTGAATTTGTTCTAATAAAGGTGTCATTTTTCTGCAAGGTCCGCACCATTGCGCCCAAAAATCAACCACAATTACACCTTTTTTTTCTAAAACATTTTGATTAAAAGTATTATCTGTAAGTTCTTCTATTGTTGCCATTTTGATTTTTTCTCCTTATTATTATTTTATCATGGATATTGATAAAATTGTTTTAAATCTAAAAAACGATTATCTTGAAAATAGGGTTCAACATAGCGAATTTGTTGACTTTATGGAAAATGTTAAAAATCCCTATTTGGTTCTTATTTGCTGCATTTTATCTCTTAGAACAAATGATAAAATCACAATAAAAGCTACAAAAAGAATGCTTGAACTAGGTTCAACTCCTAAAGATTTTTCAAAAGTTGACTTAAAAACCTTGCAAGAAGCCATCTATCCTGTTGGATTTTATCAAAACAAAGCCAAGCAAATTATAGATTTATCTTGTGAACTCATTGAAAAGTACAATTCAAAAGTTCCAAATACTATTGAAGAATTGACAAAATTCAAAGGTGTCGGAAGAAAAACCGCAAATTTAGTTTTAGCAAAAGGTTTTAATATTCCTGCAATTTGCGTTGATGTCCATGTTCATAGAATTACCAATCTTTTAGGATATGTTAACACCAAAACTCCTGATGAAACAGAAATGGCTTTAAGAAAAAAATTACCCAAGAAATATTGGATTGATTTTAATACGCTCTTAGTAACCCATGGACAAAACATTTGCAAAGTGCAAAAACCACAATGCGAAAAATGTTCGATTTGCGGTTTTTGCAAAGAATATAAATCTAAAGCGAATTAATAACGCTATCTAAATGTTCAATATTTGCACTAATTACATTTGCGTTTTTAATTCTGAAAACTAATTTTCTAAAATGTCCGACACATCTTATTTGCTCATCTAACATCGAAGAAATAAACTCCATAGCTGCAATATCATCAGCTTCTTTTGCAACCGAATATAGCTCGTTCACTTGAGTTAGCATAAATTCTTCATGAGATAGCGCAGATGTAAACACATCAGACACATTTATCCAATCAACAGAGGGTTCTTCGATTTTAGAAAAAACAAGTTTTTCATCCCTTAAAATTAAATATTCATAATCTTTTTGCGCTGAATTTAATTTTTGAGAAGTTTTATGCTTCATAAAATCGCAAAAACCTTGCATTGAGATTTCACTAAAATAAGTTGACATTGCAAAATAAAGATATGCACTGTAAAATTCATGATTTATTTGCTTATTAAAAGCCTGAAGTAATTTTGTATCCATTATTTTGTTACCATTACTCCATGAATATTACAATAAACTCTTACATAAAAACCTTCCCTGCATTCACATTTGAAAGTTAATTCCGGTTTTTCATCAATTTTTAAATGTTTTCTTTTTATATATTTACCGTCATTTGATACAACTTCAATAAATTCAAGATAATGTTCTTTTGTCATTGGATGATTAAATTCAATTTTCTTTGTAATATCATCCAAATGTTCAATATGAGCATAGTGAGCATCATCAATGTTAGCTTGATGTTCTTCTAAAAGTATCATGCTCTCATCGCAGCAAACTAATGTTCCTACCCCTTGACGTACAACTTCAACTACATTTTCACAAACTCTGCATTTGTACAATTCTGATAAATGTGTCATATTTCCTCCCTTTTAAAATCTTTTTAGATTTTTGCACGGGAGTTAAAAAATAAAAATTGGATAATTAGGCTATAATTACAAACTTGAATAATAATCATCCGTTCTATCAGACAATTCTTTAACAGTTTGAGCCAATTCTTCAACATCATCCTTAGATTTTAATCTATCTAAAATTTCTTGTTTTGTTCCGGTCATAATCAAACTAAATTCCATTCTATCGGAATTTTTATGATGAACACCAACAGATAAATATCTTTTATTTATAGGGTCTTTAGAATCATACCCTATTTCTAATACACCAAGATTATTTGTACAAGGCACGCTAAAAGCAATAGAATAGTCTTTAAATTTACCATTTTCGGGCAGACCTCTTAAGCTATAATCATAAATAGCATCTTTTGCCTTTATTACCATATTTTTAATTCGTTCTTCTTGCGGTAATTCCATAATTTGCTCTTTTGTGAGTGCTTTAAAATTTAATGTATAATTTTGTTTGTTATTGTTTACGTTCATATTTTACCCTTTTGATTATATCACACTATTTAGCTTTTTTTAATTCACTAAGTCCTTCTATGCTCAATTTGTACAATTCTTCATCGCTAAGTCCAAATTCAGACATAAAATCTTGTATTTTAGGTTCTTTCATAATTAAATCAGATACATTATCACTGCTTGGCATTAAACCAAGCTCATTAAGCCTTGTATATTTATACACTTGATTTAAATATTCATTATACTTTTTATAAGCATCATTTGATAAACTTTTTACTACTTTGTAAACAGAAGAATATTTTGGATCATTTTTACTTATTTTTCCTGTTCTTATATCGTAAGGAATATGTTCAACATCAGCAACTGCATTTAATTCCGTACCTCTGATTTGCAATTCACCAAGACCTATTGAATTATCCGGCAATTCATGAAGAATATTCATTTGAGCTGAACCATAACCGGAAGATTTAATAGCTTTATCATTATTAATAATTGCATATTGAGTCTCTCCGGAGTTAAATTCATCAATTAAGCCAATTTGACTACTTTGTTTTTTTGTAGCTACTTTTAATTTTTCACCCGTTACTTCATAATAAGTTTCAGCTATTGCTGCAAGTTGACTATTTGTAAAATAAGAAATTTCGCCATTTCCATAATTATTAAATTCTGTTATTGTAATTTCATTATTTTTTATTGCATTTAGCAAGGCTTCATAAACTTCATTGTTTTGAATTGCTTTAAGCTCATCTACAACATAATTTTCACAACCTTCTATAATATTAACAATTTCTTCAGGACAAACGGCTTTATTGCCATTCATATAAGCTATAAATTGTTCATAAGTTACATCAGTATCGCTGAAGGCTTCTTCAATAACTTCTTTTGCTTCATTTACACCAATGCTTTTCATCTGCACTCTTGTACCAAGAGCGTCACTGACTGCTTCATAAGCAGTATCAACATCAAGAGATGAAATTTTACCGTCTTGAAATTTATTTGTTATCTTCTTAAATGTAGATTCAAAGCTCTTGGGTCTACCATCCACATCTTTAACAGATTTTAATTGAGAGAAAATTCTTTCAATATCATCGGTAGCAACAGCACTAGATTCTTCATACAATTCAGCTAAATAATAAGCGCTATCCAAGGCTTCATTTAGGTTATCTTGAGATAATTTTAATTTTTCAAAATCAAGTGTAGATAGTAATTTTTTTTGCGCATTTTCTTTAATTACTTCATCGCTTAATTCTTGCACTATTTGTTGTGTTGCTTCTTCTTGTATTATTTCACTTGTTTCTTTTGAAACAGTTTGTGTAATTTCTTGCGTAGCTTGTTCAACAACTTCTTTTTGGATTGTATCGCTTACTTCATCAGATATAGCTTCACCAAGCTCTTTATTTGCCTGCTCAATTACTTCTTGAGCCATTTCAGCCTGCAATAAATCGCTTGTTTGTTTTGCTAATGTATCAGCTAAAACATCGCTTTGCAAGCTAATAATACTACTTCCGATTTTATTTCCGATTTTAGAAAAAAGATTAAAACCGCCATCAATCAAAGGAGAAGCTACAACACCACCAAGAGAATTAACTAACATATCCTTTGGAATATCATCAATTCGACCCTCAGCTAAAGCACGGGAAAAACCGTCTGCAGCCCCTGATAAACCGCCATCTATGGCACAATCCACCGCTCTTGATAACAATTTTGCTGATGTTTGCCCTAAAAGACTCTTTGTTGTGGTTTCTAATGCTTCGCAACCAAGCGCTTTCATTACAGCAGTACCGCCAGCACCACCTAGAGCATTTGAAATTGGACCCATAGCACCGTTTATACTACCTGTTATTGTGTCATATCCAAAATCAGCTAAAGTATATTCCTTTTCATTTCCTATACAATCTGATGCTTTTAGGGCAGTCTTAACCACTGCACCTGATGTTGCAGCTAAACCGATTCCTGCTCCTATCATTCCAAGTGAAGCTCCTGCTGTAAATGGAGCAGCGCAAATTCCTAAAGTAGTCCCTAGTGCCACAACGCCGACAGACACTATACCTGAAGCTATATCAGCCACAACATCGACTGACATTTGCTGACCTTGTGTGTAATTATAGAGCTTTTCACCTGCTAAGGTTGAATCTTTTAAAGTTAGCTCGCCACTAGCTAAAAGCTCGATTTCATCAGAAGTTAACTCTCTACCTGTTATATTTTTATAAACCTCTTTTAAATCAGATTCTTTATTTTCAAATTTTTCAAGCTCATCTTTTGCTTTATTTATTTCATCAAGCGCTTTATTTGAAGAAGCGCCAAAATTAAAAGTATTTTTTACCCAATCCCAAGCGCCTGATATCCAACCGTTTGAGTTTTTCGATTCATTATATTGATTTTCCAATTCAACTATTTGATTGTTTAAGGTTTTATAAATAATATTTTGTATATTTTCATCTTCAATATCATATTTAACATCAAGCGCAACGCTATTAGTATCTGAATTTTGAGAAAAATAATTTTCTTCTGCTTCAGATAAAGCACTGCTTGAAGATGTTGATGAGACACCATTAACACCATTTAAGCCGATATTAAATTTTGAATAATCAAAAGACATTTTTCTAACCTTATATAAGGTTAATCGGCTATTTAGAGCTTAAAATTAATCAAATTGGGTTATTTTTTACAAAAATTCACAAAATATGATATTATAGATTTAAAAGGAGTAATATCTTATGGCAAGAATTTTGATTTCTATGAAGGATGCTTTTTTAAAATCAATAGATGAAATGGCTCAAACAGAGCAAAGAACACGCTCTGAGCTTATAAGAGAAGCATTGAGAGCATACATTAAAAAAGCAAGAATAAATTCTCCTAAAAAAGCTCAAGAAAACGCTAATCTGCTTGAGAATTTACTAGATTAATCATATACACTTGCAACTCTAGCGGCTCTAAGGTAGCTTCTATATTTTCTTGATTTAATTGAGGGTGTTTTTTTGTATTTATCAGAGAAAATAAATTCTCTTTTTCAAGATATCTTGTTTTAATTATAGCTTTTTGCTCATTTTTTTCATCCAAAGAACCAATTACAACAAGCTCTTTTTCTTTATTAACGATTGAATAAGCAAAAACTTTTTCGTTGTTTGTTTTTAAAAGAGTAAATTTTCCATTATTGATTAAATCTTGATTTCTTTTTCTAAAATCAATCGCTCTTAAGTATTTTTGTTTTAATCTTGGATATTTTGCTCTAATCGGAGCGCTATAATTAAATATATCAAACATTCCGGAATGAACAAAATAATATTCATCATCAGTGTAGCTTTTTAGAGTTTTTTTACCTTCGTAAGAATATGTATAATCATCTCCAACGCTAAAACCATCCAAAAAATACATGTTAGAAGGTAATGTCGCATTCAGCCATAAAATCATATTCCAATAATTGACACCTCTTAATATTGGTGCTTGCTGATCATGTGTTGCAAAAGCGGAAATTGTTGATTTACCTTTATTTCTATCCAGCACTTTTTGATTTTTGATAATTTTATTATCAAATTCTTCTTTTGTTTTTATATTTTTAAAATCACTCCAAGAAGCATAATAACTATCAAATCCTGCATCTAACAATTCATCAACACTTGAATAATTTTCAACTAAACCCTTAGCAGGATTATCCCATTCAATATTTGCTTCTGCTAAAAAGAAAAAGTCTTTATTCTTTTCTCTTGCATAGCTAATAACATCAGCCCAAAACTCTTTAGGTTTAATTGCTGCAACATCGGCTCTAATTCCATCAAAGCCTAAATTTATAGCCATATCAACAAAAGACTTAAAATTATTTAAATTTGCTTCATTCAAGGTCTTATCGTCATTATAAATTTTAAAAAGTCGAACATCTGTCCAATCAGCAGGAATTTGAGGTTCTTTTCTATCGTTCAACATAAACCATTCGGGTCTTTTTAGAGTCATATCAAAAGAACCGCAGCTTGGCAAGTCGACAATAACGTTCATATCAAGCGCATGTGCTTCATCAATAAATTCTTTTGCTTCTTGATATACGGTTTTATCGTTATTTTTTTCATCTAATTCATCTGCAATTTTATTAAATTCATCCATAGCATACAAAGACCCTGCGCTACCTAAGGCTTTTAATTTTCCGCTTGGAGTAATAGGAAGCAAATAAATTGTATTTATGCCATTTCTGGATAATTCTTTAAGTTTATCCTTAGCAGATAAAAAAGTACCTATTTTTTCACCTTTTTCAACATCGATAATGCCATTTGAATTTTTATCAACAGAGGCAAAATTTCTTATGTTTATAGTATAAATTACAGCTTCATTGTTTTTAAAAAGCTCTCTTATATTCTCCCTTGCTTGAACAGTGCAAGAAAATAATAAAACTATCCCCAAAAATAATATTCTTCTCATAATATAAAAGTATATAAGAAAAATAAATTTATTGTATAATAATTTAAGTATTATGGGTATCTTAGGTTAAATCAATTATGAAAAATATTTTTTCTACTCTAAAAGGAGACGACATATTTCAATCATCAAAACCTGCTTCAATAAGCGCTTTTTTACTTGTAGCAATAATAATCACATCCTTATTATCAGTTAGATATTATCTATTGCAAGACATTGTAAAAAATGGTATTGCAACAAAAACAATTATCGCAAAAAACACCTTTCAAGTAGTAGACAGGCAAAGAACAGAATTAATCAAAAGAGAAGTTGCAAACAAAATAAAGCCCATAATTGTACCTGTTGAAGAAAGTTACATTGAAAGCGATTTAGATAGAGCTATATCAAAAATCGAAAAAATAAAAAATGAAAAAGTTTCAACAGAAACAAAAAAGAAAGAACTTTATAATTTATTAAATGTGAGCAATATTACAAGAAAAAATAACGCAATTTCTTACATTTTATCATCTAACGATTCATCGCTATCATCAGCATTTGCAAGTACTCACCAAGTATTAAAAGAACTTTTAGCAATAGGTGTTTTTGATAGTGACATAGGAAGTTTTGCGTCCGAAGCAGAAATAAACAAAATCCTTGGAACACACACAAAAAAAGCACAATATCCGCTAATTATAAGTTTGATTGAACATAGTATCATCCCTAATTTAATTATGGATGATTATGCAACAGAAATTGCAAGAAAAAACGCTAGAAACGCCGTTAAACCCTACACAGTAACATTTAAAAAGGGAGATACTATTCTTCAAGAGGGCGAAAAAGTAAGCACTCTTAAAAAAGATGCCCTAAAACAATCAGGCTACAATGCCTTTGAATTAAATAAAACAGGTGTATTTGGCATTTTTGCTTTAGTTTGTTTAACAATGTATTCATTAATTTTATACATTAAACAATACGAAAAGAAATACTATACACCAAGATATATGCTCTATATTGCATTATCATCAATTATTTTAACCTTTATATGTGTATTTTTATCTCATACCAACGCAACATCAAATTATTTAATGCCTTTTAGCGCATTCACAATGCTATTAGCAATATTTACAAATCCTGTTTTAGCATTTTTGGTTTCAATATTGTTACTTGCAATATTATCAGTAACATTATTTTTTGACGCACAACTTACATTCACATTTGTTTGTGCAATATTATCATCAAGCTATTTAGTATCAAAAATTTCATATTCAAAAAGATTTGATATTATTTGGTGTTGTTTTCAAGTTGGGTTAGTAATGTTTTTTGCAATGTTTTTTATAGCATTTTTTGAAGTGCAAACACAAGCATTTTCAAGAATGCTTCATATGCATGTTCAAAATCCTTTCATAGGAATAATAAACGGATTATTTTCATCAATGATTGTGGTATTTTTCATACCAATTATTGAAAAGCTATGTAAAATTGTTTCGCCCTATGCTCTTATAGAATTAGCCGATCAAAATCAAGAATTACTAACTAAAATGAGAAGTTCAGCCCCCGGGACTTTTCATCATTCTTTAATGGTAGCTAATCTATGTGAAGCAGCGGCCGCTGCAATTGGTGCAAATTCAATATTGGCTAGGGTTGGAGCTTTCTATCATGACATTGGAAAACTTCAAAGACCATTATTTTTTATTGAAAACCAATCATATTTTGGAGTTGAAAATCCGCATACAACCCTAACTCCAAGACAAAGTAAAATGGTTATTACGCTTCACACTAAAGACGGTGTTGAAATAGCTAAAAAATATGGTTTACCGCAAGTTATAATCGATTTTATTCAACAACACCACGGCGAAAGCCTTGCAGGACATTTTTACAATAAAGCAATTGAACAAGAAGGCGCTGAAAATGTTACTGAAGGACAATTCAGATACCCAGGCCCAAAACCGCAAACGAAAGAAACTGCAATTCTAATGCTTGCAGACGCACTAGAAAGCGCTGTTAGAACCCTTAAAAAACCGACACAAGAAGAAATTGAAGCAATAGTAAATAAAATTTTTACTGAAAGATTAAATGACGGTCAATTATCAGATAGCCCTCTAACATTGAAAGATATAAAAATCATTGCTATGACATTCAACAAAATTCTTCGTGGTATGCAACATGAAAGAATTAAATATCAAGAAAAAGTGATGAACGAATTAAAAGATAAAAATAAATTCACTATTCAAAATACTCAAGATGAAGAATTTGAAAGAAAAATTCAAGAACTACAACAAAAATCACACAAGAAAGAAGATAATGAATAGCTCTTTTACTCTGGAAAAACAAGACAAAGTTAAAATTATTTTAAAAAATTACAGACCAAAAATAAAAAAAATGCTTGATTTAATGCTAAATATGAAAGAATTAAAATCAAGTTCAATCTTTAGCAAAGATATAAACAAAGTTAGATTTGATATTTCTTTTTGCAACGATAAAACAATACAAGAAATCAATAGAGCTTACCGAGATAAAGATTGTCCTACTGATGTTATAACTTTTTCTTTATTTTGCGATGATGAAAATTCTATAATATATAGAAAAACTGCAGACTTAGGGCAGATAATAGTATCGGTTGATACAGCAGAAAAACAAGCAAAAATTTCTTTAGAAAATGAAATTTTAACCCTCATCTGTCATGGAATTCTACATTTATTAGGATTTGACCATTTAACAAAAAAGGATTACGATTTTGTTGTAAGGATACAAAATCAAGTTATGGAAAAATTATGAATAAATTTCAATCAAGAAGTTTTCAAAAAAGCGTTATGTTTGCTCTAAACGGAGTAAGGCTTGCTTTTCGCTCACAAAGAAATTTTAGAAAACATTTAGTCATTGCAATTCTAACATTTGCCTTAGCATTTTTCCTAAGGGTGACATTGGTTGAATTTTGCATAATACTTTTTGCAAATACGCTTGTGTTGGTATGCGAAATGTTTAACTCAGTGATTGAATTTGTAATAGATGCATATTATAAAAATAAATGGGCAAAACTTGCAAAATTATCCAAAGATATTGGAGCAGGGGCTGTTTTAATTAGCGCAGTAGTGAGCGCTACAATATCATTAATTATATACGGTAGCAAAATTTACGATTTATATTATTAGAAGGGAAGCTATGGATAAAAAAATTTACGATTTAGCACCAAAATATTTTCTAGAAGAAGGTTATTCATGTTCTGAATCAATCGTGCGTGCAGCAGCTGATTTAGGATTAATAGATGAAAATATTGTATCAATAGCAACAAGTTTTTCAGGCGGTATGGGAAACGGTTGTCTTTGCGGTGCTGTTGCGGGTGCACAAATTGTTTTAGGATATTTGCATGGAAAATATAAAGATAATACTTCAAGAGCTTTAGCTAAAGATTTTTATCAAAGATTTACTCAAAAACACAAAATTACTTGTTGTAAAATTTTAACCAAAAATTTTAAAGACTTCCATTCTCAAGAAAGGAAAAATCATTGTGTAAATATGGTTTACGATAGCGCAAAAATATTAGATGAAATATTATCTGAAATAAAAGAAAGAGTTTAATTATAAAAAATTTTATTTAAAAAAGACCTGCTATATAGCAGGTCTTTTAGTTATTTTATTTACTTAATTAAGTGATGAATGGAATGTTCTTGAGATAACATCATCTTGTTGTTCTTTTGTTAATTTGATGAAGTTAACTGCATATCCTGAAACTCTAACTGTTAATTGAGGATATTTTTCAGGATGAGCTTGAGCATCCAATAATGTTTCACGATTGAAAACATTAACATTTAGATGATGTCCGCCTTTTTCAACATAACCATCAAGTAAACTAATTAAGTTTTCTTCTTGTTGAGTTGTATTCATTTTATTTTCCTTTTTATTATTTACTACACTTGACAAGTTGCGCAACCGCAGTCTAGTTCAATATTTAAATCTCCCATAAATACTTCGTCTTTACCTAATGCATTAGGAATAATTGAGAATGTATTTGAGATACCGTCTTGAGCATCGTTGAATGGAAGTTTTGCAACTGAAGCTAAAGATGCAACAGCACCATTGCTATCACGTCCATGCATTGGGTTAGCACCGGGAGCTAGAGGAACACCGGCTTTTCTACCGTCTGGAGTGTTACCTGTCTTTTTACCGTAAACAACGTTAGATGTAATTGTTAAAATTGACATTGTAGGAATAGAATTTCTATATGTATAGTGTTTTCTAATCATATTCATGAATTTTTTAACAATATCTACCGCAAATTGGTCAGCTCTATCATCGTTGTTACCGTATTTTGGATAATCGCCTTCAACTTCGTAATCAACAACTAGACCGTTTTCATCACGAATTGTTTTAACTTTAGCATATTTAATTGCTGAAAGTGAATCTGCAACAACTGATAAACCAGCGATACCTGTTGCAAAATAACGTTTTACATCTCTATCATGAAGAGCCATTTGAGATCTTTCATAGCAATATTTATCATGCATATAGTGAATTACATTCAATGTATTAACATAAAGACCTGCAAGCCATTCCATCATATCTTCGTATCTTTCCATTACTTCATCAATATTTAGATATTCAGATGTAATCGGACGATATTTTGGACCAACTTGTTCTTTTAATCTTTCGTCTACGCCACCATTGATTGCATATAATAAGCATTTTGCAAGGTTAGCACGAGCGCCGAAGAATTGCATTTCTTTACCAACAACCATTGATGATACACAACATGCAATAGCGTAATCATCACCGTGTGTAACTCTCATCATATCATCATTTTCATATTGAATTGATGAAGTTTTGATTGAAATATGAGCTGCATATTGTTTAAAGTTGTGTGGTAATCTTTTTGACCAAAGAACTGTTAAATTTGGTTCAGGTGCTGTACCTAGGTTTTCTAATGTATGAAGGTATCTGAATGAGTTTTTAGTAACCATGTGACGACCATCAACACCAACACCACCGATTGATTCAGTAACCCAAGTAGGATCGCCTGAGAATAATGAATTATATTCAGGAGTTCTTGCAAATTTAACAAGTCTTAATTTCATAATGAAATGGTCAATCATTTCTTGAGCTTGTTGTTCGGTTATAACACCATTTTGTAAGTCATGTTCGATATAAATATCAAGGAAAGTTGATGTTCTACCGATTGACATAGCAGCACCGTTTTGTTCTTTTACTGCTGATAAATAACCGAAATATAACCATTGGATAGCTTCTTTAGCGCTTTGAGCTGGTTTTGAAATATCGTAACCATAAATAGCACCCAATTCTTTCATTTCTTGAAGAGCTCTGATTTGCTCCATAATTTCTTCTTTTAATTGAATTTTTTCAGGAGTCATTTCGCCATCTAAAGAAGCGTGTTGCTCTTTTTTATCTTCAATTAATCTATCGATACCATAAAGTGCTACACGTCTGTAATCACCAATGATACGACCACGACCGTAAGCATCTGGAAGACCTGTTAATATTGCTGCGTGACGTGCTTTTCTCATTTCAGGAGTATAAGCATCGAAAACACCTTGGTTGTGAGTTTTTCTGTATTTTGTGAAGATTTCAGTAACTTCAGGATCAACTTCATAACCATAAGATTTGCAAGAAGTTTCAGCCATTCTGATACCGCCAAATGGTTGTAGTGAACGTTTTAGCGGTTTGTCTGTTTGAAGACCAACGATTGTTTCAAGGTCTTTATCAATATATCCTGCACCATGAGAAACGATAGTAGATACAACTTTTGTATCCATATCCAAGACGCCGCCGTTTTCTCTTTCTTGTTTGAATAAATCACAGCATTTTTCCCATAGTTTTGTTGTTGCTTCGGTTGGGCCAGCTAAAAAGCTAGAGTCACCATCGTATGGCGTATAGTTCTTTTGAATAAAATCACGAACATTAATTTCTGTTTGCCATTTACCAGGTTTAAAATTCATCATTTTCTCCTTTTTTTTAATCCATTTTATGATTAAATTATAACACAAAAAATTTTTGCAACAGTTGTAATTGCAACATTTTTATAAATTCATTTATTCAGCAAAAAAGCCCGATATAACTAGCCTTTAACTGCGCCATCGTTAGAGCCTTGAATAAAATATTTTTGAAGTGCAAGAAAAAAAACAATAATTGGTATAATTGAAACAATAGAACCTGCTGCAATTAATCTATAATCAGCACTAAAAGCACTTGATAAATTATTTATTCCGACAGGCAAAGTAAATAATTGCTCATTTGTTAAAACAATGCTTGGCCATAAAAATTCACCCCAAGAGCCGATAAAAGTAAAAATAGCTAATAGCGCAATGGTAGGTTTTACCATAGGCAACAATAATTTTGAAAAAATCTGAAAAGAATTACATCCATCTACAATAGCGCTTTCTTCAATTTCTTTTGGAATACCCATAAAAGCCTGACGCATTAAAAATATTCCAAAAGCATTGACTGCAAAAGGTAAAATCAAGCCTAAATATCCCATTGTATCAGAATAACTATCAATAAGATGCAATTTAAGAGTAATGATATATACAGGTAGCATTATAGTTTGAAAAGGAACCATTATTGTTGCTAATATCGCAAAAAAAGCTATTTTTTTACCTTTAAATTCCATTCTGGCTAGCGGATATGCTGCTAATGCGGATAAAATAACATTTAATACAACAGTTGAAAAAGCAACAATAAAGCTATTTATAACATATTTAACAATAGGAACAAGTTTTAATACTTGAATAAAATTATCAAAAGTAAAATCGCGAGGAATAAATATCGGAGGATATGCAAAAATATTTTCACTTCTGCCTTTTAGGGCAGTAGATAGTAACCATAAAAAAGGCACTAAAGATAAAATACATACAACAATTAAAACTGTATGAATTAAAATATTTTTATAATTGATTTTACCCTTTAATAGCCTCATACTCTATATTTATCCTTTTCAAAAACAAAAATATTTAACATTGAAAAACCCATAACGATAAACAATAAAATTACAGCACCCGCTGAAGCTAGCCCCATATCGAGATTTTCAAATGCTTTTTCATAGATATAATAAACAATTGTTTTTGTTGAATCCAATGGACCACCTCTTGTCATAACATAAATTTCAACAAAAACCTTTAAAGCTGAAATAGAGCTTATTGTAGAAACTAAGGCTATCATCGGCATAAGATGAGGTATGGTAATTGCCATGTGCTTTTTAAAACCAACAATTCCATCAACATCAGCTGCTTCATATAATTCTTTAGGTACACTCATTAATGCGCTCAAATATATCATCATATAATATCCGACACCCTTAAATATTGTAACTAAAGCAACGGATATCATTGATACCTTAGGATCGCTAAGCCAACCTATTGGAGCTAAACCTAATTTTTCAATAAAAAAATTCAATAAACCGCTTGGTGCATATAGCCATTTAAAAGCAATTGCAACAACAACTATGGATACTACAACAGGCAAATAAATTAAAATTTTATATGTATTTTTAAATCTGATATTTTGATTTATTAAAATTGCCAAAAACAAAGGAAATATAACCAAAAAAGGCACACACAATATTAAAAAATAGAAAGTATTTAATATTGTTTTTAAAAATAATGGTGATTTAATTAATGCTATATAATTTTCAAAACCCACAAAAGATGGGCTATATACGTCATTTGAATAATCAAAAAAGCTCAAATGAATTGTTTGAAAGAAAGGTATAAAGAAAAAAAGCAATAAAACAATGCCCGCAGGCAACAAAAACAAATACGCTCCAATGCTTTTTTTCATATCCATAAGTAAATACTATATTAATTCATATAAAAATTCAATAATCCGTATTAGTTAATATTATCAATATGGTGATAAAATTAAAATTAGAGGAAAATCGTTGAATTTACTTAGAATATTAACAATTACATTATTTTTATTGATAATGGCGGGACAAAGTGCGCTTTGTGCCGACAATTTTCGCATAAAAGATATTACGATTGATTCATCTGATAGATTAATCCTTATCAAAGGACAAGGTAATTATAAAAATGGGCTTCAAACCCTTGAAGTTCCTGCAATGAATTCAACAGGCTCTGTTAGATTTATAAGCAACATTACCCCTTTTACAATATCATCGCCTCCAAGATATGTTATTGATATTCCAAATGCAACTTTAGAAGGAACTAATAGAACATATAAAATTCATAATTCGACGCTGTTGCAAAGCATCCAACTTGCACAATTTTCAGTTAATCCTCATATAGTAAGAGTTGTATTTACGGCAAACAAAAATACTGATTTAGCAAAATTTAAAACATATACTAACGGAACAGATATAATCGTAAAATATGCGCCAAATATAATTGATAATTCAATTCAATATAAATTCTATACGCCAAACGGCGATTCAGGCTCAGGCTCTGGACTGCAAAACACAAGTGCTACTGTTACATATAATAATAATGGCGAAACAAAAGAGATAATTCCTCGCTTTCAAACAAAATATTATCTAAGCCAAATAAGTCAAAATTCAGACGGATTAATCTTAAGAGGATTAGGCTCAATTGCACAACAAAGAGCTGAGTATTCTCCTGATAATACTCAAATGAGCCTTATTTTAGATAACACATCAATGTTATCAAAATTAGACAATAAAACATACAGAATTCCATCAAGCCAAAATGGAATAAAAGCAACACTTACTTTAAATAAAATAAATTCAAGAAAAGTTAAATTAACCGTTAATAGCGACAACGTAAGAGATTACCGCTTTGTAATATCACCGGATGGTCAAAGTTTATTTATATCTCATCGCAATTTTATAATTAATACGCTTTTTTCAGACAACCCTGCAACAGTAAGCTCATACAAAGCTCAAACAACATCAGCAGGATATAAACTAATAGAAATGAACTTCAATAAAAGCGTTACTTATGACGTATTTGAATTGAATGATAATTTTTATTTAGATGTTAATAATCTCGGAGATTATAATTTAGCTTTATTTGAGCAAATGCTAAAAACTACCGATATAAAAGTTCAAGCACTAAAAATATCAAGCGATAAAACAAGATTTATAATTCCTGCTAAAGATTTAAATTTTGCTTATGCAAATGTTGAATCTAATTCAAAATCAATCAAATTAGTATTTAAAGATAAACCTAAAACAGCTCCGATTACACCTCAAGATGGAATAGTTATTGCAACAAATACCCAAGATAAAAAAGAAGAAATTAAAGTTTCAAATGAAAATATAAATGTAATTTACGTTCCTAAAGAAGAAGTTGAAAAAATCGAAAAACCAAAAAAACAAAAAGAAAAACCAACTATTTCATCTATGAAAAAAGTAGTGATTGACCCGGGTCATGGCGGTGCAGACAGCGGTGCAATCGGCGGTGGAATATATGAAAAAGATTTAAACCTCGATGTTGCAAAAATGGTTCAAGAAAAATTAATGAAGAAAAATATCTATGTTTATATGACAAGATCAAAAGATGAAACATTGACGCTGGAAGATAGGGTTAATTATTCAAACGAAATAAATCCTGATATTTTTGTAAGTATACATACTAATTCAACCGTTAAAGAAGATTCATACGGCGTTGAAACACACTATTTCAAAGATAACAGCTACAAACTTGCTCAAGTTGTACATGGAAATTTTGCAAGCGAAAAAAATCTTAGAAAATGGGAAACAATTGATAGAGGCGTTATAAAATCTCGTTTTTATGTTATAAATCATACAGAAGCACCTGCAATTTTAATTGAAATAGGCTTTATATCAAATCTTGACGAAAGAACAAAACTAATCAAAAAAGGAAGAAAAGAAGATATTGCTGATTCAATTGTAGAGGGCATATTGGAGTATTTAGATAAATGACAATCGAAAAAGAAAATTCCATTGGTTTATTAGATAGCGGCGTTGGAGGTTTGAGCGTCTTATCAGAGCTATATAAAATTATGCCAAATAAAGATTATTTTTTCTTTGGAGATACAAAAAACGTACCCTATGGCACAAAAACACCAAAAGAAATTTTTAAATATACAAAAGATATTTTAAATTTTTTCATATCAAAAAACATTAAAACAGTTGTTTTTGCTTGCAATACAACATCTGCGGTAGCGTATGATGATTTAGTAGATTTTTTTAAAGACAAAATTAAAATTTATCCTTTAATTCAATCTATTGCAAAAAATGCAACAGAAGGGCTAAAAGACAATGATAGCGTTGCAATTTTAGCTACAAAAGCAACAATAAATTCAAAAAAATATGAAACAGAATTAAAAAAATACAATCCAAAAATCAATACTTATGGAATTGATTGCAGCGGTTTTGTTGAAATTGTAGAACACAGATTATATAACGACCCTCAATCAATCGATTTAATCAAAGAAAAACTTGAAATTGCAAAAAAACATAACGCAAAAAGAATTATTTTAGGATGTACTCACTATCCTTATTTAATAAATCTATTTAAAAATATTTTAGACGTTGAATATTTTAATCCTGCCAAAACAATTGCTCAAATAGTAAAAAATGAAACTTATGATGAAAATTACAAAGGAAGTTCATTGAATTTTTATGTTTCAGACGACCCAAAACAATTTATTTTGAGCGCAAAAACATTCTTTGATGTAAAAGAAGCACAATTAGTTAAAATTTAATTTAATCCGGCATAAACAGGATTTGTAGCAATTAATTTTTGAATGCCACTAACACCTGCTTTTGTTCTTATTTTTGCAATTACATTTTCTCTTTTTGCTAATGGCTCAGTTGCTGTTAATAAAGTCTTATCCTTTTTAACAAATTCATTCCATGCTTGAGCTTCGGATATCCAAGCCCTTAATTCTTCTGCTCTTGTATTTGTATATGTATGATGTTGGGATTCATGAGCAATTAAACAAGCGATACATTCAGGGCTTGCACCTCTGTGTTCTGATGAAATATAAATCACAAGACCATTATTTTTCGTTCTGGCTGTAACTGCTTCAGCATCTTCATAATTAAACATTGCTAAATCGCGAAACATAACTCTTATTGGTTTTCTTGTTGCATTATTGCCGTTTAAAATTGAAATTACATCACGTCTGTTTATAGAATTAAGCGCATCAAGCGCTGCAACTATTTTTTGATTGGTTGAAATTCTGGAATAATCAAGTGCAAAGGCTATATTAAGATTGACACTTAAAAAACTTAACACTAAACAAACAATTAAAAATAGTTTTCTCATTTTTCACCAATATCTAATTTTATCATCCCTTGTATAGTGTTTTCTATCGACATGCCTAAAGAAAAACTTTAAAAAATGTTCATTATTTTAATTATTTATTTACAAAAGTTAATAATATACTTTTGTTTTTCAAAAAGGCTAATTTTATATCTAAAAAAACGACCTAAACTTTACTAGATGATAAAGTATGTTAAATTTAGCATTTTATATTGCACGCTCTACGCTATAATTTTTTATTCAATTTTTATACCGTTGTGCTGCTATTGCTCTGAAACACAAACCATAACAATCACAAAAGAAGATATTATAAACGCAAAACCAAATTCGCCATATAAAGTAAATTTTAGCGAAAAAGACCTTCATGCTATTGAGGTTATGGAAAAAAGACACTTTCCAAGAACTTATCCCGAATTTTCTGATTCAGAACGCTTAAAAAATTTAGAATATGAACTTTTAGGAAGAATTTGGGAATTTAGTCCGCAAAATCAAAGAATTGAAAGATTAAAATTAGCATCTTCTAACACAATGCTAATAGGAACAGCGCTTCCTGCTTCAATTTCAAACAAAAGAAATGCCAAAAAAATGAGAAACACCGAAATTCAATTAAGAGATAGAGATAACGTGGGTTTAATTGATGGTTTTTTAAGATTAATGAGCCCTGAAAAATATGAAATTTATCGAAAGAGCGCAGATAAGCTGTATTATAAATATGAATACTAACAACCCCTTGCATGTAATTATTTCTCATTGTAAGATTATTATATAGGAGATAATTATGAATCAAATTACAAAAACAGCTTGGGATTTAAATGAAAAAGCCCCAAACAGATACCAATTAGTATATGAGTTGATTGAATTAGCAAAAAAATTAGTTGATGAATCTCAAATGAAAAAACCAAGAGATGATTTTGGTTTTGATGTTGAAATTCCTTTTGATTCAAATGTTAAAAAAGAAAAACCTGTTCAACATGCTATAATGGTTAAAGCATCAGAATCTGATGATGACGGTTTAGTTGGCTAATTATTTTTTAACATTAATTTTATGGAAAAAATCAAAGAAACTCTTGATTATATAAATTTAAAAACAAACAACCTTAATTTGGATGTTGCAATTATATTGGGCTCCGGATTGGGTTGTTTTTGTGATGATTTAGAAGGTATAAGAATTAAATATTCTGATATTCCTCACTTTGGCTCATCCGATGTTAAAGGACACAAAGGCGAATTATTATTCTGCGAAATTGAAGGAAAAACCTGTGTTATTATGCAAGGAAGATTTCATTTTTACGAAGGAAATTCTCTGCAAACTGCAACTTATCCCATTAAAATATTTAAAAAATTAGGAGTAAAAACTCTATTTATAACAAACGCCGCAGGTGCAACCCATAAAGAGCTTAATATAGGAGATATTATGCTAATTACAGACCATATCAATTTTATGGGAACAAATCCTTTAATTGGAAAAAATGATGATACACTAGGCGAAAGATTTCCTGATATGAGCAATTGTTATACTAAAGAATTGCAAAAATTAGCGCTTGATTGCGCCGGAGAATTAAATATCGATTTAAAAGAGGGCATATATCTTGCAACAACAGGTCCAAGCTATGAAACAAAAGCGGAAGTTAAAGCATTTAGATTATTAGGAGCTGATGTTGTAGGAATGAGCTCTGTTCCTGAAGCAATTGTATCTAATTATTTAAAAATGAATACCGTAGGTTTTAGCACTATAACAAACCACGCCACAGGAGTAAGCGACAAGACTCTATCTCATCAAGAAGTTATTGATACAGGTAAAACCACAAGCAAAAAACTAAGCAAATTAATAAAAATGATGATTTCAAAAATATAAAAAGCCCTGCTTTAACAGGGCTTTTTAAACAATTAACCTATAACTATTAACCTATAACAGGTGCAACAAATGTTCTTGTTGCAAGTTCTTTATCTAGTGCAAATAAACCGCTCTTATCATCCCCAATCATTTCTAATTGAGCAATTACACCGCCAACATTTGCTTCTTCTTCAACTTGTTCTTTTAAATACCAATTTAAAAATATCAAAGCAGCTCTGTCTTTTTCTTCTTCTGCTACATCCATAAGTGCATTAATTCTTGATGTAACATATTTTTCATGTTCTAAAACTGCTCTAAAAGCATCCAATGGAGAGTTCCAACAAGACTCCGGTTTTTCAATTGCTTCAAGAGTAACACATCCGCCTCTTTCAACAACATAATCAAACATACCCATTGCATGAGCATGTTCTTCTTGAACTTGAACATCCATCCAATTAGCAAAACCAACTAAATTAAGATTTAAAAAATACGCTTTCATTGATAAATAAAGATATTCAGAGAATAACTCTTTATTTATTTGATCTAAAAAAGCTTTTTCCATTTTTTCATTTATCATAATTTTTCCTTTCATTTTCATATTTCATTTTAAATCATAAAACTTAAAAAATACAACATATATCTTATATACTGAAGAATAAAAAAAATTATATGATATAATTACTTTAAAGAGGTATTTTATGGATTTAAAATTTAAAAAAAGAACAAAAATAATTGCAACAATCGGTCCCGCCGTTGATTCTAAAGAAGGTATAAAAAAACTTCTTAAAGCAGGTGTTAATGTTTTTAGATTAAATACGTCCCACGGAACCATGCAAGACCATCTTGAAAAATTTAAAACCATAAGACTGGTTTGTAAGGAATTTGATTATAATGCAGCAATAATGATAGATCTTCAGGGTCCTAAAATAAGAGTTGGCAATTTAAAAAAAGATATTGAATTAAAAACCGGACAAAAAGCTATATTTGCCCATAATTCCAAGGAAAATAATATTATTCCCGTTGATTACGAAGGGATTGCAAACGATGTAGTCAAGGGAAACAAGATATTATTAGATGACGGAAAAATTCAAGCCATTGTTGAAGAAGTTAAAGATAATAAAGTCTACGTAAAAATAACAAACGGCGGTATTTTAAAATCAAGAAAAGGTTTAAACATTCCCGGCAGCACAAACAGTTTAAATGCCGTTACTAAAAGAGATATAGAATTTATTAAATTCGCAATAGAAAATAAAGCAGACTACATTGCACTTTCTTTTGTAAGGCAAAAAGAAGACGTTTTATTGGCAAAAAAATATATAAATGATTTAAAATCCGATATACCTGTTGTTTCAAAACTTGAAAAACCGCAAGCAATAGAAAACCTTGAAAGTATTGTTTCAGTTTCTGATTGCATTATGGTAGCAAGGGGTGATCTTGGGATTGAACTTTCCCCTGTTGAAGTTCCAATCTGCCAAAAGAAAATAATAGAAGAATGTAATAAACAGAAAAAACCTGTCATAGTAGCAACTCAAATGCTGGAATCAATGATAAATGAACCCATACCAACAAGAGCAGAAAGCTCTGACGTTGCAAATGCTATATTAGATGGTGCAGATGCCGTTATGTTAAGCGGAGAAACATCCGTCGGAAAGTTTGCAGTTGAAGCCGTTGAAACAATGGCAAAAATAGCTAAAACTGTTGAAAATAGTAAATTTTATACATTTGATAACGATTTTAAAATATCTGAAGAAATGGCAATAACCCGCCAAGCTATTGCTTTCGGAGCCGACAAAATGTTGAAATATGTAAATGCAAAAGCACTTTTGAGTTTTTCACATTTCGGATATTCCACCCGTCTGATGTCAAAATTAAAGCCCTCTGTTCCCATAATTATGATAACTGATATAGAAGAAACCCAAAGAAGAATGGCACTAAATTGGGGAGTTTTTGCTTTTTGTAAAAAATGGGATGATGTTTTAAATTCTGAATTACTTATAAATATTGATGATTTTTTAATAAATGAAATCGGACTCAAAAAAGGCGATTACGTTATTATAACAGGTTCTGCTCCCAAATTAATTACGGGACGCACCAATTTTATAAGAGTTCATAAAATCGGAACATAACCTAAGCTTCTTTTTTGTTTTCTTTTAAAGAAGAAATAAATGCACCTAAAATAAATACAAGTCCGATAAGCCCTGTTATTATTTCAGATACTTCATGGAATGATGAAACAAACATTATTAAAGCCAAAGCTCCGATTGCATAATGAGCTCCGTGTTCTAAATAAATATATTCTTGCAAAGTCTTTTTTTCAACAAGCATTATAGTTAGCGAACGAACGAACATCGCGCCTATTGATAAACCTATTGCTATAATTACAACATCTTTACTAAGTGCAAAAGCTCCCAAAACTCCATCTAGTGAAAATGAAGCATCAATCAATTCCAAATATAAAAAATTCACAAAACAAGAATTTGCCAAATGAAATCTTGGTGAACAATTTGCAATTTGAGCTTTTTTATCAGCGTGATGTTCTAAAGAAGCTGCCAAACCATCCACAAGAAGATATATAATTATCCCCCAAATTCCTGCAACTAAAACTTCATGTTTATATTCCATAGCTACAAAATTATGAGCAACATAAAGCATTAATAAAGTTAAAACTACATTTAAACCTCTAACTCTACCTAAAAGCGCAAATTTATTTTCCAAAAAATCAAACCAATGAACCTCTTTATTATGATTCATAAAGAAAGTTAAAAATAATAACATCAAAAATGTTGCCCCGAATGTAATAATCGGAGGGTGCGAAACATGCAAATAATGAGCATATTTATCAGGGTCATTTATTGCTATATTAATAACGTCTATAAATCCAAGACGAGCAAATATTGCGACAACTGCTATCGGAAATATTAATCTCATACCAAAAACAGCTATCCAAATACCCCAAGTTAAAAATCTTCTTTGCCATATATGGCTCATTTTTTCAAGTTTTGCAGCGTTAACAACTGCATTATCAAAAGATAAACTGATTTCTAAAATACTCAAAACTATAACAATAAAAAATACACTAAGCTCATTTCCGGGGTGCATTTGATGTGTCCAAAAATAAGCAAGAGTAAGACCTAATATTGTAAAAATGTATGAACCGATAAAATATTTCATAAAACTCCATTCTAATTTGTATAATAATATTTTAAAAGCTACATAAAATAATACAATACAAACAAAAGAGGAATAATCAATCGGATTATTCCTCTTTTATATAATTAATATTAAATTACTTTATTGTTAATTTTTTCTTATTTTCGCTTTCTATAATCTTTTTGGGAGCCTCTATTTTCAATATACCGTGTTCTAATTTAGCTTCTGTCTTATCTACATCAATTTCTTCAGGGAAATAAACAGTTCTTGAAAATTCGCCGTATCTGAATTCGGATTTCTTGTAATTTTTTTCTTCTTCTTCGTTTTCTTCTTCTTTTTTGGCATTGATTACGACATAATTTGTATCAATATCTATATCAAGATTTTCTTTCTTAACTCCCGGCAATTCTGCTTTTAGTTCAAATTTTTTGCCTTTATCCGATACTTCAATAGGCATTGAATACTTTTCCATTTCATTTTCCCAATACTGAGCTTCAGGAAAATAGCTGTCGAAGTGTCTGTTTAATAAAGAACTGATTTCGTCATTTACGGTTCTTATAAAGTTTTGAGGGGCTTTTCTTACTAAGAATTTCATAACATCTGTCCTTTCATTTATATTACTTCTTACATCCTTATTATCTCTCTTTTTTTCAAAAAGCCCTTATTTTTAATCAAAAATTAATTATTTCAAAAGAGCCTTGTAAACAGGCTCTTTTGAAAAATTATTCTCTATATTCAACATAACTTTCTGATTTAGAACTTGAATTTTGCGAATTTAGCTGGCAATATTGGTAATGTTTTTTTGAGTTATCTTTCTTAGAATTTATAACTATCGAATAACAATTACCATTGTTTGATACGTCATATTTATAATCTATATCTTTTTTAAGTTTTACTCCTTCAATTTTTTCAGGATATTTACCGTTTTTTAATCTGTAATCTTCGACATATTTAACAATAGGTTCAATTGGTTTTATTTTCTTATTTGTATTAATAAAATTTAAATCAGCCTTGCTAAAAGCAATAAATCCATGTATTACAGCTAAAACCAATAATAGCTGAATTAAAAATAATCCGCCCAAAATCATCAAAAACCATTTAATTACTTTTGCTAATCTTTCTTTCATATTTTTACCTCTTTTTTGTTTTCATGATACAGATTTTTTAAAAATATTTAATTATCCTTACTATAAGCTAATATAATAATCTTTTAAAATCTTCGTATCTATTTCAATATTTGGACTTTCGCAAACAATAGCGCCTTTAATATCAAATTTTTTAAACGCTCTCATTAAATCTTTATAATTAAAATCGGCTTCTTCAAAAATTAAATGTTTCTTTTCGCCTTTTAAACCATATTCTATTCCTGCAACGTGCCCATGGAAATTATTTAAAGCAATGTCGCCAAGCTCATTTCCTAGGTGTTCTAAAATATAGCAAAATTCATCATAAGTATTAAATTTGCCATCTTCTCTAGCATGAATATGAGCAAAATCTATACAAGGCAAAACTTGAGAAAAATTCTTAGCTACTTCAATAATTTCATCCAATGTTCCCCATTGACTTCTTTTTCCTGTGGTTTCAGGTCTAATCCAGATATTGTTGTTTTCTTGTTGTAAAATTTCTACAATTTCACTATGTCTTTCTATCATCTTTTTTGTAGTAACACTAGAATCATCTCCAAGATAAAAAGCAGCATGATATGTTATTGAATAAGCTCCTAAATCCGCTCCTGCTCGAGCAGTATCTAAGACTCTTTTAATACTTGCTTGGATTTTATCTTCTTCTTTAGCATTTAAATTTATATAATAAGGTCCATGATGAGTTATCAATTTTTCACCACGATTTAAAATTGATTCCCTTGTTTTTTCACTATATCTTACCCCATGAACAAATTCGACTTCCAAACCGTCTAAGTTCATTTCGTCTAATTTTGAAAAAGCGTTTGAATAGTCTTTAGCGCTTTGAGGTATACCTGCTGTCAAAAAATGTAATTTTTCCATATCACTCCTATGCTAATATTTCACCTATTTTTGGTGAAAAAATATAATTAAAATCAGATGGGCTAAATACACCCCAACTGCCAATTTGAAATATTTCTAATGCCAAAAAACCGTCTTTTGCTGCAACAAGCAAATGTTCATTATTTGCCATTGAAATTTGTCCATATTTAAGATTATGTTCTTTTTTTATTGTTCTTGCTTTAATAATCTTGATATTTACTCCTCTAAAAAATGAAAAAGCATTATAAAAAGGGTTTGTTGCTCTTATCAACCTTTCAATTTCATCAACAGATTTATTCCATCTTATTCTAAAGTTACCGTCAACCCTTGGTGCATCAATATAAGAGCCTGTTTTATCTTGAGGAATTCTTTTAATTTCTTCATTATTTTGAATTGAAGTCAAAACTTTAATTAAAGCATCTGATATCATATAATTTGTTCGATTAAAAATTGTCCCCATTGTTTCATTAGGCAAAAGGTCAAATTCTTCCTGATATACAATATCACCCGTATCAAAAGTTTCATCCATAAAATGAAGCGTTATAGCGGATTTTTTTTCGCCGTTGTTTACAATATGAAAATATGGTGCTGCACCTCTATAATTGGGCAACATTGAAGGATGAGAATTAATATAGCCCATTTTTGTTGTTTTTAAAAAATCAGCAGATAACTTATAATTATAAGAGCAAACAACCCCAATATCGGCTTCAAGCGCTTTTATTTTATCTATACAATTTTGCTCATTGCAAGATTTATCGAATTTTATCAAATTTAAACCTTTCGATAAAACATACCCTTCAAAAAATTTATACGTTTCATGGTTTTTATTAGGAGGAACAACTCCTACAATATTAAAGCCTTTATTCAACAAATTCTCAAGACAAACTAGCGCCATATCGGGCATTCCAACAAAAATAATTTTTAAATCATTATTTTTTTCCATATTAGTCTTTCCACAAGTCTTTGTTTAAAATAGCTAAAAATGGAATAATTTCCAATCGTCCGATTAACATCAAGAAAATCAATATCCATTTTGTAGAATTCTGCAATATATTAAAACTATCCATAGGTCCCAAAGCTCCATAAGCAGGACCAATATTTCCGATTGCTGTTGCGCTTGATGTAATTGCAACAATTGAATTTTTCTCAATTAAAACAATAATAAAAGCTCCAAGGGCAAATATAGCAACATAAAATATAATAAAAGCTACCATTTGAGTAATAATATCCTGATTTACTGCAGAGCCTTCAAGTTTAATCGGATAAACTCCTTGCGGATGAATTATTTTATTTAATTCTCTTTTTAAATATTTACCTATAAAAATCCATCTGATAATTTTTATACCACCGGATGTAGATGTAGCACAACCTCCCGTAAAAAATGCTAAAAATAAAACAGCTTTACTTACTATATCCCAATTAATATAGTTATCAAGAACAAACCCTGTGGATGTCATTGTTGTTACTATTGTGAAATATGAATTTAGTATCGCTTTTTTAAATTCATAATTTGAATTAAAAATTAAACTCAAGGTCAAAAATAAGCCCAAAAATAATGTAATTACTAAATACCATCTAAATTCTTCACTTTTAAATATTGGCGTTAATTTTTTTTGTTTTAAGCTCCTATATATCAAAATATAGTTAACACCTGAAACAAACATAAAAATTAAAACACATATTGAAACTAAATTACTGTTATACCCTAAAATACTGTTTGATAAATGAGAAAAACCACCTGTTGAAATTGTAGACAGTGATGTAACTATTGAATCAAAATAATTTAATCCCAATAATTTTAAAATAATAATTTCAGCAAAAGTTAAAGTAAGATATATCCCCCACAACCAACTTGCAGTATATCTGATTCTTGGTGTTGGCTTATCTTCTGTTGGTGCGGGTGCTTCAGCGTAAAACATTTGACGACCGGCAACCGAAATTCTTGGCAAAACCGCAATAAATAATACAACTATACCCATACCACCAAACCATTGAGTTAAAGAACGAAAGAAAAATAAAGTCTTCGGATATATCGAATAATCAACCAATATACTTGCGCCTGTTGTTGTAACACCGCTCATAGATTCGAAAAACGCATTTGTTACATCCATCCCATAAAATAAATATGGTATAGCACAAATTATTGAAAACAAAATCCAAGAAAACAATACAACGCTCAAAGATTCTGATTTTTTTATACTATCAATTTCTTTTTGTTCAACTTTTTTTAAAGAAAATAAAGTTCCAAATATAATTGCAATTATACCTGTTATTAAAAATGGCATAATTTCGCTATATTCTTTTAAAAAAACAGCACATAAAATAGGAAAAATAAACAATACGCCGATATTTTTTGCTATTGTTCCTAAAATATTAATTACTAAACCGTATCTCATTGTTTAAAATATTCCTTAACAGCAACAACAAAATCTGTTTTTGTAAATACCAACAAGGTATCAAAAGGTTGAATTACAGTAGAACCTCTTGGAATTATAACTTTTGAACCACGTTTTACAATTGCAATTACGCAAGGAGAAGGTATTTTAATTTCAAACAAAGGTCTTGCAACAAAATCTTTATCTAAAACTATTTCAATTATTTCACCTTGCCCACGCTCGACTGTTGCAATAACGCCAGCACGAGAATCAATAACTCTATTTTTAATTTCATTTACACAAGCCTCTGTTTGAGATATTGCAACGTCAACTCCGACACGCTCAAACAAACTTGCGGTAGTTCCTTGAGAAACGCGAGTTATAACCTTTTTAGCACCTAATTGTTTTGACAATAATGAGCATAAAAGATTTTTTTCATCATTATTTGTTATAGCAATAACAACATCGCATTTTCCTATTTCTTCTTGCTCTAATAATTCAAGGCTTGTTCCTGAACCGTTTAGAATAAGAGCTTTTTTCAAATTTAAAGATAAAAATTCACATCTATCATAATCAGATTCAATTATTTTTAAATTTGTTGAAGCACGCTCAAGTTCTTTGGCTAATTCATAACCAACCGAACCGCCACCGATTATACCTATTTTTTTAACTGTTCCTTTTGATTCAAATAACTCACTTGCGGCTATATCAAGACCGATTGGAGTACCCATTAAAATTACTTTATCATTTAACAAAAATGTTGATGAACCGTTTGGAATAAACAATTCATCGTTTCTTACAATACCTACAACCAAAACTTCAGAATTAAAATAGCAATCCTTCAATTGTTTATCCAATAATTCTGAGTCTTCTTTTATTCTATATTCAAACAAACGAGCTTGCCCTTGAGCAAAATTTTCAACATCAACCGCATCAGGCACTGTAATTATTTTAAAAATTTCTTGCACTAATAATTTTTGAGGCCAAATGACATTATCAATATATTGAGCATAGCCTGTTTTATATTCATCTTTTAGAGCTTCTAGAGACTCTAGGGACTCTTTCTTTTGAACAAAACAAATAGTTTGCGCACTTGAAACTTGTTTTGCCATAAGACAAGCAATAATATTTTGCTCATCATTATCAGACAATGCTATAAAAGCACTCGCCTTATCTATTTCAACATCTTTTAAAATTTTAATACTTGTAGCATCAGCGCACATTAAACCAATATCAAGTCTTGATAAACTATCCAACTTCTTTTGTTCAGGGTCAATTACAATAACATCATAATCTTCAAATAATTCTGTTGCTACTGCATTTGCCATTTCGTTTGCGCCATAAATTATAACTTTCATAATTTATCCTCTAAAAGGTGGTTTTGGCATCGCAAAAGGCATTTTTCCTTTTTTGCCTTTCATAAATCCGCCAAGACCTTTCATCATTTTTCTCATAGTTTCAAATTGTGTTATAAATTGATTTAGCTCGTTTATATCCATGCCGGAGCCTTTTGCTATTCTTTTTTTTCTTGAAGCATTTAAAATATTAGGATTTTTGCGCTCTTGCGGAGTCATTGATTGAATAAATACTTCAATTTTTTTAAATTGTTTTTCGCCTTCATGTGAAATTTTATCCGTATCATCTTTAGAAATTCCTAAAGGCAACATTGATAAAATACCGCCAAATGAACCAAGGGCCTTAATTTGTTTTTGAATTTTTAAGAAATCCTCAAAACTAAATTCATCCTTTAGCATTTTTTCTTCAAGGGCTTTAGCTTCTTTTATATCGATATTTTTTTGAGCTCTTTCAACCAATGTCACAATATCGCCCATACCTAAAATGCGATTTGCCATTCTATCAGGATGAAATTCTTCTAAAGGAGTAATGTTTTCACCTGTTGCGATTAATTTAATCGGCTTATTAATAGATTGAACAATACTTAGCGCACAACCGCCTTTTGTATCGCCGTCTAATTTAGTTAAAATAACACCATCTATTCCTAATTGTTCATTAAAATTAAGAGCAACATCAATAGCGCTTTGACCAATCATAGAATCAACAACTAAAAGTTTTTCATTTATTTGAAAACTATGATTAATTAGCATTAATTCAGCCATCATATCAGAATCAATCTGCAATCTTCCGGCTGTATCAAATATTAAAACCGTATTATTATTTTCTTTTGCATAATTCAATGATGCTTTAGCTATTTTTACAACATCTTTTTCATCATCTAAACTGAAAAAATCTATATTATTATCATTAGCTAACGTCTTTAATTGTAAAATTGCAGCCGGTCTATATGTATCAAGTCCGACTAAAAGCGGTTTTTTGCCTTCTTTTTTTAATTTTAGAGCTAATTTTGCCGCACTTGTTGTTTTACCTGAACCTTGCAAACCCAACATCATAATTATTGAAGGGTTTGTATCAAGTTTTAACGGAGAATTATCATTTCCTAAAAGTTTAATTAATTCATCATTAACAATTTTAATTAATGTTTGAGAAGGATTAGTTGATTTTACGACATCTTCACCTATTGCTTTATCTTTTATTGAAGAAATAAAAGATTTTACAACACTCAAAGAAACATCAGCACCTAATAATGCTCTTCTAATTTCTCTTAGTGCATCTTGAATATTTTCTTCGCTTAATTGAGCTTGACCTCTTGTTTTTGCGATTATTTCCTGTAATTTTTCAGATAAACTATCAAACATACAAGAATTATACAATAAACAACAAACAAGACAAATTAATTAAAATAAAAAAAAGGGTCGAAGTTATTCGACCCACTGTATTGCCATCACCAGTTAGATATTTTTTACCTATTATACTAAACTTAATGCTATTGACGGTGCTTGATTTGCTTGAGCTAATAGAGATGTTGATACTTGTTGCAGAATTGATTCTTGAGTAAATTTAGAGGCTTGTTCTGCAATATCAGCATCAGTAATAATTGATTTAGCACTTGATAAGTTTTCATATTGAGTTGTTAGAGAATTTAGCGCTGAATCCATACGGTTTCCTGCGGAACCTATTATAGATTTTCTTTGTGTAATATTATCTATTGCAAGATCAAGTGCTCTAATTGCTTGGTCATATTGTGATTCACCTGCCTCAACAGCACCCGCTGCTTCTGTTCCAGGTAGACCTGAAGCAGGCACACCATAAGTTACATCTTTAGCTGGAGTACCACCTAATTGTTTTTCATAGATTGTTACAAGATTAAAGTTTGTAGCACCTGTTAGAGCAGAAAATTCAACTGATTGGAACAATTCTTCGCCTGCTTTAATAGTGTTATCAACACCATCATTAGGACCTACTTGAAATGTTGCACCATCTACTGCTAAACCTTGAGGGTCGCCACCGTCATCTTGATCGCCAAATAAACGAAGTGATGAATGTGATGCAGATGAATTAATACGGTCGATTTCAGCCATTCTTTCAGCTACCTCATCTTGCATTGCTTGAATTTCTTCTGCTGAATAAGTACCATTTTTTGCTTGTAATGTTAAATCACGAATTCTTTGAATGTTGTCTTCAATTACATCTAGGTTACCTTCTGCTGTTGATAATAAAGCGCTTGCATTTTGTACGTTCTTTTGAGCAATTTGGTTACCGTTCAATTGAACTTCCATACGTGCTGCAATTACTGTACCTGCTGCGTCATCCTTTGCAGAAAGGATTTGCATGCCTGATGACATTCTTTGCATAGTTTCAGACATACTTGTTGTTGTACTGTTTAAAATGTTTCTGATTCTAATAGAATCTACGTTTGTGTTAATTACTACTGCCATGACAATACTCCTTTACTTTTTTAGGTTTCCATCCATAGAAACCAACTAACCTATCGCTGATGATTAAATTAATAATGGCAATTTATAATCTAACCTTGGGCTTCATTTGCCCTCTGACATAGTCATAATAACTGTTTTAAAAAGCATAAAGAATTATAAATAAGTTTGTAGTTTCTATAACCAAAGTATAATTTTTTGTGATAATATTATTTTTAAAAGAGGAAGGTTATGGCATTCAAAGCACCAACAGCAAAAACTACGAGCCCAATTAAACACATACCTCCACATAATCTGGAAGCAGAATCAGCGGTTTTGGGTTCTATATTAATAAATTCAGATAGTATGAATAAGGTTGTTGAAATATTAGAACCTCAACACTTTTATTCACCGCAAAATAAGCTCATTTATGAAGCAATTTTTAATTTATACAACCAAAATAAGCCCTATGACGGTCTTTCATTGGCTGAATATTTTAAATCGAGAAATAAATTAGACGAAATAGGCGGTATTGAATATCTGGGCGAATTAGGGCTAGACACTGTTTTATCGTCAAATGTTGAATTTTATGCTGAAATTATCAAAGAAAATGCTCTAAAAAGAAAATTAATCAATGCCGGCTCAATAATCATTGAAGAAGTATTTAAAAACCCCGAAGCAAACGTTTCTCTTGAAATTGCAGAAAAAACAATCTTTGAAATAGCTCAACAAAAATCATCTCAAGATGTACAAGTTATTTCAAATCTATTAATGGAAACAGTTGAGCAACTAGAATTTAGATTTAACAATAAAGGCTCATATACAGGCGTTCCAAGCGGATATTATGACCTTGATGCTATGCTTGCAGGCTTTCAAAAATCAGATTTAATTATCTTAGCGGCTCGTCCTTCTATGGGAAAAACCGCATTTGCTCTTAATATAGCGCAAAATATAGGAGTTGAGCAAAAAATCCCTGTTATGATATTTTCTCTTGAAATGTCAGCTGCTCAATTAACGCAACGTATTTTATGTTCAGAAGCTGAAATTGATGCTCAAAGAGCAAGAACAGGGGATTTAAATGCTTCTGAATGGGAAAAAATCGCCGATGTTATGAATAAACTCCATGAAGCACCAATTCTAATAGATGATTCATCAGGTGTTACATTATCTGACATCAGAGCTAAAGCAAGAAGAGTTAAAACAAAATATCCTGATTTAGGACTTATTGTTATTGACTATCTTCAATTAATTGAAGATAAAACAATTATGGATAGAAACCAAGCGATATCAGGTATTTCAAGAGGCTTGAAATCACTAGCTCGTGAATTAAATGTACCAATTATTGCTCTATCACAATTATCACGTAAAGTTGAAGATAGAACAGATAAACGTCCGATGTTATCAGACTTAAGAGAATCAGGCGCAATCGAACAAGACGCCGACGTTGTTATGTTTGTGCATAGGGAAGAATACTATGATAAAGAAAATCCCGAGCTAAAAAATAAAGCCTCTATTATAATCGCAAAACAACGTAACGGTCCTGTCGGAAATATAGATTTATTATTCTTTGGCTCAACCACTAAATTTAAAAACAAAATGAAACCTGTTATAGAAGCATAGAAAAATGGCGAAAGAATTAACTTTCGCCATTTTCTTGTTTGCATGATACAAACAATTATTTTTTATAACCAAAAGCAATAGTTACACATTCTTTAGGATTTACCTTAGAAATAGGATTACCTGATGGGTCAACTAAATATGCTATTTCGTCGCCTGTTGTTTGGAATAGACCCATTGTACCTGATATTGCAGTTCTTGTTAAATCAATTGGAGCTTTAACAATTGTTTTGATACCATCTTGATAGCTTCTTCCGGCAGCTTTGAATTGACCGCCAAGAAGTTCTGATGTACCAACACCTGCTTGATCAAACAATGCTTCAGTAGCGTTAGCTAAACCAATAGCAGCACCACCAACTGTTCTACCTGCAGTACCAATTAAAGAACCTGTCCAAGTAAATGGCATTTGAACTAATCTTAACAAGCCGTTAATTTCTTTTTTACGTTGTACTTGAGCTGTTAAGATTTGTTGTGGAAGATCCATTTTGCAACCGTCATTGATAATTTGATTGAATGACAATCTTAAATTACCTTTGCAGTTTTTGCTTGGTCTTGTAACTTCAACAACTTTACCTCTAACAATAGAACCACATGGGAATGTTTGACCATTGATAGTGATTTCATTTTGTGTTGTAGCGCTGAATTGTTCGCCAACATTAGCATGTTTTGCGTTGATTACATCGTTCATTGTTAAAGTTAGAGTCGGAACTGTAACTTTTGTTTCTCTTTCAATGAATGTTTTTCCGCCTAGGTCTTGAGTAGCTGTTTTTGTTGATTTATCGTAACCACCTGCTACACGAATACCTTGTAACATTGAACTTGCTTCAGCACGAGTTGTTGTATCGTTTGGACGGATATAGTCTTTATTTTTATCGTTTTTCAAAGCACCATTTTGTATTGCTTTAGCAACGTGTTGTTTTGCCCAGCAAGGTACAGTTGAACCGTCTTTATATTGAGATAAGATTTCATCTGCTTTAGCGTCATCCATTGGGCAGTTTATACCTTTAGATACGATAGATAATGCTTCTGTTCTTGTAATATTTTTATTTGGACAGAATTTATTATTTGACATGCCTGCAATCATGTTTTCAGCAGCACCGATTGAAATATAATCATGCGCCCAATGATTTTTAGGAACGTCTTTAAATGTTAAAGCCTGAGCATTAGATGTAGTATCTAAATTATATCCTTTAACAACCATTGTTGCCATTTCAGCACGAGATACTTTTCTGTTTGGTTTAAACATACCATCAGGATAGCCTTCAAGTACGCATTGTTCAGTTAAGCGGTTAATATCGCCTGAAGCCCAATAGCTGTTATAAACATCAGGATATTGTTGAGAAGCAACATCAGCAGCAGCACCTGTCATACCTAAACCAAAGCATGCAAATGGTTCTTTTGAAACACTGATAACATCCATTGTATTTGTTGAGTATACATTTGGAGCAGCTTCACAATTGTATTTTGGTAAGTCATTTGAATTAATTACAGGAGCAGCACCGCCTGTTGGGCAATCACATTCAACAGGGACACCCATATTTACAGGAGCGGCAGCACCTGTACAAGCACAATTTGCACTTTGTCCTCTGTGATTAGGAACTAAAAGTGAATCGCTAATTTCAGCGCCATTCAATGCCTCCCCCACTTGTGCTTGGTTTGCTTGAGAATAAATTGCATTTGGGTAAGCATAAGTTTGTTGATTTAATGGTTTTGTTTCAATACATGGAGCAGCAGCACCTGTTGTGCAACCGCAATCATCCTTTTTTTGTTCACAACCGCAATCAGGTTTTACTTCTTCGCAACCGCAATCAGGTTTCTTTTCTTCGCAACCGCATGGAGCAGCAGCGCCTGTTTGACATCCGCAATCATCTTTTTTGTTAAACATATTGCCGAAGAAACTTTTCTTTTGACATGCGCATGGTGATTTATGGCATTTTTCGCATGTAGCATTATCCGGAGTTACAATTGGAGTTGCTTGTTGGTTTGCACAATCCGAATTAACGGGGCATGCCGCAAATGTCATAGGTACAGTTAACGCCAAAGCGCAAAATGTAGTAGTTGCACCTAATACTAATTTTCTTTTAATAGTCATTTTTCCTCCTTTTATGGTTTTGTTAATTTGTTTCCTAAATTAAAAACGCACAATTTTATGTTAAAATTATGCGTTTTATTTAAATTGTATTCATTACCATAAAAGGTTATCTAAAATGCTAATTATTTTTAGTTATCAATAAACCTTTTGTGCTATTAATTATATTTCAGATAGCAAATAATCTGCCATCCATTGATATTCTCTATCTTCTACTGCTAATGCTTTCAATGGTGCAATTGAGCTTTCGCCTATTCTAATTAAGCTCATTGCTACAACTCCTCTTTGCAAGCCTTTTAAAGTTCTTAATTTTTCAACAAGAGCATTTACAACCTTAGCGCCCATTGAAACAATTGTATTTTCAACATCGTTTTTAGTTGAATTATCTACATCAGCTAATAAATAATCAAGTTTTTCAGATATATTATCTTGTTTTATTATATTAGAATTAACAACAGCTTGCATAATTTTCCTCTTTTTCTTTTAATTGCATTATTAGTATATACAAAAAAAATTGAAAAATCGGATTTCCTTATACAATCTTTATACGGATATTAAAATTATTGTTGTGAAGAATTTTGTAATTTATCGTAAGTGATATCTTTTGCACTTAAAATAAAGTCACATAGTTCTCTTACTGCACCTTTTCCACCACCAAGATTTGAAATATAATTACAAACTTCCTTAACAGGTTTTACTGCATCATTAGGACAACACTTTAAGCCAACTTCCTTTAATACACATATATCAGGCATATCATCTCCCATATAAGCAATTTCAGAAGGCTTAATATTATGCTTTTCACACAATTCCATTAAAGCTAAAGTTTTATTTTTTTGCCCCATATATAATTCTTGAATATCTATTTGTTGCGCTCTTATTTTTACAACGTTATTATTTCTTGCTGTAATAATTGATGTTATAATTCCTGCTTTTGATAGCATTACAACTCCAAGACCGTCTTTTGCGTTATAGGTCTTAATTTCTCTGCCGTCTTCTAAAAATGTTAAAGAACCGTCAGTCATAACACCATCTACATCAAAAGCAACTAATTTTATATTTTTTGCTATTTCTTTTAATTCAAGATTATTATTCATTTTCCACCACACAAATTACTTATATACAATTTTATTCTACATCAAAAATACTAGTTTTTAAAAACATGTTTCAAATTTTGATTAAACAAGCCGTCATTTAAAAAGTAAGAATTAATAAGAAAAATTATGAATAACATTAAAAATATACGATTATCCCAAGATAATTTTATTATCGAATTGGAAAAATCCTCATTAAAACTAAATTATAAAGATGAAATTGATAAATATATCATAGATATTAGCAATATGAATATTATCAATGCCACAAAAACAGCGATTTTCTGCTCAACCTATTGTTTTATTAAAAACTTTAAAAAGAAACTCTGCTGGCTTGTGAAAGACGAAGAAACAAAAAGAGCTATATCAATTCTACGCTTAAAAAACGTTGAACAACAAGTTAAAAACCAAACACAAGAAAAGAAAGTTGTTCTTGCATCATGAAAATTTTAGAAAAAATTAAACAAGAAAAAATTTACGGCATTATAAGAGAAGATGATAAAGAAATTGCATACGAACATGCCAAAGCGTCAATAGAAGGCGGAATAAAAGTTTTAGAAATGAATTGCCCTCTTGAGGTTACAAGAAAAATCTCAGACGAACACAAAGATATTTTGATAGCTCAAGGCGGTATAATTACAACTCAACAAGCACACAATGCACTTTTAGCGGGTGCTCAAATCATTGCAAGTCCAATATTTCAAACAAATTTAATAAGATTTGCATCTTGCTATAATACATTTTTAATTCCGTCTGTTACAACACCAAATGAAGCGTATAATGCTTGGCAAGCAAGAATGTCATTAATTAAAATCTATCCGGTAGCAGAAATGGGCGGTGTTGAATATATAAGAGAAATGGTTAAGCCAATGCCATTTTTGAGTTTATTGCCTTGCGGTTTTGTAAAAATTGAAGAAATAAACGATTACCTAAAAGCAGGAGCTCAAGCAGTCGGAGTAGGTAGAGCCTTATATTCAAAAAAAGATTACAAAGAAATTGTAGAAACTGCAAAAAATATCGTGGAAATGGTTAGATAATTTTAGGTCAACAGCGGAGTTAGCTCCGCTTGTTTTTTTAATAAAAACTTTTATAATAGTGCTTATAAAGTATACTAAAATCAAAATAATATATTATGTCAAGCATTCAAGATGAAACTTATATAACTATTGGCAAAAATGTAAGAAAATTAAGACTTGCGCACAACATTTCGCAAGAAAAATTGTCAGAAATATTAAATACCAATAGCAAATTTATAGGGCATGTTGAAAGATTTGAAAGATATATTAGCCTAAAAAAATTAATTGAACTAGCACAATATTTTAATGTACCCGTAAAAAGCTTCTTTGAATAAAAAGTATTTTAGTCAATTTTTTAACTTCATAGGTTTTATAGAGCTATGAAATTAAATTTTTTATCTCAAAATTTTAAAGGCTATGATGTAGCTCCCTTAAAGGCTATTCATCTTGAACAAACAACGTCAGAACCCATAATAGATGAAATGAATTCCATTGCCCAAAATGAAGGTTTTGAAATCAGAAAATGGGATGACTATGACAAATGGACACAAGATTTTAAAATGATTATAGAAAAACAAGGAAAGCCCCATGTTGTTGCAAATAACAGGGTGGATTTAGGAAGTTTAGAAAATATCCAAAAAACATACGGAATAACAAGCGAAAGCCTTGATTTTATTGCAACAGGTGGAAATAGCTTTATTGGAAAATATCCTAATGGCAAAAAATGGATGTTAATAGGAGAAAGTGAACTTAAAACAAAAGATTTTCAATATTTATCAGAAAAATACGGTATAGATATTGAAAATATTTTTGCAATTCCTCAACAAAATTATCATCTTGATATGTTTATGCGCCCTATCGGATACCCTTATATTCTTGTTGATAATCCAAAATTAAGTGCAAAAATGCTCTCAAATTCCAATATAAAACTTTCTCCTATGGATTATGTGAATATAAACAAAAATTTTAAATATTTTGAACAAGAAAGAGCTTCGCATTATTCCTCATATAAGGACACAATAAAAGCGCTGGAAAAAGCAGGCTTTGTGCCTATTGAAATAGGAGGCGTGTTTGGCTTAGGAATTAATTTTATGAATGCAATTGTAAATCAACATAAAAATGGCTCTATTTCTTATATAACAAATTCAACTGATTGCGATAGCCCTTATGTATCTTCGCTTGAAAAGCAATTTGAAGAACAATTAAGAAAAAAAATACCCAATTTAGAAAATATCTATTTTGTCCATGGCAAAAAAGAATATTATACCGAAGCAAGCAATTATATGATGGATGAGCTTAATTATAGAGGCGGCGGCATTCATTGTATGACAATGGAAGAACCGGATTTTGCTGTTTGGGGGTAAGGTTAATTTTTAAATTGCATCTCATACAATTTTTTATAATATCCATCTTCTATATGCAATAATTCTTCATGTTTTCCGAGTTCTACAAGTTTTCCTTCATTAATTACAGCAATTTTATCAGCATTTTGTATTGTTGATAACCTATGAGCTATAACAAAAACAGTTTTATCTTTCATTAAATTATCAATTGCTTTTTGAACAATTGCTTCTGATTGATTATCTAAAGCAGAAGTTGCTTCATCTAAAATAACTATCGGAGCATTTTTTATAAACGCTCTTGCGATTGCTATTCTTTGTTTTTGACCTCCAGAGAGCAAAACGCCCCTTTCTCCGATGTAAGTTTTTAAACCCAGATCCAATTCATTTATAAATTCATCTAGACAAGCACTTGTTATTGCTTCTTTTAATTCGTCTTTTGTTGCATTTGGTTTGCCCATTAAAATATTTTCTTCAATAGTACCTGCAAATAAAAAATTATCTTGCAAAACAATTGCAATATTATTTCTTAAAGATTCTATTTTATAATCCGCTATATTAACATCATCAATTTTAATTGCACCTTTTTTAAGTTTATAAAATCTTGGAATTAAATTTACTATTGTAGATTTTCCACCGCCCGAATTTCCAACAAGGGCAATGGTTTCACCTTTTTTAACTTCAAAAGAAATATTGTTTAAAACAGGTTTATCTTTTTTATATTCAAAAGTCACATTTTCAAACTTTAAACCATCGTTTAAATTTTTAAACTCTATAGCATTTTCTATATCTAGGATGTACTCTGGAGCTTCCAAATTTTTAACCACACGCTCAAGCGCCAAAAGAGCCGTTTGCATGCTCTTTGCATTATTGCCCAAGCCTTTAATCGGAGTATATAGCATAATTAGAGCAGTAATAAAAGAAACAAAATTACCGCTCGTTATTTGTCCTGTTTGTATCAAATGGCTACCATAACCAATTGCAAAACCAATACCCACAGAAACAATAACATGCATCAGAGGCGACACACTCCCTGTTTTTTGAGTGATTTTTATTTTAAATTTAAATAAATTATCCAATTGTTTTGAAAATTTTGCATTTTGCAATTTATACAAATTAAATGCTTTTATTACCTTATTTCCGTTATATGCTTCATTATATGAAGTTATTACAACCGCATTTCCTGATTCTGATTTATTTGTAACTGATTTAATTTTAGATTTCATCTTTGTAAGCGGAACAATCGCAAGAATAAGCATTAAAATAGCTACAATTGATAGTTGCCAAGAGTTATAAATCAACACACAAACTAAAGATATAGATGAAAAAACTCTTGATATGATTAATTTAATGCCTCCTAAAATACCTTTGCAGACTTTATCTGCGTCATTGTTAAATCTTTTTAGGGAGTCGCCTGAAGTTTTAGTATCAAAATATGTAGAACTTTTATGCATTAATTTATCATACAAGGCACGTTTTAAATCATTTGTTACTTTAAAAATAACCCAATCATTCATATATGTTGAAAGATAATTCAATAAACCTTGCACCGAAGTGAATAATATGATTAATAAAGGAATATACCAAGGAGATTGCATAGTTTCTTCAACCATTACAACATCCATGTATGGTTTTAAAGATAGCGCAATAACAGCATCCAAACACCCTATCGGTATTGCAAGCCCAAGGGCAATAACTGCTCTTTTCCAATATGGTTTTATAAATGGTAAGATTTTTTTATATGCGTTTATTGTTTCATTGTTTAATAAATTCATTTTATTCCTTTATGCAAATCTTAGAGCTACTAGAGGTATTACTCTCTCTCTCTCTCTCTCTCTCTTACTGCCACAAGGCTTTTAGCCCTTTCTTTAAAATACTGCGCACAAGGTTTTTCAACAAAATGATATGTGAAAACGCCTAAAATTAATGCAAGAATTATCGGAGCAAAAATATTTAATAATTCATGCCCTAAAAGATAATCTGTATACGGTTTCCAAAGTAAACCTTTAAAAGTAAAAATAATCAACGTATGTGTCATATAAATAGAATAAGTATATTTTGAAATTTTACCCCAAAAATCATTATCCAAAAGTCTTGAGAAAAATCCTCCTTTTAAAAGAAAACAGATAATTAATATTGCAAAAGTTATAATAAAAATCATATCATTTTTAAATTTTATTCTATGCAACATCAAATTATTGATAGTAAAATAAATGCACATAAATTCGATAACTGATAAAAATATTTTTTGATAAATATTAAAAGTGTAATTTTTTATTTTTTCAATATTATTCTTATACCACTCGCCTATAAAATAGCCTATTCCAATACCACCTACCGCTCTTAACATTTTAACACTAAAAACAAAACATAGTATTAGCAAATGATTATTTATCTTACCACCTTTTGCATGAATTAAAAATGAATAGCAAAAAAGTATTGCAAAAGCTAAGAATAGGTTTACTTGTTCTTTTTTAAATACTTTCAAAGAATAAAATAGTGCAAGTAAAACCCAAAACATAGCTGAAACATACCAAAAAACACCTACGTTTCCAGATTTAGTTACAAGACTTGTTCCATCCAAAAGTAATAAACAAAAGATATTATCATAATAAGCAAAATCAAATGCTCCTGTCAAAGAAACAAGGAAATATAAAAGCATTACAAAGATTAAAACAGGGTAGAATCTTATAATTTTTTTCTTTACAAAATCTAAAACAGTTTGTTTCGAATTGAGTGTTAAAACAAAGAAAAATCCCGACAACATGAAAAATAAATCAACCGCCTTTTGCCCATCACTTGTCATGTATCTTAAATGGCGAAATAAATCACTATCATACCCCTTAAGACATGAAAACAAGTGCAAAAGAACAATAGCAATGCAACCTATTACTCTTAAAAATTCAATGTTTTTAATTTTTTGCATAATTTTTATCCTCATTGTCTTAATCTGTTTCTTATTTAACCATAACACAGTTATACAAATAAAATAAACTTATTTAGGCTTCCTTATTTTAAAACCAATTATTATATTTAATTATTCCGCAATAAAGTCTTTTCCGTATTTATACTCAATTTATTTTTACAATATAAGCAATTTAAACTTACCCTATAATCTTCTCAATCAAATCAACAACTCTTTTAGATGCTTGACCATCTTCCATACAACCTTTATCTTTTAAAAATTGTTCGACCTCGCTTTTATACTTTACAATATCAAAATTGTTAACATTAGTAATTAATTCTTTATTGTTTCTTGCTATTGAAAATGGAGTGGTTTCTAAAGGGTAATAAAATCCTCTTTCTTCTGAGTATTTTTCTATATCAACAGCAAATATAAACACAGGTTTTTTTGTTAACATAAAATCAAACATACAAGACGAATAGTCTGATATCAAAATATCCGCCACATATAACAACTCTTGCATGTCATGATAATTTGATACATTTATAACCCTATTATTTTGATAAGAATTTTTCATTCGCTTTCTTAATCTGTTATGAAAACGAACCATAATACACCAATTTCCATCAAATTTTCGCTTTAAAGCATCTTCTAAAATTTCAAAGTTTATATCATAAGGGTCAAAAGATAAGCTATCTCTAAATGTAGGGGCATATAATAATATTTTTTTATCAGTAGAAATATTGTATGTACGACATATATTGTCTTTTAGTCCTTCATGGGTTTTAAAAAAAATATCATTTTGAGGATGACCAAATTCTTTAATATTTTTTACATCCCAGAAACTATTTTTATATACATTTGTTTCAAATAAACTATTTGAAATCCAAAAGTTTGTCATTTTTGAGTTTTCAATAGCATATTTTTCCCACATCGAATCGCTTGTTAAGTTAAATACAGATTTTTCTATTTTTTTTATGCCTAAAGAACCATGCCAAGTTTGTATATATATCTGTTGCGAATTTTTATCCAAGCCTTTTTTTATATAATCTATCTTATGGTAATTATCTATCCATATCTTAGCCGTTACCAACTCAAAAAATGCCTTCAAAGAACCATATTTAACAGGCTTAACGCCTTTTGGTACATTATTATTTTTTGTATCCTTTAAAAGCCAAACTAGCTCAAACGGTAACTTTCTATTTAAAATTTCTTCTGTTATATATTTCGAATTTCCTCCATAACTTTCTCCCATGTAATTAGAAAATACAATCTTATTATTTACTATTCCAAGTATTTTTCTTAATCCATTTGCTATTAATCCATAAAAATACTTAAATGGTATTTTTATTTTAAAACCCAAGAAAGTTACAACCTTGCAATCCCACGTATTAACTATTGAAAATATTTTTTGAACAGTTTTTTTATTTTTTTTAAAATTAATCATACAACAGCACTTTTTTAATACAACATTCTAATTCTGCAAAAGCTTCATCTTTCAAGCTATCGGTATTTAAATTATCATTACCATCCAACAATGCTTTTTTAAAAGTTTCATAAACCGCATCATAATTTTTCATATCATCAGGATAGAAAAAACGTGATTCAGCACCAATGTGTTTTGAAAACCATTTAATTTTTTCGTTCCATATTTGCCCTATTGTTGGAATACCATATGAAGTTGCAATAATCATAGCGTGCATTCTTCCCGCTATAACACCACTATATCCGGAAATTGTTTTAATCAATTCTGTTATTTGTTCCGGTCTTGGCACCAACACTTCGTCAGTTTTCTCTATATTCATTTTTCTCAATATAGCTTCAGCTAATTTATAATCAGACCTTACCCCATTTGTGAAAAGTTGCCACTTTATATTATCTTTATTCAATCTTTCTATCATTGCGCAATAAAAATTAATTACATCGTCTTCGCTTGTATCAAAACCATTGACATTAAAAATACCAGCACGAATAGTATTAATTCCAACAACATCCTTTTTATCTGCCGAGCCATACAATTCTTTTGAAAATAAAGCAGGGTCACCAACAACTTTATTTTGATTATTAGGCAAAAATTTATTTAAAGCATCTATATCATCTCTTGTTGTTATGCCTACAATATTACTATTTCTCAACATTTTTTTTATTAATCTTGAGGTAAAATTATTATCATCATATCCTTCTATTCCTACCGCATTAAAATATATTGGAATATTCTTTTTACGACAGCAATTCAATATACACCAATCAGATGCCCAAAAAGCTTGTGAATGATATTTAAGCATCCCGCCACCACCAAAAACCACCAAATCAGAATCTTTTAAAATATCACTATAATATTTTCTAAATTTCCAATTTAACATATAATAAAGCCTAAACAAAAAATAAATATACATTCTTTTAATATTAGACTTCGGTCTTCCGCATTTTCTTCTTAATCTTTTTACAAATGGAAAATCAGTTTTTGCGTTTGAAGGAAACAAGCTATGCAATCTAACATTTGCTTTAATGTTATTTTTCTCACACACATTTTCTATTAAATATCTGGAAGTCTCACCAATAATAGGATCACCCAAATTTCCATCTTCTATAAATGCAAAAATATCTATTTGTTTAGTTTTCATTGCCATTCCTCATAATCTTTTCAATCAAATCAACAACTCTTTTAGACGCTAGACCATCTTCCATACAACCTTTATCTTTTAAAAATTGTTCAACTTCTAAAGAATATCTATCCATATCAAATTTTAAAATATTCTGAGCTAACTCATCATTTGTTTTAGCGATAGGAAAAGGAGTTGTTTCCAAAGGATAATAAAAACCTCTTTCGTTGTTATATTCATTTATATCGGTAGCAAAAATAAAAGCTGGTTTTTCCGATAACATAAAATCAAAAATACATGACGAATAGTCTGTTATTAAAGCATCCGCAGAAACCATCAATTCTTGCATATCTGGATAACAACTAGCATCAACAACATCTGTTAAGCTAAGTAAAAATTGTTTCGCCAAATTTGACTTAACAAGTCGTGGATGCAGTCTTAACATAGCAACCCATTTTCCTTGAAATCTATTCTTTAAATTTTTAAGCACATTCTCATAATCAAGCTGGTATGACTGTATATTATTATTATATCTGTATGATGGGGCATATAAAATTATCTTGCTATTAGTATCCAACCCATAAAAAGATAAAATCTTATTTCTAATTTGCTTTTTTTTGCATTCATCAACAAAAAATATATCATTTCTTGGATGCCCAAACATCAATGTTTCTTTGTCCCATTTTAATGCTTCTTTATATACATTGTTTTCAAATTCTGAATTCGAAATCAAAAAATCCCATTTTGTCAATTCTTCATCATAACTACTATCTCCATGCTCGACAGTTGCAGAAAAAGTCTTAGCTTCAATAGAATGCCCTATTTTTTTTATTCCCAACGAACCATGCCAGGTTTGAATATAAACTTGATTATCTGTTTTTTCCCATCCTCTTTTTAATAATTTTACACACCTTACATTACTAACTAGAACCTTTGCTGAATATAACAATCTAATTGCTTCTTTACTCTTATAGATAACTTTTTTTATGTTTGTCGGAATATCTCCATTATTTAATATATCTTCATTTTCGCATAGCCAATACATATCATAAGGAAGCTTTCTCCTAATTATTTCTTCTGCTATGTATTTAGGATGACAACCATAACCCTTTCCATTAAAATTATTAAAAATTATCCTATTATTTTTAACAGAAGAATTTTGATATAATTTCTTATATATTTTTGTTTTATTTAATGTAAATTTAATACCCAAAAAAGTTATAATTTTAGAAGTTTTAGAATTTCTAATAGAAAAAATTCTTTGTATAAATTTCTTTATGTTGGATGTATTTTTTTGAACGTCATTCATTGAAATTTTTTGATAACAAAAACTAGACACAAGTCTTGAAAACATTTCTTCCAAAGAAACATTTGGCTCCCAACCAGTTATATTCTGAAACTTTAATGTGTCTAGTTCATACTTTGAAGGTTCTGGATAATATTTATCATCAATTTCTACAACCAAATTAGTTTTAACATATTTATCACATAACATTTTTGCGACATCTTTAATTGAACAAGTTGTCACTGTGTTTGCAATATTATATTCTTCTCCATTTTCTCCATTTTTCAACATTATCAATAATGCCACAATAACATCAGTTATATATATGTAGCTTCTTATTGATTCACCTTGTGTTTTTAAAACAATATTTTTTTCTTCAACAACAGACCTTGCAAATTCGGCAAACACCTTTTGATTATAATAATCAAGAGAAGCACCTATTGTTTGCGCCAATCGTGCAATTTTAACAGGCAGTTTATATTCATTCCAATATGCGGCACACAACGCTTCTGCCATACGTTTCCCCTCGGGATAAGAGCTGCGTGATTTAAAAATATCAATATAACCAAAATCTTTTTCTTTTATAGGTTCTTTTCTTGAAAAAGGTACCGAACCATAAACCTCCATAGAAGACAAATAGACGATGCTTTTTACATTTTTTTCCTTTGCAAACTCAAGTACATTTTCCGTGCCCAAAACAATAGAATTTATTGTCTCAACCGGCTTTTCTGTTATATCCTTAGAAGAAGTTACACTTGCCGCATGTATAATAAAATCAATATCTCCTTTATATTTAATTCTTTTTGTTATATCTTGAACAATAACTTTTATCTTTTTTCCAGCTTTCGGAAGAACCTCATCAATCTTTTTCTTATTTCTAACTAAAGCCAAAATCTCAATACCCAAATTAAATTCTAAATCAGCATGTAAAAGTACTTTGATAATTTGCGAACCTATTAAACCGTTTGCACCAGTTATTAGAATTTTTGAATTCCTGTAATAATTCCAATCAATATATTTGGAAGCTACAACCTCTCTTATATCCATAGCAATTATTTTATTCATCATAACTAATCTATCAACCCCAATATTACCATATCTTCCTTATATCTAATCAATGCACGTAAAATATACATATCTTCAATTGTTGTAATTTTAATATTTCCTCTATTTCCTTCCACCATACAAACAGGTAAGTTTAAAGTTTTATACAAAGTACAAGCATCAACAATATCAGTGTAATTTGGATTAATTTTCCTCATTTTGTCATGCGCATTTAAAATATCTTTTAATTTAAAAGTTTGCGGTGCTTGAGCTGCATAAGTTTCTTTTCTATATGGAACATGTTCAGGATTTATTCCATCTTTGCTAACTAAAATTGTTTCTTGACAAGAGGTGCATGTAATAGCATTTCCATTTTCTTTTGCGCATTTAATATTTTTTGAAATAACTTCAGAAGCCACATTTGGTCTCACGCCATCATGCACAAGAACAATTGAATCATCACTATTTTCCGCACTAGCTAATTTCAAGGCATTATAAATAGAATCTTGGCTTGTAGCCCCTCCCACAACGATACCTGACACTTTTGTTATATAAAAATGTTTCACAAGATCTTTCATATAATCTTGATAATCTTTATGAATTGCGATATAAATTTTATCTATTTCATTATGTTTTTCGAATAATTCAAGCGTATGAATTATAATAGGTTTGCCGTTTACATTTAAAAATTGCTTAGGAATATTGTCTTTATTATTTAAACGCTGTCCAACGCCTCCCGCAAATATAATGGCAATATTAGACATTAATCCCCCCAAGTTTTTTAATATAATCTACAATCTTTATTGATACCATTTTATCGACATCAACCAATTCCTTGATAATTTCTTTCCTTAAAGAGGCCTTATAATCATTTTTATCCTTTAACAAAATATCAAAATATTTTTCTATTTCTGAATTATTACTTGCCTCATAACAAGAATTTATTATCATTTTCCCAAATTTATTAAAATTAACCTTTTGGTTTCCAATCAATCTTATTATAGGCTTATTTGCAGGTATATATTCACCCAAAAAAGAGCAGCAATCAGTAATCAACAAATCGGAAGTTTTAAAAATATCAAAATAGTCGCCTTTTTCGTATATGCTTCCAATCTCTTGCCACTTTGAATAATAATCTTCAATTTCTTGCAATGTCATAATTTTATTTCTTAAAAGCGAATACTTAAATCTTGGATGAGGCTTAAATATCCAAGTTGTTTCAGGATGTTTTTTCGCATTTTCCAAAATAAAATTGCCGTTTTCTTTAAATGTAGCAATGCAGAGTCCTTTTTTGTCAAAAGAATGATGCGGAGCATAAATAATTTTTGTTTTATTCTCGTCTTTCCATTTATTGCATTCATTATTTTTAAAATATTCATCTAGCTTTGAAAAACCAAAATAAACACAATTTTTTGAATTATCTTTTGAATAATTTTCAAATCTTTCTAAATCAAATTTATTTGCAATAAAAAACTTATATAATAATTTATGAAATTCTTTTGTGTAATCTTGCTTAAAATCTAAAATTGGAACACCATAAGGCACATAACAGGTTAGCGCAAATTCTGAAACTATAACAGGTGTATGAATTTTAGGCAAATCCCACGGTTGATCATAAAATACGATATCAGGACTAAATTCTTTTAAATTAATATATTTGCCGTCTTTATAAGCATAATCAACTTTAATCCCTTTGTTTTTAAAGAAATTATAATTTTCTTCAAGGTTATTCCTTGTTTTATCTTTTCCAATATGCGACAACCACAACAAACTAACCAAAACAACAGGTTCGAATTCATCACTCTTTTCTAAAGCTTCATATAAAGACTGATAGCTCCATTTTTGATTTTCTCTAATCAAAAAGCAGACTTTAATAGGTCGATTGCTTCTATTTCTAATATCACTTAACTTTTTTATGTAATTTTTTTCGCATTTTTGGGCATTTAAAAAATTTATTATATTTTTAAACAATTTCATTTGACCTCCTTACAAAAGGAATGAAGCCAAAAAGCAAAATTTTTTCAGTTTTTATACTTTCAAATATCTTATACAAAGTAATGCCCAACAATTTCTTTTCAGTTTTTAAAGCCCAAAATTCTTTATCTCTAATATCTGCGTTTTTCTCTTTCAAAAAATTCAAAACAGCTCTATTTGCATTTATTTTGTCTATTTTTGCTTTAGCTCGGCGCTGAACATTTTTATTATTAACAGTAGAATTTGGATTTCTAAAATAATAATAAAATACACTAGGAACAGCAACTAATGAATTAGCATAATACAAAGCTTTTATTGTATATATCTTATCCTCGCAATAAACACCCTCCGGCCAAGTAATTAAATTTTCAAGAAGCATTTTTTTTCTATAAATTTTATTGGTTGGACATGGATTTTTAGATTGATTTGAAATATCAATTTTTCCTTGCAAAGTTGAAACCAGAACTTCATTTTCGATATGTAAACGTTTTTTAGTTTTTCCATTTCCAGTTCTAATATTTGTTGCAAGAGCGATATCTGCGTCATATTTTTTAGCAGAATTATACAATTTTTCAAAATAATCTAAATCAATCCAATCATCAGAATCAACATAGCCTATATATTCACCAAGGGCATTTTCCATGCCTCTGTTTCTTGCAATACCCTGTTTTAAATTTGATTGGTTTATAATTTTAAATCTTTTATCATATTTTACAAATAAATCTAAAATACATGCTGTATCGTCAGTTGATCCATCATTTACAACGATAATCTCAATATCTTTTAAAGTTTGCTTTACAAGAGAAAAAAGACACCTTGGCAAATATAGTTCATCATTATATGTAGGAACAATTACAGAAACCTTAATATTATCAGATGCTTGACTTACTGAAAGCTTTCTTAACTCTTTTTCTATATCTCGAATCTTATCTGCACGTATTCCCATATAATTCTTAATTCCGACATCTTTTATACACAAATACGTGCACAAAAAATAAACCAAAAACTATCTAATAAAAACATTATGTATCAAATAAAAATTTATAGCACAATTATTGTAGCCTTACTATTTTATTTTTACATAACTTAAAACAAGATAATGTTAACATAGAATTAGAATGATGTAAAGTAGATTTTTACTAGAAAAAGACCATATTTTGTAATATCAATATTACTGTAATATTTATATTACATGCAAATATGGATATATGGGCATTCGCAAGCTAAAAAACAACATAGGTAAGAAATTAAAATCTCTAAGACTTGAAAAGGGCTTAAGTCAAGAAAAACTTGCCGAATATGTTAATATGTCAAGAGAACATATCTCTTGCATTGAAAGAGGAAAAAACTTAGCTAATACAGAAACACTCTATAATTTGGCTAAATTTTTTGAAATTGATATTAAGAGCTTTTTTGATTAATTTTAAAAAACTAAGAATTAAAAAAGGAGCCTTATGGCTCCTATATTTATATATGGTACCCCCAAGCGAATTCGAATCGCTGTCTACACCGTGAAAGGGTGTTGTCCTAGGCCTCTAGACGATGGGGGCTTAATTTATTTCTTTTCTGAGTAAACAAACAAACCGATTATATCATTCAATTTATTTAATTGTTTTTGATAACTAGCTGCTTGTTTTTCAAGAGTTCTGATATTGCTTTTATATTCTTGAATTGTATAATTACAATCTTTTATAGAGCTATTTAAGCAATCTCTAACTCTTTGAGCATCTTGAAGAACTGTCTTCATCGGAATACCAAGAGCTTCAATTGTTTGTCTGATAATTTGAGCACCTGTTTGTCTTGGTACACCTGTTGGAAGTTGTGATATCAATCTTTTCAAAACATTGATGTTGTTTGGCATTTCAAATTCTTCAACATCTTCATCATTTTCAATTGATAACTTCATTTCAGGATTTGGTGAAATTTCTTCTTCATTTACAGAAAACACCGGAGTATATTCTTTTGAATTTGAACCAAAATCAAAAGCATCTGCTTCGCTGGTATCGCCCAATGAATCTAGTGAAATTTCATCTGAATCAACAAATTCATCCATTGTTGTTTCATTGTGCAATTCGTCGGTTTCTTCAAAATCTTGTTGCTTTAGCGCATCAACTATTTTTTTACCCATATTTTTTGGTAATTCGTTTTCTTGCATTCGCAACTCCTTCTATTTTGCCTCGACCGACTCTGTATATATATGTAACCAAAAAAAAATATTTTTGTCAAACTCATTTTTTAAATTTTCTTAAAATAAATTAATATTGAGTGTTTTCTTTACTATTTATAAAGAATACTACAAAACTTTTAAGAAATTTGTCTTTAATTCTTCAACTGCTCCATTCATTACGTAATCTTTTTCATTATCATCGCCAATGTTTTCAATTTCTTCTTCAATCATCTCATCATCAATCTTATGATTTAAAAGATTAAGAATTTCTTTATTATGATACAATTCTTGACGCCACTTATATATGAGCTTTGCAGCATATTTTTTATCTTTTGTAATTTCATCCAAAGAATCAAAAGCGCACTCTAAAAAAATATCATGAGGTTTTTTTCCTTTTGCAAATTCAAGCAAGATTTTTCTTTTTATCTTCTTTGAAAAGCGTACTCTTTGCCCGTCAAGTTTAACATCTTTTTTATTCATAACAGAATAATTTTAACATATTAAACAACTGTATCCAAAGAATTTATTTCATCTAAAGACATTTTATCTATAACTAAATCTGCCCTTTTAGAATTATCTGCCTGCTCACGAGTATAAATTCCGCCTTGATGTTTCAAATATGCAGCATATTTTTTAGCTGCATCATATAGATATTGATATTTTGGGGCTACCCCTTCAAGCTCCATTCTAAAACTTTTAACATCAGCAGCATTATAGCCTCTATCTGATTGAAGAGCTCTATGGAAATTTTGTTCATAATCTCGCTCAAGTCTTGTTTTATAATCAAGCTCCGGATTTTGACCGTGATAGTCTACTTTTTCATATCTACCCAGCATATCAGTATATAAAATAAATGAATTTTTCGCTAAATCAATTTCTGCAAATCTTCCTTTTATATATTTTTTGATATGCTCATTTTTATCATAATCATCTTTAAATAATTGCCAACCTTGGGGGTATCCGTCTTGAGTTCTTTTTTTAAATACTCTTTGCAAAGCTCCAACTTGTCTATTTGCTGTATCTATATTTGTTGAACATCTTAAGACGCCTTCTTTATCGTGATTATTTGTACCTAACATAAAATCATCATCACCAAGACCAATGTTAGTTCTGATAAAATCTATATTTCCCCAGCCAATATTAGCGTCATCATTTTTTTCTTCTTCTGTTGATAAAATTGCAAGCCCTTTAACTTTGTCTAACTTTTCTTTATTAGTCCATAAATTAAAATCATCGCCACTTGCGTCACACTCATACATTAATTTTCTTTGATCGAAATCTTCGCCTTTTATTTCTCTTGCTGTTTGTTCAATGAAATCAGTAATTTTAGTACCGACATCAAATCTAATCATTCTATTATCACCAAAATGATAAGAAGGATTCATATAAGCCCAGCCAACATCAAATCTTATAGAATCAAAGTTTATTAAATTATGAATTAATTTTGCCCTAAACAATTTTCGAGCAGGACTATTTGGATTATTTGCCAAATCATCATAATTTAAAACATTAATTCCCCAGCCTATTTGAGCACTTCTATTCCATTCATCTTTCAAAAATGCATCAGGAAAAACTTGCTCCTCTGCCCAAGAAAAAGCAACGCCACAATCACTCATTAAATCCATACCTAATGAATTTACTGATTTTTTAGCTTCTTTAAGATTTTGATGAGCCAAAAATTGTTTAAACTTGAAAAATTCAATTTCATCTTTGTATTTTTCTTTCAACGCTTCATATTGAGGTATTTTCTTTGCTCTTATTTCAGGATTGGAATCAAAGCCTACAAAAAAATCCGCCCTTGCTGTACCATAATCTTTAATGTATGGAAATAGCGCAAGTCTTGTATATATATCATCATAATCAACAGGCTCTTTTTGATTTTTAAACTCTTCAAATTCGGCCCTTAATGCTCTTAATTGTTCATTTGGTGCAGGGTTATTTTTAAAATTATCAAAAGCCTTTTTTAAAATATCATTTATCGGATAACTTTCTTGATTTTTCCAGCCTAAAGTTGTTTCAAAATCAACCAATTTTTGATTATCGCTGTGTGATTTATGTTTATTTACAAAATTTTCAAAATCAGCTTTATCTAAAATAAAACCATATTTATCAGTCGTTAATGATGATAAATCAATTAAATCTTCACCAATTGATAATGCGCTTCTTTGATATGCTCCAGCGTATCCTTGAGAATATCCTGTTTTATCGGTTAATTGACCTATCGGCATAAATTTTATTGCGCTAGCTCCGCCATATATTCTTGCTAGTTCATACATTCTTATAGCTTGAGATGATGAGGGTTTTCCTATGCCTGTATCTGTTTTTTCATCAGAAGGAATGGCAGGCGTGTATATTTTTACAACTCTTATCCCATCATCATAACCTTGTGCGTGTTTTAGTTCATTTAACAAAGACAGATATCTTTGCTCTTGTTTTGTTGAAAGAGCGTCACCAAAGCTCAATGAAAAAGTTTTACTTATACCGTTAATATTCATAAATACACCCTTAACACGCCTGCAATATAACAAAACAAGTCAAACTCAAAAATTGCCATATTATTAAAAAATTAATAAAAAAGAGAATGTATTTTTTAACATTTAATTACATTATATAAAAAAAAGGAGATTAATATGTTAGAAGGAATTTTAAAATGGATTTTATTTGCGCTTGCAATAACTGCTACCGCTTGGATTATTCCGGGGATAAGAGTAGAAAATTTCACAAGTGCGATGTTTGTTTGTGTAATTTTATCCTTAATCAATGTTTTTATTAAACCGTTCTTAGAAATAATTACACTACCAATTAACGTTATTTCTTTGGGAATTTTTTCTCTTGTTCTTAATGCGCTTTTATTAATGCTTGCAGGCTGGATTGCCCCGGGTTTTGAAGTCGAAGGATTTTTAAGCGGATTATTCGGTTCAATAATATTATCACTATTTAGCGTTGTAATAGATAAAGTTAAAATAGAAAAAACCGCTTAATTAAGCGGTTTTTTTATTCTTTAGACCCTGCTCTTGCGCCTGAATATATATAAATAAAAGGCAAAATTTTATCGACAGGAATATATTTTAAGATTTTATCAAAACCAAGTTTTATAGTTGCAACTATATCATCAAAATTAGATACAGAATCCTTTATGGTATATTTTCTATACGGTTCATCTTCTTCTTTAGTTAAGTTAGTTATTCCTGTTGCAATTGCAGCTCCTGATGTCATACCAATAATTGAACCTATTATCTTAGGAACTGTTTTATCTAAAACTTTTGACTTTCTGCAAAGCTCTAGTGCTGCAGTAACCATAAGCATAGGAATTGCAATATTCATAACTTGAAAACCTGCTTCACGCCATTTTTTTTGTTTTTGCTCAGATGTTTTATTAACTGAACCCGCCAATACACCACAAAGATTGGCACTTCCTGCCATTAAAAGCATTTGTGCTACTTCATTTAAAGTTTTATTTTTAACTTTAGGCATTTTTTTAGATAAAAGCATAGCCGCCCCAACCCCTGCGGTAGAACCGATGTAAGGTATAATTTGGCGTGGCATGCTTTTTTTTGAATCTTCAACAGGTTTATTGTTTTGCCTATTGTAAAATTTAAAAATGCTATATGGATTATTTTCTACTTGCATAGCTTTGTCACCATAGAACATTATCTCAAAAAAATATTTTTTTCCAAGTTTTTATAAAACTTCTCTAAATTCATCTTTACCTGCATGACATAATGGGCAAACCCAATCATCTGCTAAATCTTCAAAAGCTACGTCATTATTCTCTTTTGGGTCATATATATACCCGCAAACTACGCATAAATATTTTTTCATTTTTCCTCCTTTTTGATTAATTTAATAGGATTTTTTATAAAAAATAATGCACAAATGTATTAATTCAAGTTTACAAAAATTTACATAATATCAAAAAAAGGCAATTTTAAAATCAAAAAAATTTTTATCTTTATATAGGGGATTTATATTATAGGGGGAATGGATGAGTTATTCGGAATACTTAGGTGCTCACGACGATTTTGTCAACAGATACCGATATCGATACGCAAATGCTCAAGCTATTAGCACAACGCAAATACCGACAACCAGCCCTAATGGCCAATACGCAAGTGGTATAAGCGATAGCGGTCTATTTGCAAACACCTGTACTGATGGATCTGATGATGGTCAAATTAGCGGCGTATCAAAATTTTTAAATATTTGCGAAGGCGTTTTAGGAATGGGCGTAAATATGGTAAAAGGCGCAATTAAACACCCATTCAAAACAGCAATAACAATGGCAGCATGCTGTATTCCTGTTGTTGGTCCTGCAATAGGTATAGGTCTTGGTTGTTATGGCGTATACAATAGCGTAAAACAAATCGGTACAGCTCTTGAAGTTGCAAATAGTGCAACAACAGACGCTGAAGCTAAAGCAGCATTTGAAAACATAGGCTCAGGTGCAGCTGGAGCAGCTCTATCAGCAGTAGCTATAAAAGGTAGCGCAGGCTTAATGAAAAAACAATATACAAACTTAAAAGAAATATATAATAGTGCAGGCGAAACCGCTGCAAGCAAAATGGGTGCAGTTGGAGAAGCCATGGGTAAACAAACAATGGCAAATATGAAAACTGTCTTTGGTGCACCATTTAGAAAAGGAAAAGAAATATATGACGGTATAAAACAAGAAGGTCTTACAAACTATGCTAAAGGTCAATGGACAAAATTGACAGACAAAGTAGTAGCTAAAACAGAAGGAATAGGAAGAAAAATCGGCGAAAAAATTGATGCTCAAAAAATAGCAAAAGAAAAACTTACAGAACTTCAAGAAGCTGCAAAAAATCCAAATTCCGGTGTAGTAAAACAAAACGGAAAATATTACAAAACAGAAAACGGAGTTACAACAGAATATAGCTCAAAAGGCTATAAACTAAGCGAAACAAACATATCACAAGGTGCAAATGTTGGCGATACTACAAAAACCACAACGTACACAAAGAATGGAAAAACCGTAACAGAAACTACAACCGTTACAAGCAAAGGTAAAAAAGTAGTAACAGAAACAACTCAAAACGGAACTAAAACAACAGAAACAATCCAATATGACGCAAGTGGTAAAGTTTCATCTAAAACAACTGTAAAAAAATCAGGTGATTTAGAAACAACATATTATAATGACGGCAAAACTCAAATGAACACAAAAACAGGCGACACTGTAATACAAAGAAAAGGCGAAAAAACAAAATACATGAATGGCGAAAGCGGTGAATTTTATGAAGATTTAACCACCTCTCAACAAAGACAAATGCAAATGGATACTTCAATTGATTATCAAAACTTCAACAGATTTCTGGATGAACCGCTGACATTCGGCAAAAATGTAATCCCAGATGGCATAACATTAACAAATAAACAGTTAGCTGCAATGGGCATACTAAAAGAAATGGATGAATAAAAAGAGGGCATTTGCCCTCTTTTTTTATCTTAATTTTACTAAATCCGCTTTTCTTATTCTAACGCTTTGAGGAGTTATTTCAACCAATTCATCATCTTGAATATACTCTAGCGCATCTTCTAAACCCATAATTTTAGGTGCTTGCAAAGTAACCATAACATCAGCAGTAGCAGATCTCATATTGGTCATTTTTTTAGTTTTGCAAACATTAACCGCAATATCTTGAGGTCGGTTGTGTTCGCCTACTATCATACCTCTATACACTTTTGTTTTTGGAGTAATAAAGAACACTCCTCTATCTTCAAATTGATGAAGCGCATAAGCAACAGCTTCGCCTTCTTCATGAGCTATTAAAGAGCCTGTTCTTTGACGAGGAATATCACCTGCGTATTCATCATATTGAGCAAAAGTATGATACATAATACCTTCACCTTTTGTCATTCTGACAAATTCAGAACGAAAACCAATTAAACCACGAGCAGGAATTATAAAATCAATATTTGTTCTTTTTGGACCTGCTTCCATATTAAGCATTTGCGCTTTTCTTGAAGACAATCTTTCAATAACAGAACCCACAAATTCTTCAGGAACATCAACAATTAAATTTTCATAAGGTTCAAGTTTAACGCCATCTTCTTCTTTCATAATTACTTCAGGTTTTGAAACTTGGAATTCATAACCTTCTCTTCTCATTGTTTCAATTAAAATACCTAAATGCAATTCGCCTCTGCCTGAAACTTTAAAAACATCAGTAGAATCAGTATCTTCAACTCTTAGTGAAACATTTTTTTCCAATTCAAGATACAATCTTTTTCTTAATTGTCTTGATGTAACATATTTTCCTTCGGTTCCTGCAAATGGTGAATCATTGATTGAAAAATTCATTTGCAGTGTAGGTTCATCAATTTTTATCAAAGGCAATGCCACAGGATTTACAAGACAAGAAATTGTTTCGCCTATTTGAATATCGCAAAAACCTGCAACACCAACTATATCGCCTGCAAATGCTTCTTGAACTTCTACCCTTCCTAAATCTTTAAAGCCAAAAAGTTTAACCACTTTACCTTTTTGGATTGTTCCATCGGCTTTTAATAAAGTTACTTGTTCTTGAGATTTAATTGAACCGTTTTTAATTCTTCCGATTGCAATTCTTCCAACATATTCATTGTAATCAAGCGTTGTAATTTGCAATTGCAAAGGTAAATCAACATCAGCTTCCGGACCTTCAATATTTTCTAAAATGCAATCCAATAAAGGAAGCATATTAACATTTTCATCTTCTAAATTAACTTTTGCATATCTATTTAGCGAACTTGCATAAATTACAGGAAAATCAATTAAATCATCTCTATCGGTTAATTCTGTAAATAAATCAAATACTTTATCTAAAGTCGCATCAGGATCAGCGCCAACTTTATCAATTTTATTAATTACAACAATAATTCTAATTCCCAATTGAAGAGCCTTTTGCAAAACAAATCTTGTTTGAGGCATAGGTCCTTCTTGAGCATCAACGATTAATAAAGCGCCATCCACCATGCCTAATACGCGCTCTACTTCGCCACCAAAATCAGCGTGACCGGGGGTATCTACGATATTAATTTTTACCCCTTTATATTCAACAGCAACGTTTTTAGATAATATTGTAATTCCTCTTTCACGCTCAATATCGTTATTATCTAAAACACAAGTTCCCATTTCTTGATGCTCTTTAAAAACTCCTGTTTGATCTAAAATACAATCAACCATAGTAGTTTTACCATGGTCAACGTGAGCAATAATTGCTATATTTCTTAATTTTTTATTTTTCATTGTTGTTAATCTTCCTAATTTTTAACTGTAACATTACATATAACGCTCGTAACAAAAAAATTTTACAATAAAAATAAAATCATTTAAAATTATTTTATGAAAATTGCAGTTATACCGATAGACAATCGTCCGATTTGTTACGATTTAATAGAAGATGTTTTAGCTATAAATAAAGATATTGAGCTTTTTATGCCAAAAATTGAATATCTTGGAGATTTAGTTAAACAATCCGATAGAGAAAAAATATTTGAATTTATCGAAAATCTGGATTATGTTGATTATCTTATCGTTTCAATGGATACACTTGCCTATGGCGGATTAATTCCATCAAGAAGATGTAATGATACAATTGATGAAATAAAAGAAAGAATCGAAAAATTTAAAAACATTGCTTCAAAAAAAGCAAAAAAAATCCTTGCTTTTTCTTCTATAATGAGAATTTCAAATAATAACATCAATGAAGAAGAAAAAGAATATTGGTCACAATGGGGAAAAAGGATTTTTGATTGGTCATATTACCTTCATAAATCAGAAATGGAGCAAAGTTATAATTGTGTCCATAATATGATTCCATCAGAAATTTTAGAAGATTATCTAAAAACAAGAAAAAGAAATTTTAAAATAAACAGAATATATCTTAAATGGGCAAAAGAAGGCTTTTTTGATACATTGATTTTCTCAAAAGACGATTGTGCTCAATTTGGATTAAATGTTAAAGAAGCTCAAGAACTTGAAAAAATTATAAAATCTGAAAATATTACATCAGCCAAAATTAAAACAGGAGCGGATGAAATACCACTATCATTAATTTCAAGAGCATTGTGCGAAAATGAAAATATCAAAATTAATCCCATATTTTTAGAAGAAAATTCAACAAACCTAATTTCAAAATATGAAGATATTTCAATTAAAAATTGTGTCTTGGCTCAAATCGAACTTGCAAAAATAAAATGCGATAATCAAAATTACGATATAAAAATGATTATAAATAATTTTAAAAATGAACAAGGAGATTTGGTTTTAGGAGATAGAATTAACAACACATCAATTAAAATTGATTTTCCAAATGAACCGTATTTTATCGCTGATGTTAACAATGCAAACGGTGCTGATGATAATCTTATAAAACAGCTTTTAGAGCAAAAAACGTCTAATTTTCTAGGCTATTGCGCTTATAACACCAGCGCAAACACCATAGGATGTGCTATTTTTTGCGCCATAGTTAAATTTTTGGCTCAAAAAAATAACTCATATAATGAAAACGCTTTTTTAAAATTTCAATTAATAAGACTAATCGATGATTGGATTTATCAAGCAATAATTAGAAAATCAGTTAGAGAAGCTGAGCCTTATTTTAATGAAGTACTCATTCAAAAAGAAGAAGAAATAAATAAAATTGCTCAAAAAGCAAACAAATTTTTGAATTTTTATCCAAACAAAATGACCTATTCACTTCCATGGAACAGGTCATTTGAAATTAAAATTAAAATTAATTAGTCTTCTTTTTCTTCGATGAATTTTTCAGCAGCTTCTTTAATAGCTTCAACAGGATCTTCAGCAAAGAAAAGTTGATTATCTAAATGTGTATGATTTCCTTTTTTATCAACAACATATACTGATGGGAAACCTTGAACTTTAAATTCTTCCATTAATTTTGCATTTTCTTGTTTTTCACAATTTACATAAACCATAGAGAATAATTTTTTAGCTTCTCTATCTTTAGATAATTTGTGGAAGAAAGGAACAAATTTTTGGCTATATCCGCACCAATCAGTGTAGAAATAAATAATCATTGGTTTAGCGGATTCTTTTGCTTTATCATAACTTTTTCCTTTATCGTATTGTTTTGAAATAACAACCGCTTTTTCACTTCCGCCTGTTGAAGAATTACCAACAAGAGCGTAAATTGAAGTAACTAAAGCACCAATTGAAATAAGCAATGATAAAATAACTAAAACTAAAAGTTTTTTACAGCAGTGTTTTTCTTTTGGTTGATTTGCTTCTTCTGACATTTTAAACTCCTTTTTTATTTATATTTTCTTATAGCACAAATTTCTAATTTTTTCCACAGCATTTTTTATATTTTAGCCCTGAACCGCATGGGCAAAGCTCATTTCTTTTGGGTTCTATTTCTTTTTTATCATTTTGACGTTCTTCAATATGAAGAATTGTTGAAAATAATTCTGAATTAAACAAAACCGTAACAGGCGAAAATACACCGCTATCAACATAAACAGCCTTTGTATTAAATAAAATTTCTTCTAAATTTGAAAAATTAACATTAAGAGTTTTATTTATCACTTCAAAGAAATTGTCATTCTTTTCAAGAGCATATTTAATAACGCTTGGCGGTATTTTATCGCTTGTTAAAAATTCTTTAATACAATCTGCTTTATTTTCTATATCTTCACTAAAACATTTCATAAATGTTTCAAAAAAAGGAATTATATATAATCCTCTTGTTTTATCGCTCCAAAGTGCAACATCATAAATCTCTTTATGAGTAGAAAAACCGCCTGAGGCTGTTTGCATAAATGTTGCATCAGAACAATTCAATTCATCAATTTTTATATAAGCATTTTTAGGAGCATGTTCAATTAAGTCCGAATAATCTTTCTTAATTCCATCAAGCCTATAATTATTGAAAAATTCAATTAAATTATCAACTTTTTTATTTGTAGTAACAACATATTGAGCTTTAAATAACTCATTGAATTTTTCATAAAATTCAGTAGCACTTTTTTCTAATTCGGCTCTTTTTTGCTCATTTTTATAATATGCAATTTTAGGATTTTGAAGCATGTATTTTATAGCTTCAATTGTAGCTTTATAGACATCAAATTCTGATATTACATCATAAATTTCAAGAATATATTGAACATTATCAAGCTCAATTATTCTTGCGCAAATATAGTCAAATTTACCAATTTGCTTTAGATGGCTCATTTTAACCATAGGTATTAAATCAACCTTAACATTTGATGTTAAACAAGTCGCACTATATGCATTTGATAAAATCTTTTCAATTTTAAAAACAGAACAAATTGAATTTTCAAGAGCAGAAATAATTTCATCATAAGTATGGTTATTTCTTCTGTAATATTCTAAAACTCTTAAACCGTTTTGCATTTTCATATCGAGCATATATTGAATAATGATATTGTTAAATTCACGCTCTGTTTCTATTTCTATATTGTTTATTTCAAGATATTGCCTAAAATCATCAGACAATGTTTCATCTTTTGCAACAAAATCCAAAATACTCTCCATTGTCTTGCTTATTAAATTTAAACTATCCACTACGCTCGGCATTTAGTTTTCCCTCTTTAAATAAATCAAATATTCTGTATTTTTACTTTTAGCCCCTTGAATAGGACTTTTTGTTATCCCTAAAGTCATAAAACCAATTGAGGCGCAAAATTCTTGAATATCTTCAATAATTTTTTGCCTTACATTTTCATCTTTTACAACTCCGCCTTTTTCTATATCAGACCTATCTGCTTCAAATTGAGGCTTAATTAATAATACGCAACTTGCATCATCTCTTATTAATTTTTTGCAATTTTCAAGAACTTTTTTAATGGAAATAAATGATAAATCCATACTCATAAACTCGGGTAAATCTTCTTGTTTTAGAGAATTTTTCCCATAAACATCTTCAAAAGTACAATTTTTAACATTTATTTTTTCAATAGATTTAATTCTATCATCATTTCTTAATTTCCAAGCAAGTTGGTTATATCCGCAATCAAGCGCATAGACATATTTTGCGCCTCTTTGCAACATACAATCACAAAAACCGCCTGTTGAAGCACCCATATCGATACAGATTTTATCTTTTAAATCTATATCAAATTCATCAAGTGCATGTTCTAATTTCAATCCGCCTCTTGATACATAAGGAATTGAATCAACCTCAATTATTGCAGGTTTTTTTTCATCAAACAAAACGTTTTCATCAAACATTTCACCTGCTTTTGAAACAATATTACCGTTTATTTTAACGTTATGCGCCAAAATATTCGCGCTTGCAGCGCTTTTTGTTTCAAAATAACCTCTTTCAAATAAAATTAAATCCAAACGCTTTTTTGTCATTTAATTCTACTCTTGAACAATGTATCTTTCTTCTTGAAGCGCAACACCAACTATTCTATCGGATAATATTGTTGCTTTTTTAATAGGTCCTATGGGTTCAAATTCAACCAATTTAACTTCTGTTGAATTAACTAAAGCTCTTAAGTCATCATATATTTTTTGAGCATTATCAAAATATAAAACCATAGGGCTTGCCATATCTTTACAAAAAACTAAAACTGCTGTTCTTGTTGCAATTTTACCTTGCATTTGTTGTTGACTCATTTTAACTCCTCTTTATTTTAAATTAAAAAATTCTTTCGCATTTTTTGTTGTTTCAATCACAACACTATCATAAGATATATTTTTTAAATTAGCAATTTCTTTAGCAACAAAACCGATATATTTAGGCGAATTTTCACTACCTCTAAAAGGATGAGGTGCAAGATAAGGACAGTCTGTTTCAAGCATTAAATCAGACAAATTAACTTCACGAGCAACCTCTTTGGGTTCTTTCGCATTTTTAAATGTTACTACTCCGCCTAAAGCTATTTTGTATCCTAAAGAAGTGCATTCTCTCATAAATTCAACACTTCCGGAATAGCAATGAAGTAAAACTTTTTTTACTTTTTGCTCTTTTAAAATATTTAAAACATCCCCATGTGCTTCTCTATCATGCACAACAATAGGTAAATCAAGGATTTTTGCTATTTCTATTTGAATATTAAAAACTCTTTTTTGAATGTCCTTATTTTCTTTTGTATAGTGGTAATCAAGACCAATTTCGCCAATTCCCACTACTTTTTTATCTTTTGCCAATTCTATAATTTTTTTAGCGGTGGAATCGCTGAATTTCTCGCAATCTTCAGGATGTACACCTAAAAGAGCATAAATATCATTATATTTATGACATAATTCTAAAATTTTATCAAAACTATCTTCGCTTGCGCTTGGTATTATAATTTCTTTTACGCCTGCATCTTTTGCTTCTTTTATTGCAAGCTCCGGGTTTTCAAGCATATCAATATGTGCGTGGGTATCTATAAGCATTATTTTAATTCTCTCCCTGAAACAGATAATTTAAGCTCATTATCCTTAACATCAACTATTGCCCATCTTAAGGGCTCTATTTTATTTTTAATTATTTCTTTTTCGATAAAATCAACACTTGGAGGCATTTTATCTATAATTATTTTAATTGTTTTTGAAATTATTTCACTCATTATAACAATATTCCTGCCATAGCAGCTGAAATATAGCTAACCAATGTTCCGCAAATTAAAGCCTTTATACCTAATTTTGCAAGGTTTTTTCTTTGATTTGGAGCAAGTTCACCTATACCGCTTATTTGAATAGCAATAGTTGAAAAATTAGCAAAACCGCAGCATGCAAAAGTAGCAACTGCTATACTTTTTTCAGATAAAGCACTGGCATCCATATATTTTACTAAATCAACATAAGCTATTGTTTCATTTAAAATTAATTTTTCGCCGATTAATCTTCCCACCATTTCAATATTTCCCCAAGTTGCACCAATAAGTGCTGCAAAAGAAGCAAATATCTTTCCTACAATCATCTCAATTGTAAGATGTTGCATATCAATACCGATTTTAGATAAATCAATATGACAGAAATTATATAAAAATAAACCTATATGACCTATTATTTCATTACAGAAAGTAATTAAAGCAACAAGAGCCAATAATACCGCTATAACATTTATTGATACTCTCATACCTTCAGAAGCACCTTTTGAAATTGCAGCCAGAATATTAACATCGTGTCTTTTGTTTGATATTTTAAAATCTTTTTTTGTTTCAGGCTCCATTGTTTCAGGATAAACTATCTTTGAAACAACAAATGACCCCGGTATTGCCATAACAGAAGCTGCAAGCAGATATTCAGTACTTATTCCAAAACCTGTATACATTGCAATACAGCTTGCACTAATACAAGCAGTTGAACCTGTCATTGAAGCTAAAAGCTCAGAGCGTGTAAGATTTGGAAGATAATGTTTTATCATTGATTGAGCAGCAACATTTCCAACAAAAGGGCTTGCGCAGTTAGATAATGCTTCAGCACCGCTAACTCCCAATATTTTATTCATTATTTTTCCCAAGAAATAAATAACTCTTTGCATAATTCCGTAATAATAAAGAATATTAACCATTACAAGAATTAAAATCATTGTTGACATCATAATAAGAGCAAAGATAAAACTTTTTCCGGGGAACAATTCTTCAATTTTATCAGGTGAATTAGTCAACCATCCAAATACAAAATTAGAACCTGATATTGATGCTTCTAAAATTTTATTTATAATTTCGGCCAAAAATCCAAATATTTGAGCTCCAATGGGGGTTTTCATAATAAAAACAGCGAGCAAAAACTGTAATAACAAGCCGACACCCACTGTTTTTAAATTAATTCTTTTTTTATTATTCGACATTAAATAACAAATGCCTAAAATAACAACTATCCCTAAAAGCCCTGTTAATCTTGATAAAATTTCCAAAATATTCTTCCTTTTAGCTAAACCCTAGCTATATTTTATCATCTACAAGATTAACCGCTACAAAAAATTTAGCTCTTGAAACAAAATGTAACTCTAGCAAAATTTATGGTAAAATAAATAAGGGTTTTTATAAGGAGAAAACAATGGCAAAACGCAAATTTTATCAGAAAAAAAGATTTTTATTTCCTTTTGCAATTATCCTTGCATTTGTAATTTTAAGCGTATTTGGCGCATTTCATTCTTCACTATATCAAACCACAACAAATGCTTATGTAGATGATTATTTAGTTAAAATTTATCCTAAAATTTCATCTAAAATTATGGAATTAAATATTGAAAATAACTCTGATGTTAAAAAAGGAGAAATTTTAGCAGAACTAGACGGAAGCGAATATACTCAAAAAATCAAAGAACTTGAAGACAAATTTAATCATCTTCAAAATGAACTTAATAATGCTGATAAAGAAATTAAAGAAATTAATCTAAAAGCAAACAAAAACAAAGATATGATGGAAAAAGCAAAAGTTAATCTTGAAAATGCTAATTATGATTATGTCAGATACAAAAATGAATATAAAGACGGAACAGTTACCAAAAAAGATTTAAATAACGCAATTGAAAACCTTAAAATAGCTCAAGAACAATATCAAAATGCCCAAAACGAGCTTAAATCAACAAGCAGAAAACTGCAAGAAATAATGATTAAGAAAAACTCTCAAACTGACGAAACAAGAGAAATTTTTGAAATATTAGAAGAAACAAAATACAAATTATCAGACGCAACCGTAATTGCTCCAAAAAACGGCAAAATAATTAATCTAAACGTAAAAATCGGAGATATTGCAAATACTGAAGAAGTTTTATTCACAATCAAACCGGAAGAATGTTTTGTTATAGCAAACTTTAAAAAACAAGCAAACAACACTTTTAAAACAGGTCAAAAAGCAACAGTTAAAATATATTCGATAGGTTTTTCAAAATTAAACGGCGAAGTAGTTGAAGTATTAGACGAAAATTCAAATTATATACCTGTAAAAATAAAAATCAACGATAATGTTCAAAAATATAACATTAAAACAGGCGCTAAGGCATACGCAAGAGTAAAAGTAAAATAATTTATTTTTGAGTCAATTCTATAATTTTTTCTTGTAAATCTAAAACTTCATATTTTAAACGATTTAATTCACAAGCAATAGGATCAGGAATTCTATTGTGTTGAAGTTGACCTTCGATATATTTCTTTTGTTTTACAATTCTTCCAGGAATTCCAACAACTGTGCAATGTTCAGGGACATTATCGATTACAACAGAGCCTGCCCCAATTGATGAATAATCGCCTATTTCAATATTTCCCAATACTTTTGCACCAGCTCCTAAAGTAACAAAATTGCCTATTGTAGGATGACGTTTGCCTAAGTCTTTTCCTGTACCGCCTAATGTAACTCCTTGATAAATCAAAACATCGTCGCCGATTATTGTAGTTTCGCCAATTACAACGCCCATGCCATGATCTATAAAAAATCTTTTTCCTATTTTTGCTCCCGGGTGAATTTCAATCCCTGTCAAAAATCTTGCTATTTGAGAAATCATCCTTGGTATAAAAGGAATTTTCCATTTTAAAAGTTTATGGGCAACTCTGTATGCTAAAAGCACATGAAAACCTTGATATAAAAAGATAACCTCTAAGACACTGCGAGCTGCAACGTCTTTTTCTTTGATTGTATTTATATCTTCAGAAATTGTTTTTATCCAAGAAATAACGCCCATAGATTAATTATATTACATAAAGTTTCTAAATTAATCAACACAAGTTATATTTTAAGAACTAAATTTTGGTTTATGATATAATCATTTTGTTTTAGGAGAATTAAATATGAAAAAATTTTATACCACAACAGCAATTGATTATGTTAACGGCGCGCCTCATATAGGTCATGCTTATGAAAAGATTTTAACTGATGTTATTAAAAGACATTTTTCGCAAAGAACAGATGACGCTTATATGTTAACAGGCACAGACGAACACGGTATAAAAATTCAAAAAACATCCCAAGAAAAAGGAATTGAACCAAAAGCATTCTGCGATATGAACGCTCAAAAATTCATTGACGCTTGGAAATTATTAGACATAGATTATTCTCAATTCATTAGAACAACAGATGATTATCATAAAAAAACAGTACAAAAAATATTTAAAAAATTAGTTGAAAAAGGCGACATATATAAACATTCCTACAAAGGCTTATATTGCTCAGGTTGCGAAGCGTTTTTATCAGAAAAAGATTTAGATGAAGACGGATGTTGCCCAAATCACAAAAAGAAACCTGAAATAGTTGAAGAAGAAAATTATTTCTTTAAATTAACAAAATACAAAGACGCAATTATTTCACACATTAAACAAAACCCTAATTTCATTGTTCCTGCTTTTAGAGCAAATGAAGTTTTAAATCAATTAGAAAATATTGAAGATATTTCTGTTTCACGTGTTAAAAATAACGTAAGCTGGGGAATTCCTGTTCTTGATGATGATAATCAAGTAATTTATGTTTGGATTGACGCGCTATCAAATTATATAACCGCTCTTGGTTATGATAGCGAAAATCCATCAGATAAATTTAAAAAATATTGGCCTGCTGACGTTCAAGTTATCGGAAAAGACATCTTAAAATTCCATTCAATTTATTGGATAGCAATTTTAATGGCGCTGGAATTACCTCTTCCAAAACATATCTTAGCTCATGGCTGGATAACTATTGATGAAACAAAAATGTCAAAATCATTAGGAAATGTTGTTTCTCCATCAAGCGTTATGGAAGCATTTGATATGAAAGAACCTGACGCTTTAAGATATTACATGGCAACAGCAGCCCCAATCGGAAAAGACGGCAATTATTCAGATAATGATTTTAAAGAAAAAGTTAATGCACATTTAGCAAATTCAATGGGCAACCTTTTAAATAGAACATTATCAATGCTTGTTAAATATTTTGACGGAGAAATAAAAGAAGAATTTATTGTTAATTCAGAGCTTTTTGAAGATTGCAAAAAAACAATCGAAGAAGTTAAACATCATTTTAATTATTTTGAAGTGGCTGAAGCAAGCCAAAAAATAGTAGAGCTTGTTGATAAAACAAATAAATATGTAACAGATAATACTCCTTGGACATTAGCTAAAGAAGAAAAAATGACACAATGTGGAGAGGTTTTATATACGGTCTTAGAAATTATGTGTGTCGTTGCTTCTTTAATTTATCCATATTGCCCTAATATTGCTCAAAAAATGGCAAAACAATTAAAATATGATATTAATACAAAACTTGACGATATTAAAACAAATAATATCAAAGTTGGAAAATTAATCTCAAAAGAAGAAATTGTGCCTGTATTTTTAAGATTAGATTCAGAGCTTGCAGATAAGGGCAAGAAATAAGAAAATACAAAATATACTTAAAAGCGGATTAGCTTATCTAATCTGCTTTTTATTTATCAAAATCGAATAAATCAGATAATTTAATTCCCAAAGCACGTGTTATTTTATAGAGCATTTTTGTTGACGGATTATTTTTTCCACCTTCCAATTTACCGACATAAGTTGGATGAATTCCGACTTTTTCAGCTAAATTTTCCTGTGTCAGACCTTTTTCAAGTCTGTATTTTTTCAAATTTAAACCAAGTTTTGCTAAAAATCTTGTGCTCATATTTGACAATATAGACTGATACGCTTATAATTTGTATAGACTGACACGCTTATTAGGGTGGTTAATTATAGGTTTGACAAATACTTTAAACAAAAAAACAATACTAATAGACCTCGATGGTGTATTAAACAATTACAAAGGTGATTTTAATATCAATGAAATTCCCTCAATCAAAGGTGGTGCAAAGGAATTTCTATATGAACTATCAAAAAATTTTAATATCAAACTTTTTACAACGAGAAATAAAATCCTTGCTTCAAGATGGATTATAAAAGAAAAACTCGATGATATTATAATCGATGTTACAGACAGAAAAGAATTATGCTATTTGTTTGTTGATGATAGATGCATAAATTTTTGCGGAGATTATAATAATTTGCTTGAAGAAATTAAAAATTTTAAACCTTGGTATAGAAAGTAAATTTTTTAATTTCTCATATACTTCTATTGATTTTAATAGACTAGAAATAAAAGCACAAAAATAGCTCGATTATTATCGAGCTATAAAATTAATGCTAAAATCATCAATAAAATTGAACCTATCTGCAAACCTGTTGATGTTAATTTTTGAATTTTATTTGCTTCATATATCTTTGCTGTTTGCTGAGCACTTGCGGCGGCCTGAAGCCTTTGAAGCCTCAAATAATCATCATCTGATGAAAAATCACGTTGAAATATTTTTCGCTCCAAGCGATTTAATCTTAAACCAACAGGATCTTGAGAATATGTCTTTGAAAATAAAGTTGTTTCAAGACCTGCTAATTGAATGAAAATATCTGAATTTTCATATTTATTTTGAGAGCCCATATATTTTGAAATATCATCAGTTTGCCTATATGGCTGTTCAATATGATAATTTGGATTTTGCGCAACCGTATCTTTTCTGATATATGCCTTTAATCTATCGGTCCTGGAAGCCAAATCGCCTTCTTGAGCTGAACCAAAGATTTTCTTTTCTAGTCTATCTAGTCTTTTATAGATGTTTTCTTTTTCATAAGTCGTTAAAAACATTTGATATTCAAGCGTATCAATTTGAGGATAGTTAATTCCCGCAACTTCCGCTTGTTCGATTTCATAGGCTTGTTTTTGACTTTCTTCAAAAGATTCTAAACCAAGCGCTGTATTTAATTTTTTAATTCTATCTTCAACATTAGCTTTTGAATTTATTGAGCCAAAAACGTTATTTTCAATTCTGGATAATCTTTTTTGAGTGTCGTCTTGAGTATATTCAAAGCCCCAGATTGATTGTTCCATTTTTGAAATTTGAGAGTCAATGGCATTATTTGCAAATGAACACAAACCCATATTCAAAAACAATGATATTATTAAAATTTTAATGCTATTTTTTGATATTTTCATAATAAATATTATATCAGCACTTTAATATTTTTTTCTTAGAGCTTTGTATTATTACACTTATACCTTTTGAGCCATAAATTCTTCTACTAAAGAACAAGTTAAATTAACCAATGTTTCCTTGTAATTTTCACATTTTTCCTTTGTTTTAGCTTCAAATCTTAAAGTGAATACAGGTTCTGTATTACTTTGGCGAATAAGAGCAAAACCGTCTTCAAAAATAATTCTCAAACCGTCAATTGTAATTATTTCTTTAATTTTTGAATTAAATAAGTCTTCATTTACCATTTTTTCAAGTTTTGCTAAAACGTCTTTTTTATATTCATTAGGACATTTTAATCTTACTTCGTCAGATAAATGAACTTTATTAAATGCATCTAATAAATCAATTAATTTAAAATTAGGATTTTTCAACTTATTTTTTGCAACAATTTCAATTAACCTGCATCCGGCATAAATTGCATCATCATAGCCATAATATCTATCTTTAAAAAATGTATGACCAGACATTTCACCTGCTAAAAGTGCGCTTTTTTCTCTCATTTTTGATTTTATATAGCCATGACCTGTTTTTGTCATAACCGCAACACCGCCTAGGCGCTCAATTTCATCGTATAAAACTTGAGAACATTTAACTTCAGATACTACAATAGGTTTTTCGCCATGTATTTTCAATGTTTCAATTAAATCTTGAGCATAAATTAATAATAATTTATCACCTGAAATTATTTCCCCATTTGATCCTATTGCACCTATTCTATCTGAATCACCGTCAAAAGCTATACCAAAATCGGCATTAACTTCTTGAACTTTTTTTCTAATATCATCCAAAGTCTTAATATCTGAAGGGTTTGGATGATGATTTGGAAAACTTCCGTCGGGTTCAGAATATAATTCAACAACTTCGCAACCTAAATCACGATATAGTTGAGGAGCAACAAGCCCTCCTGTTGCATTTGCACTATCTACAACAATTTTAATACCTTTACCTATTTTTCCAAACATATCTGATATTTTTTGTTGATAATTTGAGATAATATCATATTCATGACAAAAACCGTTAATTATTTGTCTATATCCTGTACTTTTTTCTTGAAGTTCTATTGTTAATCTTTTTACTTCTTTAATTTGTTCTTCGCTTAAACTTTTTTTATTAAATGTCATTTTTAAACCGTTATATTCGCTTGGATTGTGAGAAGCAGTAATAATCAATGCACCCATGACTTTTTTATCTTCTGTAATATCAGAATCAATCTTTGCAAATTCACTAAAATATCCCAAAGGAGTAGGCGCTAAACCTAAATCTAAAACATTTGCCCCCATTGAAATAACCCCTTGGATAACCGCTCTTTTTAATTCCGGAGAATGAACTCTTGCATCCATACAAACACTGAACAATAAATCACGAGCTTGTTTTTCTTGCCCCATTTTTTTAAGTTCATCAAGAGCAAATGCAACATAACCTTTAGCTGCACAAAAGAAGATTTCAGAATTAACTTCACTTGGAAAAATGCCTCTAATGTCGTTTTTACCGAAAGCCTTAGTATTAATTTTGTTATCCATAAAATCTCCTTATATCATCTTTTTTATTGATTTTATTATATTATAAAAATTTGTTTATAGCATTTTTATAGGTTTAATTGTATAATTCAAATATGGAAAACGGATACAAATTAACACAAGAGCAATTTGATAATCTTTTAAAGCTCTCAAATATTGAAATAGCAGTAGATACACAAGAAAATGCACAGGAAGTTATCTCAAGAGCATTAATCGCGATAGAGCGCAGATTAAATTATTTTAATGCTCCTTTGAGTTTCTTTACTGCTGAAGTTACAAATGTTTTAATTGTTGATGATACGGAATTATCAATTTTCCAATTATCCGTTATGCTTGAAAAAATCGGCATGAATGTATATGTTGCAAGAAACAAAGAAGAAGCATACGCTGAATTTAAAAAGAAAAACTTTGATTTCCTTGTAATCGACTTATATATGCCTGATTATAAAGACGGTTTTGAATTAATTAAAGAAGCAAACAGAATAAGAAATGAAGAAAATAAAGACTTCAAAGTAATTGCAATATCAGGAACAGACAACCCTCAAATTATTCAAGAAGCCTACAAACTTGAAATTGATGAGTTTATTCCAAAAGCACCGCAATGGCACGAACAAATTTTGAAATTTATTTCTAATTCTACAAACAAAGTAACAAACGAAGAATACACAAAATTCTACATTAACGATACAATTTGCTCGCTAACATTATACAAAGTAAACAATGAAAAATACGTTGATAAAATTGTAAAAGAAGTAAATGCTAATGTTTTAACAGGCAAGAGAAATATCATCTTTAATATGGAACATATTAAAATTTTCTCTGACACTTATGCAAATTTATTCTCTGAAAGCTATAAAACAATAAGTTCAAAAGACGGTTCTTTGATACTAATCAAGCCTTGCGAAGATGTTATAAAAGCGCTTGATTACGTATTTTTAACTGACGCTATTCAAATATTTAACACTGTTGAAGAAGCAGTTGAATATATTGAAATGAATAATTTTGCTTTTTAAATTTAAATTTCTTTAATTTCAACATCAAGCTCTAAAACATTAAAAGAATAACCGTTCACATTTTTAATCAATTCGATTAATTTTGTTTCATCTTTTTGTGTTGTGATAAATGTAGAGCAATCGTTATCTTTGGCTAATTTAATTAATCTATCAATATCAGATTTTGTATATTTATGATGATCTTCAAAAACCAAAGGTTTAACTTGATAAAATTCTTTTGCAAAATCAAAAAATTGCATTGGTTGACCTATTGCACAAAATGCAATAGCTGTTTTTTCATTTATTTTAACATCAGCCCCTGTTTGAAGATTATATATTCTCTTAGGTTTCATTTGGCATAACTTTGCAGATTTTCTAAATTTTTTGACCCAAGTTATTGCTTCATCAAGATTTTCATCGCCTTTATTTACCAAAATCAATTCATCTGCTCTTTTTAGTTCAGATATTGGTTCTCTTAAAGGTCCAAAAGGAAGAAGATGATTGTTTCCAAAACGCATTTTAGAATCAATCGCTAGTATTGTTTTGTCTTTTTTGATTTTACGATTTGAAAAACCATCATCTAAAATAACAGTATCAATTCCATATTTAATATGCGCAAAATCAATTGCTTTTTTTCTATCTTTGCAAGTTATCACAACAACATTATTATTAACTTTTTTTGCTATTTGAAAAGGCTCATCCGCACACAAAAGACCATTTTCATATTTTAAACCGTTGTAATCTTTAATGACATTAGGATTTTTATTTGAAATTTTAGCGCCATAGCCTCTTGAGATAATTGCAACTTTTTTTTCTTTAGATAATTTATTTGCTAAATCAATAACAATAGGGGTTTTGCCTACTCCACCCGTTGTTAAGTTGCCAACACAAATAACAAAAACATTTGTTTTTTTCTCTTTTAAAACATTAATTCTATATAAAAGATTTTTAAAATTAATTACAGTCTTATACAAAAATTCAACAATACTCAAGAAAATCACCAAACAAAAATTTGGTTTTTTTCTTGAATAGTGAATTTCTTGAAAATATGTTTTTAAAGTTTCCGCCATAAATTCCTAGAACATTAATCTAAACAGTAAAAATCTCTTATTTAGCTTTTCAGAGAATTTTTTAACATTCTTTGTAATAACTAAAACATCTTTTACAGTAGATTTTAATTTCAACTTATCTTCATCATCTAATTTATTATAATCATCCATAACTTTAGCTATGTTTGTTGTAATTGATGATAAATTAGATACAGTCGTTGTAATATCTTCTTTTAATTTTTCATCTTTAGTGTATTCGTTTATATATAATGAAATATCAGCCAAGTTTCTTGTTGTTTCATTGATATTGTTCATTATTTCTTCACTTTGTTCATCTTCCAGAATTCTATTTATATTTTCTGACATTCTTCCAACTGATTTAATGCTTGATACTACATCATTTTTCAATGTTTCATCAGACACTATCTCATTTAAATTGCAAGTTAATTTATTTAAGTTTTTAATCAAATCTTGCGATTGATTTGTCAATTCTTCAAGTTCTTCTTTACTAGAATCAATCAATAGCGCTGCTTTATCTAATGTTGTATTAGCGCTTTGAGTTAATATACTAATATTTTCAACAGAAGTTTTAATTCCGCCTATAAAATCATCAGATAAAATTTCTGTTATTTTATCGTTTGTTTCAAGCATTGCACGAGTTGCTCTAAAGCCTAAATCCATGAAATCTGATAATCTCATAGGTTCAATTACGGTATATTTCAAATCTTCTTTTGGAGTTTGTAAAATTTCTCCATCTAACAAGTAGAAAATAATCTTATTATTTTTAATTTTCATACCGATTGAATTTCTATCTAAAATTAGCCCCGGTAAATCAATAAAATATGTTAATTTTAAAACATTTTTTGTTGATATTTTTTGTCTGAATTCAAAAGGAATTTGAGATTTTCTAACCACTTGAGCTTCTACAACCTTGCCTATTTCTTTTTCTCCGTCAGATAAAGTCATATAAATTGGTGCGTCTTTTTGAATTGAAGTTATCGGACGGTTTGTTTCACTAAAAATAAATTCATTTTTAGGAGGAGTAACTTCTAAAAATTGTTCTCCGATAATTCCTGATTGCTGAATGGAAATCAATGAAGCATAAGGGATTTTTACTCCTTTTTCTGTTATTACAAAACGAAGTTTTACATAGCTATCTTCACCTTGTATTACAGGAGTAATTTCTTCAACTTGCCCTATTCTTAAACCCATCATTTGAACAGCAGACCCGGGGCGCATACCGTTAACATCTTTAAACGCTAAATCAATGCGCTCTCCGCCTGATAAACTTCTTCCTTTAATCCAAAGCACGGTAAAAATCAAAATTGATATTGCACTAAGGGTTAAAATCCCGACTTTTAATGATGAAGCATATTTTTTCTTTTTATTCATTTCATTTCCTCTATTTTAAAGCTATCTTGTTGCTATATTCATAGGTCCGTGTATCGAAGCGGAAACAAATTGATTTGCATAAGGATTATTTCCGTATAAAAGCTCTTGAACAGAGCCTGAAAACACGATGTTTCCTTGATATAGCATAATAACATTATCAACAGCACGCTTAATTGTTGATAATTGATGAGTTACAACAATGCATGACGCATTTAATTCTTTTTTAAGATGAACAATATAATCTTCAATCATAGTTGATGTAACAGGATCAAGTCCTGCTGTCGGTTCATCATATAAAATTATATTAGGATTAGTTACAATAGCACGAGCAAAACCTACCCTTTTTTGCATACCGCCTGATAATTCAGAAGGATATTTTTCCTCAATTCCTTCTAAACCAACCATTTTAAGTTTTTCTGAAACTATTTGAGAAATTTCATCTTGGGTATATTTTCCTCGAAACTCTTTTCGCTCAACCAAAGGAAAAGCGATATTATCATAAACATTTAAAAAATCGAATAAAGCGCTATATTGAAACGCCATAGCAATTTCTGAATTTTTTGGATAAATTATCTCACCTGAATCTTCGTATAAAATTCCTGCTATAATTTTTAATAAGGTTGATTTTCCGCTTCCTGAAAAGCCGATAACTCCGAGCGTTTGACCGTTTTCAACTTTAAAAGAAATGTCATTTAATATTTTTTTATTATCAAAAGTTTTAACTAAATTTTTAATTTCTAATGACATAACCTACCTTACAGATAAAAGACAGCAGCAAAAATAAAATCCCACATTGCAATAGCCAAAAATGACCACACAACCGCTTTTGTAGTAGCTAAACCGACCTCTTTAGCACCGCCTCTTGTGGCATATCCGCATGAACAACTTATAAGCGCTATTGTTCCACCGAAAAATGAACTTTTAAGCATAGCAATAAAAATATCTCTTACATACAACCCATGCCACATAGAAGTTACATAGTTCAATAAACTCAAATCTGCACAAGTGTGAGAAACAAGTCCTGCGCAAACTAAGCCAAAAAATGCAGATAAAATAAATACCACAGGCATAAAAATAACGCCTGCTAAAAACCTTGGAACAATAAGATATGCAACAGGATCAACTTTTAATACCCTCATGGCATTAATTTGTTCTGTTACAGACATTGAAGCAATTTCTGAAGCAAAGGATGAACCCACCATTGAAATAATTGCAAAACCACTCATTACAACAGCAAGCTCTCTAACCATAACAAGAGCAGATAACATGCCTGTATAATCTGCGCCACCTTGCTTTGCAAGCTCAGGCGCTAATTGCATTGCAATAATTGAAGCAGTCATTCCAACAATAGTTAAACTTATGGGCAAACTATCAAAAGCAAATCTTTTTGATTGCTCAATAACTTCTCTAAAGTTAATTTTTAACTTCAAAATGTGGACTAAAACACTCGAAAAATCACACCCAATGTTGCCCAAGGTGCTCAAAAACTCCCTTATTTGACTCCAAAGCAATAAAAAGCCCTGCCAAGTGAGTGTTTTATTTAGTTCGAACATATTATTATTTTATATGAAAAAAGAAATTTTAAACCATTTACAATAAAGAATTAGCCTAAATGGACGACAAACAAAAAAGCCTCTTATTTTAAGAGGCTTTTTTAATACAAATTCTAATTATAAACTTATAAACTTAGATTCATCTATACCGTCAATTTGAGCTATTTTATCAAGTGTTTCTTTCTCAACTATTGAATCTGTACTTATAATCATAATTGATTTTTCGCAATTATCAGCACTTTGAGCTACTTGCATACCTGAAATATTAACCATATCCTTACCTAAAACGCTTGCAACCTGCGCTACCATATTAGGTTTATTAATATGAGGAACAATCAACATGTGTTCTTTAGGCTCAATACTTGCAAAATAATTATTTATTTGAGTAATTCTTCTAATTCCTTTGGCAATAAGCGCACCTTTTACTGTTGTTTCATTATCTGAAGTTTTAATTTTTACGCAAATTGTGTCATTAACTTCATTTGTTTTTGTAGTTTTAACATCAATTCCTCTTTGTTTTGCAATAACAGGCGCATTAACATAATTAACACCATCGATATTTGCGCTTAAAATTCCTTTTAATATAGCTATTTCTAATGGTGAAACATCCAAAGTTGATAATTTACCTCCAACAGAAACATCAAGTTCTTTTATTGCTCCTTTTGATAATTGAGAAGCCATTTTTGCAATATTTTCAGCAAGTTCCATATATTCTTTAACAGCTTCTAATTTTTGAGGTTTCAGTGCAGGAATATTAATAGCGCTTGTTGCATTTCTTCCTGATAATACTTCAACAACTTGATTTGCAACATCAAGCGCAACATTAATTTGTGCTTCATCAGTGCTTGCTCCTAAATGAGGAGTTAAAATTGCTGATTTTCCAAGTTTTAATAGTGGAGATTTATCAATATTTTTCTCATCTTCATAAACATCAATGGCACATTGTGCTACTTGACCCGATTCAACAGCTTGCGCAAGAGCGCATTCGTCAATAATTCCACCACGAGCACAGTTAATAATTCTAACACCTTTTTTCATACGATTTAAAGTATTAGTATTAATCAGACCTGTTGTTTCTTTTGTTTTTGGAGTGTGGATTGTTAAATAATCAAACAATCCCCAAAAGTCATCAAGATGCTCAATATATTTTGCACCCATTTTTTCAACAACTTCTTTATTTGCATAAGGGTCATATACAACAACATTCATACCTAATGCCATAGCAACATTAGCTACATGAGCTCCGATTTTTCCAAGCCCAATTACACCAAGGGTTTTATTATATACTTCAACGCCTGTAAATTTAGAGCGTTCCCAAAGTCCTTGTTTAACTGAAGCATCAGCACAAGGTATATTTCTTGACATTGCCATCATCATAGCAATGGTATGTTCTGCTGCAGCATGTGTATTTCCGTCAGGCGAATTTACAACAATTATACCTTTTTGAGTTGCTGAATTAACATCAATATTATCAACGCCAACGCCGGCTCTACCTATTATTTTAAGATTTTTTCCTGCTTCTATAATTTTTGAAGTAACTTTTGTTTGCGAGCGTACCAAAAGAGCGTCATATTCGCCAATTATTTCACATAATTTATCTTCATCCATAGTGGGAAGATTATCAACCTGTGCGACACGTTGCACAATTTTAACGGCTAAATCATTGATTTTATCCGTGATTAAAACTTTTGCCATTGTTTACTCCTTGATTTAACTATCCTCTTGGTAAGTACGCTTGCGAATATCTGTATGCTTGGACAAAGCCTGCCGATTCGTACATTTTAACTGCACTTTGCAAACTTAAATCCAAACTTGCATTCAATTCGTTTAATTCAATTATACCGCCTTGATGTAATTTAACAACATCTAATACAGAAGATTTAATCAATGACTTAGATAATTTTTGACCTCTGTGTTCTTCTAATATTCCGATTAATGGTAAATTAGCAATACCATCACCTGTAATATTAGCTAAACAAAAACCAACTAATTTATTTTCATATAATAAAATTTTACTTGCCTGAGGTAAAAATCTTCCATAAATTGAAGTTGTAATTTTTTGAGTAATATCTCTGCAACCTTCAATGGATGAAAATCTAACATCAAAATTAACATCTGATGAGTCTTTAAAAGAATTATGAATAACTTCAGCTAATTCTTCAAAATAAATATCGCGATAAGGAGTTAATTTATAGCCGATTGGCAACTCCATAAAATTAAATTGTGATAATTCTTTTATTAATTGTTTATTTTTAATATCAAAAACAACAACGCCTGTATCGATAAAATTAAAATTAAATTCTGCTACTTCTTTTCTAAAACTTTCTTGCACGCCAAGCATAGCATAGCTTACAACCGCATGTTTTCTTTGATTTTTTGTTTGTTCCATAAATTTTTCAAACAAACATCTTCTTTTTTCATTTATATCTTCGGTTCCTAAACAATGAATTACAAATAATTCAATAACATCAGATTGAACCGTTGTATATGCCAAAAAGCCTGTTGGAATTGAATCTTCCAATAAAATAATACAAGAAATTAAACCTTTAGAAAAAGAATCAATAAAATCTTCATATAACAAAGGGTCAATTTCAAATTTATAATCCATTCTGGCTTTAAGGCGAAAATCATTATATGCGCCTTGGAACACTCTAAAATATTTTTCTTCTAAATTAGCGATTTGATACATACTAGCAATACTTCCTTGATTTTTGTTAATTGTATCATGGAGGGAATTTGTTTTTCAAATTTTGTGTTGAGTTTTATTAACAAAATCCCAAAAAGACTACCTTTATTGAATTTCAAAAAAACATCTAATACGTATGTATTATTTTTTGCTAAACTCACTAAAGTTTTTTCAACAAAATAGATGATGATTAATATCGATATATTAAGTAACATTTCCATGTAAATAGAAATTATATGGGGATAGAATTAATTGAGGAGGTTTAAGTTCACTCTTGAGAGTGTTTTAACCGTACGCAAGAAAGCACTTGAAGATGCGAGAATAAGACTTGCGAGCATTACTAATATTTATAACCAACAGCAACTTGTTTTAAAAGAAATGCAACAAGCGCTTGAAAATATTAGAAATGACTCTGAAAAATATCTCTTACAAGAGACATTCAATCCTTGTATGGTGTCAAATTACGGCGCTTTTTCTAATAAAATCACTCAAGATATTACATCTCAAAAATTAATAATAGAGCGAACAAAATTAGACTTAGCAAAACAACAAGAAATAACAAAAAACGCTTATATACAAGTAAAATCGCTTGAAAAATTAAAAGAAAAACAAAAAGCTCAATACGATAGAGAAGTTCTTCAAGAAGAATTTAAATTAATAGATGATATTGTAAATTCGAGAAGAACAATAGCCTAAGGACAATAAAGAAAAGATGACAAATTCACTAGTTCAAAATATAGAACAAAATAAAAATAATGATGCAATCGATTTAATGATGCAATCATTTAATACTTCATCACAAAATAAAACTCAAGAGCAATCAGGTTTTTCTAATTTAATGAGCAAATTAGACGCAAGAACACAAAAAGCTCAAAGCGATTTTGATAAAAAAGCAAAAGTTACTAACACAAGCTCAATAAACAAAAAAGCGCTTGATACAAAAGAAGTTGTATCAAATAAAAAAATACAAAAAAATACCGATGAAAATGAACTAAATAACGATACTCAAACTCAAGCATACAAAAAAGAAACAAAAGATATTCAGGAAAATAATTCAGAAATTGAAATTAAAGAAGAAAATAAAACAATATCAAAAAAAGAAGACAAAAAAGAAATAAAATCTGAAGAATTGTCAGACATAAATAATAGCTCACCTGTAATGACATCACCGGTTTTTTCTTCAGATGAAACAAATGAAGCTACTAAAGCAGAAAATAATGTTGATAGCGAAATTGAAAATAGTCTTGATAAAATAGATAAAAATATTCAAGAATTAATAAATGTTCTTCCTGTTATTAACAGCACTTCTTCTACAAATGAAATTCAAAAAACAGATACAAATTTGAAAGATTTGCTTAAAAATATTGAAAATATTGATGAGTTACCAAAAATCATTGAAAATGTATCATCAGAATTAAACAATTCAACACTAAACCAAGAGCAAAAAAATGAGCTTTCAGATATTTTATCTGAACTTAAAGAAATTGTTGAATCAAACGAAAATTCAAAAATCGATGCTCAAAACTTTAGCAATGAATTAGCAGAATTAAAAAATAAAATTGATGAATTATTCAATAATACATCAATTAAAAATGATACAAATATAGAAATTAACAATGAAAATGAATTATCTGAAATAAAACTTGAAATTGAAAAACCAACAGATAATACAATTTCAGTTGATAACAAAGATAATGAAACAATACAAGAAGCAACAAAATTAATTGAAGAAATTTCAAAAGATATAGAAGAATTAAAGAATAATTCTAATAGCGAAAAGCTGGACTCAATAAAAGAAAATCTTGATAAACTCATAGAAAACATAAAAACAACTTCAAGCGAGGATGTAGAAAATTCAAACTTTAGCGAAAATATCATAAAACCGCTCGAAAACTTAAAAGAAACCGTTAAAAATCTAAAAACAACACTTGATAATTCAATAAATTCAGATATTGAATTTACAGCTGCTGAAAATAATACAAATACAAATAATCAAGATATTTTTGAAACATTAGACAAGTTAAACAATAAAGACTTAGAAAATATCGATATTAAAGATGAAAATACAAAAAAAGAAATTATAAATTTGCTTGATAATCTTAATGATGAGCTAAAAAGCGAAAATTCTACCAAAGAAATAAAAGAACAAATCGAAAGTCTAATTGAAAAAATTAATACTCAAGAAATTTCACCGGATGAATTAAATCAAACCATTAAAGATTTATCTAGTGAAATTGAAACAAATATTCCAAAACAAAATAATGAAACAACACTAAATCAATCAACAAACACTATTGATTTAGTTGATGAATTTAAAAAATTCTCAAATAATGAAAATTTCACACAAGAACAAAATAATCAAAATACAAGACAAGAAGATACTACAATACAAGACCTAAAATTATCTCAAAACAATAAAGATAATACAATCGATGCTGATTTTGATTTTAGCGAAGTGAAACTTAAAGGAAAAATTGAGCAAGATACAAACATTGATATTATTGAGCAAAATCTTCAAAAAACAGTTGCAATAGAAAATATGCTTGATGAAATGATGGTTGAAGTCGATATTAAAAATATACCGTCAAATTCTGGAGCATTATCTGTATCAGATGAAATTGCAAAACTTGCAATGGGTGAAGTAAATTCGCTAACATCAAACACATCAATCCATGGAAGCATAACCTATGATGCCACAGGAATTAATGCAGTAATTAAAAACGCTGCTGCGTTGGTCAAAACAACAACAACTCAAAACACATCAGCACCATCTATGGAAGATATTTTAAATCAAGTTACAAATAAAATTACGCAACTAAAAGATGGCGCAACACAAAAATTAACCATGGTTTTAAGACCTAATGATTTAGGAAGGCTTTCTATTGAATTAATATCAAATCAAGACGGCTTAACAACTCAAATAATGGCTCAAAATGATGATGTTAGAGCATATATTGAAAAAAATATTAATTCACTTCGCCAACAATTAACAGACGCCGGCGTAAATGTTAATAATATTCAAATTAAAACACAAGGTCAAGAAGGTTCAACCAACTACGAGGGTAATCAAAACCTTGCTAAAAATTACGAAGATAATCAAAATCAACAAAATAATGAAAATAAAAATAATAATCAACAAAGACAAAATGACAATAAAGAATCAAAAGACATATTAGCTTCAATATCTAACTACGATATGTCTTTTGCAAAGGATTTTTCAAGTGTATTGAATAAATCCATAAGTTACAGTTTAAACTAATAAGGAAAAAATTATGGCTTCAAGCGTATCAAGTCAAATCATACAAAATTCAAATATTACAGCTCAAACAAGAGCAAATCAAACAAACACTGAAACAAAATCAAATTCATCAGTAAGTTCTCAAGATTTCTTATATCTTTTAACTCAACAATTGCAATATCAAGATCCTATGAATCCTATGGATAACTCTGAAATGTTGGCTCAAGAAGCTCAATTTGCGACATTAGAGCAAATGGAAGCACTAACAAGTTCATTTTCACAATTTTCTAATGTTTATCAAGCAAATTCATTACTTGGTCAATGTGTTCGTGTTGAAGTAGATGGTCAAGGTTATGTTGGAATTGTTGAAGGTGTAGATTTTTCAGATTCCAGCGGTGCAAGCGTATTTGTAGGAGAAAGATACTATCCTTTATCTTCAATAACAAATGTTTATTATCTTACCGAAGCAAATCCGGATGACGGAACTACCGAGGGAGAAGGTGAAACGGTTGAAGATGATAAAAATGAAGAAAATAGTAGCGATAGCACTATTGAAAATACAACACAAGCTGCACAAGCATTGTTTAACACCGCAGCAATAAGCAATGTAGATAAAATATATGAATATGCAAAAGAAGCAGTAGATAAAATCAAATAAATAATTTAATAAATGACAATAAAGAAAGGGCAAAAAACTAAATGACACAAGCATTATTTACGTCAATGACAGGTCTTAATGCAGGCACGCAACAATTAACAGTAGTATCTGATAACGTTGCTAATATGAACACAACTGCATACAAAACATCACGTGTAGATTTTCAAGATATCTGGTATTCAACTAAAACAACAGGTACAAGTTCTACAAAAAATTCAGGCGGCACAAATCCATATCAAATAGGTGTTGGTGTACAATGTGCTGCAATTACTAAAGATTTCAGTGCTTCAAGCACAAACACAACAGGTAGAGCTGAAGATATGGCTATTACAGGAAACGGTTGGTTTACAGTATTAGATTCAGACGGAAAAGTTCTTTTAACTCGTGACGGCTCTTTTTCATTGGATGAAAACGGATATCTTTGTACTGCAAACGGCTCAAAAGTTTTAGGTATGGATCAAAATCTATCTTTAAACCGCTCTACTACTCCCATTAAAATTCCAACATCAATCAAAGTAACTTCAGAAGGAACTCCTGCTGATAGATTTGGTGATATGTTTCTAACAGATTTAAATGGTCTTGGAAGCACACATAATGGTATTACAGGAGGAAAATTTAATATTATTGTTAACGAGGGTGGAACTGATTCTACGATAGAAGTTGATTTAGGAGATACCACAAATAAAACCGTAAATGACATAGTAGCTGCCATAAATGCTGTTGCAAACGGAAAATACACAGCAACAGTTGTAGATGGCGCAATTAGCTTTGAACCGCAAGGTGCTACTACATCGATGAAATTTGAAACTATTGATGAAAAAGACGGAGGCTCAAACTTTGTAGCTGCAACAAACTTGGCTTCTATGCCAATGGTAGATGGAGCATACACTACTCAATTAATGAATGTTTCAGCTTCAATCGGCGAAGTTGATGACATAACTTCAGACACAACCAAAAACTATGAAAGTTTTTCAGTAGGTAAAGACGGTCTTATGACAGTAACTTACGAGGATGGTTCAAAATTATCCGTAAGATCAAATGAAGATGGATCTACATATTTTTCATATATCGATGCAAACGGTATAATTATCAATGATGATATTCAAAACTCAGGAAACGCTTCGTTATATGTTGATCCTAATGTTTTAGAAAAAGCAAACATGCAACTACAAATGGCAAAAGTTACAAACGATAACGGTCTGGTTGCAGCAGGAAATAACCAATACGAAATTGGCGTAAACTGCGGTGATGTACTTTTCACAGCAGCAAACGTTAATGGGGTTGGAAGCGTTATTTCAGGAGCTCTGGAATCATCAAACGTTGACCTCGCTCAACAATTCTCAAATATGATATTAGCTCAAAGACTCGTTCAAGCAAATTCACAAGTGTTCTCAGGAGCTAACCAATTACTTGAAACACTTGTATATTTGGGTCAATAATCTCTGGTTTTTCTCTTTATTGTCTTATTTAAAAAGGGTATCAAATTGATACCCTTTATATTTTATTCTCTTATAACTTCAATTTTATCGTATGTAAACAAATATGGAAGATGTTCTTTTTTAATTATCTCGCCCGGCAAAAGTATTGAAATCCCAGGGGGACATAAAGCAACTACTTGAGATGAAATTCTTCCTATTGCATCAAATTTATCAATCAATTCTTTTGGAGCAAAATATGCCTCTCTTAAATTCATAACTATTTCAGGGTCAATTAAAGGCATAATTTTAATATTTTCATGCTCGAATTTATATTTCTTTTGCGAAATTTCTTTTAAACATTTAATTAAATATTCAAACTCAGCTCTTGTATTTCCAATATTGGATAATATCAATAAACCGGCATCAGACGCTGATTCAACCTCTATTTTATAATCATGCTCTAAGATATATTCTAATTGAAGCCCTGATAAACCTTTCATTTTGATAAATAATTTTGTAATATCTATTTCAACATTATTTTCAAGAACTGAAAGATTTTCGATTTTTTTCGCTTCTTTTCTAAAATAAATCGCATTTTCAATTGCATTATTCAACATTTTTTGACCGCTTGAGCTTGAAAGATTTGCTCTTGCAGCATCTAAGCTAGCTAATAATAATAAACTTGGGCTTGTCGTATGAAGCAACTTAAGAGCATGGATTACTTTTTCTTCTTCGAATTTAGAATTTTTAGACAAATGAAGCATAGAAGCCTGTGTCATAGCGCCACCCGTTTTATGAAGCGAATGCACAACAGCGTCTGCGCCCAGCTCAAGGGCTGTTGTAGGAAGTTTTTGATTATAATTCCATAACGACCCATGGGCTTCATCAACAATCAATGCAGCTTTATATTTTTTACAAACTTCAGATATTTTTTTAATATCTGATACAACACCCTCATAAGTCGGGTTTGTAATCCAAACTAGTTTAATATTTCTATTGTTTTTTAATTTTTCCTCAATCGCTTGAGCTTCAATATTTCCAAAAATTGACCAATCGTTTAATTTTTTTGGAATAACCCAATTAACCTTAGCGCCTGAAATAATTAATCCTGTTAAAACAGAGCGATGACAGTTTCTTCCGATTAAAACTTCATCAAATGGGCTTGTAAGAGCAAAAGCAAGAGCTAAATTAGCGCTTGTTGAACCACTTGTAATAAAAAATGTTCTTTTAGCGCCATAAGTAGCAGCCGCAAGCTCTTGAGCTTGTTTGATTGCCCCTGTTGCAGGATGAAGTGTACCTAAATTATCAAATTCATCAGTACAATCAAGCGCTAGAGCGTCTTTTCCGATTAAATCAATTAATTTCGGATGAACACCAGCTCCTCTGTTGTGTCCCGGGATATGAAAACCTGTCATAGGGTTTTTCTTATAATTTTGCATAGCATCAATTAAAGGAGTTTTGGCGTTAGAGTTAAACATATCGCACAAATTATCCTTAATTGATGAAAAAGATATTTTGTTTTGAAGCAAACCTGTCATAAAAAATATTATTGCATAAAAAAAATTTAATTATGCAAGATTTAAATATTTATGAACTTGAGGAATTAATCTGATATTTTTATATTTTTTATAGAATTTATTGTAAATATTATCCAAATCAAGCCCTTTATTTATAGGCATTTTAGGCTGAAGAATTAAAAGAGTATTGTATTTTTTAGCTAAAGTTGTTGTTTTTTCAATTTCAACATCAGAAATATTTTCATCAAATACAGCTTTTATAAAAGTTTCTTTTTTTTGTGCAATTTTTAAAAATTCTTCATTTTCAAAAAACAAATTCTTCTGCCCTGTTGCGCTTTCAAGTTTAATATCCATCGAGATTATATCAATATAATCAATAATTTGAGCCAAATTTTTATAAAGTGTTCCGTTTGTTTCAAGATATATTTTTTTATTCAACTTTGATTTATATTCGCTTAAAAATTCTTTTAAAAAATCAAGCTCCAATAAAGGCTCTCCGCCTGTAAAACTAATAACTTCAGCGTCATTATCCGCTAGATTTAAGGCTAAATCATCAATATTATAATCTTTAGCATTTTGAGAATTAAAATCCGTATCGCAATATGCACAATTTAAATTACATTTGCAAAATCTGACAAATATGTGTTTTTGTCCGACATAAGGACCTTCGCCTTGGATTGATGTAAAAATTTCTCGAATTTTAGTAGATTGTTTTTGCATTTGTCTTTTTCATATTCAAATCTCTTAATTTTTCATAAAGTGCAAATTCTTGACTTGAGAGCTCTTTTGGGATTTGAATTATAATTTTAACTATTTGTTCACCTTTTTTGCCGGTTTTTTCGTTTAATACACCGACATCAATTAGTTTAAAACTCTGATTAGCTTTTGTCAAAGGAGGAATTTTAATAATAGCCTCACCCCATAAAGTAGGAACATTAATATTACCCCCCAAGACCGCAGTATAAGGCGATATTGAAGCATTATAATAAACTATATCATCTTTTATATTTAATTCATCATTTTTTATAACATTTACAACAACATACAAATTACCGTTTTGACCGCCAAATCTGCCTTCTTGACCTTCTCCTTTTATTCTTAATTTAGTGCCGTTTTTTAAGCCTTTTGGAATTTTTACGGTAATTTTTTTATTAACTGTTTTTTCTCCTAAGCCATCGCAATAAGCGCATTTTTGACCATTTGCAAATTTATGACCTTGGCACTTTGGACAAATTGATGAGCGAGAAATATTGATACTTCTTTGAGTTCCTAAGATTGCCTCTGTATAATCTATTTCAACATTAACAGTTATATCTTGACCTTTTTGAGGTTTAATTTCAGGCTTTTTTTCTTCTTTTTTTGGTTTTTTAAATAAATCATAAAAAGAATATTCGCTTGCATTAATATTGCTATTTTTTCTATATATATTCTTATTTATAGCTCTTAAACTATCATAATTTTTTCTTTTTAAATCATCCAATAGAATTTCTGCTGCTTTATTTATTTCTTTAAAAATTTCTTCAGCCTCCAAGGAAGAATTGACATCAGGATGATACATTTTAACCAATTTTTTAAATTGATTTTTTATCTCTTGCTTTGTAGCGTTTTCTTTAACATTCAAAATATCATAATAGCTTTTTATCATAGATACAATTTAATAATTATTTTTAAAAAATCCAATATCGAAAATAATTAGTCTTTTTGAATTCAAATTGCAAATATTATTTGGTAAAATAAAATAAAGCGCTTATAGCTCAATTGGATAAAGCATTGCTCTCCGAAGGCAAAGATGGGGGTTCAAATCCCCCTAGGCGCAAGGGAAATTAGTATTTTATCAATTATTAAAAATTTAAAAATTCAGCTAGTGATAAATTAAAGGCTTTGGCAATTTTATTTAATTTTGAGAATGTTATATCGTTTTGTGCGGTTTCAATATTACCCAAGGTTGAGCGTGCAATTTGGGCTAAATCAGCTAAATCGTCTTGAGTATATTTGTGCAATTTTCTTAACTCTTTTATACGGTTTGCTAATTTTTGTAATAATAATTTATCCATAAATTGTTAGTAGTTAAACTATCGATATATTAATTTTTATCTAAATGTTTAATGGCATATTCGCAACATTGTTGCACTAAATTATTAAGAGATACCCCTTTATTTTGTGCTATTGTTTGTAATTCTTGCACTAATTTTAAAGGTAATCTGAATGTTTTATTTGTCATTTCCGTTTTTTCGACTTTAAACATATTCACCTCACTCTTTATATTAAGTGCAATTTTTGATTATTTATATACCCTATTTATACACTTAAATTTTTAGTGCAAAATGCAATATATTCATGTTATAATTCATTACACATTATGAACGGAAATAATTTTATAATTGAATTGAGGAAATGTGATGATTTAAAAATTTAAAAATTCAGCTATTGATAAATCAAAGACTTTGGCAATATTCATTAATGTAAGATATTTAGGTTCTATTTGACCTTTTTCTATTCTGCTTATTGTAGAAGGTTCAAGCCCATTTTTATAGCATAAAGCGCTAATTGTTAGCTTTCTTTCTTTTCGGAGTTTCTTTATATGATTGCCTAGTTTTTGTAATTCATTGCTTTGCATATATGCAATTTTAATGCTATTATTTGATTATTTTTTGCATGCGTGCAAAAAATAGAAAGGTTAATCTTATGTTCACCAAAAAAATACTTGATGAAATTGAAGAATTTAAACCTTGGTATAGAAAGTAAAAAACTTTTACTTATTCTTAAATTTTAAATATAATAATCCTATGAAAAAATTTATCATAATTACAATTATTGCTCTTATTTACATAGTTCCATTATCATTTACGCAAGTTCGTAATTCAATTAAAGAAATAATTGAAAATATTTATTTAAATTTAAAATATCCATATCAGGTTGAAATTGATTTTTCAAAGGCGGATTTTGCTTCTCAAGATGAGCTTAAAAAAATTGATAAAGATGTTCAAGAATGCTTGGATACCAATTATGAAACTGATTATGATATGATGCAATGTTGCCTTAAAGGAATTGAAAAATATAAAATCGAAATAAATAGGTCGCTTGAAGCTGCAAAATATTTAATTTCTAAAAAACAATATCATCTACTATTAAATTCTCAAAAAGAATGGGAAAAATATAGGCAAAAAGAGGACGAATTTTTAAATGAAACTTATGAAAAAAATTGTCCTCCTGACCTACCTTGTTTAATTGCAGTTGGCGATAAATATCATTCATATAAAAATAGAGCTGAAAATCTAAGCGGTTTTTGCGGAATATGGATATTATTTAAAGAAAAAGGCATTTTAGATAGCGGTTTAAATTTTGTACCTTTTGATAATTAATTGTATAAAATATTATTTTTGGCTTTTATCAAGTTGTTTAATTTTAGTTTAAATTACAGTGTTTCTTTTTTTCATCCCATTTCCAATTGTATTTTAGGCAATTTTCTTTATTAATTTTAATTAAACCATATTCTGTATTAATTTCTAAATTTTCGGCGCATAATCCGCTATCTAGACAAACGTCGGTATTAATAAATTTTTTTATTTCAATTAAACTAAGATTTTTATCTTCATAGCTATTTGAAAAATCTAATAAATCGGTAATCCTTGGTAAAAAAACTGAAGACAAGAATAAAATAATTACTATGATTAATTTATACAATTTAATCTTTTTAAACAAATTCCACCATAAAGAAACTACTAAAATAATAGCTAAAATATAATGAACAACTATTTGAAAATCAATTATTTTAAAATTTGATATATAACTTCCAAGATATGTAAGCCATAAAATTATAATAGATGAAATTAATAAATTGAAAATAATTTGAAAAAATTTAAGAAAAAATTTTATAATATTCATTTACTGACCTTTATATTTTGTTTTGGTTTTTTATATTCTAGCATATCTCCACAAATTCCATTAGAAAAATTTTTACCCATTTGTCGACCTTCATAATTTAGGCGGATTTTTTAGAATAAAATTCTAAAATATGATACAACATGTAGTTTTTTTTAAATTTGTCATCTTTGAGTATTTCAGGGTCTTATCTAAAACGTCACCCTGAACTAGCTAGAAAATAGCGCAAGCGTGATTTTCTGTTCTCTTTGAGCGTTTCAGGGTCTTAAACTAATAAGATGCTGAAATAAATTCAGCATGACAAAACATAACAATCCCGTCACTCTGAACTTAAACTCGTCACCCTGAACTAGCTAGAAAATAGCGCAAGCGTGATTTTCTGTTCTCTTTGAGTATTTCAGGGTCTTATCTAAAACGTCACCCTGAACTCGTTTCAGGGTCTTAAAATGATAAGTACACGCATAAAACTAATAAGATGCTGAAACAAGTTCAGCATGACAAAATATAACAATCCCGTCACCCTGAACTCGTTTCAGGGTCTTAAAATGATAAGTACACACATAAAACTAATAAGATACTGAAACAAGTTCAGCATGACAAAACATAACAAACCCGTCACCCTGAACTCGTTTCAGGGTCTGAAAATGATAAGTACACGCATAAAACTAATAAGATGCTGAAACAAGTTCAGCATGACAAAATATATTAACCCCGTCACCCTGAACTCGTTTCAGGGTCTATCCGACTCGCAAAACCAATTTACACCTAACATAAAAAAAGCCCTCTCGATTGAGAGGGTGAAAATCTTTTTGCTTGATTCTCGTGTGTTTGGTTAGTGTGTTGTTAGTAGTGTGTTTTGTGTGTGAAATAAAACTACTTTCTTGGGGAAGGGGAGGTTATTTATGTCTTACATATATATAAAGTATATATTCAAATAAAAATTGCTTATTTTATTTCTTTTGTTACATTTCTTAATAAAAAAAGCTAATCAATAATATATACGGGCTTATAGGTCAATTTATTTTGATATTTTTCTTCTAAAATTTTAAGTGCATTTTTAATTTGAACAACACTTAAATTTTCTTTTGAAATAGCGTTAACGCCTGTTAATTTAATATGTTTCAATAAATCCTTAGAATTTTTAAATTGCAAAGTATGGCTTTCTTGAATTATTTTCACGTTTTCAGAAAAAACCTTTTCAATTTCATCAATTGTTTTGTATTTTAAGCTAACATTAAAGCTATCTCTTATTTCATAAAAATTATCAAGCGCAAATATGCTCACAGCAATAATTCCACTCTCGCTCAAATAAGATTTTAATTTTTTTATTGTATGCTCAAAATCCAAACACCACTGCAGGCTTGCGTTTGCAATTATTAAATCAAATTTTTGATTTGTATTAAATTCTTCAACATCATTTTTTTCAAAAGTTATTTTAGGACTTAAATTTTTGATTTTATCAAAGCTATCAACAATATCTAAAGCTAAATAATTATCGAAATCAAACTTTTCAACTGCTTTTTTAGTTAAAAGTCCTGAATAAGAACCAATTTCAAGAATATTTTTAAATTTTTTCTTCTCAATTAAAGAAATTAATTTTTTTGCCATTAATTCTTGAATTATCGCATTATCATCGTAAAAATTTATACTATTTTCAAACTTTTTAGCTATAAAATTTTTATCTAACACAATAGCTCCAACCAACTTTTAAATTTTTCAAAAGGACAATGAGTTGAATTAATTTCCTTAATTTTCGCTCTATCAGACCAATAAGCGATTTGATTTTTTGTAGGCACAATTCTATCATTCGATGAAATATAAGCGCAATCAAATTTCATCTCATCTAATAACTCAATATTTTGAATAGAAATCAATTCTTCCTTTAATTCCTCTAGCGACCTTGTAATAGTAATATTAGGATTTAATTTTCCATTATCAAACATATTTTTAATAAATTTATCGCAAGAATCTTCATTTAATAATTTTACGGTTACTTTATAGATTTTCTTAGGTATTCCAAAATTATCATCAATAATTTTTGTAGTGCCATTTATTGCAATTTTTTTATTAAAATCCGATAATTCTTTTTTAAATAAACTTGCTACATATACACCCATAGACCAGCAAATTAAATATTTTTCATCATATTTTGAAAAATCAAATTGAGATAAATTAAAATCAATATTTCTATAATCAAATAAAACCAAAACATCAAAACCCTCGCAATCAAGATGTTTTACGGGAGTTTCATTCATAGCCCAACCGTTAAAAAATAATATTAATTTTTTATTTTCATTTTTTTTATTTAACCAAAAATATTGCATATTTCCTCAAATTCTATATCAGCGCACAATGAAATTCTAAGCCTTGAAGTACCTTTTGGAACAGTCGGAGGATTAATAGGAAGAACATAATAGCCCTTATTTTGAAGCTCTAGTGCTTTATCAACGGTAGTTTTTGCATCCCCTAAAATCATAGGGATAATTTGAGAGGAGCTAATTGTAGGGTATAATTTATGGACTTTTTTAAATAAAGAGTTTAGTTTTTCCTTTTTTTGAATTAATAAATCAAATTTTTCTTCCAATAAAAAATTACTCCACATAACATTTACAGGTGCTATCGCAGTCGAAAAAATAAAACTTGACGCTTTATTTATAAGATAATTAATAATAATATTATTTGAAATACAAATAGCGCCCATTGAAGCCAATGATTTACCCAAAGTTACAGTTATAATATCAACTTCATCTAATAAATTTTCTCTAGATGATACCCCTTGCAATTTATCCCCAAAAACGCCAAATGCATGGGCTTCATCAATCATAAGCAAGCAATTATATTTCTTTTTTAATTCAATTAATTTTTTAATATCCGCTATATCGCCATCCATTGAAAAAACAGATTCAGAGATGATTACAGCGTTATTATATTGATTTCTTTTTTCTTTTAATAATTTTTCTAAATTATCATAATCATTGTGTTTATATCTAAAATGCTCTGCTTGAGAAAGTTTTAAACCTGAAATTATACTTGCATGGTTTAATTTATCGCAAAAAATACAATCCCCTTTTTGAAATAAGGTGCTTACAACGCCTTGGTTTGCTTGATAGCCCGTATTAAACAAAAGTGCATTTTCTTTATTAAAAAGTTTTGAAAAATTATATTCTAATTTTTTATAGCAATTAGATGACCCCGTTAAAAGACGAGCTGACGCTGATGAAAATAAAAATTCATCGCTTGTTTTATATTTTTCAATAAATTCAAATTTTAAATCTTTATCAGTGCTTAAATTCAAATAATCGTTAGATGATAAATTAAGCATTTTTTTATCATCAACAATAATATATTTTGAAATTTTATTTTTAATATTTTTAATAGTCCTAAAACTTGACTCTTGTTTTAAAATTTCAAGTTTTTCTTCATAATTTCGCATAAAAAAATCATAACATAAATGAAAAAATAATTTTTAAGGTTTTATTTTTTCAAATTTCATTTCATAATCCAAAATTTTGATAATCAAAACAAATTCTTCATATTGGAGAGTTTTTCGAGCAAGTTTATCTGAAATTGACTTCATTGAATATTTTTTACCGCTCAATTTTGTCATTTCACCGGCAAGCCATGTCATAGTTCGATTTTCTCGAGCTAATAACTGTTTAACATCTTCTCTAACCGACATTTCTCCCCCTTGTATTAGGATACAACCTATTTGCAAAAATAAAAGCTATGTGCTAATATCATGATTAATGTGTAAATATACACATTAGTGTTACAAAATTGTTAACTAATGGATTAATAATATGAAAAAGATTTTCTATCTGGCGTTTTCGCTTGTCGAAATCGTTGTGGCATTGATTATTTTTAGTGTCAT
>CALUYD010000001.1 GCA_944324915.1 Candidatus Gastranaerophilales bacterium | reverse complement strand
ATAGTATCTTAAATAAACATGGTAAGATGCTGAATCAAGTTCAGCATGACAAAATATATTAACCCTGTCACCCTGAATTTAACCCCGTCACCCTGAACTCGTTTCAGGGTCTTAATAGGTATAGTATCTTAAATAAACATGGTAAGATGCTGAATCAAGTTCAGCATGACAAAATATATTAACCCTGTCACCCTGAACTCGTTTCAGGGTCTTAAAATGATAAGTACACACATAAAACTAATAAGATGCTGAAATAAATTCAGCATGACGATAAAAAGCCAAGGCTCATCGCCTTGGCTTTTATATAATTTGTGTTGTCTTGGATTATTGACACCTCATAATTTTAGTACTCCGCTTTTAGGCCTACGCCTAGTCGCTCCGTAAAATTACTCGAACACACGAGCTCACACACCATAGGGTCATTCGTAAAACCTAGCGCAGTCGCGCTACGGTTTTACATCATTCCCATGCCGCCCATGCCTGGCATACCACCGCCCATAGGCATTTCTGGAGCTTTTTCTTCCGGAATTTCAACAACTGCAGCTTCTGTTGTCAATAACATTGAAGCAACACTTGCAGCGTTTTCTAGTGCTGATCTTGTTACTTTAGCAGGATCAACAATACCGGCTTCAAACATATCAGCATATTGATTGTTCATAGCGTCATATCCGTAAGCACCTTGTTGTTTTCTAACAGCATCAACTACAACTTCACCTTTAGCGCCTGCATTATTTGCAATTGCAATAAGAGGAATATCTAGTGCTGCAGTTAAGATTTTGAAACCTGTTTTTTCATCATCACTTTCAAAAGTTCTTGTTTCTAATTCTTTTTGTAGAACTTGTTGAACTCTTAATAGCGCAACGCCACCACCAGGAACAATACCTTCTTCTTGAGCTGCACGAGTTGCGTTAAGTGCATCTTCAATTCTTAATTTAGATTCTTTTAATTCTACTTCGCTTGCTGCACCAACTTCAATTACTGCAACACCGCCCGATAATTTTGCAACACGTTCTTGAAGTTTTTCTTTATCATATTCAGAATCAGATGCTTCAATTTGTTTTTTAATTAAATTTACACGTTCAGCAACTGCTGCTTTTGTTGAATCATCAACAACGATAGTTGTTTCATCTTTTGTTACTGTAACTCTTTTTGCTCTACCAAGCATTTGAACTGTAATATTTTCTAATTTAATACCAAGTTCTTCAGTAAACATTTGACCGCCTGTTAAAATAGCGATATCTTCAAGCATTGCTTTTCTTCTATCACCAAAACCGGGAGCTTTAACGGCAACTGCTCTTAAAACTTTTCTCATAGTGTTAACAACTAATGTTGCAAGAGCTTCGCCTTCAACATCTTCAGCAATTAACAACAATGATTTACCGTCACGGGCAACTTGTTCTAAAATAGGTACTAAATCAGCAATTAAGTTGATTTTTTTATTTACACAAAGAACATAAGCGTCTTCTAAAACTGCTTCCATTCTTTCAGCATCAGTAATAAAGTAAGGTGAAATATAACCTTTATCAAATTGCATACCTTCTACGATTTTTTTATCTGTTCCGAAAGTTTTTGATTCTTCAACAGTTATAACGCCGTCTGTTCCAACAGCTTCCATACAATCAGCAATTAAATCACCGATAAATTTGTCGTTACCTGCTGAAATTGCAGCAACTTGAGCTCTCATTTCTTTTGAATCAACAGATTTAGACATTTTTTTAATTTCTTGATGAGCTACTTTAACAGCTGATGAAATACCACGTTTGATACCCATTGGGTTAGCGCCTGCTGTAAGGTTTTTAATACCTTCTTTGAAAATTGCTTGAGCTAAAACTGAAGCTGTTGTTGTACCGTCACCAGCAACATCATTAGTTTTAGATGAAACTTCTTTTAATAATTGAGCTCCGGCATTTTCTAAACCGTCTTTTAATTCAATTTCTTTTGCAATTGTAACACCGTCATTAACGATTTGAGGTGCGCCAAATTTCTTTTCAATAATTACATTACGACCTTTTGGTCCAAGTGTAACTTTAACAGCGTCTGCAACAGCATTTACACCTTTTAATAATGCTTCTCTTGCAGTTGTATCAAAAACAACTTTTTTTGCCATAATTTCTTTCCTTTATACTAACTAGTTTTGTAATTTTATTTATTAATGAGGTTATTATTGAATAATAGCTAAAGCATCTTTTACAGCTATAATTTTATATTCAACATCATCAATTTTTACGTCTGTTCCTGAATATTTAGCAAAAAGAACTACATCGCCAACTTTAACTTCCATAGCTTCTTTTTCGCCGTTATCAAGAGTTTTGCCTGAGCCAACAGCTACAACTTCACCTTTTTGTGGTTTTTCTTTTGCACTATCAGGAATAAAAATTCCGCCTGATGTTTGTTGAACATCATCAATAACTTTAATAACAATACGATCTGCTAAAGGTTTAATCATAATATCCTCCTATACTGATAATTCAATCATAATATACCTTATTATAATATAATCAATTTCAAAAAAATCTTAAGATATTAACAAAAAATTAATATTTGAATATCTCAACTAAACGATTGAATTTAACATCATTATTCACAAAATATAATTCATCTTAGATATAATTTAGATAAATAAGAATTACAAAGGAAGATAATATGTCTTTAAGCGAAGGAAAAATAGTTCAAATCATAGGACCCGTTATTGACGTTAAATTTGAAGACGGGATATTACCTGAAATATATTATGCACTTGAAATTTATAATGATGACGGTCAAAAAACAACCGTTGAAGTTCAACAATTACTTGGTGAAAACACAGTAAGAACAGTTGCAATGTCATCTACTGACGGCTTAAGACGCGGAATGAAAGTAATTAATACCGGAAATCCAATCAAAGTTCCTGTCGGAAAAGGCATATTAGGAAGAATTTTAAATGTATTGGGTGAACCTGTTGATAATCAAGGGGAAGTTCAATGCGAAGAAAAATTCCCAATCCACAGACCCTCACCAAAATTAACAGAACAAAACACAGAAGTTGAAATCCTGGAAACAGGTATCAAAGTAATTGACCTTCTAATGCCATATCAAAAGGGCGGTAAAATCGGTCTATTTGGTGGTGCAGGCGTAGGTAAAACCGTTCTTATTATGGAATTAATCCACAATATCGCACAAGAACATGACGGTGTTTCCGTTTTTGGCGGTGTTGGCGAACGTACTCGTGAAGGCAATGACTTATATAACGAAATGAAAGAATCAGGCGTTTTAGACAAAGTTGCTCTTATATACGGTCAAATGAATGAACCACCGGGGGCTCGTATGAGAGTAGGCTTATCAACTCTAACATGCGCTGAATATTTTAGAGATGTTACAAAACAAGACGTATTATTATTCATTGATAATATTTTCCGTTTTGTTCAAGCAGGTTCTGAAGTTTCAGCTCTTTTAGGACGTATGCCTTCTGCGGTTGGTTATCAACCGACATTATCTCAAGAAGTTGGTGAACTACAAGAGCGTATTACATCAACTAAAGACGGTTCTATTACATCAGTTCAAGCAATTTATGTACCTGCTGATGACTTAACAGACCCTGCTCCGGCTACAACATTTACCCACCTTGATGCAAGTACTGTATTATCAAGAAATATAGCTTCACTAGGTATTTATCCTGCAGCAGACCCTCTAGAAAGCTCATCTCGTGCACTTGATCCACATATCATAGGCGAAGAACACTATAATGTTGCTAAAAAAGTTCTTGAAATTCTACAAAAATATAAAGACCTACAAGATATTATCGCAATTTTAGGTATGGACGAATTATCTCAAGAAGATAAATTAACCGTAAATCGTGCAAGAAAAATTCAAAAATTCTTATCTCAACCTTTCTTTGTTGCTGAACAATTCTCAGGAACAAAAGGTAAATACGTTAAATTAGAAGATTCAATCAGAGGCTTTAAGGGAATTATCGAAGGCGAATACGATGATATTCCGGAACAAGCCTTCTATATGGTTGGAACAATAGAAGATGTATTAGAAAAAGCAAAAGCAACCGAGCTTGTTGAGGCATAAAATTCATGAATGACAAAATTCATTTAAAAGTTATTACTCATGAAAAAATTGTCTTTGAAGACGATATTGACGAGTTATACATACAAACAACAGACGGAAGAATGGGAATATTGAAAAATCATATTCCTGTTATTTCAACTCTGGGTATTGGAGTTACCAAAGTTGTTAAAGATAAAGAAAGTCAATGTATTGCTACAATGGGCGGTATTTTGCAATTTGCGCACAACAGAGCAACCATTTTAACTGATATTGCAGAGCTTGAATGTGATATTGATTTAGTTAGAGCTCAACACGCTAAACAAAGGGCGCAGGCTCGCTTAAAAGCACATGATGAAACGCTTGATATGGCAAGAGTTCAATTAGCTTTAGCTAAAGCTGTTACAAGAATTTCAACAAAAGAAAAAAGATTTTAAATAAACTCGTTTTCAATTTCAATTATATTCATTTCACAAACAAGCTCAGCATAACTTGTATAATAATCTGCAAGTGCTTTTTGGTATTCAAGCATTAAATCAAAATAAGTTCTTTTAGAAACCAAAAAGCCTGTTAAATCAATTTCTCTTTTTTCTAAGCTCTTAATTGAAGCACTTAAAAGTTCTTTTGAATTACCCAATAATTCATTGTTGTAGAAATTAAGGTTTTCCCTTGTTATAACAAATTTTTCCCAAGCGTCAGTTATGCTTCTTATAGCGTCTATTTCAACGTCCTTATAATTTAGTTCGGCTTTTTCAATTGCTAATTGAGCATTTTTAATTTCCGGTTGATATTGATAAAACAAAGGAATATTAACTAAACTAGCGCCAATATATGCACCATTTTCGAATGAACCAGAATCACCTTTTGAAGCAGTTCTATAACCGTAACCTGCTGAAACTTCAACATCAGGAATTAATTGACTTTTAACCACTGAAAGATTTTTTTGAGCCGCAACTACTTCTTGGCGAGCTTTTTGCAAATCAAATCTTCGCTCAAGCGCAAATGCTTTAATTTTATTATATTCCAGCATATCATTTGTAGGCTCAATCGTTAAAAGTTCATGATAATTGCCGTTCAATTTATCTTCTTTTGTATCGTATTCAACATCTGCAGTATTCATTACAGTATTAAAACGGTTTTGAGAAAATATAACATTTGATTTTGCATTATTCACAGCCATAATAGCTCGATTTAGCGCAATTTTTGCTTGCAGAGCCTCAGTTTGAGGAACTTTTCCTAATTTAACATCTTTTTGCAAAGACTCATACAATTCTTGAGCTAATTTTTGTTGTTCTTTTAATATATTTAAATTTGATTTTTTAAGCAATAAATCAATATATGCTTTTCTAACCTGTAAAATTAAGTCATATTGATTAAAATATTTATTATTATATGCAACCAGCTCTTGAGCTTTTGCTTGTTGTTTTCTTTTACCTCTTTTAAACAATTCAACTAAATAAGTTCCGCCAATTAATTGGGGTTCACTTTCTATTGACGTTCCCATACTTTTAAAAACATCCAAAGACGGGTTTTGAAGCCTATTAGCTTGTTTTGTAGTATTTTTGGACATTTGAACATCCATATCCAACATTCTTATCTGTGGATTTGTTTCAAGCGCTTTTTCAATAGCTTCCCTAATAGAGATTTTTTTCTCATCCAAAATAGCCCAAGAAGTTTGGGTTAGTGTTGTTAATGCTAAAAATGCTATTAAAATCTTTTTCATGCGCATATATATTATAACGCTATTTTAAAAAAAATATTGCCTTTTTTAAAAAATTACAAATAACATTTACATTCTTGACCGACAACACCTGCGTATAATTCAACATATTCTTTTGCAGGAGAGGAATTCACTTTTGTAAATAATACTTCTTCAATTTGGAAAAATCCAACATCGCCTGACATTTCAATAGTGATTTTAATTGGTTTTCTCTCACCCGGTTTTATCATAACTCGCTCAATAGCATTTGCAGAATATTTATGAATATCGCCTACTTTTGGAGTATTATTGATAGCCAAAGGTATTCTTGCTCTGCCTTTAGTCATATCACAGCCATCGGCAATTAAGATAATTCCTGCTTCAATAGAATGTATTCTTTGAGTAGACATGTGCCCTATAATAGATTCTAAAGTTAGAGATTTAATTATTGTTCTTCTTTGAATGTCATTAGGAAAAACATGTTTTAATGCACGCTCTATAATAGGAATGGCAAGAACAATAGACATTTCTTCATGGGATGCTCTTCCTATCATCATACCTAAATCATGCATCATGCCAGCTAATACAACAGCACACATTGAATCTTCAAAAGTACCTATTTCTTCACGCTCAAGCGATGTTTGAACATTATTATTGTGCAAAATATTAAGCATTTTTATTGCATTATTAGCAACTTGACGCATATGAACAGGTCCATGGTCATTAAAACCAAGCCTTTTAATTGAAACATTGTTCGCATAATCTTGCATAGCTTGCAATTCTTCATCTTCAAAAAGATAATGAACAAGTTTTATGCAATCGGGAAAATTTTTCAATTTGTTTAAAATTTTTGATTCTAGGTTAATTTCTTTTGGTGATTTCATATTTTTCTTTCAATTATTCTTAATTATTTTATAACACTTCTATATATATTATTCCAACTCAATGTAGTTTTTTAAACTAATTGATAAATTTTTGTTTCTGCATAATTTTTTCAATTTTGAAATCGCTCTTGTTTCAATTTGTCTTATTCTTTCCCTTGAAACACCATAGCGAGAACCAATTTCATCCAAAGTTTTCTTTTGACCATTATTATCTAAGCCGTAGCGCATAATTAGGACATCTTTTTCTTTTGGATTTAATTGATTTAACATTTTTCTGACATCTTCCAATAAATTTTCCTGTGTTACTTTAGTATCAGGGGTTAGATGTGTTTCATCAACAATAAAATCCGCTATTTTTGAAGTTTCATCCTTTTGATTGGCAGGCGTTTCTATTGAAATTGTACTTTGTGAGCTTTTCATTAAAGCAACAAGTTTATTAACAGGCATATCAACTCGAGAAGCAATTTCTTCTTTTGTTGGAACTCTGTTTAATTCTGTGGATAATTCAATTGTTGCACGTTTAATTTTTGATAATGTTTCAATCATATGAACGGGCAATCTAATCATTCTTGATTTATCCGCAATTCCTCTTGTAATTGCTTGTTGTATCCACCATGTTGCATAAGTTGAAAACTTATAACCTTTTGAATAGTCAAATTTTTCAGCAGCTTTCATAAGCCCTAAATTGCCCTCTTGAATTAAATCAAGAAAAGAAAGACCTCTGCCTATATATTTTTTTGCTATTGATACTACTAATCTTAAATTAGCATTAATTAAAGTTTCTCTTGCTCTTTGAGAATTATTTTCTTTGATTTGTCGAGCAACTTCAAGCTCTTGTTCAAAACTTAAAAGAGGAATTTTGCCTATTTGTTGCAAATAAATTTTAACGGAATCATCTGCAACAATTGATTTGTAATCCTCATGATTTTTAGATTGATTTTCATCATCATCTTCAGCTTGAGATGCTATATCATTTTCTATCTCAAGCAAAGTTTGCTCATCAATATCATCATATAAAAAATCATTTGATGTATTTTTATCTTGAGTTTTTTGTTTCATTTTTTACTCCGAGATTAAGGCTATTATATATTATTTTTTGACTTTCGTCACGAGCCTTTTTTCATTTTTACATTTATTTGTCTTATAGCTTCATAAACTATAACAGCGGTAGCAGCCGAAACGTTCAAAGACTCAAAATTACTCATCAGCTTAACCGTAAAATCCGCCTTATTTAATATTGTTTTTGATATACCGGAACCTTCTGAGCCCATAACTATGGCAAAATTCATATCTGTATAATCAATTTCATAATAATTATCTTTAGCTTCCATTTGAGTAGCAATTACCCAAAAGTCTTGTTTTTTTAAATAATCAATACTAGCATTAAGACTAGTTGTTTTAATAATTGGAATATGATTAATTGCACCGGATGAAATTTTTTCAACAGTCGCATTAATAGGGCAACTCCTATGATTAGATACTAAAACCCCATCAAAACCTGCGGCAGCTGCTGTTCTAATAATTGCACCAAAATTATGAGGGTCAGATATTCCATCTAAAATAATTAATTTTTTATAACCGTCTTTTTTGATTTTTAAAAAATCTTCAAGCTCAATATATTCAACAGGAGAAACGCTAGCTACGACCCCTTGAAAGTTGGGTTTTTCATCAAAATTTTCACTAAATTTTTGCAGGTTTGTGTGTTGAATAATAATTTTATTTTGATTAGCCAGCTCGATAATTTTTTTCAGTCTGTTATCGTATGAAATATTTTTTTGAATGTAAATTTTGTTAACTCTTTTTGGATTTTTTACAAGCAATTCATAAATCGGATTTTTACCATAAATATAGTTATTATTAACGTTTTCACTCATTTTTATTGCCTTATTTTGTATATAATTGTTAAGTTTTATATGTTTATTACTTTCTTATTGTATTATAAAATAAGAGTAGGATGTGAATAAGTTTAGAATTTATAGAGATGTTTAATTTTAATTTTAATTTTACTGAAAATAAAAAACAAAACATTGTCGGTTTTTCATTGGTTCCGGGTCTGGGATTAGAGGCAGTAGTTTTCGATAAAACCAAAGGAATTGTAACAAATTACGGCAGAAAAAAAGTAGATTATAATTTTTCCCAAAGAAACGTACAAAATTACGGACAATTAAAAAATGCATTGATTGAATTAATGGATGAAATGAAAATTCCTCCAAAATCTTATGCATATTTAGTTTTGCCTAACGTATTTTTTGATTTTATTGAAATAGCAAGCGATACATCTGATTCTGGAATTGAAGTAGCATTAACATCTACATCCGAAGAATTTTACATCTTTAAAAAAGAAGAACCTGTTATAGGTTGGTGCGATGTTGCAAACCCAATGGGAACAACTCAAAGAAGGCTTGCTTATTCTGCTTTTCAAAAATCCGACATAGATGAAATTAAAGAAATTTTTGCAAGTGTCGGCTTGCAATTAGCAGGTATTGAAACAGCATACAGTGCAACTTTAAGAGGTTTAAATCTTGTTGGTTTAATCAAAGATGCGATATTAATGAACTCAACTTGGAGTGCATTATTAATCAATACAAACAGCTATACAATTTTCCAAATGGAAGGCAAAAACTTACTTGATTGCAACGAAGTACCTCTTGCAATAAGATCATTCTCAACAGAAGAAGCCTATGATGCTATTGTTTCAAATGTTTCACAACTTTTATCAGGAAGCACAATTTCACAACTTTACATCATAAGCCAAACTGATGAAATAAGTGCTGAAGCATTGAAAAAAATCATGCAATTTGATAGAGAAATTATAGCGATTGACTCTAACAAATACTCTAAAAAATCACTTTTGGAAGTTTCAAGAGCGCTTGATTTTAATCAGGCTAATTCAATGTCTTTATCGGCATTAGGCGCTGTTGATCCTAAATCAGATTTAGATATTAATTTAAATATTTTAAATAAAGACCCGAATGCTTCAATGGGTGTTTATTTTGTAGCTAATATCTTAGGAAGACCGACAGAAATAACACAACAATATGTTCAAAGCCTTGCAATAGGTTTATGTGCAATATTTTTGCTTGTTTTCGGTCTTATTATCGGAGCTTCAATTGGTTTAAATGCTTCTCAAGAGTCACAAATCAGTGACTTAAAGCAAGAAATTAAGATGATTGATCAAAAAATCACAGCATTAGAAAAAGTTGAAATAAAAGAAGAAGAAATTGATATGACAGAAATTATTGACCAAGTAGCAGGAGATAACGTTACTGCAATCAATTTCTATGATTCTATTTCGAGCGATATTCCAAAAAATGTTTGGTTAACAAGATACTACAATAAATCCGGCACTCAACTTGCAATTCGAGGAATAGCGGAAAGTATTGTAGATATTTATGAATATTATAAAAATTTAAGAATAGTTTCACCTCAATCTGATATAAAACTTACAGAATTAAAAGTTATAACAGATACAACAGGCGAAAATGAAGATGAAGATGTATCTAAATTCATAAGCGGTTTAGCTATTGATAAAGATGTTGATAGATTATACAGCTTTGTAATTTCAAATACAGACTTTATAGTAGAACCGAAAGCAGACGGAAAAGACAACAAACCTGTTTACAATGAATCGGACATCATTGTAAAACCTCCAAAAGCACCTTTAGAAGAACAAGTTGAACAACCGTCGCAACAAATGAGACCTGCTCGATAGGAACATAAAATGAACAAAAACAACAGCAATGCTTTTTTACAAGATAATTTAATTTATATACTACTTCCCATAATAATTTTATTTGCGGGAGTTTGGTTTTCATATCAAAAAGTTACGGTTATGCTTGATAATCGTACGGTTTTAGAAGATAGAAAAGTTGAAAAACAAACAAAAGAAACTAAACTGCGCCAACTTGAAGCTGCAAAAGCAAAACAAGAAAACGCTGTTGAAGAAAAGAAAGAAACAAAAAGCGGAAAGGTTATATATGAAGTTTTAGGTCAACAATTTAGTTCTGAAGCCTCATTTGGCATAATGTTTGAAAATATTTTGGCTAACATTACAAATAACGGCGTAAGAATTCGCTCAATTGATTATAACTATACTCCTCAAGACGATAAAATTCTTCAAACAAACGCACCGGGGTATAATGCTTGTGAACTTTCATTCACAACTGTTTCAAATTATGCACAACTTCAAAACTTCTTTAAAAGCATTACTAAAGAAAATTATCTAACTAACATCTATGAAGTTTATATTGAACCATACGATAAAGATAAAACAATCTTAATTGCAAAATTCAAAATAAGATTATATACAAGAACAGTTAACGGCTAGTTATTTTACTGCTCTTCCAAAAAATAACTTAGCTAAACCCATTCTCTCACTTAGAGTTCTTCTAATACCGCAAGAAATAGCGCTAACGTTGCACATTGTATCTTGAAGTGATTGCAAACTGTTATCAATTTTAGGGTAGCTTTGATTAATGCTATCAGTTGTATTTATTATATTTTGAGTAGTTTGTTCAATATTATCAAGTGTGCGCTCTATTTTTTCTTCATCTAATGCTCTATCAATTTTAACTGTCATATTTTCAAGATTTTTTGATGAATTATAAATATTTTTCTGATTTTCTTTCAAAATCATATTCACATTATCAAAAACTTCACCCAAAGATTGCAAAGCATAGCTTAAATTTTGAGTACTTTCAACAAGATTTTCTTTCATTTCTTCTAAATCTTCAGGACGTCTATTTGCCATAAAGGTTTCAGTATCAACAGTTGCTATGCCTTTTATCTTAGAATGATTAGATAACATCACTAAAGTAGGTTCGCTTGGATAAATAAGCTCTAAAAAATCCTTATATTTGCCGTTTTTCTTCTCTTTTCTCAATTCAACCGTAGTATTTGAAGGCAAAAGCAAATTTTTTGGATACAAAACTATTCTAACTAAAGTATGACGATAATTGTCACTATGGCGTGCTTCTTTTGCTCTTCCTACAATTAAACCCTTATAATAAACAGGAAGAAAGTTCTTCATTGGTCTTAACTCATCAAATTCAGCAGTAATATAGGTAAAAGTATAAAGCTGATGAATTAAAAATCCAAAAATTAAAAACACAAATAAAATAATAAAATGCAAATATCGTTTCATAATTCAAATGATAAGATTAATTTGAATTAATAAAATTCGCCAACTCGGCTATTTAAAATAATAAAAGCTTAATGCGGGGATTTTGTTGCCTGCCTAATCAGCAGGTGGGTGAGCGCCGGGGTGCATCCGTTTCCGTTAAACATCAATAGAGAGGTCGGTATACTTCATCACACCAGCTTTTGCCGAGCAAATCTCTCCCTGTTAAGTAAAATGTAGGAACAAAATTTAACCCGCATCAAGCTAATTACATTATAACATGTTTTATGATAAAATTTAACCGTTAGAGGAGAAAAAAATGAAAAAAATTTTACTTGTTTTTGTTTTGATTTTAAGCGTTATATTTATTGGAAATACAAAGATAGGAGCAAAAATGGAAAACGATTTTACACAAGTTAGAGCAGCGCATATTCTTGTTAGCACCGAACAAGAAGCAAAAGATTTAAAAGCAAAAATTACTTCAGGAGAAATTAAATTTGAAGACGCCGCAGCACAATATTCTCAATGCCCTTCAGGCTCTCGTGGCGGTGATTTAGGATATTTTGGAAAAGGCATGATGGTAAAAGAATTTGAAATTCCTGCATTCAATGAACCTGTTGGAACAGTTACAGACCCAATCAAAACACAATTTGGCTGGCATTTAATCTATGTAATCGATAAAAAATAAGGAAAAAACAATGCGATTTTTACATGCAATGATAAGAGTAAAAGACGAAGAAAAAGCAGTTCGTTTCTATCAAGATTTTTTAGGTCTTAAAAAAGGGGAAAGAATAAGGCTTGAAGATTGCTATCTTCAATATTTTGTTGATGAAAATACTAACACACAAATTGAACTTACAATCAACGATGAAATTCCTCAAAATGGCTATTCAAACGGCAATGCATTCGGACATTTTGCTTTTGAATGTGATAATCTTGATGAAATTGATAAAAAAGTAGCTCAAATGGGATATAAATGGGAAATTGAACCTTTTTATATGGATGAAACAAATTCAAGAATTGCTTTTATATTAGATCCCGATAATAATTCAATAGAATTAATTGAAAGAAAAAAATAATAAAAATGCGGTGTCTTAGCACCGCATTTAAATTTTAAGAAGTTTCTTTTTTACCCTTGTTTATCTTCAAGCTCGCTCAAATTTACTAAACTTGGGTCCACTCCTAGAACTTCTCCTATGCGATTTAACTCAGCAACAGATAGCGTTGCTAATTCTGATGCTTCAAATTGTTCAACGAAATCTAATATCTCATCTTCATTCATAGTCATAATTGGTGAAATATATGGCTGTTTTTGAGTTGAGATATATTCAATTCCTGACAAATCTTTTTGTCTTGGATTAGCCTCAACAAGACTTTGAGAGTTTTTTAATATCTCTTGTCTTAATAATGAAGCTATTTGAGTTTCGTCAAAAGTCATCTTTCCTTGTTCCATAACTTATGCACACCTTTCTGCTTAATATCTTTATCGGCAAATTTAGACAAAAATTTAGGATTTATAACATTATTGTTACATTTGTTAATATATTTTTTATGCTAGAATTCATTTATGAAAAAATTTTACCTAAAATCCCTAGGTTGCAAGCAAAATCAACTTGAAGGGCAAATAATAGAAAATGAACTAATTAAAATTGGATATATAAAAACAGATAAATTAGAAGATAGCGATATTTATCTTCTAAATTCTTGCTCTGTAACATCTCATAGCGATTCTCAAGTAAATTATCTTTTACACCATGCTAAAAAAATTAATCCCAACATAAAAACAGTGCTTTTAGGTTGTGTAGCTCAAACTTATAAACAGCATGAAACATTTAATTATTCAGATATTGATTTAATTTTAGGAAATAGCGAAAAAATATTTATCGAAGAATATATTGATAAAAAAGGGTTTTTTGTAGGGGATATTTTTTCAAAAGATGAATTTGAAGGAAAATTTCTTCTAAATCCAAATACAACAAGGGTTTCAATTAAAATACAAGACGGCTGCAATAATCGCTGTGCGTATTGCATTATTCCTTATGCCAGAGGAAATTCGCGCTCAAATACGATAGAAAACATAATAAAACAGATAAATATTGTCATTGAAAAAAACATAAAAGAAATAGTCCTAACAGGTATCCACATTGGTCAATGGGGCTTAGAGTGGAATTTAAGTCTATTAGATTTATTAAAAGAAATTGAAAAAACAAAAATTCCCCGCTATCGCTTAGGGTCGTTATATGTTAATGAATTGGATGATGAAATTATTGATTTTCTTTCCAAATCCAAAAAATTCTGTCCGCATTTTCATCTTTCGCTTCAATCAATGTGCGATAAAACACTATCAAATATGAATAGAAAATATAGCACAAATGACGCTCTAAAAACTATTGAAAAATTGCACAAAAACTTTAATTTACCTTATTTAGGCTGTGATATTATTGTTGGTTTTCCAAATGAAAATGAAGAAGATTTCATTGAAACATACAACAATTTAAAAAAAGCAAAACTATCTTCAATTCATTGTTTTCCTTATTCAAAAAGAGAAAAAACCCCTGCTTATTACATGGAAAATCAAGTTCAAAATTCTATCAAAACTCAAAGAGTTGAAAAAATTATGGAATTATCAAAAGAATTACATAAAGAATTTTTAGAAAAAAACAAAAACACAACTCAAGAAATTTTAATAGAAAAAAAATCGAAAAAAACAGGTCTATACGGCGCAACAACAAGAAATTATATAAAAATTAACCTCCAAAGCGATGATGAAAATTTAAGACATACACTTAAAGAGGTTAATTTATCAGAATTTGAATTATATTAATCTTGAGCTTTTGCAAATTTTCCGATTTGTTGTTGTAAAACTTCGCAAGCCTTTTCAAGTTGAGGGTCTTTATTTGCTTCAATATCCTTTTCTGTAATATCTACAACATAATCAGGAGTAATACCTTTTTTATTAATATCACTGCCGTTTGGAGTTAAATATTTTTGAATTGTAATATGAAGCGCAGAACCGTCAGGAAGTTTGTTTATTTCTTGAACAAGCCCTTTTCCGAATGATTTTTTACCAACAATAATCGCTCTTTTGTTATCTTTTAGGGCACCTGATAAAATTTCAGACGCTGAAGCAGAACCACCATTAATCAAAACAACAACAGGTTGATTTGTAACAACTTGAGCTAAAGAGTTTTGAGTATCTTTATAGCCATCCTTATCAACGGTTGAAACAATAACTTTAGAACTTAAAAACATATCAGCTATATAAATAGCATTAGTCAAAAGTCCACCGGGGTTTGAGCGCAAGTCAACTATTATACCGTCTTTATCACGATATTTATTTAGTGCTTCTTGAAATTCACTTGCTGCATTTCTTGATAAAAATGAGCTTAATCTGATATAGCCTAAATTATCATCAACTTTACCAATCTTAGGCGCTTTAGTTGAAACAGACTTCAGTTCAATATTAGCTCTTTCAATAGTATATAATTTTGGTTCTTCATTTTTTCTTTTAACTAAAAGCTCAACTTTAGTTCCTTCAGGACCTCTAATAGCGTCAGCTGCAGCTTCCACTGTTATACCTTTTGTTGATTTTCCGTTAATTTCAAGAATTTCATCTTCGCTTTTTAAACCTGCACGCTCGCCAGGGGTGTCTTCTAATGGGGCAATGATAAGCAGTTTACCATCTCTTACACCAATTTGAACACCGATACCTTTTAGGGAACCTTGAATACTTTCAGATTCTTCTTTATATTCTTTAGGTGTTAAAAATTTTGTATAAACATCACCTAAAGAATCAACCATAGTAGCAATAGCAACATAAGCATCCTGTTCATCTTTTATAACATTATCATACTTATGACGCCAACGCTCCCAATTTTGTTGATTTTGTGTATCATCAACATATTTTGCGTTGATTAATTTCCAAGCTCTATCATATAAGCCTTGAGGGGTTACTGCCATAGCAGGATTAGCTATGTTTGTAATTGCAAATAAACCGAAAATTAAAATAAATATAGATAATCTTTTTAGCATTTGTTTTAAACTCATAAATATTCCTTTTTACGTTATTTTATTATAACAAAATTAAAATTCTTTTCTACATATAAAATAACTAGATTATCTAAATAAAATTGATTAAAGTTTAAAAAAATGATTTAATTAAATAAAAGTATATTAGGAGTAGAAAATGAGAAGCGATATTATCAAAAAAGGTATTGACCATGCACCGCACAGAGCTTTATTATATGCAGGCGGATTATCAGACAAAAATATTGATAGACCATTTATTGGTATTGCAAGCTCATTTTCGGATTTAGTCCCGGGACATGTCGGTATGCGCGATTTAGAGCGCCAAATTGAAAAAGGCATTCATTCAAATGGCGGTCAAGCATTCATTTTTGGCGTTCCTGCCGTTTGTGACGGTATTGCTATGGGTCATTGCGGTATGAGATATTCTCTTCCAAGCAGAGATTTAATAGCAGATTGCGTTGAATCAGTCGCAAGCGCACATCAATTAGACGGCTTAGTTTTACTTACAAATTGCGATAAGATTACCCCAGGGATGTTAATTGCAGCGCTAAGATTAAATATCCCATGCGTTATTGTAACAGCAGGTCCATCATTAGAAGGAAGCTGTAAAGGCGAAAGTTTAACATTCATAAGAGGTTCTTATGAAGCAATCGGAAAATATAGAATAGGTGAAATTACAGAACAAAAACTATGCGAAATGGAGCATTATGCTTGCCCTACAATCGGCTCATGCCAAGGATTATACACAGCAAACACTCTGGCTTGTTTAACTGAAGTTATGGGTATGAGTTTACCAGGATGTGCTACTGCTGCTGCTGTTTCATCTAAAAAGAAAAGAATAGCTTTTGAATCAGGCTATGCCGTTTGCGATTTAGTTAGAAACAATATTTTACCAAAAGATATAATAACAAAAGATTCTATAAGAAATGCTATTGTGGTTGATTTAACTTTAGGAGGTTCAACTAATTCAATATTACACTTATTAGCAATAGCTCAAAGTGCCGATATTGATTTATCTTTGGATGATTTTGAAGAATTATCATCAAAAATTCCTCAAATTATCAAACTTGATCCTTCAAGCACTCTTACAATGACTGATTTAGATAATGCAGGAGGAATTTCAGGCGTATTTAAAACACTTTGGAATAAAACTCCGGAATTAAAAAATACAAAAAATATCCTAAATCAAACAGTAGAAGAAATTGCACAAAATGCTTGGGTAAATAGCGATGTAATAAGACCTTTGGACAATCCGATTACAAATAACCCGGGGCTTGCAATTTTAAGAGGAAATGTTGCACCAAATGGCGCAGTAGTTAAAATCTCGGGTGTTGATAAGGATGTCTTTGAATTTAGAGGAACTGCAAAAATATTTAACCACGAAGAAGACGCCATGAAAGCAATTACAGATGATGTAGTTAAAGCAGGCGATGTAGTTGTTATAAGATATGAAGGTCCTAAAGGTGGCCCTGGAATGAGAGAAATGCTTGCACCTACCGCACTTTTAGTTGGTAAGGGGTTAGGCAAAAAATGCGCTCTTATAACCGATGGAAGATTTTCAGGCGGAACAAGAGGATTATGTGTCGGTCATATTTCCCCTGAAGCAAGCGTAGGCGGAACAATCGGTTTAATTGAAGATGGTGATATTATAGAAATAAATATCAACAATCGCACAATTAATTTATGCGTTGATGAAAATGAGCTTCAAAAAAGAAAAGAAAACTTTAAACCATATCAAAACGAAGTTCCGAAAGGATATTTATCAAAATATCAAAAAAGCGTATCGCAAGCTCACTTAGGAGCAATTGCACAATAGTAAAAAAGGCTAATCAATTGATTAGCCTTTTTTTATATTATATTTTTTAATTAGTTTTCGTAAATGTATAATTCACAAGCTACTTCAGGCAAATCAAACATTGTCTTGAATTGTGAATATTCAAATGTATCTGTATAATTAGGTTCATCATTTTTTGATGTAATTAATTTTGATAATAAAGTTACAGCTGCAGCAACAAGAGCACCAATTGCACCATATTTTAACATTGAACGATTAGCGCCTCTAGCTGCTGTTGAAGCATTAGAAAAGAATGAATCAGCAGCACCTTTTAAATTTTTAAATTCATTTTTCGTAGGGACAATATAGCGTGCGCCCATACCTAAAGCAGCACCTGTTGCAGTAGTTAACATAAGTTGTGCATTATTTCTTTTTGTTGGTTGAGTTGCTTCAATTCTCATCATAATAATCACACTTTCTACACAAGATAATCATGCCAACCTTGACCACAATTGACATTTCCTTTACTTTCTCACTTGGTCAAAAAAAATTTATGTATCCCTAACGATTTCACAAATTTTTTCTATTTTATCATATAAAAAAATGTTTGTCAACCAAACCATGAAGTTTTTTCATCTAAAAGATTGATTTTACATTAATTCAGTCATAATCAATGGACCGTCTTCGCTTGCGACAACTGTATGTTCAAAATGAGCTGAAGGCATTTTATCATCAGTTACAACAGTCCAGCCGTCTGCTAGAGTATGAACTTCGTCACAACCTAAATTCAACATAGGCTCAATTGCAATAGCACAATTTTTCTTAATTATTACGGATGAATTTGTTCGATAATTAAATAAAAACGGTTCTTCATGCATTTCACGCCCTACACCATGACCGCCATATTGACGAACAATTCCGACTTTATTTTCATTAGCAACATCTTCAATTGCAGCTGAAACATTTTCAAGTTTTGTATCAGGTATCATCTTTTCAATACCTGCAAAAAGAGCTTTTTTAGTTGTATCAAGCAAATGTTGAACTTCAGGAGTAATTTTACCCACAGGATAAGTCCAAGCGCCATCTCCTACTAAACCTCTAAAAGTTGCACCAACATCAATAGAAATTATATCCCCCTCTTTTAAAATAGTATCTTGATGAGGAATTCCATGTACAACTTGTTCATTTATTGAAGCACAAATTGAATTAGGATAACCGCAATAGCCTAAAAAAGTAGGAATTGCTTTATTTTTCTTGATAATATCATAAGCAATTTTATCAAGCTCAAGAGTAGAAATGCCCGCTTCAATTACTTTTGCCATTTCTTGATGAACTAAAGCTACAATATGACCTGCATGACGCATTAATTTAATTTCTTCTCTTGATTTTCTATTTATCATTACTTTTTTCCTTTATCTTTTAATTTTATTTTATAACTATAACATTTTTTTTCAAATTAAAAGAGTTAAAATAATTGAATTTAGTCAAAATAATTGATATAATTTTTTCTATATAAATCAAAGTATTAAGGGCAAAAAAATGGCAAAAGCATACAAAGCAAAATGGATTATCCCCTCTGACGGCAATATATATGAGGATTGTGCGTTAATTGTTGACGAAGGAAAAGTTCAAGAAATAATTAAACAAGACGCCCTTGATGAAAGTAAATTTGATTTTGTAAGAGATTTTAAACGCTCTTTAATCACTCCGGGGTTTGTAAATTTACATGCTCATCTTCAATATAGTGATTTAAAAGTTAAAAATACAAGCCTTAAAACTAAATTTAAAAAATTATATACAACAATAAAAAAACATTATTTTTTAACAGGAATTTCAAGGAAATCTTTTATTTTTAGACTTTCAAATTTATTATCAGATTATTTTTGCCTAACAAGAGAAGAAAAAATTGCCTCTTTTAAAAAAGGCATTGAATTAAGTCTGTTAAACGGAACAACAGCCGTTGCTCAATTATCAAAAGAAAGCAAATATTTTGATTTATTGAATGAAACACCTCTAAAAACTTATCTTTTCTTTGAATTATTCTCAGATTCAATAGATACAAGCAAAGAAGAATTTAGAGCAATCAAAAAGAAAATCGATAAATTAAAAATGCAAAAATCGGAAAATACCTTTGTAGGCGTTGCTCCACATAGCATTTGCTGTGTTCATAAAAGATTATTTAAAATTTTAGTTAAATATTGCAAAAAACATAATATTTTAATGACAATAAGATTAGCAGAATCCAAAGAAGAAATGGATTGGTTAACCCATGGATTTTCTGATGTTGATTTATTAAACGAATTTACAAACCACAAAAAATTTGAACCATTGGAAGTTGGGCTAACACCTGCTCAATATTTAGAAAAACTAGGGGTTTTATCTAAACAATTAATTGTATCATACGGAAATTATTTACCTGTTTCAGATTTGGAATTATTAAGCGCAAACAAAGTTGCACTTGCTTATTGCCCAAGAATTAGCGACAATTTGCACAACAAAAAATTATCCTTATCAACAGTTTTAGAATATTTTTCAAACAGATTTGGTTTTGGTTTAAATTCAATGGCATTTAATCAGGATTTTTCTCTTTTAAATGAGCTGAAATATGTAAATAATGGCGAACTTAGCACACTTGAAGCTATTAGATATTTAACCATAATACCTGCTAAAATTTTAAGATTAAACAATATAATAGGTTCTCTTGAAGTTGACAAAGACGCTGATTTCAACGTTTTTGAACTTAATGATGATGAAGATTACAATGCAATTTTAAATAAAGAACGTCCAAATCACGTTTATATTAAAGCGAAAAGAGTTGTTAAAAGAGGACAACTGAATATTTAATAATAATTATTAAATTTTATAACATTTTTGCAATAAATTTCACCTTTTTAATATTATATTTTATAATGTTATTTATGAAATTATAATGGACACAAAGGGGAGAGATTCGTGCAGGAATCGTTGTTAAATACAGTTAAAAAACTACAAAAAGAACCAAAAATTAATGTTGAAGAATTAGAAATTTTATTAAACAGCGATATTGAAGAAGTTGTTACTTTGTGCAAAAAGGCTTGTGTAAAGCCAAAAACAGATTCTATGGGTAATGCATATTTTACAAAAAATGATGTTGATATGCTTAAAAAAATGAAAGAATTATATACCCAAAACCAAGAACTTCAAAAAAATTCTAAAGAAAACACTATAAAAAATACTATTGAAACTGCACAAAAAGAAGAAATTTCTCTTGATAATCCAAACAAAAAAATTAATTTCTTAGAAAAAGCTAAATCAAGAGTTAAGGGTGATTCTATGAATGCTCTTGCTGCGGTTCATCCGGCTACACAATTAGCAAATAAATTAGAAGCGTTTGAAAATAACCTTGTTAAAAGAATGAGCGATATTTTAAGCGAAAAAATGGACGGTTTTGATGAAATAATTGTTGAATTAATCAGAGCAAAAACCGAAAATGAAAATTTAAGACAACAAGTTAATTCGCTTAATAAACAAGTTTATATATTAAAAAATGAACTAGCTTCATTTAATTCACTAGCTTTTGGTCTTTATACAAAAAAAGAAAAAGATTCGCTATAATTGAATTATGAGTAATGCTCTTATTAGTTTTTATCATAATTTAGAAGAACCTATTGTCATTTATGATAAAAAACAAGATATTTTATATCATAATTTATCTTTTAAAAAAATTTTTGGAGATTTCAACAATTCCAAAGGTTTTGATTGTCTTTCAAAATTAAGTTATAAATTTTATTATCAAATGTGTTTTTTAAAATCAGAAGATTTAAAAACATATAACCCAATTATAAGCGCCATTACCAAGAATATTAATTTTACGACTTACGCTTCATATCAAATGCTTGAAGATAAATTTTATCATTTTATGATTAAATCTTTCAGCATAAAAAACAGATATAGAATTGTTTATTTTTACGATATTACAGACGAATTAAAAACAGAAAAATTAAAAGAAGAAAATGAGCGTTTAAGAATTCAAAATATTGAATTTGCAACAACTAATTCAAAAGCGCAAAATCAAGCCGTTAAAATGGCTCTTTTGAATAGAATTTCAATTAGTATAAAAAATGAATTAGATATAAAAACTTTAATTGAAAAATCACTAAAAGAATTAAGTATCGTCTTTGGCGCAAGTAAAAGCTATTTTGCAGAATTAAAAAAAGATGATTTCATTATTAAATATACCTATCCTGAAGTATATGCACCGCAAATAGGCGAAAAAATCATTTATTCAAAGAATTTGATTGATGATTTGCACAACGGCATAAATTCTATTCAAGCCTGTATAAAAGAGCATGAAGGAGCTTCAATTCCTCTTTTAAACCCTACAACAAGAATTATTATGCCGATTATTAAAAACGAACAACTTTATGGAATAGCAGTCATTTTTACCCCTAAAAAAGAAATAGGAGAAATTGAAAAAGAGCTATTGGTGGGGATTTCTATGGTTGTTTCATCATCATTAATTCAAGCTAATTTATTTCATCAAATTTCACAAAAAAAAGAGGAATTAGAAAACGCTATTAAAGAATTAAAAGAAACACAATTACAGTTGATTAATTCTGAAAAAATGGCATCTTTGGGCCAATTAGTGGCTTCTGTTGCGCATGAAATTAATACTCCATTAGGGGCAATTAATGCAAATAATGAGATGATGCATAGCATTTTTGAAAAATACAGCAAAAAAAATCTTGAAATGCTAAAAGAAATTAATGCAGTGGATAAAGAAGCCATAAAAAGAATTACAACAATAGTTCAATCGCTAAAGCGCTTTGTAAGACTTGATGAAACAGTGCAACAAGAGGCAAATATTAACCAAGAGCTTGATTTAACGCTTGATTTAATTCATCATAAAATTAAAAAAGGATTTGTCATAGAAAAAGAATATGGCGATTTGCCTATGGTTAACTGCTATCCTAATATGCTAAATCAAGTATTCTTAAATATTTTGATGAATGCAATTCATTCAATTGAAGAAATTAAAGCAAATGATGCTGATTATACAGGCAAAATTAAAATAAAAACAGTAATTTTGGGTGATTTTTTAAGAGTTAGCATTTTAGATAACGGCAAAGGCATTAAAGATTCCGATAAAGATAAAATTTTTAGCGCAGGCTATACCACTAAAGACAAAGGCAAAGGCACAGGTTTGGGGCTTGCAATTTGTAAAAAAATAATAGAAAAACACAAAGGCGAAATTCATTTTGAAAGCGGAAAGCTGGATTATGAAAAGGGTTATAAGACAATTTTTAGAATTGATATTCCATTGTTTTAAAAAAATGCTTGCATGGATTGGTTTATTTGGTATTATATTAAATAGTTAAGCCCTGGTAGCTCAGCTGGATAGAGCAACTGCCTTCTAAGCAGTAGGTCATGCGTTCGAATCGCATCCAGGGTAGATAAATCAAAAGGACCCGCACAAGACGGGTCTTTTGTTTTATTATACCAAGATGGCTCTTCTCAGCATCCCCCAATAGGGAAGAGTAATGATTATTAAGCCTTTATTATAAGTCTGGGGTCCCTGTTCGAATCGCATCCAGGGTAGATTAAAAAAAGGATAAGAAAAACTTATCCTTTTTTTAATATCTTAAAATGCGATGAGAACGCCGCGTTCGAGCGGATTTTGACTAGGGCGGAACAGAGCTTTAGCTCGTTGTGAGCCCGTATGTTTGAGCAATTTTACGAAGTGGCAGGGCGAAGCCCAAAAACGGAGTGATAAAATTGCGAGTTGTCAAAATTCAAGACAGAACATCAATAGCAAATTAGCTCAAGAAAATATATTTACAACGCACAAATGCAACCAATAAATACAAAACGAGAGTGCAAAACTTTAACTTTCCAGCAATATTCTTTTTTCATCTCCAGCACAATCAATTGGCGAAAGCCCTTGATTATTCAGAATTCCGACTGCGACTTTTACTCTATCTTGAGCAATTTTTATAAAAAACTCTGTCGCCTCTTTATCCGCCAAATGTATTGGAGTATCGCCATCCTCATTTTTAATCGTAGCTGCCGTTCTAATTTTTGCAGGAGAAATTCTTTTTAGTGCCATTAATTTTTGCGCATCGGCTGAATGTATTGTAGTATTACCTTTTTTATTTTTCGCTAAAATCGTTTCTTTAACTTCATCAGGAAAATATTTAGCCAACATGCCTGTTTTATCAGCATCCAAAATATGAATAAGCGTATTATCAAATTCATCTGTTACTTTAATCAACTTTCTAACATTATCAGAATTTTTTTCTATAATTTCTCTTAATTCTTCACAAGTGCAAGAAAGCAATATATTGTATAATCTCCTTGTTGCATCATCTAATTTCATAACTTCATTAGCACAAAAAGATAAATTATTTGTTTTTTTTGAATAATTTACATTCTGCTTATTATAATAAATTTGATTTAGTCTGTAATTAATCGGAGAAATTCTCATTGTCCGCTCCCTTTTGCAATTATTTAAAACTCGTAAATAAAATTTTTTGCATTAAAAAACGCCTGTACTTACAGGCGTTTCAATTAATTTATCTTGTTATTCTTGAGATTTTAATGATGATATGTATGTATCTAACAATTCTTCAGCTTTGCCAACACCTATGATATTATTAAATGTTTCTAATTCTTCATCAGATGCCATATCAAGAGCATTTAGTTTTTCAAAAGAACCGTTTTTGCCTCCTTTAAGGAATATAGCTTTTATAAATTCATTAGGCGCCTCATATCCAAGAGCATCAGCTATAAGCATTAATTTTTTAGCAGAAGCACCATGGATAATAGTATTTCCTAATTCATCTCTCATAGACATTGCTTGTTGAACAACATATTTTCTTCTTCTAAAATCTAGTGCGCTGAGTAATACACCTGTTTGCTCTGCACTTGCTGTATGCAATACACTACGTTTGCTATTATCTAATTTATTTAATATAATATCTTCAACAACCGCAGAAGAATAATCACCTAAACCTTTGATAATTGCTTGTGTTTGCTCAGCATCCATTCTAAATAAACCGTTTGACTTCATTAAAGAACGCTGAAAAACTTTTTCGCTTTTTTCTTTGCCTAATACTTCATAAAAGAATTTTATTTTATCGGCAGAACTTGTATCTAGCGGTGTAAGACCGTCACTATTTTTTAACGAAAGTCCGACTTCAAGCGCTAAAGGTGTTATTTCATCCTTTTTTTCTAATAATTCTTCATAGCTGCATTTATGAAAGAATGTTTGACCTAAAGAATCTAGTTTAAACATTGGAGATTTTATTGTTTTATACACATCCAACAAATTTAAATTGTCATAATCATATCCACCCTTAAAAGAAATATTATTCATAGCTTGCAAATTATCTAATGATACTTTAGATAAATTACTTTCTTGAATAGGATTTTGAGCAAGATTTGCTTTTTTTGCTTGAGGGTTTTGATTAATTGAATTTAATCTAAGGCTAATTGGAGAAATATTCATCTTCATTCCTTTCTAATAAGTAATGATTATTTAAAACTCGTGAAAAGAAATTTTTGCGCTAAAAACGCCTGCGCTATTACAGGCGTTATAATTAAAATATATATTTAAAATTTATACATATTCATTTTATATTTTACTAAATCTTGAGCATTTTCATCAAAATAACTACAATATTCTTTCTTAGTCAGATTATGATTTTCCTTTTTCAAAATCTCTTGTTTGAGTTCATTAAAATCTTTTTTATGAACTTCAACAAATGAATCAAGCATTTCTTCTTCCATTTTTGTTATCATAGGAAAAAATTCTTTTCTTATTTGTTTTTCTAAATTTGGAATTTCAGCCATAAAATCTTTTGATGCTAACTTAAATAAATCGCTATACTTTTTTGGAGTATATCCACTATCTTGGCAAAAAATCTCCAAAGAAGTTAAATGAGCATTATAAAAACCTTTAATATAAAATAATTTTTTTATGGCTTTCTTTTCTTTTTTATCAGGTTTTATAATATATCCATCATCCAATTTTAAACTAACATTATAAATGTTAATAAAACCACCAGGATCAGAATCCAAAATTGCATTATTTGCAATATTAATATAAAAATTAACATCATCCTTATATTGAGGAGCTAATTTGCTGACTTTTTTATAATCTTTTATTGCTTGTTTATATTCACCCTTGAGCAATTCTATTCCGGCTTTTGAATAATACGCAGGATAACACTTTGAATCTTTTTTAATAATTTCATTTAAATCTTTAAGAGCATCATCATATAATCCATCCCACGCTTTATCATAAACCTGCTCTAGTTTTGTTTCATAACTATCTTCAGAATATCCTTGCAGTGTAAAAACGCATACAGATGAAATAATAACAACTGCAATAACTATAATTTTTCTAATGTTCAAATTTATTTTCTCCAACCTCTGTGCGGTTTTGGACCTTTTTTATGGTGTTTATGAGGTTTAGGTTTATGTTTATGATGATGGTGATAATCACAACAATGTTCATCACGATGCCAAAAACCAAAACGAGAAGTCGAATGTTGAACAGAAACTTCCGTATCTTTATTTCTCAAGCCAAACCAAGTAAAAGCACCATAAGCGCTAGTAATAGAGCAATACGACAAAGCAACAAAGCAAATCAATAAACTTGCCAATTTCTTTTTCATACATCCTCTCCTTATTAGTCTAATTACGAATTTTTACCAAAAATATTATCGAATTTTATAAAACTTTTTTCATTTTGGGTTGTTTCTTCTTGTTTATAGCCTAATATTCTTGTTATATCGGCTTTTAATTTGCCTAAATCATCATATTTCTTTAATATTCCATCGATTGCAACTGAAACATCGCCTGTTTCTTCAGATACAACAATACAAGCACAATCAGGATAAACTTCAGATACACCGATTGCAGCTCTATGGCGAGTTCCATATCTCCAAGAAAGTTTAGGATCTTCAGTCAATGGTAATAAAACCCCTGCTGAAATAATTTTATTATCTCTTATAACAACAGCGCCATCATGAAGCGGAGTTTTTGGGAAAAATATTGTTAATAATAATTCTTGAGAAATATCTGCATTTATCTTAACTCCAACATCAGATTGAGTTAAAGGTGTATTTTCTTTTTGTAATACAATTAAACCGCCTGTTTTTGATTTTGATAAATATTTTATTGTTTCGATTAATTCTTTTGCAGTATCTAATTGTTTTGCTCCGATTTGCTCGGTATTATTCATAAATAATTTTTCAAAAAGATTTCCTTGACCGATATAGCCTAAAAATCTTCTTAATTCAGGTTGAAATATAACTATCAAACCGATTGATACAACAGAAACCAAAGTTTTTAGAAAAACACCAAAAATATTTAAATTAATACGAATTAAAAGCTCTGAAATTCCCCACATTACAACCAATAACAAAGAACCTCTTACAAGGTTTTCACTGTGAGTTCCTTTAATAAATCTGCGGTAAAGATAATATAATACAAAAACTAAAACTAGAATTTCAAAGATATTAACCGCAAGCGCAACTCTATTCATATCCTTAAAAAAGTGATGAAATTGCGATATTAAAAAAACATCAAAACTCGTAAAATTCATATAAACCTTTTTATACTTTTATTCTATATTACATCATTTTGCACAAGTTGTTCAAGTGTTTGTCTTTTTATAATTAATTTTGCTTTACTATCTTCTATTAGAACCATAGCAGGCTTTAATACACAATTATAATTTGATGACATAGAATAACAATAAGCTCCTGTATCATAAACGCAGAGAATGTCGCCTGTTTTTGGATTATTAAGCTCAATATCTTTAATTAAAATATCCCCTGATTCACAAAATTTTCCTGCGATTGTTACTTTTTCATTTTTTATTGTTTCTTTTTTATTTGCAATTTCTGCACTATATTTTGCGCCATACATTGATGGGCGAGGATTATCCGCCATACCGCCATCAATTGCTATATATTTTCTTATACCTTCTATTTCTTTTGTGCTTCCAATTGTATACAAGCTAACACCTGCGCTACACACCAAAGAACGCCCCGGTTCAATATATAAAAGCGGTTTTTCAAGCCCTAAACGCTCGCAATTTTCATTAATTGATTTAATGATAACTTGAGCTATTTCATAAACGCTTGGGGGGTTATCTTCTTTTGTATAAGTAATTCCTAAGCCTCCGCCAAGATTTATTTCATTTAATTCTAAATTAAATTTATCTTTAATTTTTTTAATTTCTTCTAAAATAATTTTTGCTTCATCATAATAAACTTGTGTCTCAAAAATTTGAGAACCAATATGAGCATGTAAACCCGCTAATTTAAGGTTTTTATAGTCATTTAAAATCAGATTGATTGCTTTATCCAACATAGATAAATCAAAACCGAATTTTGAATCAGTTTGACCTGTTTGAATATATTCATGAGTATGACATTCAATCCCCGGGGTAATTCTAAGGTGTATTTTTTGAATTTTATTTTGTTCTTTAGCAACTTTATCTAAAAGCTCTAGCTCATAAAAATTATCTACACTAATATGATCAATATTATTTTCAAGCGCAAATTTTAATTCTTCATAAGATTTATTATTACCGTTAAAAGAAACGTTATCCAATGGAATTTTAGCATTTAGCAAAGTATAAATTTCACCCATTGAAACAACATCAAAACCAAAACCGCAATTATGCAATATTTGAGCAATAGCCCCTGTCATTAAGGCTTTTGATGCGAATAACATTCTTGTTTTAGGATAATTTGAAAAAGCGTCTTTATAATCTTGCGCCATTTTTAAAAGAGTATTTTTATCCATAACATATAAAGGAGTTTTATATTCTTTGGCTAATTCAGTCAAATCACATCCTGAAATTTCAAGATTGCCTTTTTCATTAATTTTAGTATTTAAGGGTTTAATATTTTGATTTACATAATTAGTCATTGGTATACGCCACTTTCTTCTTGATAAAATTCAGAAAAAATTATACCATAGATATATTACTTTTGTTGAGAGGGAAAAATGGAAAATACTAAAATCCTTTGTTCAAAAAATATAATCGTATTTATTTTAGTTATAGCTTTAATTACATTATCAATATTTTCACTCGATATTATAATGATGTTATTTGCTTCATTTGTAATTACTTGCGCAATAAGCCCAACCATAAACAAAATGGAAAAATATATGCCAAGAGTATGGGCGGTTACATTAATTTTATTTGCAATGATTTTAGCAAGTTTTCTAATTATTGCTCCATTAATTACAATCAGTGCAAAAGAAGCTATTAATTTAATAGGTAATTTTCCAAATGCAATAGATGATGTTGAAAAACTTTTGAGTTTTCAAATATTCGGCAAAAGTTTATCAAGCTATATCACAATTGACGCCCTAAAAGAACCCTTAACACAAGGTGCTCAACAACTTTTTGAAAATTCTGTAATGGCAGGAAAATGGCTTGCAAATTTCTTTACTACAATTTTTGCAATAGCAATTACCGTATTTTATTTTGCTTATGATGAAAAAAGACTAAAAGATAAATTTATTGAATTTTTCCCTGAAAAACATAAAGAACAAGCTCTTAAAATCTTTGATAACATTGCATCAAAAGTAGGTAACTATGTTTTTGCACAAGGTATTGCAATGGTTTTTGTAGGAGCAATTACTACAATAGGGCTTTTAATTTTTACCAATAACACTCATGCATTCTTGCTTGGTTTTATAACTTGTATATTTGATATTATCCCTGTTATAGGTCCTGCTTTAGCAATAGCTATCGGTTTAATTACAAGCGTAAGCGACGGATTTGTTGCAGTATTAATTACTTTTATAGTGTATATGGTAGCTCAATGGATGCAAAATCAACTTTTAAGACCTGTTGTTTTTGGAAAATTATTAAATATGCACCCATTGATGATAATCGTATCTTTATTGGTTGCAGCAAGATTTTTGGGCTTCTGGGGCGTAATTTTATCGCCTGTTATAGCAAGCGTAATCTGTGTTTTAGTTGATGAACTATATCTAAATCGAATAAATAACAAAGAATAATTATGGAAAAATTTCTTTATACAAGACAAATTGAAAAAGACCCTAAATTAAATGTTTGGTTTATGTATCCTGCAATAGAAAGTTTTGCTATGGCTTCTTTGGGGTTTTTATCAATTTATAAAATGATGGATTTAGATAATGAATTATATGTTGAGCGAATTTATTCCGATACAAAAACTACCGAATTAACGACAGATTGCGTTGATTGTGCGGGATTTTCCTTTAGTTTTGAAATTGATATTTTAACTATAATCAAAATGCTAAAAAAATATGAAATTCCTCTAAAATCATCTCAAAGAGATGAAAATCATCCGCTAATTTTTGCAGGAGGCCCTGTTTTAATGGCAAACCCTTTGCCATTTGAGGAATTTTTTGATTTTATTTCAATCGGAGAAAAGGTTTCAACTAAAAAAGCGCTCGATGAATTAAAAAAATGCTCTGATTTATCAAGAGATGAAAAATTAAAACGCTTAAGCGAAATTGAAGGAATTTATGTTCCAAAATATAAAAAAGAAAAAATTAAAATCATAAGAGATAATTTAAATGATGAAATAATCTATACGCCGATTTTATCCTCAAAGAGTTATTTTCAAGATTCTTTTGTAATTGAAATTGAGCGAGGATGTCCAAAAATGTGCAAATTTTGTATTGCAAGCTGGATAAATTGTCCGACAAGATTTGTGCCTTATGAAAAAATTGAAAAAGCTATCGATTTTGGACTTCAATACACTGATAAATTGGCTCTTATGGGCGCTTATGTTGCAGGACACCCTGATTTTGACAAGATTATTAATCATATTTCAAAATATTGCAAAACAAGACCGATAGAGCTTTCTATTTCATCATTGAGGGCAGATTTAGCCGATGAAAACTTAATTAAAATGCTTGTTGAATGTAATCAAAAAACAGCAACCATAGCTCTTGAAGCAGGAAGCCAAAGATTAAGAGATTACATTAAAAAAGATTTATCAGAACAACAAATTCTAAATACCCTAAAAACTGCACAATTAAACGGTTTAAAGGGTATGAAAATATATACAATGATAGGGCTTCCAACAGAATGCGATGAAGATATTGAAGAATTAGTTAATATCGTTTCAAAAATGAAAGCTCAAGTTAAAAAATTAAAAACGCCTTTTGAATTAACAATTTCAACTTCAACTTTTATTCCAAAAGCTCAAACACCTTTTGAAAATGTTAAAAGAACAGATAAAAAAACTCTTGAAAAAAGGCTTAATTATCTTAAAAAATCTCTCCATAAATTAGGAGTTACTTTTAGACCTTCAAGCGTTGAGTGGGATGTAATTCAAGCGATACTATCGAGATATGATAATTCTTTAGCTGATTTATTAATCGAAGTTGTTGAAAAAGGCGGTAATTTAGGTGCATTTAAGCAAACTTGGAGAGAATATTATAAAAAAGGAGTACTACCTTCATTTGATGAAGTATCACAAATTCCTTTTGATAATTCAAAAGAACCTAAATGGCACTTTATTGATACAGGAATTAAACTATAATAAAAAAGCCTTTTTAAAAAAAGGCTTTTTTCATCGAAGTTCTAAGAACGTTTTACAAAAGACTAACTTGGTTTATCATGGCAAGATTATTCAAATGCATATTAATAGCTGAACTTTTAACTGTGCTTGAAGAATAATTATTTTGGAAATTAATATATAAATTTTCAACGTAATTTTCTAAATCGTTGATTTCTTGACGCAATTCATCATCATCGCTCAAGCCTTTTAATAAAAGGCTGAGCTCATCTTTAATATCATCAATATCATCTTTTGGATCTTCATTAAATTGAATATTTAATTGATACATTAAATCTGCCCAAGGTCTTTGAGAATAAGGGATTTCATTATTTTCTTGAGCTTGCTCATTTCTTTTTGCTTCTTTTGCATTTTGCAATAATTGAATATTTAAATTTTCATTGTCGGTTGGAACAAGCCCATATTTGCGCATTTCATCTTCAAGAGGAGATTTTTTCTTCTCTTGTTCATCTTTATTAATCCTATAATAATATTCATATAAAGATAGACTGCTTATCGCATTTATGGACATAGTTATACAATCCTTCGTGCTTTTCTTATAAAATATATTCCCTAAAATGGTGTAAAATTAACTAAAATGTATAAATTTTATCAAAAAAGAGGTATAATATATAAACGACCCATTATTTTGAGGTAAAAAATGGAAAAAATTTATCAAGAATTATTAAATGAAGCTAAAAAAATAAGCAAAAACACATACTCACCATATTCAAATTTTCCTGTCGGTGCTTGTGTTTTATATGAAAACGGAAATAAATATCTGGGCTGTAATGTTGAAAATGCAAGCTATGGACTTGCGCTGTGCGCTGAAAGGAATGCAATTTCAAGCGCTATTTCTAATGGTGAAAAATCAAAAATTAAAGCAGTTGCAATATATTCGCCAAAACAAAAAAGATGTATGCCATGTGGAGCTTGCAGGCAATGGTTGAGCGAATTTGCGCTAAATGGTCACGATACAAAAATTATCTTAGAAGATGACGACGATAAACTTTTAATTTTAACCTTGGATGAAATTTTTCCCTTTGGTTTCAAGTTTGATGAAAAATAAAAGACGATTAATTTAAAATTAATCGTCTGTCAAAACTTGTTTTAATTCAATATCAGGTTTACCTAAAACTCTTACTAATTCAAGAACTGAAGCCTTCATTTGGCATTTTTGGCTTGAATTATTGAAAAAATCTGTATAAAAGCAACCTTCACAATTACAGCCTCTTTTATAGCATTCGATTGCAGTTTGTGTCCATCTTCTTACTGCAGTAGCTCTCCCAAAATCTCTACTCTTTATCACTTATAAACTCTCCCAAAAAATCTAGTTTGCCTATGGCGGTCTTTATCCTTGCGCCCCTTGGCTTTAATTTAATTATATCTTTTAAGTTTCAATTATCAAGCAATTTTCGGCCAATTATTACGACAATTTACAATCATGGTATCGCTTGCCATGCTTATATTTCAAGGGTTTGACAAGCTCAAGAAGCATGATATGACATGGTTTTTGACATGCCCGACATGCAAAACCCATGCTAAATGCTTTAATCAAGTCTTTGTTAATAAAAGTAAAGGTGTAAACAATTGTAAATAATACCATTAATCGGGCATGCCAAAGGCATGGATTTTTAAAAAATTAATCTTTTTCAGTATGAAATTTATTTTCGTTAGTTAATTTTCTTGTAATTGCATATTGAATTTTAGGTATAACAATTCCTAAAACAAAAATTGAAATAATTGTTCCTATAACATTAAAAGCAAAGCTCTTTTTCAAATTATTTTTTGCAATTTTTTCAATAAATTCTTGGTTTATTTCGCAATTTTTATCTTTTGCGCGTTTATAAATCTGCAAAATAAAATCATTCATTGAGGCTCTAATTTTATCTAAATGTTTACTTGAAACAAAGCGTAATTTATCTGAAATATCCTTATTTAGAGTATGATTATATGTTTCTTTTAAAAATTCAGGATTTGATAGTGGCGAATTAGATAAAACATCACAAGCCTGCTGATAAGATAACACCCCAAGACCATTTTCTATATATTGCATTTTTGCCATTTGCTTAGCTTTATCAGATAAAAATGGGAATTGTTTAATAAAATCATCAACAGAAATGACTTTTTTGCCGTTAAATAAATCTTTTAATTTATCAATATTTTCTGAATTTCCTATAAAAAATTCTCTAAATTCTTCAGGATTATTTTTTAAATTTTCCTTTAATAAATCCAAAGTTTTTTCTAGGGTTTTAGGGTCAATATCAGTATTTAAACTTAATTTATTCAATCCTTTTACAATATGTTTTGTAGAATATAAATAAAAATAAATTGATGCTATATCTCTAAATAATCCTTCTATTTTTCTGTATTTATTTTGCGCATTATAAAATCTTCCTGCTACAACTCCACTATCAGTAATTAAAAGCCTTGCAGCAGAATTATTTTCCAAAATATGAGCAAGATTAACCGTTTTTTCATACAAAGAAGTAAAAGCAATTTGTTTTTTATTTTTTGTTTGCTTTTGAAAATCGCTAAATGTTATTTCTCTAATATTATTTTTCTTTTTTTCTTTTTCTTTTTCTTTTTTTAGAGTTTTATCTAATATCGCATTATTAATCTTAGGCAAAATAGCTCCTATAAAAAATGTAGCTAATGCAGTAGATACAAGTATATTACCTGCTTTAAAACCAAGAGATTTTTTATCAATATATTTAGTAGGATTTCTTAATTCATCAAAACCTATGTCAAAATCAAGATTTTCAATTTTTAATAATTTTTTGCCTATAAAATCCCCAATATTTTTTAATGCCTTAACACCATAAATCCAAACAACAGCGCTTATTCCCTGTTCAATTAATCTATCTTTTGCTTCAGGAATTCCCCCTCTTTTATTTGCTTCATAAGCACGCCCCAATGTAACACCGCTTTCAATGATTAAAGTAGGGATAGTGGCGTTAGCGTTATAAAATTGCTCTAGTGGTTTAGCAAAATTAAAACCTTTAAAATTTTGATTATAATTGTGGTTATTAATGCGCATAATTCTATTTTTTTAAAACAAGTAAAAAATATATTTTGCGCTTATTATTTTCTCACAACAAAACCAAAAGTCGAAGAATTATCCTTCTCAGATTTTGCAATTATATCCCAATTATGAGCGGTTATGAGTTTTTTTGCTATATTTAAATTCAAATTCAAACCTAATTGATTAAAATCGCAAAGACCTTTCTTTTCTTCAAAAAGACTGTTTATTTTTTCTTTTGTCATATAAATTGATTTATTTTTAGTATAAAAAGCAATTGAATTTTCATTTTCTTTTATTGAAATTTCTATATCGCTATTTTCAAAACCTGATGAAACGCTGCTTGCCAAAATATTAAAAATAATTTTTTGAATCATTTTTTTATCAGCATTCAATTTTATATCATTAATCGCATTTGTTCTAATTATTATATTTTGTTGTTTTTCATCAGCAAAACCTTTAATAAGCTCGCAACAACTTTTAACTTGTTGCATAACATCTATGTTTTCTATGTTTAATTTAGGATTTTCATTTTCATATTTAGTTAAAAATATTGAATTTAAAACGACTTCCAAAAGAAAATTATTTGATGAATATAACTCTTTTAAGATTTCTTTTTGTTCAGAATTTAAAGAGCCAAAGTTACCCTCTAAAAGAAGTTTAAGACTTTGATTTTGAGCCAAAACAGGCGTTTTTATATCATGATTTAAGATAGAAATAATTTGATTTCTCTCTTGTTTAAGTAATTCTTTTTGCCTTATTTTGGAATTTCTTAATTTTTCTTTGAACTTCTTTATTATTCTTTTTTTAAAAAACATAACTTTCCTTAAAACATATTTGCTCTAACTGCTTTGACTGCCGCTTGAACTCTGTCATTTACCGATAATTTGGTTAAAATGCTTCCCACATGAGCTTTTGCGGTATTTATAGAAACTATTATTTCTTGTGCGATTTGAGAGTTAGTTTTTCCGTCAATCAATAATCTTAAGACCTCTAATTCACGTGCGGTTAAACTATTTTTGAGATTTTTATTTTCATATAAATTCTCTAAATCGTTCACATTTGGAATAGGCATATGAGAAAAAGCTGATTTTGCAATTTCCAAATCCATCCAAAATTCGCCACGTGCAACCATTTTAACGACATTTTTTAAGTCTGTATTCGGATTATTTTTGAGAACATAACCACAGGCTCCACAGGCCAATGAAGCCATAACTCTCTGTTCGTTCTTGTATGATGTGTATATTATAACTTTTGTCTTGGGGTATTTCTCCTTTATTATCTTTGTCGCTTCTATTCCGTTCATTTTCGGAAGTTCTATATCCATTAGGATTATATCTGCGGGGTGTTTAGTCATCTTCTTTATGCAATCTTCTGCATTTGCGAAGTCTCCTAAAATTTTTATTTCATTGTCTTGTGAAAAATATCTCTTATGGGCGATTCTTGTAAGCAGATAATCGTCAACAATATATAGGTTAATCGGATTCATACTTATAGCTCACTCTCTTATCCACAAGGCTATGATATTATAATGATGAGCTCTTTGTATATTACCTACTTGGCTAATTATGATAGATTTTGTCTAATTTCATAAATAAATCTTTAGCATCTTTTAATTTATTAACAGAAATCAAAATTTCAGCTTTTTTAGAATATAAATCAATTTCTTTTGGAAATTTTTTGATACCCTTATTTAGTGTTTTTATTGCCTTATCAATCTCACCTTTTTCATAATAAAATTCAGACAAATCGATATAATCAGCAACGATTACAGGTTTTGTACGCTCAAGTTCCTCTAACTGAGTTAATGATAATTTTTCATTACCTTGTAATTTATATAAATGATATAAATTATATTTATATAATATTCTATTTTTGTCAAGATTTTGATTTTTGTTAATATAACTTTGAGCGTTAACAATATCCCCTAATTTTAAATAATTTTTTATGTAATACTTTTGAATTTCATCGCTAAAAATATCAGAATTAGGTAATTTTTCCAAAATTCTTAAATCATCAAGAGATTCTTCATAATTTTTAAGCTCATAATTAATCTTGGCTCTATCATAATAATAATAAGCATTTTGCGCCTTATGAACAGCAGAGCTGTAATATTCAAGAGCTTCTTTTTTATTTCCTTGTTTATCGCAAATTTTGCCTAAAAGATAATCGCCCTCGCTCGATTGAGGATTTAGGGATATAAATTTTCTAATCAAATCTATTGCTAAATCATATTTTCCGATTTGAATTAAAGAATAAATATAGCCAAAATACCCTTCAGCTAATTCGTCATTAACATTAACCAAAATTTCAAAATATTTTTTAGAATTAAAGTAATCACCTTTTTTCAAATAAAAATTACCCAATTCTAAAAGCACATTTTGATTATTGGGATTGATATTATATGCACTCAATAAAGTATGTTCTAATTTTTCATCATTTTTTATTTCATAAATTTTTGCTTGGTATAAAATCGTGTAAATATTTGCTATATCTTTATTTTCATCCAATAATATCTGAGCAAGCCCTAAATCATTATTTTTAATATATAAATCGATAAGCATATTTAAAATATCAACGTTATCAGATTTTAAGCTCAAATATTTCCTGCAATAGCGCATAGCAGAAGCTATATCGTTAGAAAAATACGCTTCAAGGGCAAAAACTTCATACATTTCAAGGCTCATTTCAGGCAATTGTTTAATATTCAAACTTTTAGCAAGATTTGTTTTAATCAATTTATTATTAAAAATTATAGCTTGATTGATATATTCAATAGCCTTTTGATTATTGCCTTCTAATTGAGCTATTTTTGCTTTTATAAAATATGCACTTGGAGATTTTTCATTAATTTTTAACATCAAATCAGCATAGGTTTTGGCTTCTTTTAAATCACCGGATTCAAAAAACATAACTGCCATATCAAAATAATCTTCAAGATTAGATGTTGTATTTAATTTAAAATCAATCTTTTCGATATTTTTTTCTTTCATCGAAAGTTCATAAGATTTTTCAAAATTTTCATTTGCTTTTTTTTCGTCTTTTAAATTAAAATAGCTTCTTGCAAGCCAATAATAACCATCTTTATCATTTGGATTTGTTTTTGTATATTCAATAAAATAATCGCATGCTGATTTATAATTATTTTTTCTAAATAAATCTATACCGTAATTTATATCCCACAATAAACTTGCTTTGCTAAAACCTGTAATTAAACAAAGAAAGAAAAAAATCGTATAAATTTTTCTCATTTTTTTATTCATAAAATTTCATCAATAATTTTTTTAACTTGTTCAAAAACTTCTTCAATTGTTTTGTTTGAATTAATTACTTTAATTCTGTTGGGATATTTTTTTGCTAATTCAAGATAACCTTGACGAATTTTTCTGTGAAATTCTAAACCTTCAGATTCAAGCCTATCTTTAACATTACCTACTCTTTTTTGAGCAATTTCGCTATCAACATCAAAAACAAAAGTTAAATCAGGTTTATAGCCCCCTGTTGCAATTTCATTTAAAAGATTAATTTGCTCTATATCTTCACCTCTGCCATATCCTTGATATGCAACGGTTGAATCAATGTGTCTATCGCATAAAACAATTTTATTCTTTTCAACATTATTTTTAATAACTGTATCAATATGTTGAGCTCTATCTGCTAAATACATAAACATCTCGGCTCTGGGAGAAACAAAACCGTCATGATGTAATAAAATTTGTCTTAATTTTTTACCTATATCAGACCCACCGGGTTCTAGCGTTGTTATAATTTCATAATTTTTATTTTCTAAATATTCTTTTAATAAATTAATTTGGGTAGTTTTTCCGCAACCATCCGCACCTTCAAAAGTTATAAAAAGACCTTTTTTATTATCCATTTTTCTCCCCTTTAATAATAAAATTATATCAAATTAAAAATTTATTTAGAATTTTTTTACAAAAAACTTAATAAAAAATAAAATATAGCACACAATAAGTAAAAAATATGCTTTAATAGGTTTAATGAAACATTTAACAATAAATGATATAAAAATTTCAAAACCGGATTTTTCATCCAAAAAAAAGCCAAAAGGTCAGATGGTAACCGATTGGTTAATTGATTGGATAAAATATTCTCTAGAATGCGGTATAGCAGACATTGGCGATTTTATTCCCACAAAAGAAGAACTCGCTAAATTTTTAGATGTTTCATCAGCTACAATTCAAAACTCAATAAGACAAGTTAAAGATTTAGGATATTTTATCTCAAAACAATCCTTAGGGACATGTATTGCTGATTTTTATTCTAATGAAGTTAAAACTCAAGATGAATTATGCCATAGCACAATTACCGAATGCAAAATCAAAAAAATTGTTTTAGATAACTGTATTGAAATAAATTCAGCAATTCCATCCATTTCAGAACTTGCATTTAGAACAAATATTTCTCAAAACACAATAAGATTTACTTTAACAAACCTTGCTCAAAAAGGTTATTTAGAAAAAATCCACATAAAAGGTAATAAATATGATTGGATTTACAAAAAAGAATTTAAATTAACAGACGAAGAAATAAATAACGGAATTGTTGATGAAAATTTTACTCTAACTCATCAACTTGTTGAAAAAATACAAAAATATATCGAAAAAACATACAAAACAGGCGAAAAAATTTTGCCTAATTCCTCTTTTTCAAGAATGTTTGATGTAAGCATTAAAACAATAAATGACGCCATGAAAGTTTTAAATAGCAAAAAAATAATATTATCTCGCAGAGGAAAATACGGAACAATTTATCTTGGAGCTTCAACAAACTCTAAAACAGACTTTATAAGTTCTGAAAGAAGAAAAATTAATTCCACTCCAAATTATGCCTATTCTTGGCAAAAAGCTCTAACACATTTAAAAAAATACATAGCAGAAAATTATGAATTAGGCGATAAAATTGCCCCAATAAGAGAATTAGCGGAAATTTTAAACGTAAGTCCAAATACTATAAGACGAGCTTTAAGTGATTTATTCCAAAGCGGTCATTTGGTTTCAAAAAGGGGTAAAATGGGAGGAATTTTCATTATGGAAATGCCTGAAATAGAAGGAGATAATTACAGATGGCTTGCGCTTAACCCTGATGTAATAAGATTTAACAATTAACTATCCATTTTATATATTTCATTGTATAATTTAGCTAAGTAGAATGTCCTCAAATTATCGGAGAGTATTAAATTGTTTGATTTTAATTGTGATGTAGCTCAAAGCTACGGAGTATATAAAAACGAAGTTGAATTAGATATTGCAAAATATGCTAGCTCCATTAATATCTCAGCAGGTTTTCATGCCGGTGATCCTATGAGTATCAGAAAAGCTCTTTTATTTGCAAGCGAAAACAATATTGCAATAGGGGCTCACATAGGCTATTGCGATATTCAAGGCTTCGGCAAAAGACAAATCAATCTTGAAAAAGAAGAATTAGAAGCTCTTGTAATCTATCAAATAAGCGCAATTTCCGCTTATGCAAAAACTTTTGATTTAGAAATAGAACATGTAAGATGCCATGGAGCTCTTAAAGATTATATTAATAATTCACAAGAAGCACTTTTAATTGTCGTTGAAGCTATTAAAAAAGTTAATCCTTGGTTAAATTTAATCGTTCAAACTCCAAGCGCTAAAGATTTCACTCAACAAAACGGACTAAAATCAGCTTATGAAGTAGAATTCAGCGAAAATAGCTCAATAAGAGAAATCAGAGAGCTTGAAATTAAACCTGATACAATTCATTTTAAAACTTTGGATGATATTAAAAGGGCTTATGACATCATAAAACCTACTCCAATCAATTATAACAGAGTTCAAAATCAAATATAATAAAGGCGATATAATGAAAATTTTTGATAAAAAAGTAAAAATGCCAAAAGATGCTATTTGGCTTGTCCCCGGTCTAAAAGTTAAACGTTGGTTTGCGCTTAGCATTATGGGTTCTGTTTTAGCTTTTATCGGTTTAACTTTTTTATTTAAGTTAGAGCCTTTGGATTATATCGTTAAATTTGCAAAAGAATTATTCCATATAGTGCCACCTGAACCTGTTGGTTTGGTTTGCATTGTTTTAGGCGCTATTGCTTTTGTTCAGGCATGGAAAAAAACCAATTTTACAATGATGGGCGCTGATGATGAAAATTCTCAAAGAATTAAACAATCAATGGGCGAAGTATTATACAGAAAAAGAAAACTTGACCATGGTCCTAAAATAGTTGCTATTGGCGGTGGTACAGGTTTATCAATGCTTCTTCGAGGCATTAAAAAAATTACAAATAATATTACAGCCATTGTAACCGTTGGAGATGACGGCGGTTCATCAGGAAGATTAAGAGAGCAAATGGGCGTTTTACCCCCGGGAGACATCAGAAACTGTATCGCAGCTTTAGCTGATGATGATGATATTGTAACAAAATTATTCCAATATCGTTTTAAAACAGGTGAAGGCTTAGAAGGACACAGTTTTGGCAATCTTTTTATCACCGCAATGACCGCTATTTGCGGAGATATGGTATCAGCAATTAAAGAATCATCAAAAGTTCTTTTAATTAGAGGTAGGGTATTGCCTGCAACTTGTGACGATATGAAGCTATACGCCAAAATGGAAGATGATTCAATTGTTAGAGGGGAAAGCAACATTCCTGAAGCAGGCAAAAAAATCATGCAATTATGTTGCGAACCGGCTGATTGCAAACCAATCCCAGGGGCAATTGAAGCAATAAATGACGCCGATTTAATTATAATGGGTCCCGGAAGTCTTTATACATCGGTTATTTCTAACTTTTTAGTTAAAGATATTACTCGTGCGGTTTGGAGCGCTAAAGCAAAGAAAATATATGTATGTAACGCAATGACACAAGTTGGTGAAACTGATAATTATTCTGTTTCAGACCATGTTAAAACAATTTTTGACCATGTAAGACTTGATGATATTGATGATACTAATAAAAATTTCTTTGACGCAGTTTTAGTTAATAACTATATGCCTTCAAATTTAGCTGAAAAATACGAACAAGCAGGGTCTTTGCCTGTTGATATAGATATTACGGAGCTTAGAAAATTAAATGTTGAAGTAGTCGAAAGAAATCTTTTAGAAGATAATAAAGAAGGATTTGTTCGCCACAACTGTGACAAAGTTGCAAAGGCAATTTATTATTGGTATAAAAGAGTTAGCAAAAAATAATTTTAAAGTATTATATTAATTTGGATAAATAGAATTAGGGTAGATGAGAAAAAGTATTCAAAAAATACAAAATTTTAAAAAGGAAGGTAAAAAAATTACCGTTTTAACAGCTTATGACTATTCTACCGCTAAATATTTTGACCAAGCAGGCGTAGATATGATACTTGTCGGTGATTCATTAGCTCAAGTTGCCCTTGGATACAACAATACAACCGATGTCGGAATGGATGAAATGCTTGTATTTACAAAAGCTGTTTCTCGTGCGGTTGAAAATGCTTTAGTTATTGCAGATATGCCTTTTATGAGCTTTCAAGTTGATAAAGCACAAACTATGAAAAATGCTTGCGAATTTATAAAGGCAGGCGCAAACGCAGTAAAACTAGAAGGTTGCTCCGATTTTATAATAGATAGCATTAAACATCTTGTTCAAAATGGCATTCCTGTTATAGGACACTTAGGCTTTACTCCTATGAGCATTAATTCAATCGGCGGACATAAAATCCAAGGAAAAAATGCAGATAGAACTATCGATATTTTAAAAGAAGCCCTAAAATTACAATCAGCAGGCTGTTTTGCGGTTGTATTAGAAATGGTTCCTCTGCAATCAAGCCAATTTATCTCTCAAAGGCTAAGAATTCCTACCATAGGAATTGGAGCAGGAAGATTTTGTGACGGACAAGTCTTAGTTTCCGATGATTTATTAGGAAAATATGACAGATTTAAACCAAAATTTGCTCGTCAATATTCAAGTTTAAAGGATATAATATTTAATGTAGCAAAGGCTTTTGTAACAGATGTTGAAAATTCTACATTTCCTAACATTAACGAGTCTTTCGTACTTGATGAAAAGGAGATAGAAAAACTTGAAAATTATAGATAATATCAAAGAATTAAAAAATGAAATTAAAAATCTAAAAGGTTCAATCGGTCTTGTTCCTACTATGGGAGCGCTTCATAACGGTCATAAATCATTAATTGATAGAGCAGTAAATGAAAATGACAACGTTGTTGTTTCAATTTTTGTTAATCCAATTCAATTTGGAATAAATGAAGATTTAGATAAATACCCTCGTCAATTAAATCTTGACTGTGAATTATGTCAAAAAGCAGGTGTTAAGATTGTTTTTGCGCCTAAAGTGTCTGAAATGTATGATGATGATAAAAATAATTTAACTTTAATTTGTCCTCCTTATTCTGTTGTGGATAAATTATGCGGAAAATCTCGCCCGGGGCATTTTGATGGCGTTTGCTCCGTTGTAGCTAAATTATTTAATTTAACCAAAGCTAATCGAGCATATTTTGGACAAAAAGACGCTCAACAATTATTCATCATTCAAAAAATGGTTAAAGACCTTAATTTTGATATTGAAATTATCCCTTGTCCGATAGTTAGAGAAGCCGATAATCTTGCTCTTTCAAGCAGAAATAAATACTTAAGCGAAAACGATAGAAAACTTGCTTTAACAATTTCTCAATCATTATTTAATGCAAAAAAAATGTTCCAAGAGGGAATTAAACAAAAAAGAGCAATTATTGACGCTTGTTTAAAATTAATGGAACAATTAGATGTAGAATATATTGAATTTGTTGATAAAAACACATTTGAATTTCAAGATGAAGCAAATGAAAACACAATTATACTAATCGCAGCAAGAGTTCCTGAAACTAACACAAGATTAATAGATAATATCAATCTATGAAAAAACTTTTTGATATAAAAACTCTAAATATAATCATAGGTCTTTGCATATTTTGGAAAGCAATATGTCCGTTTTTAGGCTTTTTATATTTGTTTGCTTGGCTTACTATGGTATTTGAAGACCCTATATTTTATACTTTAGACGCCGTTTTAGGCTGGCTTCCAAGTCATATTGACGCTTTATTTTTACATCAAACAGATATTTTCGGTATGAATGTTCCTATGGGATACATTTATAGCGCTATTTTAATAATTATTTCAATCTATGCAACAATGAAAATACAAATTTATGCTTCTGATTCTGTTATGTTACAAGAAAACGAAGCAAAAGTTGTTGAAATCAAAAAACAAGATAAAATAGCAAAAAAAGAATACAAAATAAAAGATGAAACATATAAATTAACTCATTTCTTTGGCGTATTAGAGCTAAAACTTGAATATTTCAGCGATTATAACAAACAAAAAGATAAACTAGAAACTCTAAAAAAAGAATATCTGAAAATGATTTTGAATAAATTAAGTTCAAAATATCAAGATATGGAATTTGAATTAACGGATGAGCTTTTTATAATTTCAAAAGATTTTTTAAATTTCGATCCTTTATTATCAGATATTGCAAAACTTTTTAAAATTTTTGTTCAAATAGATAAAGAAAAATCTATTCAAACAACTCTTTTATTATCTTTTAGCTGTGGAAATGAAAACAATAACTCTGATTTTATAAGAAAAATTCTAAAAAAAGTTAACCAACTAAAATACACTAATAAAATAATTGTTATAGATAAATTTATAGATAAATATAAAGCAACAAAAAGCAAAAATTATGACTTTATATCACTAGGATTATCAAAATTAGAAATGGATAATTTTAACGATATAGATGTTGATTTGTATTATCTAAAAAAGAAATAATTATTTAACGCCTCTTTTACCTAGAGCCATAATGAAAAAATCTTCACCTATTATTCCTTTGGATTTTTTAGGAGCAAAAACAATAAATCCGCACGATTTTCTTGCAGATCTGGTGTTTAGGTCGTCTTGATAATATTCTTTAACAAAATATGTTGATTCGCAATTTTCATCTTCTAAGATAAAACCTATGTTATATCTTTTTTCAGAATATGCACACTGTTCAATATTTTCCAAATAAATCCCTGTTGTATTTTCAATATTTGGAAAAACATTACAAGATACATCGCTTAATTCTAAATATTGAGAAAATAATTCTTTTAATTTTTCACTGCTTTCATCAAAATTTTCTACATCATTTAATTTTGTTATATTTAATCCGGTTGTATCGCTCATTAAAATATTTTGATATGCAGCAGCTAAATCAGAATACATAATTCTGCTTGATGATTTAACTTGTTCTTTATCCATGCTTCCTGAATTTACAGTAGAACAAACGGTTATAACAACTAATATTGCTATAATTGACATAGCAGTAATAGTTTCAACCAATGTAAATCCTCTAAATTTATTTTTTGTTTTCATATTCACACTTATATTATCGTTTTTATAGCTTTAAAATAAATCCTCTTTTAATTTGATAATTTTTGTAAATTTTTTTTACAAAAAAAGATAAATCATTAAAGAAATATTACTCGACTGACGTAAATAAACTTGTAAGGACGAACAATAAAGGAGCAAAAATGGCTGAAAATTACAGCTTAAATTCGAAATTCGGCTTAAATGTATCTTCGCAAGGTGCAAGACCTCAGCAAGCTCCTAAAAGTGAAGCTAATTTAATAACTAATGTCAGCGATATATTAGATTCGATGACTAGTTATGTATCAAAATACGAAAATGTATTCAATGGCGAAGTAGAGCGTGAAATCAATATGTACTCTCGCCAAGCTATGATTGTCGGAATGAACCTAAGAGCAGGTGAAGTAAAACACCAATTTGACTTAAATATTTAACTCCCCTATTCGCATATTTTTTATTTTTAAGCAGGCTAAAACCTGCTTTTAATTTATTATTTTTTCACTACTTGTATTTGTCATGCTGAACTAGTTTCAGCATCTATTGTCATGCTGAACTAGTTTCAGCATCTTATTAGTTTTATGTGTGAACTTATTATTTTAAGACCCTGAAACGCTCAAAGAGAACAGAAAATCACGCTTGCGCTATTTTCTAGCTAGTTCAGGGTGACAAAGACTTTTAATTTATTATTTTTTCGCACCATCTTTGAATATCAAACTTATAACCAAATGGTTTAATTTGAAACATTGTATAAACAGATGATACAATCAACAACAAAAATGAAAATATAAGACAACTCGCAATTATTTTTTCTTTCTTAGTCATAATTATTCCTTTTCTTGGATTGATTTTTGCAGCCATTCGTTTGCACGTTTACCAAAAAACACTTTCCCGTCAGCACGAATTCCATAGCCAAATGGGTCTTCACCATTATTTATTCCATCTATATCCATGCAAAAAGTTTTATACACAGGATCAATGGTAGGATTGTCAGGGTCAGGCAAGTAACCACCAAAATTCCTATCCGTAGAATGAAGAGGATTAGGCACGCCTGTTATTATTTCATAAAATTTTCTTATACTTACACCAAAAGGTATCTTATTATTTGACTCATAAAAACTTATACCATCAGTTGTCTTAATTCCTGTTTCTTCAGTAATTGCAACACAAGAATCATCAAGCCTGATTGCCATAGATTCATATCTTTCCTCTTTAGTTACAGTATCTCCAGGCCATAAATCTATCCAAGATCTAGAATCACTTGTTTCAACGTCACAATTATCAATTTCAACAGATATAATATCTCCAAAAGTCTCGCAAAAATAGGTATTATCCCCATCATGTGTACTATCTAGGATTACTCCATCAGCTCTAACACCTAAATCACCATCTAAGTAATATTTATCCGAATTAACTAATTCTCTTATCGCGCTCAAAAGGGCATTGTGCCCTTTTTTAAACTTCATTACATTTTCATTAGGAGCACTATGATATGCAACAGGCAACAATATTGCAGCCAAAATACCGATAACCGCTAAAACTATCATAATTTCAGCTAAAGTAAATCCTTTTTTAATTCTCATTAAAAACTCCGTTTTGTCATAATACGAGAACAACTTGTCATTATATTAGAACAATAATTATAAACATGCAAGAGCGAAGAAACGAATTACAACAAGCAATCGCTAAAATAATCAAACAACATAGAAAAAAATCAATAACTAAAAGCGCTGATGAAATCGGAATGGGAAAATCTATCTGGGCTGATTTGGAAAACGGAATAAAAGACCCTCAATTATCAACATTTTGGAGAATAGCAGAAGGTTTAGAAATATCGCCATCTAAATTACTTAAAGAAATTGAAGATTATTTAGGTAAAAATTTTTCATTTATTGAAGATACAAGTTCAAAAAATAATTCTTTTCATCTAAACAGATGATTTAATAACGTCCCAATTAAAGCATAATTTTATAAAATCGTTAACTTAAAAGTATGTGTTTTAGACAAGGTTACGATTTTAAATGTTAATAAATAAGAGTAAATTTCCCCAAGAAGAAGACGATACCATTATGACAAATGCGCAAAAAACTTTAGAAAAAGCGGTTGAGGCACACCAAAGATACCTTTTAAAATCCACAAATGAGGATTTAACAACTGCAATTAATTGTTATATTGAAACAATAAAGGAAAACCCTGACCAATCAAGCGCATATTATCATTTAGCTACATTATTACACAATAATGGGCAAATTGGGGTTGAAAATGCTATTGAACAATGCTCAAGAGCGGTTGAATTAAATCCTTTTGATGCTAATGCTCACATGTATTTAGGATATTTTTTATCACTAAATCAACAATTTGATGAAGCAAAAGAAGAATTTAAAACAGCGATAAGACTAAAACCTTCTACGTCAAGAACTCGCCTTGTTTTAGCGCTAACTTGTCTTGAAAAAATCAAAAATACAACAAGCAAAAAATCAATAAAAGATTACACAAATGCGCTATATTACGGCATTACAGGCACATTAATGAGCCTATTTGATAAAGCAAGCATTAAAATGCTATGTCAAAATATTGCAGATGATTTAAATTTTGCAAAACATAAAGCAGTAGGCGAATTTTTTGAAAAAATCAATTCAGAAAAAAGAGCTTACAATATCTATTTAAGCGCTGTTGATAATTCTAAAAAATCTATCGCTTTATATGAAAGAATGGCAAAAATAGCTATCAAGAAAAATCGTCATGATATAGCTTTTGATTGCTTAAATAATGTTGTAATTTTATCAAATAACGACCCTATTAAAGTAGTTAACGCTATTGAATATGTTGAAAAATTCCAATCAGATAGAGTTAATGAATTAATTGATTATTATACAATTTTAGCTAATAAATACCCTGAACTTTCAAAATGCTATTATGAATTGGGACATTTATACCTTAAAAAAGAAGAAAAAATAAATGCCCTGTCAGCATTTAAATTAGCTCTAAAATATGATGAAGAAAATCCATATTATCAAAACTCGCTTGCTTATGCTTATGTTCAATTAGAACAATATGATAGCGCAATCGAATTATACAAAAAAGCGCTTGCAGCAAACCCTAATGATGAATGGTCAGCAGTTGTAGCGCAAGCATTAGCGGCTATTTATCATCAAATTAAAGGAAATTCTGAAGCTGCTATTTCAATGCTTGAAAATAGTTTGTTATTAACTAAAAATAAATCACAAATTTATGAAGCAATAGCTGATATTTACTATGATAATGAAGATTTAGATCATGCAATTGAATATTATCAATTTGCACTAAAAGACGATAGCGAAAACCCAAAAATTTACTCACGTCTTGCAATGGCAAATTGGGAAAAAGATTGCATAGAAAAAGCTATAATCTTCTATTCAAAAGCTATCGAATTAGATTCAACTTATGATATTGCATATAACAATTTAGGCGTTGTTTTCCTTGATGGTCTTGGAGATGCGCAAAGAGCAATGGATTACTTTAGAACAGCAATAGAAATTAATCCAAATTATGTTTTAGCTCATTTTAACTTAGCAAGAAGCTATGAAACCTTAAATGAAAAAATTAACGCTGCAAAACAATATCAAAAAGCACTAAATATCAACAAAACTGTTGAAGAATTAGATAACAAAATTATCGAAGAAAGATTATATAAACTTTTTGAAGCATAAAAAAAGCCATCACCAGATAAAAAAGAATGAATAAACTAAAAAAAATATTTCAATCAACCATAGCTAAAGTAATAAGCGCAGTGCTTGTTATAGGTTTTCTTTTGAGTGTTTTTTTGTTTTTTGATTTTTATGAACGTCAAATAAATAAAATAAGAGGTTTTTATTGGGTTCATAAGGGCGATGTGGCGCTTAAAAAACAAGATTTGCAAAATGCTATTTATTATTATGAAGAAGGCATTAAACTACACCCTGAGCATTATAGAGCTATGTATAATTTAGCTAATATTTATGTTGTTTATGAAGATTATTATTCAGCTCTAAAAAATTATGAAAAAGCTCTTGAAGTACGCCCTGATTATGAAGTAGCAAGAATAGATTATGCAATTATTTTATCTGAAACTTTTAAAACAGATGAAGCAATAAATCAATATAAAAAAGTTATTTCAAATAAACCAAAATTTATCAAAATTCCGTTTTTGGTTGATAACAAAAAATCATACACTCATAATTTAGGCGTTGCTTACTACAATATGGGTTTAGCATACAGAACAAAATCAATGCTTGCAGGCTTAAATAAATCAACAAGAAGACAATATCTTGAAAAAGCCTCAAAATCATACAAAGAAGCAGCAGAAATTTTAAAATCATACAATTCTAATTATAATTTAGGTCTTATTCATCAACTTTTGAAAAATAAAAATCAAGCAGGTTATTATTATTGTAAAGCTATTGAAAAAGAACCTATGCAATATGAAGCACATTTTAATCTTGCCGTTTTATTAAATGATATGGAAGAATATGAAGGTGCTGCTCAAGAATTTAAAAAAGCGGGCTTATTGCTTGATACAATAGGAGATAATATAAAAACAAGATATATTTATGATATTTTATCTGAAGTAAATCAAAAAATTGCCATAAATCACGACAATGACTACTTTAAAAAATTAAAAGAGGAAGAAGAAAAAAATTCGCTTGCTGAATATAAAGCAGGAAAATTAGTTATCGACTTGAGCGACAAAGCTAATAAAGAATTTATAAAAAGTTTTAGCGAATGCTCGGGAAAAGCATTATTTTTAGGGGAATAATATGGATTTTCAAACATTATATGATTTTACATATTCATTAACTAAATTATATGATAAAGCTCAAGATAGAAACATGCTTGTAGAAGGCTTCAAGCAAGCTCTATCTATATTTTTTCCTATTGAAGATTTAAAAGTTTATTTAATGGATGAATATTCTTATCTTTTAAAAGATTTTACAAAACCTTGGGAGAATCTTTCTTTAAATGAAGAAAATGAAGAAATCAAAAAATATTTTGATAATTTTTTAATTCAAAAAAGCCAATATGAAAAAGAAAAAAATATCTTATATTTCCCGATAATCCGGAAAAATAAAACTTTAGGACTTGTTAAATTAAAATCAAGAGAAGAAATTAAAGAAAAAAATGAATTTTTTAAGATTTTTCCGCTTGTAACAGCGCAAATTTCGCTTTATATTTCAACTCTTAAAGGCGCAGAACAAGTTAAAATAAGCTCAAAATTTCATCAAACATTAAAAAATATAGCTCAAATTACCCAAACGCAATATGAATTAGATTACATTCTTCCTATTATGGGAGAGATGATTGATGGTTTTATTCAAGAACATTTAATTTATATTTTCATCAAAAACAAAAACAAAAAAGAATATAAGCTAATTTGGCCAAATAAATGTTCAGATAATAAAATATATGATTATTTAGAAGAAATAACCCCAAAAACAACAACCATTCTAAAACAAGAAGGCAAAATGGGAATATTTCCTCTAATTGTTGATAATAAGCCTTATGGGGCAATTGTTGCTTATAATCATTTTGATAAAATTACAAAAAAAGAAATTGAATACTTAGAAGAAATTAAATCCCAAGCAACCCTAACTCTAACAAGGGCAAAATCATATATTGAAGTGTTAGAACATGCAACGCTTGACGCTCTTACAGGCTATAATAACCGTCATCAATTTGAAAAACGCCTAAGAGAAACAACATCCTACGCCAAAAGACAAAATCAACCATTGTGTTGCATTATGTCAGATATTGATTTCTTTAAAAAAGTAAATGATACATACGGGCATGCAGTTGGCGATTGCGTATTAAAAACAGTTGCAAAAACAATCAAAAAAGAATTAAGAGAATCCGATATAGCTTCAAGATATGGTGGCGAAGAATTTATATTTTTACTTCCTAAGACAAATATTGAAGAAGCAAAAATTGTAGCTGAGCGTTTAAGATTAGCTGTTGAAAAGAAAAAAATTAATATTGAAGAATATAATATCAAAGATACAAAAGAAATTTCCGTAACTATTTCAATTGGCGTGAGCGAATATAAAAACGAAAAAGATTATGAAATGCTCTATAAAAACGCTGATGGTGCGCTATATGAAGCAAAAGAAACAGGCAGAAATAAAGTTGTTATAGCAAAATAAAAGTTTATTTGCTAAAAATTCAATCTTAAGTTACTATAAAAGTAATATGAAAGAGATTAAATTTATTAAATCAGCTATTTTATTTTGCTTTTTAGCATTAAGCGCCTTATTTTTAAGCGGTTGCGCTACTTTATCATATACAGGTGAAGATTATAGCGAATCAAACATTCAAACAATTAAAACATCCGAAGATTTAATTTTTAATACATATAAAAAATCAATCGATAACGTTAATGTTAAAATAGGCATTTCTAAAACTCCTGTGCCTGAAATTTTAGCGCTATATGTTCAAATTGAAAATTTATCTTATGAAACACCATACACATTCAAAGTTGAAGATTTGCTTTTATCAAACAATGAAAAAAATCTTCAATTCATCACATCAGATAACTATTTAAATATTTATAACAATCAAGAGGCTTCATCCATGGCTGCAATGGGCGCAATGAGCGCTACATTATCTAATATGACAGGCATGACAGCTAATATGAATGAATTTAATCAATCAATGCTCCAAAATTCAGCTCAAGAATCAAATAGAAGCGCGTTTTCTCAATTGCAAGCAATCGGAGAGCAAATTTCAAAACATTCTATTAAACATTCTTCAACAATTTCACCAAGAAAAAGCCAATATTTCTATTTCTTCTTTGAAGATTTAGGGGTTTTTCCTGTAAATGTTGATTATAGAGGCTTAAAATATCAATTTATGTTGTAATAAAAAACCCTTTCAGCTCTCTGAAAGGGGGAATTTTGAGTTCATCTCTCGTGTTTTAGTTTACTATCTCTCTTGTATATATAAAGTATATGCAAAGTATAAAATTGCTAAATACGTATTATTTACTTAATATATCTTAACAAAAAACCTCAAAAACCCTAAAATTAAAGGGTTTAGCAAATATTACAATTGTTAAGAACCTCATTAAAAAATGAAGTTCAACTTAACATGTCTTAATAAACCTCTTGAAAACCATGATTTAAGATGATATATTAAATATATATTTTATATATCATCCCATTAAATTGTGTACTAGCGTGTTATTTAAAAATGTGTTGCAAAGGGGCATTACTATGAAAAATTTACAAAATTTTGAGGTTTATTATAGTGAAAATGAATTAATTACAAGAGCTCAAAATGGCGATATTTGGGCAAGAAATCAAGTTATTGAAAAAAATATGCCGTTAATTAAAAAAATCGCCACAAAATCAATTCAAAAAAGCTCATTATCAGATAATGATTTAATTCAAGAAGGCATTTTTGGCGTAATTGTTGCCATTGAAAAATTCGATACAACACTAGGTTATAAATTTTCAACTTATGCTTCTTGGTGGATTAAACAAGCAATGTTTAAAGCAATTTCAGAACAATCTTATGCGCTAAATATTCCTGTTTATATTCAAGAGACACTATCTCGCTACAACAAAACAAAGCAAGAAATGGAACAAAAAGAACATAGAGAAATTTCTAAAAAAGAAGTTGCAAAAAAGATGAATTTAACAGAAGAAAAAATTGATACATTTTTAAACTGTTTTAATAGAGCCTTATCAATTGAACAAGGTGCTAATTTAACTGAAAATAAAGAGCTTACTTTGGCTGAAATAATTGAAGATGAAAAACAAAACGTAGAAAAAGAAGTTATAGATATAGAATTAAAAAAAGATATTAAAAAAGCCCTTGATACATTAAAAGAAAAAGAAAAAAATGTTATTGTTTTGCGTTTTGGACTAGAAAACAAAGAAAAAAAGACGCTGGAAGAAATTGGGCTTTCTTATGGCGTAACAAAAGAATGTATAAGACAAATCGAAAAACGTGCGCTAAATAAAATCGCAACAAATGAATTTTCAAGAAATTGCTTAATTTCTTATATAAAATAGCTAAACTTTTTCAAAAGAATAAATCATCCAAGAGCCTTTTTTGATTTTAGCTTGATATTTTAAATTCGAATAAGCCCAATAAAGAGATTTATTTCTTGAATAAGAAGCAATTAGATATAAAAAGGGCGTATCTTGATATAAATTTTCATCCCCTAAAATCCTTTTCATATCAGTATTTGAAAAAAGGCTAACGGTTTCTAAGTCAACCACAAAAAGTTTTTCACCTTTTTTCATGGAATTTAGAATATTTTTATCAAGCCAAGAATAAATAACTTTATTGTTACTATCTAAAAAAAAATTCTATATAAATTATGACCGTCTAAAAAAGCGTCATAAGTTGTTCCGTTATTTAAAACTTCGCCAAAATTATATTTATCAATTGAATAAGCTATATAATCAGAATCGTTATAGTATTTTGTAAAATGAGTTTTTGGATAATACAAAAATAAAATTTTGTCGTTTTTTTGAATATTCATTTCCTGCATTGCAACAACAGGCAATCTTTGACCTTCAAGCCTTGTTAATCTGATAGCTGAAGTATGAGAAACGATAATATAAAATAAACTCATAAAAACATAAACAGTAGCAAGCATAACCTTTGTATTTTTAGAGTTTAATTGCGCCCAGCCTATTGAAGCCATTAAAATTAATATCGGATATAATTCTGTTAAATATTTTGTTAAAAATATAATTTTACCTGCAATTGAAGCTATTAAAATTGTCAAAAACGAAGCTAGAAAAACACTTAAAAAATATCGATTTATTCTTTTAGCATCAATATTAGAGCGAATTATCATAACAAGACAAATTAGAGAAGGAACAATCGCAAACATTATAAAACCAATGTTTATAACATCATTATGAATTATTTGATTATAAAAACTGCTTGGCGAATTTGTAATATTCCTTAAAACCGGTGAGAATAAATCGGTAAAATAGAAAAATATCTTTGACCAAGAAAATGGTGCCCACCATTGAGAAAAATAAGTCGGATGAGCAAAAATTCTAAATAAAAATGGTATTAAAGGCAAACACAAAATTAAACCCGCAACAATTGGGATATATAAATCTGTTTCTTTTTTCTTTTTTTGACGAAAAGCCATTAAGCCAAAAATATTAAACAAAACAAATACAAAACCGATTGTGTGTTCTAAAATTAATAAAACAGACCAAAATGTAAGCCACCAAGCATTTTTCTTGCAAGGATATTCATACATTTTTATTGAATATAACAAAATCAATGATGATAACAAGAAAATCATTGAATAAATTCTAACTTCTTGAGAAAAATAAATTAAAAATGAGCTTATAGCAGAAATTAAAGCGCAACAAAGCCCAATTTGAATAGAATGCATTTTAGTTTGATAATTTTTGCCCACATGATACATCACCAAACAACCCAATAAATTAGGCACTAATGATGATAATCGAAGCATATAATCAGAATTTTTAAATATTGCCATCCATAATTTTAAATAAAAATAATGCAACGGAGCATGACAATTTGTTCTAATTCCTTCAAAAAAATCAAAAGGAAATTTTAACATTGAAATGGAATATGCGATATATTCATCATTCCACAAACCCTCGGGCTTATTTAAATTCCATAATCTTAAAGCTAAACCCAAGACTAAAATTAATATTAAAATTACTTTGTTATCTTTAAAAAATTCTTTCATAAAAAAATTCTAACAAAGAGCAAATATATTGTCGTCATTAATTAAGATGATACTTTATTTAGAAATGTTTTCATGATATTTTAAATTCAAAGGAGAAATTAAAATGGCTAACACTTTTGAAGGTAAATTATACGCACAAGAAAATGACAAATTTTGTATTGTTATTGCAAGATTTAACGATTTTATAGGTTCAAAATTATTAGAAGGTGCGCTTGATACCTTTAAAAGACTAGGCGTAAAAGATGAAAATATTGATGTAATTTGGGTCCCTGGAGCTTTTGAAATCCCATTAAGCGCAAAATATGCAGCAGACACTAAAAAATATAGCGCTATTGTTACTCTGGGAGCTATTATAAAAGGTGCAACATCTCATTATGATTATGTTTGCGCTGAATTATCAAAAGGCATTGCATCAGTATCCTTAAATAGCGGTATACCTGTATTATTCGGAGTATTAACAACCGACAATATTGAACAAGCAATAGAACGTGCAGGCACAAAAGCAGGAAACAAAGGTGCTCAATGCGCTCAAAGTGCTATTGAAATGGCTAATTTAATTAAAAAAATTAATCTTTAGATTTAGAAATTATTTTCAAAAACAATCTTAGGACTAATGCCCTCTTATAACAAAGCTAATATCATCTTAAGTATAGACTTTTTATGAATTAGTTTTTTAGGGAGAGTATTTAGGAATGAGAATTAGTTCCTTGAAGATAAAAAATATTTTTATTGCCTTTGTTGTAGCTTTAATTGCAACACCTGCTTTAGCAGATGAAAATGTTATATCATCAGTTGTTATTTCAAAAGCAAAAGATAATCCGAATGCTTATGAATTAAGCATAGATTCAACACAACAAGTTCCCTATAAAAACCATGTTGATGAAGACGGAAACGTATATTTTGATTTAAAAAATTCAACATTAGCTAAAAATTTAGGCACAATTTATGATGATGTTTCAAATATAGATAACGTTACAGTAAAACAACTTGATAAAAACAAAGTAAGAATTTATGTAAACGGAAAAGACGCGCAAAATACCGAATTGGTTTTTGTAAATTCTTTATTTGAAATTAAAGAAGATACATCAAAAAAAGTTATTATTAATCGACCGATTTCAGAATATAAATCAACAACATATAATGATGACCTTGAATATGCTGACGATAGCCAAGAATGGGACGATAATTCATTTAATTTCTATCATTTAAGCTCAAGCATATTATCTGAATTAAAAAATGGGCCGTCCGGTAAAATTTTAATTCTTTTAACATTGTTTGTAATTGTTTCAATTCTAATAAAAACACTTATGAACAAAGTTGCTCAAGATAAAGAACCTCTAATCGGCTTAAATAATTCAAAATATTTGAATGATAACGTTCAAATAGGAAGCCTGGGAAAAAATATCACTATTCAAAAAGAAGAATATAAAAATAATTCAAATAGACAAGAAGCACTAAGACAAGCACAAAAAGAACTTACAAAAGCTCATCAAAAATATCAAGAATATATTCAAAACAAATATCAAAGTGCTCAAATAAAAACTGTTGATAAAGATTTATTAAAGAAAAGTTTTGCACTAAATCAATATCAAAAAAGCACACAAAACCCATATAAAGACCAAGAAGTTATAAGAATTAACAAAGGCTTTAGCACAGATATTCAATCAAACGGTAATTTTCAAATTCCTCCAAGACCGAAAATGCAGCCTAAAAAAGAATTTACAAGCCCTTATATCAAAAGAACAAATAATTTCGTACAACAAGGGACAAAAAATAATCAACCCAAACAAAACATGAAATTTTTAGAATCCGTAACAAAAATTTATGAACAATCAGGAAGAAGAGATTTGGCGGACGAATTAAAAAATTCAATCACAAAAGCAAAACAAACAATTTAATATAATACTCAACCAATATTGCCTCTTTAATAAAGAGGCTTCTTTTTATTTTAGTTAGACAAGGCTTATTTTTTTGCGTATAATTATTTTTAGGGTAGTTTATGACATCAAATGTTTATACAAAAAATGAAATTTTGCAAAATTTAGCGTCAAAAGGCTTTTTTATTGACGCATATACTCTCGATACTTTTTTTAATAAATGGAGAGTTGAAGCAATATTTGAAGATGAACAAGGAAGCGAATTTTACGATAAAAACGCTCTTGATTTAGTTTTAACTAAATTATTTAACGCAAAAGAGGAAGAAGAAAAACAAAAAGAAATTGAAGCCCAAAAGGAAATTGAAGCACAACAAAAAGAGGCTCAAAACCAACAAAATCAAGCTATGTTTGTTCAAAATCAAAATACTTATGAATTGCCTCAACAGCCCACAATTCAAACTACTCAACAAATAAATGAACAAGCTACAATAACACCTGCTACAAGCAATCTTTTAAACGATATAACTTTATCGGATGGAACTCCTTTAATAAGCAAAGTTCAAAATAATGATATTGATGAATTAAAAATTGATTATAATTTATTAGAACAAGAAGCTATTAAAGATATTAATCCTATAAACGACCCTAATTTTAACTTTGAAGAACCCAAAAAAGAAAAAATGGGTATTTTAGAAGGCGCTATGCTTGCAACAGGTCAAGATTTTGCACCTAAACAACCGCAAGCAAATATAATTCAAGAAGAAAATCAAGAAGAAAACAGCGCCGATTTTGATGATATGAGCTTATTATCAGAATCTTATGAAGCACAAGAAAAATTCAGAGAATATGTTGTTTCCGAATTATCAAAGAAAAACGTTGATTTAACTCCAAAAAGCAACGAATTTAAACTTGATATTTCAGAAAGAACTTTAAATATGATTGCTCGCTCTATGGCAAAAAAAATAGCCAAACATGTTAATCAAATTTTTGCGGATGATTTGAATTTTTCTGCAAAAATAAAAGAAATTGAACAAAAAAATAAAAAATTAGAACAAAGAGCAAGAGATTTAGAAGACCAAAATAAAAAACTGCGTCTTTTATTAACCGAATCAAATAAAAATTTAAATTCTTATAAACCAAGCATTTTCGGATTATATAAAAAAGTTCCCCCAAATCAATAAGAGGATTTTATGAACCAAATTTTAATGATTTTATTAATCAGTTTATTAATATTAGTACACGAAGCAGGACATTTTTTTGCAGCTAAATTATGCGGAATAAGAGTTACTCGCTTTGGAATAGGTATGCCAATCGGTCCAAGTTGGAAATTATTTAAATGGGGTCATACCGTTTTTTATATACATGCCTTTTTATTTGGCGGATATGTCAGCTTTGCAGACGATGAAGAAAATTTTCAAAAAGATAACAAAGAAAATAACGATATAGATAAATCAGAAATATTACCTTCTGATTCACCTGAATTATATGAAAATAAAACAATTCCTCAAAAATTATTTGTAGTATCAGCCGGTGTTTTGATGAATATTGTGTTTGCAATAATTCTTGTAATATTCTGTGCCGCATTTTATCAAAAACTTCCAACATCAAGCCAAAATCTTTATGTTGAAGGCTTTGCAAATAATAAAACTTCAAATGTTCAAGAGCTTGGAATTAAAAAAGGAGATAAAATCCTAAAAGTTAACGGAATTGAAATTAAATCATTATATCAATTATCTCTTTTTGCAAAAAATTCTAAAGTTTTTGATAATTATGCTCAAGAAGATTTAATAAATCAAAATTTAGAACAATTAAAAAAATTAAATCCTCAAATTAAAGATGAAATAACAAAAAATCAAAAAATCATTCTTCCAAAAACAATATCTGAAAAACCGCTTAAATTGAATAAAAATATCCTTGAAGGTCTTGAAAGATATAAAAAAGAAGGACTTGAGCTAAACGAAAATCAAATTCATTTAAGAGATAAAATTTATTCTCAAAAAAGTTTTGTATCTGATAATTCATATACTCTTGAAGATGTTGCTTTTGCTTTATCTGACACCTATAAACCTTTAAGTGTTACTGTTTTAAGAGATAATAAAGAAATCAATATTGATAATATTAAAGTCAATAAAGAAGGTACTTTTGGAATAATGTTAAAAATTGAAGAAATTTTTGTACAAACAAAAACTCCAAAAGCAATCATCACAAAATCTTTTGATTATTTATATTCAACAACAGCTATTATGCTAAAAGGTTTATGGCAATTAATCACAGGAAAAGTAAGCGCATCAGATATGCATGGAGTTATAGCGGTAATTAAAATCGGCGGAGATATTATTGCTTCAAAAGGCTTATTAAATGGAATTTTATTAACTGCAATGATATCAATAAACCTTGCTATTATGAATTTCTTGCCAATTCCGGCGCTTGACGGCGGTCATGTGATGTTTTTAATAATTGAAACTATAACAGGTAAAAAACCTGACAAAGAATTAGGTGAAAAAATAACAAACTTTTTCTTTATTCTTTTAATCATTTTAATGATAGCAATTTGTTATAATGATATTTTTGCCCTTGTTACAAAGAAATTTTAAGGAATATAAAATTTTTTGCTCGAGCTATTTTTTTATTATAAAATTTAAATAATAAAGAAATAAAAAGAGGGGCTCTTGAGGGGTTTATTAAATATAATTAAATTTATTTTTGTTGCGCTATTGCTATTTAAGGCTCAATTTGCCTTTGCTGATGCAATTCCTATTAGCGCAAAAGATTATGATAATCTTCTAAAACCTCAAAAATCAATAGAATATAGAGAAAAAAAGCAAACAAAACCTCTCTATGTTCAAAAAAATCAAGAAATAACATTAGTAAATAAACCTCAACCTCAAGTAAAAAAAGAAACCCAAAAAACCCAAACACAACAAAAAGAATACAAAATCAATATTATTACAAAAGATTCAAGCGATAGAATATTATCTGAATCATCAAGAAAAATTAATGCGATTTATCCGCAAGATGAAATTTTACCTACAAACACATACCCCGGATACAGAGGTCCAAATCAGCTTGTAATTTATACAAAAGGCTACGGTAAAACAACAGGCACAAATGAATTTGGTAAAGAAGCAATAGTTCAAGACGGAGTTGTTGTTGCCCTTACAGGGGCAAATTCCAATATTCCAAACGACGGCTTTGTAATATCAGGTCATGGAAGCGCTAAAAAATGGATAAGCGATAACTTAAAAATAGGAACAAAAGTTCAAATAATTAATAAAACAATTCGCTCTTATACTACAATAGATAGCTATCGCTACTACGCAAAATCAAAAATAGAAGATGTTGAAGATATTTTAATTTCTACTAAATCAGATTATGATGATAGGGATGATAAATTTATCTATTATTATCTAAAAAAAGCAAAACAAATGTATCGAAAATCAAAAAAAGATTCATCCGATATATCACTAAATTGCGCAAAAGAATCCATTAAATATGCTTCATTGGCTTTTCAATATACACTTCCTTATTTAGAAAAAGAACTAAAAGGAACTTGGATAAGACCAAATTCAAAAAATATCCAAGAAATTCAAAAAACACTTGATAAAATTAAAGATACAGGTATTAACAATATATTCTTAGAAACATATTTCCATGGAAGAACAATCTTCCCATCTCAAACAATGAGAGATTATGGTTTTGAAGAACAAAATCCTGATTTTGAAAATTTTGACGCCCTGGCTGTCTGGATTAAGGAAGCCCACAGAAGAAATATTAAGGTTCACGTATGGTTTGAAAGTTTTTATGTAGGAAATAAACCTCCTCAAAATAACCCTAAATCAATATTAGCGGTTAAACCTCAATGGATGAACAGAACAAAACAAAAAGCTGATTTTGACGGCTATGTTCCACATCCGCAAGAACACAACGGATATTTCTTAGACCCTGCAAATCCTGAAGTAATAGAGTTTTTATTAAGACTTATCTCTGAAATTACAACAAAATACGCAGTTGATGGCGTAAATATTGATTATGTAAGGTATCCTAATATATCAAAAGAAAATTTAAACAACCAATGGGGTTATACAAAATATGCTCGTGAAGAATTTTTTCAAATATTTGCTTATGACCCTATGGAAATCCAACCAAAAACACAAATGTGGGATGTTTGGTGCGAATATAGAAGAAATAAAATCACTCGCTATATTCAACAAGTACACAATCTTTTAAAATACAGAGATGTAATGTTATCAGCGGTAATTTTTCCTGATTACAAAGTTAGTATACAAACAAAATTCCAAGATTGGTTTAGCTGGGTAGATAATTGCTATTTAGATGCAGTTACTCCATTAATATTAACAGGGGATGATAATTTAGCTAAATCAATGTTAGAAGAAATAAAGAAAAAAACATCTAATAATGCACAGGTTTACCCCGGATTATTTGCAGGCTTTATCGAATCAGATCCGGAGGATTTATTAAGACAAATTCACATAGTTAGAAAACTTAAACTTGATGGTGTAATTCTCTTTGATTGGGCTCATTTAAGCGACAATTACAGAAATGTATTAAAAACAAGTGTATTCAAAGAGCAAACATATTAAGATAAAGTTTACAATTAGCCTTATTTCTTGACTTTTGCTAAAATAACTTTCATGGGAGTAAAGGAAAAACATAAAAAATCATGGTAGACAGTATTGAAATCAGATTAGACCAACTAACACAAGCCATCAAAGGTTTATATGCCAAATCATCAATGTCACAAGGGGAAATATATAATGCACTCACCAGCTTATCACAACGCTATGAAAATTTAACAACCGTTTCAAGCGAAAAAATTGCTGCCACTCTTGTTAACGAATTTCGAAAAACAATAGACCTTAAATATGGTCAAACAAATCAATTTATAAAAGAACTTGAAAATTCGCTAAAAGCGCTAATGCAAACTCAACAAGCGCAAAATCCTAAAATCGCTTCTGAAGTTTCAAGATTATTAAATGATACGGCAAATATGTATTCAAAACTAAATTCTCAAGATTTAGCTTTGCAAAAAATATTTAACGCTATCGAACTTCAAAAAAACAATAATCAAAGCGAAGAAATCACAAAATTAAGCGAAAATTTTATCAATTTTTCTAATGGATTTGATAATATAACAAACACACTAAATAAAAATTTCGCTGATTTCTTAAACCAAATTAAACAAGGAACATCAAAAGAAGATTTTTCTTTAATTCAATCAGAATTAAACACAATTTCAGGAAATGTTAATTCCGTTATTTCCGCTATTTCAATCATAGATACAAAATATCGTGATTTAACAGGTTTAATAGGAACTATCCAAAATAGAGAAAATATATTTAACGATGCTCTAAGAGAAGTTAGAGCCCTTACTTCCACTATCACCAATCTAAAAGATGACATTAATTCGCTTGATTCAAAACAACAACTTCAAGCTCTTAATGCTGAACTTAAAAATCAAATTGAAACAGTTAAATATGAAATTCAAAAAATCATTAACACCGCAGGAGATGCAGGCGTTAAAACAGAAGTTTATAATTTGACAGGCAATGTTGCTACTGTTTCAAATAATATTCAAAATTTATCAAACAACATTACAAACACAAAAGATGAAATCAAAACACTTTCTCAAACAGTTCAAAATCTTGGAAGTGAATTAAAAGATGTTCATGGTTTGATTAATGATGAAATTTTATATAAATCTCATCAACATCAAGCAGAATTTGAAAGATATTTAAACCAATCAAAAGAAGATATTAAAACACTTTTAATTGGTTTGGCTTCATTTAAAAAAGATTTAAATGCGATTAATGAAGGTAATATCAAAATTCTTCAAGAGCCGATTGAAAAGGCTATGAACGAATTAAAAAATCAAGATTTAGGAAGAAATATCAAAGATTTAGCCGATAATCTTCGAGATATTACTTTAGAAATTCAATCATCTATTCAAAATATGCAAACAAGCCTTAATGATATGGGCTCTGTTTCAAGCATGCAAATTTTAACTCAAATTTCTGAAGCAATTCCAACTATTTCAGATAAATTAGAAATATTCAGAACTCACGTTGTTACTGAAAATAGTGCAAATTTAAGCCAAATTAAAACATCTTGTTTAGATATTATCTCAACTGTTCAAGAAAATTTAAAAACAGCGGCAGATAAAATCCATGAAGATGTTAAAACGATAAATATTGAAACAATTGATACTCTAAAAGTTGATTTACAAAGACTTTCAGATCATCTTATCGATAGTGTTGAATCAGTAAATGATAAAATTCAAAAAGAATTTGTAAATAACAGAGTTGATTTTCAAGAATTTTCAATAAAACAACAAGATAATGCCGATAAAATCGCAAATAAATTAGCTTCCCTAGAAGTTGGTCTTGAAAATTTCAGCCAAGATACAATTGATAAAATCAATGACACAATTAACGCTACATCAGCTCAATCTTGCGATATTTTAAATGAAATCAAAAGCGATATTTTAGAAGGTATTAGCGCAATTGATAAATCAAATAAAGGTTCAATTCAACAGTTTGAGCTAAAAATCGATAAACTTTTAGATAATTATATCGGTGCTGATTTAGATAATATTATTGAGAAAAAATCTCTTAGAGAAACTGTTGTAGATATCGAAACAAAAATCGATAGAACAAATCTTCAACAAATCCACAACGCTAAAGAATTATTAGAAGAAATTCAATCAAGTACATCAAATTTATCTATGAAAATTGCAAATATGGAAGAAAGCAAAAATGTTGCTTCTATATTGAGTGCAATTTCTAAAATTTCAGAAAAAATTCAAGCTATTGAAGAATTTAACATTGAATTATCAGACGAATTTAAAGAAACAAAAGAACAAATTGAACAAAAATTAAAAGATAACGTTCAAAAAATTTCAGCTCTTTTAGATAAACCCCAAGACAATTCAGAAATTGATAAACAAAATAATAATATTGATAATTTATCAAACAAAGTTCAAGAATATTTATCTAATTTTGAATTTTTAAAGAGTAATATTTCTCAAGAAATTAAAGAAAATTTAGCAAGCGAATTTTCAAAATTAGAAAACGCAGTCAAAAGAATAAGAACAAACGAAGACAATTCTAATTATTCTTATACATTAGAAGATGTTGAGTCTGATTTGGCTAAAATCCGCTTAACAATCGAGAAAAACACTGCAAATAATGAAGAATTTAAAAATATATTTGAAAAAATCATAGAATTAAGAACAGTAGGGCTTGAAGGCGTTAAAATCAACCGAGATGTTGAAGCAGAACTTGGTCATTTATCCGGTTGGTTTAAAGATGCTGTTGTTAAAATTGATGATTTAGCAGAAAGATTTGACGATATGAAAAATATCGGCTTTGAAGATATCAAAACAAGACTTCTTCAAAGTGAAAAATCAAAAAGTAATGTCTTAGAATTCAGCGCAAAAATCGAAAATGCACTAAAACACATTATTAAAAATTCTCAAATTCAAGATGCTAAAATTATGGAACTAACAAAAAAAGTCGAACTTTTAGTTCAAGCGCAAAACGATAATTTCAATCCTGCACAATTTATTGATATTTTCTATGAAAATATGACTCAGACTAAAATGCTTTCAAATAGGGTTGAAATAATTGAAGATAAAATTAATTCAATTCAAAGTGCAGTTGAAAAATTAATCAGCTATGTTGAGCAATAATTTTGTAAAGTTATGTAACAAAATTATATACTTTTGATATAACGACTTGGTTTTTGTTTTTATTTATATAAGGACAAAAGGATATCGTTATGACAAATCAAAAACAAGGACTAGATAGCAGAACAAGCTCAATTTTAATTAATTTAAACTTAAATTTAAATACAGGTTTTATTGCAAATAAATATACTGATTCGATTGCAAAAATTGAAGAAAGTTCAAAAGGCAATGCCAAAAAAGTATATAAAAATCTTCGCTCAGCGCTTCGAGAATCCTATTTAACAGGGTCTTTAAGATACGGAAACAGTTTTATATCATAAATCATAATTTTGTATAAAACCATATCTGGTGTCGCCATCAGTGGTATTCATTCCGCCTCTAAGACGGCGATTGATTTTTCTTGCTTCCTCTTGGTATTTTTGGATATTTATACCTTTTTTTTCTAATTCATTTACTTTTGGAGAAAATTTCATTAAACATTTTTTACAAGTAAAACCTGTTTTTTCATCATCTTCCAATTCAACACCGCAAAAACGACATTTAACAGATAATCTTGGTAATACTGTAAATAATCTTCCTCGAATTATTAAATCCTCAAGTTCTGATTTTGCAATGTTTAACGCTTGAGAAATATCATCCAAAGATACTTTAGCTTTGTCAGATGAAGCGACAAAACCTCTTATTTCATCAATTTCATCTAATTCTTTTTTAAAACATTCCTCGCAAACCTCACGACCGGAGTTTTTAAAGAATAATGTTCCGCATTTTTTACAATTTATTAATCCATCTTTAGCCATATAAAAATTTTATCATTTTTTAATAAAATTTCAATTATAGTTAAAAATTATAAATAATTTGCATAAATTAATATTTTTTTATAAAATAGTGGTATATAAAAATAGTGAGAAGAGTGTATTAATAAATATTGCCTATTAAACTAATTATCATTAAGTGATGGGAATAATAAAGTAATAGAAAGATTATTCTAATGTATACGAACAAATGCATTAAATGCGGGAAAGAATTTGAAACTAAAAACCCAAAAAGGGTTATTTGTCCTGATTGTTTATACCCCGAAAGAACAACAACCGAATCAATTGCTCCTGTTGATGAAAACGGAGTAGCTCAAGATTATTCAAGAGGATACAGTGCAGGAACAGGAAATCCTGAAGGTTATCAAAGAAGATATAATAAACCTCAAAATAATCAAGGATACAATAACAACAGACCAAGAAATAATTACCAAAAAAATAACAACCAAGGCGGATTTAATAACAGACGTCCTCAAAAATCTGGTTTTAACAAAAACAACAGACGTCCTCAAAGACCAAACAAAACAAAACCGCTTTTAATAAACAAAGAACAATTAGCAGCTATCGAAGAAATGTATAAAAAAATGCTTCCGCTTCCAAATCCGGATGCTCATGAAGTAATTGCTCAAGCTATCAATTTAGAGCCTAAAAAAGTATTTTTTGGAATTAACTTAATAAGACAAAAAATGATGCTTCCAAAAGTACAATTCCCTAAAAGAAAACTTGCTATTACTCCTGATCAAATGATGGCTATAAGAAATCTTTATGAACCATTATTACCTCTACCTCCAATCGGTTGCCATAAAATCCTTGCAGCCCAATTAAAAATGGATGAATGGAGAGTTCACGTTGGTATTGGTTTAGTAAGAAAACAAATGGGTCTTGAAAGATGGAACGAAGATAGAGAAGATAGACCTGAAGAATTTAAAAAATAATATTATAATAAAAATAACCCTTTTAAAGGGTTATTTTTTTAGTGCTTTATGTTGTTCAATCAAAACCATTAAAACAGAAACATCAGCTGGTTTTACTCCGCCAATTCTAAGAGCTTGACCAAGTGTTTTAGGTTTAATTTTTATTAATTTCTCTTTTGATTCTGTTGAAATTTGCTTAATTGAACTGTAATCAATATTTTCAGGAATTTTTATATTTTCCATTTTTTCTTGATTATTAATTTGCTCAATTTGACGCTTTATATAACCGTCGTATTTTATTAAAATTTCTGTTTGTTCTTCAATATCTCTGATTAAATAATTATCATCAGTTAAAATATTTGATTTAAAGCCTAATTCTTTTAAAATTTTATAATTCAGGTTAGGACGTTTTAAAATTTCAAAAGCGTTAATTCCAAGCTCTAAATTTTCATTATATTTTGCTAAAATTTCTTTATTTTTTTCATTTGCTGAAATTTTAAAATCTCTCAATTTATTGAATTGTCTTTCGATTTCAGCTTCTTTAAATCGTTTTCTTTGAATATCTTCTTCTTTGACTAAACCTTGTTTATAACCTAATTCCATTAATCTTAAATCAGCGTTATCCTGTCTTAAAATCAAACGGTATTCGCTTCTTGAAGTAAGCATTCTGTAAGGTTCATCAATATCTTTTGTGATTAAATCATCAATCAATGTTCCAATATAAGAATTTGAGCGAGTAAGTTCAATATATTCTTTATTATCGAGATAATTTTTAGCGTTAATTCCTGATACAAGCCCTTGAGCTGCTGCTTCTTCGTATCCTGATGTACCGTTTATTTGACCTGCTAAAAACAACCCTTTAATTTTTTTAGTCATTAAACCGTTATCTAATTCAAGAGCGCAAACGCTGTCATATTCAACCGCATAAGCAGGTTTAATCATTGAAGCATTTTCAAGCCCGGGTAGGGAACGAATCATTTTAAATTGAGCTTCAATAGGTAAACTTGTTGAAAAACCTTGAATATAAACTTCATAAGTATCTTTTCCTTCAGGCTCAATAAAAATATGATGTGAAGGATTATGCGCAAATCTTATAACTTTATCTTCAATACTTGGGCAATATCTTGGACCAACACCTGTAATTAAACCACGATATAATGGAGAATAATCAAGATTTGCTTTAATTATTTCATGGGTTTTTTCGTTTGTTTTAGTTAAATAACAAGGATATTGCTTTCTAATTGGTCTATTTGGTTTAAAACTAAAAAATCGAGGCATATTATCTATAACTTCATCCCCAGGATGAAGCTCAAGTTTAGAGTAATCAATGGTTCTGCCGTCAATTCTTGCTGGTGTACCTGTTTTTAATTTTCTTACATTAAAACCTAAATCTCTCAATTTTTGAGATAAACCGATAGCGCTTCTTTCTCCTAATCTTCCTGCTTGAAAATGTTTCAAACCAACAAATATTCTGCCTTCAAGGCTTGTTCCTGTCGTTAAAATTACAACAGGAGCAAAATATTCTATACCTAATTCATCAACAACACCTTTAATAGTATCATTTTCAACAATCAAATCTACAATTTGAGTTTGCTTTAGTATTAAATTAGGTTCATTTTCAATATATTTTCTTGCAGCTGCACGATATTCTTTTTTATCAGATTGCGCTCTTAGCGCTCTAACTGCGGGTCCTTTGGATGAATTTAGCGTTTTTAGTTGAAGATAGGTGCTATCTGCTAATTCTGCCATAACACCACCAAGAGCGTCTATTTCTCTAACTAAATTAGATTTTGCAGGACCCCCGATAGCAGGATTACAAGGCATTAAACCAATATTATCAATATCAAGAGTAGTTAAAAGAGTTTTTAAACCAAGTCTTGAAGCTGAAATTGAAGCCTCAATTCCTGCATGACCTGCACCAACTACTATACAATCAAATTTAAAACCAAAATCTGACATTACAAAATACTTGCGCCTTCTTTTTCAATGGGGAGATTCATAAAATTACATTTAACATTAAAATAATTCCATGAATTTGTAACTATTTCTTTTATTTCACTAACATTAATTCCATTATAAACAATTAAAACAGCGGGTCCGGCACCGCATAAAACAGTGCCGATAACGCCGTTTGTGTGTTTTAAATTGTTCATAATATCAGACAGTCCGGGGACTAATTTTTCTCTATATGGCTGATGAAGTTTATCTTTTAGAGCCAATTTCAAAAGTTCTTCATCTTTATTATAAAGCGCATCAACAAACATAGCGCTTCTTTTTAGGTTAAAAACAGCATCCTTCATAGGAACTTCTTTAGGTAAAACAGAGCGAGAAATTTCTGTATTAAGCTCATAATCAGGAATACAAACCATCAATTTCCAATCATCATTCCAAGGTAATTTTCTATATATAACAGAACCATCCTCTTCCCAAGATGACATTGTAACGCCGCCTAAAAAAGCAGGAGTTATATTATCAGGATGTCCTTCTATTTCTGTTGCAATAGACATTAAAACCTTTTGATCGGCGGGTCTGCCTAGTAATTCATTAGCTGCAATTAAACCACCAACAATAACAGATGAAGATGAACCTAAGCCACGACCGATAGGAATTTGTGTTTTAATTGTAATTTTAAGCTCATTAGGTATTTGACCTATGAAATTATATAATAATTCAATTGCTTTATATACAATATTTGTTTTATCGGTTGCAACATCAGTTAATTCATTATCGGTATTATTTTTTTCATTAATGATATTAATTTCAATACCCGACCCTGGTAAAACTGTTTCTTCAACCGAAACTACATTATATAAAGGCAAAGCTAAGCCGAAAGAATCAAATCCACAGCCTAAATTCGCTATTGTTGCAGGTGTTTTAACGCTTACTTTCATAATTTTTCCTATTGAACTTTAACAGGCATAATTAAACAAATATAATTATTCTTGTCATCTTGTGGTTTAAAAATAGATGCTGCTAAAACGTCTGAAATTTCAATTTCAACATTTTTAGAATCCATATTCTTTAAACCGTCTAATACATATTTATAATTAAAAGCAGTTAACATATCATCAAAATTATATTCTATATCAATATAATCTTTTGATCTTCCGGCTTCAGGAGTATCTGCCATAATCTCTAATTGACCTTGAGTAAAATTAAATTTCATGACATTTGTTCTATCATTAACCATAACAGAAACTCTTTCAATTGAATTAATCAATTCAGCTCTATCTATTATGATTTTTCTTTCCCCTGAATTTGGAATTAATTGTTGATATTTAGGATAAATACCATCAATTAATCTTGATTGGAATGTTAAATTTTCAAATTCAAATAATATTTTATTTTTTTGAATTTTCAAAGTAATATTTTCATCTTCAACAATTGATGAAATTCTTTGAACTTCCGCTAAAGTTTTAGCAGGAACTATAAAATTAATCAATTCATCAGTTGGTGTTGAAATTTCTTTTTGTATTCTTGTTAGTCTGTTACCGTCAGTTGCTGCAAGTTCTAAAATATTATTTTCAATATTAAAACAAACACCTGTTAAAACAGCTTGTGTTTCTTGAGATGAAACAGCAAAAATAACTTGTTTAATTGCTTTTGAAAATTCATTTTTATTTAAAGTTACAATTTTTTCTTCAACATTATCTGTATCATTAATTATTTTAGGAAATTCCAAAGCATTTAAACCGATTAAATCAAATTCTGTTTTTCCGCTTTTAACTTTTACATTGTCGCTATCTTCTTGAGTTTTTAATGTAACTTCTGTTGAAGATAATTTTGAAACAATTTCAGAAATTTTTCTTGCAGATATTGTTATAGCACCGAACCCGTCAACTTGAGCAGGAATTTTATAATTAATTGCCAAATTTAAATCTGTTGCACAAAATTTAACTCTATCGCTTGATACAGCTTCAATTAAAATATTGGATAAAATTGGCTGAATTGCTTTTTGAGATGTGATTTTTTCAACAATCTTAATTCCGTTTGAAAAATCTTCTTTATTTAAAACAATTTCCACTGGCAAAGCCTCCTTAGTATTTATTCTAAAATTATAGTATAAAAACTAAATCTGACAAATACCCCCTATTTGGTTTTTTAAAATGTGTTTGTATTATATAAATATATATATTTAAATATAAATTTAATAATATATAATAAAGACAAAATATTTGTGCAAAAAGTATTAAAAGTATTGCTATTATTGAATTTTTACATGTTCAAAACTTGTTGATTTTTTCAACAGTTTTTAAACAGATGCTTTTGAAATTGTTAAACAGATAATATTTTTAATTCCAACATTTAAAAAGCAATTTATTAATTCTTCTAAAGTAGCCCCTGATGTAGTTATATCATCAATTATAAGGATTTTTTTATCTTTAAATAATTCAATATATTTTTCATTGATTTTAAAACTGTCTTTTATATTTTTGTGTCTATTTTTAGCTTTATACTGCGGTTTTGTGGGTTTTATTTTTAATATTAAATCTTTTTTGTAAGATAAATCAGCTAATTTTGAAAACTCTTTAACTATTAAAAACATTGGATTGTAGCCTCTTTGGAAGTTTTTTGTAAAAAAAGAAGGCGGATATACAATAATAAAATCATCTTTTAAATTTAATTTTTCAAAATAGCTAAAAAGTATTCTGGCTAAAGGGATTGCACATTTTTTATTGTGTGAAAATTTTAACTTTTGAATTAATTTTTTTACCGTATCTTTGTATAAAGTTGCGCAAAAAATTGGAATTTGATTATAAATCTTTTGTGGAAAACTCGATAAATAATGAACAGATTTTAAACAGTTTTTGCACAATAAATCATCAGTTTTTGCACAATCGCAAATTAAGCATTTTTGATTATAAATAAGATTAGATATTAAACTTATTATCTTCTTAAAACCGTAAAACATGACAGGAAAATTTTAACTAAAAAAGACCTGTATTTAACAGGTCTTTTAGTATGAAATTATTTTATTATTAATCCAGATAAAATACAGTAACAACTTTGTGTGATTCTTCAGCAAATTCAACAGCTTTATGTAATGTATTTGATGAATGAGATAAGAAACAAATTAATTGTTGACATTCTGAGATAATTTCTCTGTTGCAAATACGGCTTGCATCAGCTAATGTCATCATTGCTCTATCCGGATGTTCAATAATATTTGGAACACCGATTAATTGGTCTTGAACATCTGATGGTTGTTGACCTATTGTTTGAGGAAGAATAATTTTTAATTTTTCAGGATTAGCTTTAAGTGCTCCTCTAATAGCTGCTGCGTTTGTTCCTGATGAACCGCCTGATGTAATTATTGTATTTCCTTGCATAACAAGGCTTGTTGTTAATGTTTCAATAATTTGTTGATGAGTAATTGTAAGATTTCTTGAACCGATAATTGCAATTTTTTTAGCACTTTGTCTGATTGTAGCTAATTCTTGAGCTAATACATCGACATCACTATCATTTTCCTCAACTGTGTCCATATCTTCAAGAGGCACCATAATTGAATGTTGATTTTGTTTGTCGAAATTTTCTTCCATATTTTTTACTTATTCCTTTAAAATTTTTCCTGTATAATATTGAATATAATAATATCATATTTCCACATTTTTGGGAATATATAAAATCGAGTTAAGAGGATTTAGGACATTAATGCAAAACAGTGCCGAATTTTTAAAAGGATTAAATGAACAACAAAACGAAGCAGTTACTAAAAAAAACGGTACAATTTTGGTTTTAGCAGGCGCAGGCTCTGGTAAAACAAAAGTTTTAACTTCTCGTATTGCAAATTTAGTTAAATCAGGTGTTTCTCCTAATGATATTTTAGCTGTTACTTTTACAAATAAAGCAGCTAAAGAAATGCAACAAAGATTATCATTATATCTTGGAGAAGATATAGTAAAAAGAATGTGGGTTGGAACATTCCACAATATTTGCGGAAGAATTTTAAGAAGAGATTTAGAAAACTACAAAACAAAAGATGGCAGAAAATGGGATAATAATTATGTTATTTATGATGATACAGATACTAAAACCATTATAAAAAATGCCCTTAAAAAATTAAATATTGATGAAAAATCTTTTGAAGTTAAGGCTATTAAAGCTGCTATTTCAAATGCTAAAAATAAAATGCAAGATGCTTATGCTTACGCTACTTTAGCAAGAGATTATTATACTCAAAAAATTTCTGAAGTTTATTATGAATATGAGCGTCAATTAGCTTTAAATAATGCGCTTGATTTTGACGATATGCTTATGTTGAGCGTTAATTTATTAAAAGAAAATGAGCAAGTGAGAAAAAAATATGAGGATAGATTTAAACATATTCTTGTTGATGAATTTCAAGACACAAATAAAGCTCAATATGATTTAATTAATATGCTCTATCCTATTGATTGTAAAAAGGATAAAATAGGTTCACTTTGTGCGGTAGGTGATGTTGATCAATCAATTTATTCTTGGCGTGGTGCTGATTTTAAAATAATTTTAAATTTTCAATCAGATTATAAAAATACGTCTTTAATTAAATTAGAGCAAAATTACCGCTCCACAGGAACTATCTTAAAAGCAGCAAATGAAGTTATTAAAAATAACGAGGAACGTTTAGAAAAAAATCTTTATTCAAATAAAGGCGAAGGTGAAAAAATAAGCCTTTTTGAAGCTATGGATAATTTTTCTGAAAGCAGATATGTTGCAAAAAAAATTGAAAATTTAAGAGTAAATAAAAATGATATTGCTATTTTATATAGAACAAACTCTCAATCTCGCTCGATTGAAGAAGCGCTGATGAGCTATTCTATACCATATAGAATAGTTGGAGGATTAAAGTTCTATGATAGAAAAGAAATTAAAGATATAATTGCATATTTAAAATTAATCTATAACCATAATGATTCGCAAGCTCTAAAACGTATCATTAATGAACCTAAAAGAAATATAGGCGATAAAACAATAAGTAAAATATCCGCTTGGGCAGATGAAAGAGAAATAAGTATTTATGAAGCATTAAAACATCTTGATGAAATTGAAGATATTAATGCTTCAACAAAAGCTAAATTACAAAATTTCTTTGCAACAATTGAAGAAATTACATCTTATCAAAATGAATATTCTTTATCAGATTTTGTTGCTTTTGTTTTAGAAAAGACAGGTTATTCTCCAGCTTTAAGACAAGAAGATAATATTGAAAATCAATCAAGATTAGAAAACTTGGAAGAATTTATAAATGTAGTTAAAGAATTTGAACAAGATGATTTTAGCTTGGATGCCGAAGATGATATGGGGCCTTTAGGGAACTTTTTATCTCAAGTAGCTTTAGTATCTGATATTGATGAAGCTGATAAAGATAAAAAAGATGAGCAAGCAGTTACATTAATGACTTTGCATGCTGCAAAAGGGTTAGAATTTCCTGTTGTATTTTTGATTGGTTTAGAAGAAGGAATTTTCCCTCATTCTCGCTCAATTGGTTTTGGTGCTCAAAATAGCGAGCTTGAAGAAGAAAGAAGATTAATGTATGTAGGTATTACAAGAGCTAAGGAAAAATTATTCTTAACTTACGCTAAATCAAGAAAAGTTTTTGGAAATTATCAAACAAATCCTAAAAGCAGATTTTTAAATGAAATTCCTTTTGAATTAATTGATGAAGAATCAATCAAGATGAAAGGTTCTGATACATCTTATAAATCAAGTTTTTCATCTGCTGTATCAAAAGCAAAAGAAAAGAAATATCAAGAAAAAACAACATCAACACAATCTGGTTCTTCAAATAATTTATTAAGTTCAATAGCAAGAATAAAAGCAAGCGCAACTAAAGCACAAAATGCTACTGCGCCAAATAATTTAGCTTCTTCGTTAGGTAAAATTAATTATAAACAAATTAATGCTAAAGTTATTAAAAAGCAAGATAAACAAGATGAACCCAAACAATCAGTTAATATTGCCGATATGATTGCAAAAGCAAAACAAAAAGCAAGCGAAACGCGTGATTGTTTTAAAGATAGAAATATAGGTTTATTTCCAATAGGAACAAGAGTTTTTCATGTTCAATTCGGTGTTGGAAAAGTTAAGGAAATATTAAAAGATAACAATAATTCAAGCTATGTTGTTGAATTTACAAAAGCCGGAGAAAAAACTCTCGATACAACAACATCAGGATTAAAGATGTTTTAAATAATTAAAATAAGATTAATTTTAGAAAATTTGAAAAAAAACCTTATAAAATAAAAATAGAGCCAATATTAATATTTATGAGGTTTATATGTTTGATAATTTTACCGATACAACAAAAGAATTGATTTATGACGCGCAAAATCTTGCGCTTGAAAATCATAATACTTTGATTGAGCCGATACATATATTATCTGCAATTTCAAAAAGTTCAATGGATAATATAATGTCACTTTTAGCTGAATTAAAACTAAATACAAATTTATTTTCAAGTGATATTCAAAATGCGCTGAATAATCTTGCAAAAATTAATGAAATTTCAGATAAAATTTATTTTTCAAAAAATTGTTTAATGTTATTTGAACTAGCTTCACAAAAAGCACAGGAATTAAAAGATAAATATGTTACTTTTGAACATATTTTATTGGCTTTAATTGAAAATAATGATTCAGATATTAAAAGAATTGTTGAAAAATATCAAATTACACAAAATAAAATTTTAACCGCTATGAAAAATATTAGGGGGGATAAAAAAGTGGATAATAAAAATGCTGATGAAGATTATAAAATAATAGAAAAATATTCAATCGATTTAACAAAACTAGCAAAAGAAGGCAAACTAGACCCTGTTATAGGTAGAGATGAAGAAATAAGAAGAATAATTCAAGTGCTAAATCGTAGAACAAAAAATAACCCCTGTTTAATTGGTGAAGCAGGTGTTGGTAAAACTGCCATTGTTGAAGGTTTAGCAAATAGAATTATTAGAGGTGATGTTCCTGAAAGTCTTAAAGATACTACCTTAATATCTTTAGATATGGGAGCTTTAATAGCCGGTGCTAAATTTAGAGGTGAATTTGAAGAAAGACTTAAAAAAGTTTTAAAAGAAGTTGAAAAATCAGACGGTCAAATCATCATGTTTATTGATGAATTGCATACTGTTGTGGGTGCTGGTGGTGCTGAAGGAACAGCTGATGCGGGTAATTTATTAAAACCGATGTTAGCTCGTGGCAAAGTAAGAACACTTGGTGCTACAACAATAAATGAATATAGAAAATATATTGAAAAAGACCCTGCTCTTGAACGTCGTTTTCAACCGATTTTAGTTGATGAACCATCTGTTGAAGATACTATTTCAATTTTAAGAGGTTTAAAAGATAAATACGAAGTTCACCATGGTATAAGAATTAAAGATTCAGCGCTTGTTGCTGCTGCAAAATTATCAGCAAGATATATCCCTGATAGATTTCTTCCTGATAAAGCGATTGACCTTGTGGATGAAGCATCAAGTGCTGTTAGGATTGAAATTGATTCAATGCCTGAAGAACTTGATAAACTTGAGCGTCAAAAACTTCAACTACAAATTGAATTGCAATCTTTAAAAGATGATAATGATGAAGAAAAAATTTCAAAAGTCCAAAAAAGTCTTGATGAAATTAATTCTAAAATTGATGTATTAAAAACTCAATGGGAAAAAGAAAAACAATCAATTAAAGGCGAAGTTGAAATAAAAGCTGAAATTGAACAAGTTAAACACCAAATTGAACAAGCTCAAAGAGATTATAATCTTGAACTTGCAGCTAAATTGCAATATGGTAAATTGCCTGAGCTAATTGAGCAATTAAAAAATTGCAAAAATCAAGAACATAAAAACACTCTTTTAAAAGAAGAAATTGATGAAGAAGATATAGCTCAAGTAATTTCAAAATGGACAGGTGTTCCTGTTTCTAAACTTGTTGAAGAAGAAAGTCAAAAATTGTTAGAAATGGAAGATACTTTGCACAAACAAGTTATAGGACAAGATGAAGCTGTTAATGTTATATCTGATTCAATAAGACGTGCAAGAAGCGGTTTATCTGACCCTAAAAGACCTATCGGAACATTTTTATTCTTAGGCCCAACAGGTGTTGGTAAAACTGAGCTTGCTAAGGCTTTAGCTAAATTTATGTTCTTAGATGAAGATAGCTTAATTAGAATTGATATGTCAGAATATATGGAAAAACACTCTATTGCTCGTTTAATTGGTGCACCTCCGGGTTATGTCGGATATGATGAAGGCGGTCAATTAACTCAAGCAGTTAGAAAAAAACCATATAGTGTTATTCTTTTTGATGAAATTGAAAAAGCTCATCCTGATGTATTTAATTTAATGCTTCAAATATTTGATGATGGCAGATTGACCGATTCAAAAGGAAGAACTGTTGATTTTAAAAATACGATTATAATTTTAACATCTAATATAGGTTCAAATATTATTCTTGATAATGCACTAAAAGGTATGATGGGCGAAAAGAATAAAGAACAAGAAAAAGAAGAAATAACCCAAAAATTAAGAGAATATTTTAAACCCGAATTTTTAAATCGTATTGATGAAATAATATTCTTTGACGCTTTGACTTTAGATAATCTATCAAAAATTGTGGATATTCAAGTTGAATATTTAAGAAATTTATTATCAGAAAGAAAAATTGAACTTGAAATAACACAAGAAGCTAAAGAATTTCTTGCAATTCAAGGATATAATCCGATGTATGGTGCAAGACCGCTAAAAAGAACAATTCGTCAATTGATTGAAAATCCATTGTCAAAAGAACTTTTAAAAGGTAATTTTAAAGACGGTGATAAGATAAAGATTGATACTAAAGATGATAAAATAATTTTTGAAAAAATTTAACACTAAAAAAGCGAGTTATGAAATAATTAACTCGCTTTTTTAATACTGTTTTTTTGCTTTAGACTAACCCAAGAACTTTTTTGTACCAACTGAATGTTTCTAATTCTAATCCGTTGAATGTTGTTTTCAAACATTGCTTTTTTAAGTAATGTTGAAATTCATCATTGAATTTTGACTTAATTGAAGTCTGGGTCTTTGGCTTTTGAACTGAAAGTGACATAAGAACCTCCTAGCGAACATATACAACTAACAACAAATATATTTGGCTATATTATACCATATAAAAATATTTTTGTAAGTGCTGTGTTGAAAAAATAGCACAAAAGGAGTAAGAAAGTCAGGTATATATACAATCTACAAGTGTAGTAGTTTTGTAAACAAATGTGTATTTTTTATTTTGGGCAATTTTTTACTTTTATTTGTTTTATAAAAATATACAAAAAAAGGTGTGTTATGAAACTTTCAGCTATTAATTTTAATTATTCTAACGTAAAAAATACCATAAAAGTAAATAATACTATACAAAAACAAACAAATTCAATTGAAAAACAAAAATTATTAATGCCGACCACTGCTCAATATTTGGCGTTTTGCGGGGGTTATTCCATTAATTTGGATGAAACTTTTAAAAGATTAAATTCTAGTGAATATCCTTGTGATATTGAAGAAAATGTTTTACAAACTATTTTAGAAAATAATCCGCAAAATAAAACTTTATATGATATTCATTTTGAAAAATATAAAGGTGTATTGGATTGTTATTCATTAGAAGAATTAAAAGAAAAATATCCTGAATTTAGTGATGTTGTTTCTGCTTGGGATGTTGAAGCACAAAAAGGAAGTTTTATAGATGAATATAAAAATAATGAGCTTGAAGCCTTCATAAATAGCGAAGATTTAGCCTTGCAATTAATTAAATTGTATTGGGGGCAAGGTTTTTCGCTAAATGGTTTATCTGATTATTTGGCGCAAAATTCTCAAGATGGAAAAGGAATACAATTAAATTATGTTATGGATAAGTTAAATATTCCTTTAATGAACAGAAAATACGCTCATGTTTTAAAACTTTCAAATAAAAAATATAATGAAGATTTTACTTCTCAAATGTCAATTAAATTAAAAGAAGCAAAAGAAGCTAAAAAACAATTAGCACAAGGCGAAGCAGTTGTTATTCCAAGAGGACCATTATCTGGTGCGCATAAAGAACATATTTCTCAAGGTTTAAAAAAATATTATAGGGAAAACCCTGAAAAAATCTATGAAATGTCTGAAAGACAAAAAGAATTTTATAGACAACATCCTGAAGAAATAGAAAATATGTCTATTGTTATGGATTATGCTTGGAATCAAACTCCTGAAGGAAAAAGCGTATATAAAGGCTTAGCTCGTTTCTTTAGAAAAATGAATAAAAATGTAACTTTAGAAGAATTAGCAAATGCTCAAAATATTATTGATAGAAAAGTTACAGGTCTTGAATTATTTTGGAAGAAAAATGCTTGGGCAAGAGAACAATTTTCAAAAGCCGTTAAAAAAGGTTATCAATATTTAGATGAACATAAGTTATCTCAAATACCAATTGAAGAAAGACTTGGCTATAAAAATATTAAAGGTGAAAGAGTTATTTTTTCACTAATTCCTACTCAAGTAAGAAATGAATTTAATGCTTGGGCAATTAAACATGGTTATAATCCTAGTCAATTAGTAATTGCAAGGGGCGTTATATATACTAATGATTTTCTAACTCCACAACAAGAAGAACTTAAAGATAAAGTTGAAAAAATATCTCAAAAAGCAGTAGATGAATTTTTTAATTCAAACCCAGGGCTTGATGATGTGGTTACTAGTGCTTTATTGTGCGCCCTTGTTGAATTTATAGAAAATTTAAATGATTCTAGTCATAAATTATTTCTTCCAAAATCTTTAAGAGATGATGCTTGTAAAAGAGAAGTGATTTATAATTTAATAAAAACAAAATTTAATTTAAATCAATTATATAGAAATATTGGCACACAACATGAAAGAAAATTTGTATATAATTCCAATATTGATAAAACATTTTTAGATGAAATACTAAAAAATATATTAGATATAGGCTGTGGTTTGGATTGTGAGGATGTAGTCGATTGTATCCAAAAAACTTTTGATAGACACTATTCTCAATTATCACAACAAGTTAAGAAATAGAATTTGCCATTTTTTCTAAATATGTGCCATAACCGTTTTGTTTATATTTTTGAGCTATTTTTCTTAATTTATCGGTTGAAATATAGCCCATACGGCAAGCTACTTCTTCAATTGAAGCTATTTTCATGCCTGTATTAATTTCCATTGATTGAACAAAATTAGCTGCCTGTAATAAACTTTCAAATGTTCCTGTATCAAGCCAAGCAAAACCTCTGCCTAAAATCTCAACTTTTAATTTATTTTTTTCAAGATAAATTTTATTTAAATCGGTTATTTCAAGCTCGCCTCTTTGAGATGGTTTTAGAGTTTTTGCGTATTCAACAACTTTATTATCATAAAAATATAAGCCTGTAACAGCATAATTTGATTTTGGATTTTTAGGTTTTTCTTCAATTGAAATAACTTTATTATTTTTATCAAACTCAACAACACCAAATCTTTCAGGGTCTTGCACCTGATAGCCAAAAACGGTTGCTCCAAAATCTCTTGAGCCTACTTCTTTTAGCATTGATGAAAAACCGAAACCATGGAAAATATTATCGCCTAAAATCAGCGCAACAGGTTCATCTTGAATAAAATCTTCCGCAATTAAAAAGCTCTCAGCTATTCCTTTTGGCACTTCTTGAACGGCATAAGAAAATTTAATTCCAATATCACTTCCATCGCCTAAAACTTTTTTAAAATTATCAATATCATAAGGACTTGTAATGATTAAAATATCTTTAATTCCAGCTAAAAGCAGCGTAGTTATTGGATAATATATCATCGGTTTATCATAAACCGGCAATAATATCTTAGAAATTGGTAAACTTGCAGGATATAATCTTGAGCCTGCTCCTGCTGCTAAAATTATGCCTTTCATAGATTTCTCCTTGATTTTTTTATTATAGTTTAAAATAATCTTGGGGGCAATTAAGTAAAATATAAACTAAAATACAATATGATTTAATCATCTTGCGCTATTATAAAATCCCATATTGTTGTATAATAAAATGGCATTTAATTGGGGAGAATTAATGAAAAAAAGAATTATAATTTTGCTTGGATTAGCATTATTTTTGAATTTTAATTATGCAAATGCGCAATATCAGGAGCAAACAGCTCAAAGATACAGTGCATATTATTCAAACGGTATGCAATATTTAAAAAATCAGCAATTTTCTTCTGCAATTAGTGAATTTAGAAAAGTTTTAAGATTTTCCCCTTATGATGAAACAATTCAAGGCGCTTTAGCTAATGCTTATTATGCTAGAGCCCAATATTATCAAAATACAACAAAAGAATATAAAAAAGCCTTGATTGATTATAAAAATGCTTGTTTTTATGCAAAATATTGGAGTGATAAACCTAATAATTTAGGCGCTTTAATTAGTTCTTGTACTAATGATATTAATAATTTAGAAAAAAGATTATCGCAAAGCCAAAACCCTCAAGCTCGTTTGCAATCAGCTAAAAATTTAAGAGCCCAAGGCGAATTAGCGGCTGCTGCTTATGATTTTCAACAATTAAAAAATACTCAATATAAAAATACTGCTTATGAAAATTTAGGAAATATCTATAAAAATTTAAATAATTTATCTTTAGGTATGGACTATATGAAAACAGCTATTGACAATAACCCTAAAGATGCTAAATTACATTTTTTATATGGCGTTATGCTTGATGAAGCAAAAAATTATGAAGCTAGCATGGAACAATATAATCTAGCTTTGCAATATGGTGATAAAAGCCCCGAGCTGATGGAAATTTTAGAAAATAAATGGACACAAAATATAGTAAATAATCCAAACGATGCGCAAGGCTATATTAATCTTGGTGCGATTTATCAAAAACAAGGTAACTTAGAAGCCGCAAAAGCTCAATATCAAAAGGCTTATCAATTAAATCCTAATGATGAAGTTATTATGTATAATCTTGCTTCTTTATATATTCAACAAAAAAATTACCAAGGAGCAATTAATGTCTATGATAAAGTTTTAGCTTCTAATCCTAATAAAATTGAGGTTTTAGAATATAAAGCAAATGCTCTAAAAGAATTAATGCGCTATGAAGAAGCGCTTAAAGTTTACGAACAAATTTTAGCAATTAATCCTAATAATCAAAATGCTAAAGCTAATATCGATGATATTATTGTGAATAATTTTAACGGTGAAAAATTACAAAATTATTTAATTAAAAAAGCTCAATCTTCACCAAATAGCTATGAAGCTCAATTTAATTGTGCTTATGAGTTTCACAAAAATAAAAATTATTCTCAAGCGCTTCAATATTATAATAATGCGCTTCGTATAAATCCATCTAAAGAAGAAGTTTATCTAAATTTAGCTCAAATTTATCTTGAACAAAAAGACTATAAAAATGCTGAAAATATTTGCCAAAAAGGTTTGTTGGCTATTCCAAACAGTGAAAAATTAAATTCTTATTTATCAGATGTTAAAAACTATAATGCAGGCTCATTATATGCTTCAGCTACTCAATTATACGAAGTGCAAAATTATCAAGGTGCAATAAATAAATATTTGCAAATTGAAAATAAAACCCCTGAAGTTAAAATGGCTCTTGCAAGTTGCTATTGGCAATTAAAAGATTATAATAGCGCTAATAAATATTATCTTGAAATTTTAGCGCAACAGCCTAATAATCAAGAAGCTCTAACAAATAGCGCTTGGGCTTATTATTCTTTGGGTGATTATAATAATGCAAAATTAATGGCAAATAAGATTTTAGCTTATGATAAAACAAACGCTCAAGCTAAAGAACTATTAGCTTCGATTAATGAAAATGAATATTCAAATCAATTACAAGAAGCAATTTCATATTATGAAAATAATGAGTTTGCAAAATCCTATGCAATTTTAGATAAATATCTAACTAAAAAACCGCAAGATGAATATGCTATGTATTATAGAGCGCTAAATCTTGAGGAAATGAAAAAACCAAATGACGCTATTAAGCAATATAAAACTTTGATTTCAAAAAGTCCTAATTTTGCCCCTGCTTATTATTCTTTAGCGGTTTTATTGGATAATGATGAAAAATATCAAGAAGCAGTTCAAAATTATGAGAAATTTTTAAGTTTGAAAAATGAAAAAGATGATATGACAAACTTTTCAAGCTCTCGAGTTAAGGAATTAAAAGAATATCTGAGCCAATTAAATGGAAATACCAAATAAAAAAATAAATATTGATGATATAAAAGTAATACAAGCGCCCCTAGCCGGTGTTTCAGACGTTGTTTTTCGAGGTTTAATTCGAAAATATAATTCAAAATGTCTTATGACAACTGAGATGATTTCATCTGAAATGCTTTGCAATAACCCTAATCCAAGGATTATAAAGTTTGAAGATTTTGAATATCCTCTTGCTTTTCAGCTTGTGGGTCATAAAGTTGATAAAATGGTTAAAGCAGCTAAGATTTTAGCTCCTTTTGCAAGTATGATTGATATAAATTGCGGTTGTCCTGTTAAAAAAGTTGTAGTTTCAGGCGATGGCTCCGCTATGATGAAAACGCCCATGCTGGCATGTGAAATTTTATCTGCTATTAAAGAAGCAACAGGTTTGCCTGTAAGTGCTAAATTTAGGCTTGGTTGGACGTGCGATGAGCAAAATTATGTTGAATTTGGAAAAGCATTAGAAAAAGCCGGAGCATCTTTTGTAACCTTGCATGCCAGAACTCGCTCTCAAATGTATCAAGGGCAAGCCGATTGGTCAAAAATTAAAAATTTAGTTGATGAATTGAATATTCCTGTTTTTGCAAATGGCGATATTAAAAGTGTTCAAGACGCTAAAAAATGTATTGAAATTAGCGGTTGCAAGGGTGTTTCAATAGGTAGAGGCATTATGGGTGATTTTAGCTTGCCTTATCGAATTGAAAAATATATTGAAAATAATGAAATTATAGATGAACCTTCCCTGGCTCAAAAAATTGAAATGCTAAAAGAACATTTAAGGCTTGAAGTTATTAATATGGGTGAAGTTAACGGCATAAAATTTATGAGAAAATTTTATAATTATTATATTTCATCTGTGAGAAACGCTTCAAAATATCGTAGTATTTTAGTTACATTAGAAAAAGAAAAAGAAATAATAGAAGTTTTAGATGAAATATTATCTCTACATTCTCAAAACGCTTGATAATACTTATTATTGCGGTATCGCTCGTGATGTTTTAAATAGATTTGAAAAACATAAAAATGGCTTAGGTGCAAAATATACACGTGCTCATAAACCTGATTATATTGCTTATGTTGATATTTTTGAAGATAAATCAAGCGCTATGAAAGAAGAATATCGAATTAAAAAGACTTTATCGCACAATGAAAAATTAGATTTAATTGAAAAAAATAAAAAAAGAACCGAAAAAATTTTAAAAAATTTAAAATCTGATTAGCAAAAAATATTTTTCTCGAGTTTTTTATAAGTAAACTTAAGGAGAAAAATATGAGAATTAATGCAATTATTTCTAAAAATCGTGCACTTGGGGTTAATAGAATTTATAAAGCTCCAAAACAAAATATTCAAACTCAAGAAAATATATCGCAAAATTCTCAATTAGCTCCTTTATATAAAAATCAAGTTGCATTTTATGGCATTCAAAAAGAACAAAGTCCTTCCCAAGTTAATGCTATAAGAAGCTATGAATTATTTGAATTACAAAAAAAATTAGGAACATATATTCACGATGAAGAACTTTTAAATAAAGCATTTATTCATTTTTCTGCTTTAGGCGATTTAGGCTATAAATCATCAAAGTATGATAATTATACAATGGCAAATATCGGTTCTGAGCTAATGAAAACTTCTATTTTAAGAATGATTTATCAACAAAATGACGATACTTCGCCTCAAGAGATGATGGGGATGTTAAATAATATAATGTCAGAAGAAAACCTAGCTTGTGTTTCACAAAAATTAGGTTTAGATAAATTTGTTGTAGCTGATGAAGAAGCATTGGCAAAATATCCTGAAAAAATCTTATCTAGAACTCTAAAGGCTTATGTTGCAGCTATTGCTCTTGATGATAAAGATTATGGAATGGATGATGCATTTAGCTTTGTATCTAAAATTTTTCAATCTTCAATTGAATAAAATTATTGTTTATTAGGACATCTTGCAAATTTTTTAGTGTCAATTAAATCTTCATAATCTTTAATTGAGCAATTTGCGCTGTATCTGATAGGGTTAATATCGATACCGCCTCGTCTTGTGTAAAGTGTACTAATAAATAATTCATCATCTTTATTTAAAATATCAAAAAGTCTTTTATAAATCATTTCGCAACATTCTTCATGGAAATGATACTCTTTTCTAAATGAGCATAAATATTGAACAAGTGAATTTTCCAGGATATGTTTTTTTGATTTATAGTATATAAAAATATCCCCAAAATCCGGTTGATGAGTAACTCTGCAATTAGAGCGAAGTGCGTCAAATTTTAAAAAATATTCTTTTAAAATATTGTCTTCTATTTTTAAGAGATTTGGATTTTCGCTAAATTCTTCAATTTTTAAGCTATTTTCATCAATAAAATCCATTATATTTTGAAATTTTTGAAAAATATTTATTCTTTCATTTTCTATAAAATTTGCTTCAACTTTTGTATTTAGCGCATTTGATAAGTCTTTTTCAATTATATTTTTGCAAATTTCAAGACATTCTTTGGTATTATTTCCAAAATTTGACATATTAAAAGAATTTAGATAAAGTTTTAGCGATTTTGATTCAACTAAAAACTCGCTTTTTGCGCTATATTTTAATTTTAATATTTTTGAAATCGGCAAATTGTTATTTGTCATAGCTGAAAATTCATAATTATGCCAAACATCACACCCTAAAAAAGGCAGATTGTCATTTTGAATATTATATTGTAAACGGTTTAATTGCCTTGGAATTTTAACCAATAAATTAGGGTCATAAAATTCGCTTCCGATAGATTTTTTGCCTAAATGCATCGATGCTATTTCATTTGTTAAATCTTTTTTCGACATCTGTCCTCATAGTAAAATGTGTTAACTGAAAAACTAAGAAGATTTAATAACAGTGCTAAAATTAGATATATTATAGGATTTAGACCTGATATTACGCCTCCTAAAACGCTAAAAATTATGCAGATTATAATACCTGTTAAATTTTGTATTTTATAGCAATTTAAAAATAATTCAAAAAAACTTTCGTTTCTGTTTTTAAAAAATAATGCTTGATTAAAAAAGTTCAAAAACGGTATTAAAATAATGCTATTTACAAAAATAAAAATAAGAACTGATATAATATCTACCGCATTTGACATTATTGAGCTTGGATTTAAAATTAATGAAATTAAATTAATTTTACTAAGAGCATAAATTAAACTAGGCAAAAACGCCAAAAGGCTTATAATAGCGCAATATAATAAATATGAAGCAAGCTCTTTAGTATTTACCAATTTTGAATATTCGATAAATTCTTTTTTTTCAAAATTTTTATAATATCCTAAAGCCGCATAATTTAGGCTGTATGTTATTATATAACCTCTCCAAAAACCATAGCAAATGCAAGGAATACTTACTAAAAGAGCTAAAATTGCAAAAGAAGGATTTTGCATAGTTAAAATTACAAATAATGTTCCTATTGCACAAAATATAATTGGTTTTATAAGTGCTATAAAATAATCTTTGGCATAAATTTTAGAAAAATCTATACCTTTTTTAAAATATTCAGATAAGCTATTCATTTTCATCCTTTAAAATTGCAGTTTGTGAACCTATATAAAATGTTGAAATAACATAAAGAGAACATATATTAACAATAGCATGTATGGTGTTTACCATAGTCATATTTAAAAGATTGAAATATAGACCAAATGCATAAATTAGGGTGCATACAACGTATGAAATTATTGTAGCCAGAGAAAATATTACAAAAAATACTATAACTACATATTTAAATTTTACAAAAAACGCTTTTAGCGATTTTAAAATAGCTAAAAATACATTTTTTTCTTGCCATTTAACAATTGATGATATAGATAAGCTCATTGCAAAGTAAAAAATAAAAGTAAAAAAGTTTAGAATTATTTTAAAAATTTGCTCAAATTGAGGGAAAACAAGCGCTAAATAATATAAAATACACAAAACTATTATAGGAGTGCAATTAAAAAGTCCCAGAGCAATTAATCCGTTAATTAATTTAAAGTTAGATATTTCATCTTTATTAAGCCCAATTGAAGCCATTTTAAAGACTTTTTTAAACATTATAAAAAGCAAAATTAAATAAAGAACAAATAAAACAACTGATGTTATTTTTAATCCTAAAGAAAGATTTAAAAAACCGTATTGCTTTATTAAATATAAAGATGGAATAGCAAAAATCATCTGTCCTATAAGCAAAAACCAAATAGGAACCATATAACTTTTAAAATTTTCTTTTGTAAATTGAAAAGCGCTAGCAAAAATTTCTTTTAATTCAATTAAATAATTTTTAAACATAATTTTCCTTACATTTATCTATTCTTGGATTATACTATTATTGTGTTTATTATGGCAATTAGTTTATTGGAAAGATGAATTTAAGAGAGTTATTTTTAAGTTTTAACAGGGAAGATTTTTATTCAAAAGTTAATCTTCATATACATTCTAATTTTTCAGACGGTAAGGAAGATTTTGATAAACTTGTTGAGCAAGCTAAAAAATTAAATATGAAATATATCGCAATTACTGACCATAATTGCGTTTTAGGACATAAACAAACAAAATATAAAAATGATGAAATTTTAATCAAAGGGGTTGAATTTGATTGTTTTTATAAAATGTCTTTATTGCATATTTTAGGCTATGGCATAGATGTTGAAAATGAGAAAATAAATGCGCTATGCGCTAAAAATGAAAAAGAGCAAAAAGATGATATTGTTCGTCTTTTTAAATCAAGACATCCTAAAAAAGTAATTGATGCTATTCATAGCGCAGGCGGGCTTGCGGTTTTAGCTCATCCTTGTTGTTGTAATGTTATAAATTTAGATAATTTTGTATCGAAATTAAAAAATTTAGGCTTGGATGGAATTGAAACATATTACCCTTACGATAGATTTAGAGGAATAGTTAAGTTCTCATCAAGAAAAGAACCTTATATTTTGGCTCAAAAATATGATTTAATTCAAACAGGCGGTTCAGATGAGCATGGCAGTTTAATATAATTTATTTAGTAAACTAATTATTTACAAAATAAATTAATATTGGTATAAAAAATGGCGGAAATTTATTCCGCCATTAATTTATTGTGATTTAAGATTATTCTTTAGTATATTCAGCGTCAATTACATCATCATCTTTTTTATCTGATGTATTTTCGCTTTGTGCATCGCCTGAGGCATTACCTTGTTGGCTTTCTTGTTGAACTTGTTGATAAGCTGCTTGAGAAATTGCATACATTGTTTGTTGCAAATCTTCTGATAATTTTTTCAATTCATCATTAGATTTGTTTGTGTCTAATGCTTCTTTAAGAGCTTTCTTTTGTTCTTCAAGTTTTGTTTTGTCAGATTCTGAAATTTTACCTTCGAAATCTTTAACGATTCTATCGGCTGCACCGATTAAAGATTGAGCATTGTTTTTAACTTCTGCTTCTTCTTTTTTCTTTTTATCAGCTTCAGAGTTCATTTCAGCTTCTTTAACCATTCTATCTATATCAGATTCAGATAAGTTAGAAGAATTTGTGATTGTGATTTTTTGTTCTTTATTTGTAGCTTTATCTTTAGCTGTAACGTTCACGATACCGTTTGCATCAATATCAAATGTAACTTCGATTTGAGGCATACCTTTCATTGCCGGTGGAATACCGTCTAATCTGAACATACCTAAAGATTTGTTATCGCTTGCCATTGGTCTTTCACCTTGTAGAACGTGAATATCAACCGCTGTTTGGTTATCGTCTGCTGTTGAGAATGTTTGAGATTTTGAAACAGGGATTGTTGTATTTCTTGGAACCAATGGAGTCATAACACCGCCTAATGTTTCGATACCCAATGTTAGAGGAGTTACATCCAACAATACGATATCTTTAACTTCACCGGCTAAAACACCAGCTTGGATTGCTGCACCAACTGCAACAACTTCATCAGGGTTAACTGATTGGTTAGGGTCTTTTCCTGTGTATTCTTTAACTAATTGTTGAACAGCAGGAATACGAGTTGAACCACCAACAAGTACAACTTCATTTAAGTCTGATTTTGAAATGCCTGCATCTTTAATTGCTTTTTCAACAGGAACTTTACATCTTTCTAATAAATCATGTGATAATTCTTCAAATTTAGCACGAGTTAAATTCAAGTCTAAGTGTTTTGGACCTGTTGCGTCAGCTGTGATAAATGGAAGGTTGATATTTGTTTGAACAACGCTTGATAATTCGCATTTTGCTTTTTCAGCTGCTTCTTTTAATCTTTGCATTGCTTGTTTATCGTTTCTTAAGTCAATTCCTTCTTGTTTTTTGAATTCATCGCATAACCAATCAATAATTTTTTGGTCAAAATCATCACCACCAAGATGTGTATCGCCTGATGTTGATAATACTTCATGAACGCCATCGCCAATTTCAAGAATTGAAACATCGAATGTACCACCACCAAGGTCGAATACTAAAACTTTTTCTGAAGTTTGTTTTTCAAGACCGTAAGCTAAAGCTGCTGCTGTTGGTTCATTTACGATACGAAGAACATCTAAACCAGCGATTTTACCTGCGTCTTTTGTTGCTTGTCTTTGAGCATCATTAAAGTAAGCAGGAACAGTAATAACGGCTGATGTAACTTTTTCTCCTAAGTATGTTGAAGCGTCATCTGCTAATTTTCTTAAAATCATAGCGGAGATTTCTTGAGGAGTGTAGTCTTTGCCGTCTATATTCTTTTTATAATCTTCGCCCATGTGACGTTTGATTGAAATAATTGTGTTTTCAGGGTTTAAGATTGCTTGTCTTTTTGCAAGTTGACCAACTAATCTTTCTCCGTTTTTTGCAAAACCAACGATTGAAGGGGTTGTACGAGAACCTTCAGCATTAGCAATAACAGTAGGTTTACCACCTTCCATAACTGCAACTACGGAGTTTGTTGTACCTAAGTCAATACCAATTGTTTTAGCCATAACTTATATTTCTCCTATAAATATTATTTATTCTTATGACTATAAAATAACACCGTTTTTTGCAATTCTTAAAAAAATAAACAATTTCTTAATGTTTTAATTAAAAATTTAAAAGGGCTCGATTGAGCCCTTTGAATTAATCTTTTTTTGCTTCTTCTTGTACTTGGTTTTTCTTTGCTATTTTTTCTCTTACTTTTGTTTCAATTTCAGCTAAAATATCCGGGTTTTGTTCCAGGAATTCTTTTGCTTTTTCTCTTCCTTGTCCCATTTTTTCATCGTTATAGCTAAACCAAGCACCCGCTTTTTTAACAATATCATAGTTTATAGCAACATCAATAATATTACCTAAAGCACAAATTCCTTTTCCATAGATAATATCAAATTCGCAAACTTTGAATGGCGGAGCTACTTTATTTTTAGCAACTTTAACACGAACTCTGCTTCCTATATCTTCGTTATCTTTGTTTTTAATGCTATCGCAACGTCTTATATCTAAACGAACTGAAGAATAATATTTAAGAGCTTGTCCGCCTGTTGTTGTTTCAGGATTTCCAAACATAATACCGATTTTTTGTCTTAATTGGTTGATGAAAATTACTGTTGTATTTGTTTTTGAAACAATAGCGGTAAGTTTTCTTAAACCCTTAGACATTAAACGAGCTTGAAGACCCATTTGTTGCTCATCCATTGCTTTTTCAATTTCAGCTTTAGGAACAAGAGCTGCAACTGAATCTACAACAATTACATCAATAGCGCCTGAGCGAACCAATTCTTCTGTGATTTCTAATGCTTGCTCACCTGTATCAGGTTGAGATATTAAAAGTTGATCAATATCTACTCCTAAATTTCTGGCATACTCCGGATCAAGAGCATGTTCTGCGTCAATATATGCTGCAATACCGCCTCTTTTTTGAGCGTTTGCAACGATGTGTTGAGCTAATGTTGTTTTACCTGATGCTTCAGGGCCATAAATTTCAATAATTCTTCCTCTTGGAACACCGCCTATACCTAGTGCTATATCAAGAGCTAATGCGCCTGTTGGTATACATTCGCAATCAACGCTTGTTTTATCTCCAAGACGCATGATTGAACCTTTACCAAAATCTTTTTCAATTTTATCCAATGCTAATTTTAGCGCTTTATTTTTACCTTCTTGGATGGCTTTTAAATCATTTTCATCTGTTGCTATTGGGCACATAAAATTTTCCTCACTTCCCTAATCTTTCTAATTATTATATAATAAATTTTATGAAAACAGTAGAACTTAACAATTTTGAAATAGGCGGGGATAAATTAACAATTTTAGCGGGTCCTTGCGCTATGGAATCGGAAAAAATATCTTTTGAAACCGCTGGAAAATTACAAGAAATTTGTAAAAAATTAGATATAAATTTTGTGTTTAAAACTTCTTTTGATAAAGCTAATCGCTCATCTTTAGATTCATATCGAGGTTTAGGTATGGATGAAGGGCTAGAGATTTTATCAAAAGTAAAAAAAGAATTAAATGTTCCTATTGTAACTGATATCCATGAAGCATGGCAGGCTGAGCCAACTTCTAAAGTTGCCGATATTTTGCAAATTCCGGCTTTTTTGTGCAGACAAACAGATTTATTAGTTGCAGCAGCAAAAACAGGTAAAATTGTAAATATTAAAAAAGGACAATTTTTGTCACCATATCAAATGAAATCTATTGCGAAAAAAGTTATAGATTCAAATAACGATAAGATTTTAATTACAGATAGAGGAACATCATTTGGCTACAATAACCTTGTAGTTGATATGAGAGGTGTTCAAATTATTCAAGATGATTTGGGTTATCCTTTAGTATTTGATGCTACTCATAGCGTTCAAATTCCGGGGGGTCATGGAGCTTGTTCATCAGGCGAGAGAAGATTTGTTGAATTATTAGCAAAATCAGCAGTTGCAGCAGGCGTTAAGGCTTTATTTTTTGAAATTCATCCAAATCCAAAAGAAGCGTTATGCGATGGTGATAATATGCTTCCTTTATATGAATGTGAAAAAACTTTTGATATTTGCAATAAAATATTCAAATTAGTTAATTAGAGAATTAAAAACCTAAATTTTTAAGGTATTAATAAAATATAGATGAAATACAGTATCAGAAAAGATGAAACTCCGCAAAAAACAGTTGAGAGAATTAAAAAAATCTTAGATAAAAATGGTGTTGAGATAAATGTTTTTCCGACAGGCAAAGGTAAATATCATTATTCTCACAGAGTTCAAATAAAAGGTTTGGTTAATGATGTAGGCTCAAACGGTAAAGGCACATGCGAGATAAATTCTCTTGCAAGCGGACATGCGGAATTTATCGAAAGATTACAAGCTCAAATGCTTTTTACTTTTTTGGGCGATAAATATTGTTTTGATGCTGATGAAAAAATTGTTCATTTTTCTAAATTGGCTGATGACCCTATAATTGAACATTTAAAAGAATTTGATATATCTTTTGATGAGTTTGATTCAGCTTTTAGACTCAGCAAATCTGCTCGCTCTATGGAATTATTAAATAAAAAACTTGATAAAGGTAATCTTTTTGTTGTCCCTTATGTATCATATAAGGACAAAAAAATAAAATATGTATCGTTTTCTTTAATTAAATATCTTCAAGGAAGCAATGGACTTGCAAGCGGAAATACTTATGAAGAAGCCTCCATTCAAGCATTGAGCGAAGTTGTCGAAAGATATTGCGCCAAGGAAATTTTAAAAAATAAAATTTCCATGCCAATAATACCAAGAAAGTATTATGAAAAATATGAAAATATATTAGGTTTAATTGAAGAAGTTGAAAAATATGGTTATAAAATTACTCTAAGGGACGCTTCTTTAGGGAAAGGTTTTCCTGTTTTGTGCGTTGTTGCGCAAGATATAAAAAATAAAAAAAATGGTGTCACATTGCGCTTTGGCGCACATCCTTATTTTCCGATTGCTCTTGAGCGAACAATGACAGAATTTTTACAAGGGTGCGATGCTTTTGAAAAAATAATAAGGGTAAAAGCTAAATATCATCATAATATTAACAGCTCAACTAAAGAAAAAATTGTAGCAGAGCAATTTATCAAAAAAATTTTCTATAAAAGGACAAATAAATGTATTGAAGAAATTTTGTCTGATGATTTTGATTATCAGTTTGATGAAAAAATTTGGCTTTTTGATGAAGATGTTGATAATAAAACTTTATTTAATAATTTAGCAAAACTTGTTATAAAATATAGCGGTGATATTTATATCAGAAACTATTCTTTTATGGGTTTTCCGGCCGTTTCAATTTATGCAAAAGAATTTTCTAACGGAGTAATTATTAAAAAAGGTTATTTTAAAGTTTTAAAAGATTTTTCTATGTGGAAAAAATTTGCAGATGGCGAAGAAATAGAAGATTGTACCATTGAAAATCTATTTGAAGTTTGCAAAGTCATGGCTTTTCAAGAAGCTCAGTCCGATTATCCTTTTGATTGGACTGAATATTTCTATATGGGCTTTTATTGCGCTATGGTGTTGAAAAATAGAAAATATATCAGAAAATTTTTAAATGTGATTATCGGTTTACAATGTGCAAGTTCTGTTCCAAAAGAAAAAAATGCGATTTTAAGAATTTATCAGGCATTAAATAAATATTTTAAATTATATTTTTTACATGTTGATGAAAATAAAATTAAAGAAATAATTGAAAAGCAATATTCTCCTTTTATATATAGCGAAATTAAAAATAAAATTGATAACACTAATTTTGAAACTATCAAAGAAATGTTGCGCTCCGATGAATTTAAAAGTATAAATTTAGAAGAAAATAAAGAAGAAAAACTTGAAGAACTTAAAAAGAAACTTCATAAAATTGCTTATAAACACAAGCCAAATCAAAATGAAATATTAAAAATAATAGATGGTTATAAGCCGACTTTAGGCGAAAAAATTAAAAATTTATTCATATCTTAAAGCGTCAATCGGATTTAAAAGACTTGCTTTATAAGCAGGATAATAGCCAAAACCAATGCCGACCAGTCCTGAAAATCCGAATGATAATAAAATAGGCATAATAGAAATTACAATTGCAGTTTGAAATATTTTGCCTACTAAAAGAGCGATTATTATTCCTGCTACAACACCAATTAAACCGCCAATTAAGGATAAAACCAAAGCCTCAATTAAAAATTGAGTTCTTATATCTTCAGCTCTTGCTCCTATTGCCATTCTGATACCTATTTCTTTTGTTCTTTCTGTAACTGATACAAGCATAATATTCATAATGCCAATACCGCCTACAATTAATGAAACAGAAGCAATTGATGCTAATAAAATTGCAAAAGTCTGAACGGTTGATTTCATTTTTTCTTGAAATTCTGCGCTATTTCTTATTTTAAAATCGTCCTCTTGTGTTTTTCCAAGGTTATGAGTACGTCTTAGAATTTCTTCTATATCTTTTTGAGCTATATTTGAATCTTCTATTGATTTTGCTTTTACAATAATTTGATTAACAGAACCGGGGAAATCTGTACCAAAAACTTTTCTTTGAGCGGTGGTTAGAGGAATAAAAATTAAATCATCTTGATCCATTGGACCTGATTGACCTTTAGGGACAAGTGTTCCTGTAACTTTAAAAGGGACATTTCCTATTCTTATGGTTTTTCCTATCGGATTAACATCTCCAAAAAGCTCTGTTTCGATTGTTTTTCCTATAATTGCTACTTTTGCTGCGTTTCTGTCATCATCAAGAGTGAAACTTTTGCCAAGATTTATTTCATAATTTTTTGCATATAAATATGGTGTAGTTATGCCATAAACAGTAGTTGACCAATTTTGATTGCCATACATTACTTGTTTTGATGAGCTTAAAACAGGCGCTACCGCTTCAATTCCTCTTGCTTGTTTTCTTATTGTGGTTGCATCTTTAACACTTAGTGTGGGTTTTGTTCCTGCCCCCATTGAAACACCGCCCGTTTTAGCCGTTGCAGAGCGAATGGTCAAGAGGTTTGAGCCCATTGATTCCATATTTTCCTGTACTTGTTTATTTGCGCCTGAACCTATTGCAAGCATGATAATAACTGCTGCAACACCTATAATTATACCTAGCGAGGTTAAAATTGAGCGCATTTTATTAACGTATAGTGAATTAAGAGCAATTTTAAGCGTTGATTTAAAATCTATCATGTTTGCCTTGTCCTTTGTTTTTCCCATTCGTCTTTTGGCAAGTCTGATACGATTTTGCCGTCTTTAAATTTTATAATTCTTTTTGTATATTGAGCAATATCCGGTTCATGAGTAACTAAGACAATAGTTTTTCCGTATTTTTCATTAAGATTAACGAAAAACTCCATAACATCAATACTTGTTTTTGTATCTAAATTACCCGTAGGCTCATCCGCCAAAATCAAAGGTGCATCGTTAACGATAGCTCTTGCAATAGCAACCCTTTGTTGTTGTCCGCCTGACATTTGAGAGGGCATATTATTTTCTTTTTTATCTAAACCCACTATTTTTAGGGCTTCACGAGCTTTTTTGTATCTTTCTTCTTCTGCTATTCCCTTATAAATCATAGGTAAACACACGTTATCAATAGCAGATGTTCTTGAAATAAGGTTAAAACCTTGAAAAACAAAACCAATTTTGTTGTTTCTTATATCTGACAATTGATTATTATTAAGCGAAAATATATCAACTCCATCAAGATGATATTGCCCTGAGGTTGGTCTATCAAGTGTACCAAGCATATTCATACAAGTTGATTTACCTGAGCCTGAAGCTCCCATAATTGCTACAAATTCGCCTTCTTCAATTTCAAAAGACACATCATTTAGAGCGTAAAATGTTTCATCGCCCATTTCATAAGTTCTTATAGCATTTTTAACAGATATTAATGACATTAAAACATCCTGCCTGCTTGTTTTTGATTTTGTTTTTTCTTGTTATCTGATGATGAGATAATTACTTTATCTCCTTCTTTTATTTCATTTGAAATAATTTGTGATTTATTATCATCGGATAAACCAATTTCAACATCATAGCGTTTTGGACCTGATGAAGTTAAAATCCAAACTCCTTGCTTTTCATATTTTTTAGAATCTTCAAGAGTGAACTTAAAGGCTCTATTTTCAACGCAAAGAACATCTTTTGCTTCGCCTACTTTAATAGAAACATTTGCTGTCATTCCGGGGATTGCAAATTTTTCTGTATTATCAACGGAAATGATAACTGTATATGTAACAACATTGTTTGTAGTGGTTGAAGCAAGGCGGACTTGAGTAACTTCGCCGTGGAATTTTTTATCTTGATAGCCGTCTAGAGTGTATGTTGCGTCTTGTCCTACTTTAATTTTTCCAATGTCAGCTTCAGAAACACTTGTTTCAATTTGCATTTTAGTAAGGTCTTTGGCTACTTCAAATAATGTTGGTGTGTTAAAACTTGCAGCAACTGTTTGACCTACGTCAACCGCTCTTGAAATAACTGTTCCATCAACAGGTGATGTAATTTTTGAATATCTTAAATTTGTTAAATTATTTTCTAAAGCGGCACTTTGTGCGCTAACATCAGCTTTAGCAGAATCAAGTTCAGCTTTAGCTTGAAGATAATTTGCTTGAGCTAACTCAACATCATCTCTTGAAACATAATGTTTTTCATAAAGATGTTTATATCTTTGATAATTGTTTTTCTTATAGTTTAGTGTTGCTTGAGCTTTTGCGTATGTAGCTTTTGCATTATTTAATTTTGCGCTTGATTGGTCAACATTAGCTTGAAATAAACTTGGGTCTAATTCTGCTAATAAATCACCTTGTTTTACGGTTGAGTTATAATCAACATAAATTTTAGATACTGTTCCTGAAACTTGTGTACCTACTGCGATAGTGTTGATTGGTTTAATTGTACCTGACGCTTCAACATATTGAGTAATTGTTCCTTTAGTTACAGGTTTTGTTGTATATTTTATAGAGCCGTTTTTAACAAAACTCATTAATAATAATAAAATAAATGAAGCGCAAATTGCTCCTATTATATATCTTTTCTTCATTTAACCCCCATGGATTTTAATAAAGTTTCTCTTGCTACATTATAATTAAACACAGCCTCTACAAAATTCAACTGCGAATTGTTGTAGTTAGTTAGTGCATCTTGTAATTCTACATAGTTATTTAAACCAACGCTATATCTACCATCTGCCAATTCAAAATTTTCAAGCGTTGCTTTAACTTTTAAATTCATAAGAGGAATTTGGCGCTCTAATTGGCGCATATTAACATAATTGGTTTGAACTTCCCAAAAAATATCTGTTTTTGCAATATTAACATTATGATATGCAATATCAAGCAAACTTTCACCTTCTTTAACCTGATAATGAATACCCATAGGATTTATTGAACCAAGACCCACGCTTGCGCCTAATTGCAATGGGCTTGAATATCTTCCGTCATATTTTGTATAGCCCCAAGTTAAATCGCCTGTGATTTCAGGGAGATATTGCTTTTTGATTGCTTTTAGAGATTCTTCTTGAACTCTTGCTATCATTTCATTTGATTTTAAATCTGGTCGCATTTCAAGAGCTTGCTCTACTGCTTCTTTTTTAGATATTGTCATAGGAACAAATTCAAAATTTTGAATTATATCTTTATGCTCAATTCCTGATGATAGCATAATTAAACCGTCTTTATTGACTTTGATTTTATTTTCCGATGGTTTAATTGTGGTCAAACTTTCGATTTTTTCTTTATAGCTTGTTTTTAAGAAATTAAAATTTTCGGTGTTTTCAACAATAAAAGGTTCATCTTCTTGGAAAAACATTGAATTTTTCAAATTTATCAAAGCAATTTGAAGATTGTTTTGACCTTCAACGAGTTGAATTTTAGCATCCGTTAGGTTAACATCAGCATTTACCACATCGATTTTAGATTTTAAACCCTCATCAAACATTGCTTGAGTTCTTTCTTTGTTAAGAGTTTGAATTCTTACGTTTTGTTCGTATATATCAAGATGAGCGAGCGCTGCTAAAACTTTGAAATAGTTAATTCTAACATTATAAACAACATCTAAAACATCATAATCATAGTCATATTGAGCTGATTCTGTATCATATTTTGCCATGTTTATTTTTGCTGTTGTTCTTCCAAAATCCCAAATCATTTCTGAAATACCAACGTTAAAACCTGCGCTATCGTTGTTTGTACTTGCAGCTGTTGCTCTTGTATCGTTGTGATTATAATTAATTCTTCCTGTTAATTTTGGTGCATAATTAGAGCGAGCTTGTCCTATGCCTGATTTTGCGGCTTCAATTCTTTGTGTTGAAACTGCTAAATTAGGATTGTGATTGATTGCATATTCTACGCAATCATCAATTGACATAACAGAAAGTTTATTAAATGGGATTTTCGGTCTGCCTTCTGTAATTTGGGGCAATTTTATATCTTCAACTCTTGTTTTTTTATTGTTTAATTTTTTTGTTGTGGTTGTATTATTTGAAGTATCGTCTTTGGAAGCATTATTTTTATTTTTCTTAAACCAAGAAAATTTTGGTTTTTTTGTTTCTTGAGGTGTATTTTCTTCAATTGCAAATGCAGAATTTAGGCTGTTTGCAAAAAATATTAAAACGGCAATAAAAATTATAATTTTTTTATTTTTGTTGTTCATTTATTCTCCACAGGATATGAATTATAACGAATAAATGTTTTTATTGTTCATTCGTTTTATTTTCTTTTTCAGCTTCTTTTTGTAGTTCTTGCCGGATTGTTTCTTCTTGGATTTTCGCCGCTTGTTGAACTTGCGGTTTTTTTTCTTTTATTTCTTTATTTTCTTCTTTTTGTTGTTGTATTTCTTTTTTAACTTCGTCTTTTGATTCTTTTAGACGTAAATAATATGAATCATCCCACCTTAGGTCGATATATTTTACTTTCTGATTGTATTTTTTTGCTTCAGGCAAAATTGAAGCAATCCATTTAGCACGATTTAGGGATGTTTCGTTGATTTCTCCCAGACGGATTAAATATTCTTCAAGCATAATATAAACATCTTTTTGATTTCTTAAATCGATATATTGAACCTCTTGATTTGAATATGCTTCAATTGCTTTTGTTAATTTTAATATTTCTTCTATTCTTTTTTTGTCCCAAACTTCATCATGCCCATCTCTTACGCCATAAGTTAAGAGTTTTTTAGTTTTTATTGCAGGATTAAAAGGTAAATAATCATGATCAATTAAAACACCGTCTGTTGTAAGAGCTGAAGTTGCTTCAGATTCAAGATTTGGTGCTAAAAGAAAAACAGGTGTTCTCTCATCAACATTTATCACCAATCTTGCAGGAAACCAATATCTTCTTACATAAACTTTTTTAATTGGTTGCAGTTGAGAGATGTTATTTTCAAGCTCATCTGTATCCAATCTGAAAATTTGAGTGTATGGCAGTTGAGTTTGCCTTATCATATTGATAATTTTATAATCCGGTGTTATGTTATTTCCTTGTATTTTTAATACGCTCGGGTCGGCTTTTGATAGTTTTTCAGAATCAATATACCATTGAGGCAATTTAAGAATAAAATAGCAACAATAGCAAATTCCGATTATTAAAATTAAGGATAAAAACATCCTCAAGCGCATTAATAATGCTCTATTGGAAGCTATTTGCCTTTTTATTTTATTAACTTTAAGTCTTCTTTTTTGATAAAGTAAACCCAATTTTTGCCTCTATTTTATGTCTGCTGTTTTTAAAATTATATCGACTAATTCGTTGTAATTTATGCCCATAGCTTGAGCTTGAGCCGGTAAATCAGAAGTATCTGTCATACCGGGGTTAGTATTTATTTCTAATATATATGGTATGTTATTATGTACTAAAAAGTCAACTCGAGAAACACCTTTGCATGAGCAAGATTTGTGTGCTGTGATTGCCATTTGTTGAATTTTTTTGGTTAAATTTTCATCAAAATTAGCAGGTAAAATAAATTCTGTTAAGCCTTTTGTATATTTTGCTTCATAATCATACCATTCGGTTTTTGTTTTAAAAGCAAGTATAGGTGTTGCAAAAGTTTCGATTTTGCCATCTTTTTCACGTTCTAAAACGCCTACTGTTGCTGATGTTCCTTCTAAATATTCTTCGATTAAAATTTCTTTATCGCATTTAAGAGCTTCATCCATAGCGCAATCAAGCTCATTTTCACTGTTTACTTTTGTCATACCGATTGATGAGCCTTCGTTTGCCGGTTTTATTATAATCGGATAATTCAATTCTTTTACTTTTGTTTTGTAATCATCTTTTGTAACATTTACGGATTTGATAAGATTTACATCAACTGTTGATAAAACTTTTTTTGTCATAATCTTATCCATACAAATTGCGCTTGATTTAACATTACAACCTGAATAAGGTATATTTAAAAATTCTAAAACTCCTTGAATGCAACCGTCTTCACCATATCTTCCATGAAGAACGTTTATTGCATATTCTATTTTTTCTTCTTTTAAAACTGAGGCGATATTTCTATTTACATCAATTAAAGTAGTGTCTTTGTAGCCTAGTTCAATTAATGCTTTATAGACATTTTTGCCTGAGCGAAGCGATACTTCTCTTTCATTTGATAAACCACCGCATAAAACTGCAATTTTAGAATTTTTGTTTATTTTTTTAGTATTTTCCATTTTTCTTTTTCATCCTTTGTCATTTTTCCGACATATATTATCTCGGGTGTTAATTCTACATTAAATTTTTCTTTTACTTTTTGATAAATTTCAAAAACGATATTTGTATAATCAATGCTTGTCGCTTTTCCTTTGTTGATTATGAAATTACAATGATTTTCCCAAACTTCGCAATCGCCTATTCTAAAGCCTCTAAGTCCGCATTTATCAATCAATGCACCTGCTGAAAATTCGCAATCTTTAGGATTTTTAAAAACAGAACCTGCGTTTGGAAGTGCTAAGTTAGGTTGTCTATTTTTTCTAAAGATTAAATTTTCATCCATTCTTGCTTTAATTTCTGCTTTATCTTTTTTTTCAAGTTCAAATTTAGCACTTAAAAGAATATATGGTTTTTCTTTTAAAATTGAATGTCTGTATGAAAAATCAAGTTCTTCTTTTGATAAATTTAAAACTTTATTTTTTTGACAATCAAATACTTTGGCACTTATTAAACAGTCGCTAATTGTTTGAGAGTGTGCGCCTGCATTCATATATACAGTGCCTCCAATGGTAGCAGGTATTCCAATTAAAAATTCAAACCCTGATAAACCTTTATCAAGAGCCATTTTGGATATCATTTGGCTTTTGGCTCCTGCTTCAATTTCAACTGTTGTATTGAAAAAGGTTGCTGATTTAATGTTTCCGCTGTATATAACAGGTTCATATATGCCACTAGATGAGCAAAGAATATTTGAGCCGTTTCCTATGATAATCGGATTATCGTTTTTAAATTTTTTTAATAATGAAATTAATTCACCTGTATTATCAGGCATCCAAAATTCCTTTGCGATTGATTTAATTCGCAAAGTGTTATAGTTTGTCATTTGAAAATCTTTATAGTTTTTTATTTCATTTTGCGAGCAGACCATTTATCACCCCGCCAATTTTAGTAATATCGCCTGCACCAAGAGTTAAAACTATATCATTTTCTTTTAAATATGGTGTAATTTTTTCTCCTGCTTGCGCTATTTCTCCATCAATATATTGCGCATTTACGCCTTTTTTAGATATTTCTTTGACAAAATTTTTGCTGTTATATTCTTCATCAAATTTATCGCCTGCGCAAAATGTATCAACAACAAAAAGCTCATCTATATCATTAAAACTATCTAAAAATTCCTCCCAAAGACCTTTTAGTCTTGTGTATCTGTGTGGTTGGAAAATTACAACCTTTCTTCTTTTTAGATTTTTGATTGAATTGAGTGTGGATTTGATTTCTTTTGGATGATGAGCATAATCGTCAATAATTTTGATGTTGTTTACATCCGCAACAAGTTGAAATCTTCTTCCCATACCTGAAAATTCGCTGAAAAATTCTTTATAATCATCGAATTTAAAACCTAAATTGTCTAATACGCTAACAATAGCTAAAGCATTATAAACATTATGTATTCCGGGGATTATAAGATTAATTTTACCTAATAGATTATTTTCTTTATAAATTTCAAAACTAGAATTTAATTCATCGAAAACAATGTTTTTTGCTTGATAGGACGCATTTTTATTTATTGCATAAGTAATAAAATTTTTATAATTTGTTTGAGATAAAAATTTATTACATCCTTCATCATCGATATTTATAAAAATTTTTGAATTTTCATTCATATTTGTTGTTAATTTTTCAAAAGTTTTTATAATATCATTTAAACCGTTTTTATAATAATCAAGATGATCAGCCTCAAGATTATTAATTACAAGATAATCAGGAGAATATTTTTGAATTGTTCCATCTGATTCATCAAGTTCAGCTATAAAATATTTTGAATTTTTATTTGCATTAGCGTTAATATTTAATTTTGGAATAATTCCGCCTATTGCATAACTTGGATTTGCTTTTAAATTTTCTAAAATAAAGCTCAAAAGTCCTGATGTTGTGGTTTTGCCGTGAGTTCCGGCTAGTCCTATAAATTTAGGAAATTGTTGTGATATGAATTTAAGGCAATCGCTTCTGTGCATAATTTCTAAATTTAATTTTTTAGCTTCAATAAGTTCAGGGTTATCTTCTTTAATTGCCGATGAAACAACGATTTTAGGAGTTCCTTTGATGTTGTTTTTATTATGTCCCATATAAACTTCTGCTCCTAAATCACGAACTAATTTAGTATATTTGCTTTCATTTATATCTGAACCTGATACACTATAACCTAAGCATAAAAGGATTTTTGCTAATGCGCTTTGACCAACGCCTCCGATAGCAATGAAATGAAAATTCGGATTATTGTCCATTTTCTAATTCCTCGGCTATTACTGTTGCTACTCCGTGTTGAGTTTTGCCCCAATCCATTGTTTTTTTGGTAAATACTATTTTAAATATGATAAGCATTGCAATCGGAAACCAAATAGTTAGGAAATATATTGATGTTACGATTGATTGCCATAGTGCGTCTTTAAATTTTAAATTAGCATATTTTCTAAGGGCATAGATAAAACTTCCCGCAAAGAAAAATGCTGTTGTTACAACTAAAATTGCTGATGATAATATGCAATTTGTATCCCCTTGGATAAAATGAAAGGCTTGAAAGAAAATTTCAGCAATTAACCAAAATGGCAATAAAAACTCTGTAATATAAGCAATAAGGTCAAAACCAACCCTTAGGGACATATCTTTTGAAGTGAAAACTTGTCCTGCGTATTCTAAATATCTTCTGATTGAGCCTTCAACCCATCTTCTTCTTTGACGAATTAGCGCACCAAAAGTTATAACACCTTCTTCATATACACGTGCTTCAGGGCAAAAACGAATATCCCAGCCTTTGATGTGTAATCTTGTAGACATATCAAGGTCATCTGTTATTGTTTCTTCATTCCAGCCGTTAATATTGTTAATTGCTTGGCGTTTAATTAATTCGCCGTTTCCTCTTAGTTCAACTGCTCCTCTAACAGCATCACGACCGACTTGCAAGTGAGTATCTAAGATATATTCGTTATATTGGCATTGTGTTAAAAAGTTTTGTTTTGCGTTAATTATAACTTTTTGTGCTTGAACTGCGCCAACATCAGTCGGTTCTAATTTTGGAAGCATTTTTTTAAGAAAATCATTTTCAACTTTAGCATCAGCATCAAATACAAGAATAGCTTCACCTTTTGCTATTTTCATAGCATCATTTAATACTGCTGATTTTCCTGCAATAGCATTTTTTGAGCGGATTAAGGCTGTAATTTTATCATATTTTTTTTCTAAATTTTTGATAATTTCAGCCGTGTTATCTTCGCTTCTATCATCAATTAAGATGATTTCAAAATTATCATAATCAATGTTTAAGATATTTTGAGCAGTTTTTTCAATAACTTCATGCTCATTATGGCAAGGAATTAAAATTGATACGAAAGGATGAAAGTCATAATTGATAATAGGCGGTTTTTTTCTTAAAATTCTTTTTCTGTATTTGGTTGCAATCCACATATAGATTGAATACAATGTCATGAAGCCTACAAGAAAAATAATTGCCCACATTGTATTAAAATAATTTTGAAAAACAATTATGAATGCGATTAAAGAAGTGATTATTGTTAAAAGCGTTATTCGTTCTTTCATTTTTGAAATTTACCCTGTTGATATTAACGATAATTTGTAAATTGCAAAGGCGCGTCAATTGAGTCTTCTTTGGCTCTAATTGCTTTTATAACGTCTTGGAGGTCATCTCTTGATTTTCCGACTACTCTAACGCTGTCACCTTGAATAGAGGCTTGCACTTTTAATTTTGTATCTTTAATCATGGCAACAATTTTTTTGGCTAATTCAACTGATAAGCCTTTTTTAAGTTTAATTTCTTGTTTAACATTTCCGCCAAGAGCATTTTCAGATTTTTGGGGATCAAGAATTTTAAGACTTAAATTTCTTTTAACTAATTTTGATTGCAAAATATCGTATATATTTTTTAATTTCATTTCGTCATTTGTGGTGATATTAATGGCTTTATCTTCAACAAGTTCTATGGTTGAATTAGAATCTTTTAAATCAAAACGAGTGGATAATTCTCTTTTAACTTGATCTATCGCGTTTACAAGCTCTTGTTTATCAAATTCCGAAACAATATCAAAACTAGCATCTTTTGCCATAATTCCTCCTAACTACATATATTAAATATATCATAAAATAACAATATTTGACATAATGTTAATTTAAAGTTACTATATATCAATATAATTTATATATATTCTAAAATATAATTTTATAACTTAATAAACCAAAAACATGACTTTGAGCGTTAATCACGCTCTTTTTTTTCAAATAAAAAGACCCTTAACAAATAAGGGCCTTTTTAAAGTTAATTTAAAGAACTATTTTACTAATTCTTTGAATTTTTTACCAGCTGAGAAAGCAGGAACTGTTTTAGCAGCGATTTTAATTTCTTTACCTGTTTGTGGATTTCTACCTACTCTAGCAGCTCTTTTTCTAGCTTCAAAAGTACCAAAACCAACTAAAGTAACTTTTTGTTTTTTAGCTACTGTTTTTTGGATTGTTTCGATTGTAGCACCGATAACTTCAGCTGTTTCTTTTTGAGATAGTTTAGCAACTGCTGCAACTGCTTTTACTAATTCTTCTTTGTTCATTTTGCAACTCCTTTTAAATAACACCACTTTATTATACACATTTAAAAGGCTTTTGCAAGTCTTTTATGTTTGAAAAACTTTTAAAATTAATCTTCTTTGGTTTTTAATTTTGAAAATGTTATGTCTTTATAAAAATAATTTAAAATTTGACGAGCGCTAAAGCCTTTATTTGCAAGGTTATTAGCTCCATATTGACTCATGCCTACTCCATGACCATTTTTTCTTATTCCCCAATCGAAACTGTTAACAGATTGTATATAAGGTAAGTCATGATTCCAAATTTCTCCTGCTTGAATAGTTTTACCGCCTGCTGAGGCATGGTAGTAAGCTGGAATTATTTTATTATCATAAGTTAAAACTTCGCCTCTTGTGGATAATACTGCTCTTGTTGTTTGAGGTGTTTCACTGCTTGCTCCGCCATAGGCTTGATCATGAGGAGTGTCTTTTAAATCATAACCGTGTGAACCTCTTTTATTCAGATTAGCTAAAGCATAGCTTCTTGCTGCAATTGCTTGTGCTTTTTGAGCTTCTATATTCCATTTAGAGGGCATTTCAGATGGCACGACACCCATCAGATATTCTTCTAACGGCAGCGAATTTACAACAGTTAAGGTGCCATTAATATTATAAATTACAATATCTCCTCTATACCATCTTCTTTTTGTAGCTAAAAACCCTCTTTTTTCTGGGTTTTCTATGAATATAGCATTGGTTGCGCAATCATAATATTTACCTTTTAATTTTATTGCTATTGATTCATCTCCATAGGCCTTAATTGAATAAGGGAAAAAAGAACGAGATATAAAGAGTAATTTTCCTGTGTTAGCATCTCTAAACCAAGCATTTTGAGAGCTTCCGACATAAGTTTTTTTAACACCTTCATTTAGCCCTATTCTTATGGCATGGGCTTTTTGAGCTGTTATTAAATTAAATAACATCAAAAAAACTATAAAAAATATATTAAATTTAAATTTAACCTCTCTCATTACAAATAATTTTAACACAATATTTAAACTTGTGTATATTAGCCTTTATTGTGCATTATTCTAATGAAAAGCGCAGAATTTTTTTTTAAAATAAACTTGAAAAGCGGTGTATTATGCAAAACTTATTCCATAAAAATAAATCTCTTGAAGAAACTTTCAAGGAAGCTCGAATAAAAGAGTATATAAATAAATATATTCAAGAACTTCAAAGACATTTTGATGTTTCGGATAAAAAAATGCGCTCGATTTTATATAAAGTATATCAAGATTTATCTCCCTTTAATTTAATCAAAAATTGGATTTATATGTTAAAATCCAAATATATTAAAAGGATTAATTTAAAGGAAAGATAAATGGAGATTAAAATATTTCCCAACGGAATTTTTGGTGCAATAACTTACCTTGTTTATGATAAAAAAACTAAAGAAGGAGCTATTGTAGATTGCACTTGTGCAATTGAAGAAATTGAGCAAATAGTAAAAAAAGAAAATATTCATTTAAAATATGCTCTAATTACCCATGGTCATTTTGATCATGTTTATTGTGTTTCCAAATTAAAGAAAACCTTTCCTCAAATACAGATATTAATTCATAAAGAAGATATGTATTTATTGGATAAAATGGAAACGCAATGCACCATGGCAGGAATTGAAGATATAAAAATTCCTTGTATAGATGGGCTTGTTGATGAAAATACAACTAATTTATGTCTTGGAGATAAAAAAATAAAAGTCATTCACACAAGTGGACACTCAAAAGGCGGAGTTTGCTATTTAATTGATAATATCTTATTTTCAGGCGACACATTATTCCAAGGCTCAATCGGAAGATGTGATTTGTGGGGTGGCTCTATGAGCGAAATTGAAAAAAGTATAAAAGAAAAATTATTTACTTTGGATGAAAATATAATAGTTTACCCTGGGCATGGCGATAGTACGACTATAAAATATGAAAAAGAATATAATCCCTATTTTGGTTTAAATAGATAAAAAATGACCGGCTTAAATGCCGGTCATTTAGTTTTATAAAGATTTTTCGTATATTTCTTTAACTGCTTTTTTATCTGCATTAGTTGGAGCTATTGCTAATAAACCATCTAAAGATGGGGTAGTGAAAGCAAGTTCAACTAATCTATCAATATCATTTTCGCCAAAACCTTCATCTTTTAATTTATTAGGTACACCAACTGATTTTAGCCAATCATAAACAAAAGTGTTTGCTTCTTTAGCGGTTGTATTTGTTGAAATTTCAGGAGCAATCGGTTTTAGAATATGAGCTAGGGTTTCTTTTTTTGCTTCCCACATATTTTCAACAACCGCAGGTAATAATATTGCAAGACCCAAACCATGAGATAATTCGTGTTTTACTGCTGATAGAGGATGTTCTAGCGCATGTGTATAGTGCAATAAACCGTTATCAAAGCAAACACCGCCCATCATAGCAGCGTATGCCAAATAGTATCTTGCTTCTAAATCTTCAGGATTAGCCAGAGCTTTTGGTAAATATTTAGCTACCATTGAAATTACTTCATGAGCTAAACAAACTGTGTATGGTGAAGCAACTTTGCTTGTTGCTGCTTCAACAACGTGGTTAAGTGCGTCAATTGAAACGTATTTTGTTTGTTTTTCAGATAATTTTGTCATTAATTGAGGATCATCAATTGCATACATTGGATAAATGCAATCATAGGCAATAGCCGGTTTATAATCTTTTTCTATGATTGTTGCAACTGCAAATCTGTTTGTTTCAGTACCTGTTCCATGAGTTAAATTAATTGCTACAATTGGAGCTGCTTCATTTGGTGTGAAAGTAAATTCATAAACATCATTTGCAGTTTTATCGGGATATTTTAATAAAATTGCAACTGATTTACCGGCGTCAGTCGGAGAGCCTCCGCCTATTGCAATAACTGCTTGTGCGCCAAAATCACGAGCTAATTTAGCAGCTTCATCAATAGCGACATTTGTTGGGTTTGGAGTTACTTTATCATAATTAATGTATTCTATTTGATTATTTTTTAGAGCTTTTTCAACATAATCCCAAGCGCCTGTTGCCTTGTAGGCATTTCTTCCTGACATTACTATTAATTTATTTATTCCTTTCGATTTCAAGTCTTTTGCAATATCTTCGATTTTTTGAATTGCACCTATTCCAAAAAATACGTTTGTGCGAGTTCTGATTTCCTTAATTTCATTGATGTTAATGTCTTTTTCCCACATAATCAACTCCTTTTTAAACTGATAACAGAATGATTGTAACATTTTTTTAAGTATATTTAAAGAATTGTCTTTTTGGCTAATGAGATGATTAAAAAAATCATTTAAAATTAATTGTTATATAAAAAAAGGAGTTATTATGAGATTTAGTATTATAAAAAGAGAGCCGTCATATTTTTTTGAAAATATCCATGAAGACTTAAATCGCTTTTTAAAGGATACTTTCGGCGATATTGAATATATTGATAAAACAAATATTCCTGTCCTAAAAGCGTTTAGACCTGCTCTTGAAGTTAAAGAAAAAAAGGATAAATATAGCGTAAAAATTGAATTGCCTAATGTTAATAAAGAAGATATTGATGTTGATTTAACAAAAAATTCAATTTCAATTAAAGCAGAGTCAAAATTTGAAGAATGCAAAGAGGACGAAAATATTAAAACAAGTGAATTTCGCTATGGTCATTTTACAAGGGTAATTCCTCTGGAGCATGAAATTATTCCGGACAACGCCAAAAGCGAATTTAAAAACGGGGTTTTACATATTGAATTGCCGAAAGTCCATGAAGATAAAAAAGACGATGTTAAGAAATTAAAAATAGATTAAGGCTCATTTTATGAGCCTTTTTTATGATAAAATTTTTTTGAAAAGGAATTAAAATAATGGAAAATCTTAAAATTAAAGCCTCTGAAATCGTAGATAATGCTCATAAATCTTTATTTGAAACATTTAATGAAATTGATGAAATAACAGAATATAACCAAAAAAAAGTCCTAGATGCTTTTTATAATAATAAAATTGGCGAAGAACATTTTTATACAGTTACAGGCTACGGGCATGATGATATAGGTAGAGATGCCCTAGATAAGGTTTTTGCTGATGCTTTTAGGGCAGAAGCAGCAATTGTAAGACCTCATTTTGTATCAGGCTCACACACCATAGCATGCGCTTTATTTGGCGTTTTAAGATATGGCGATAGACTTGTTTCTATTGCAGGAGAACCTTATGACACAATGCAGCAAATCATAGGTTCACGCCCTAATTGCGATGATTTTGACTCAAGTTTAATGGGTCATGGGGTTAAATATAGCGAAATTCCTTTAAAAAATGGCGTTGAAGTTGATTATGAAAATATTGAAAAATATCTTTTAGATGATACTAAAATGGTATTAATACAGCGCTCAAGAGGATATTCTTTAAGAAAACCTCTTAATATAGCTGATATAGAGCGAATTATTAAAATAGTCAAAGCAAAAAATCCTGATATTTGTTGTTTTGTGGATAATTGTTATGGTGAATTTGTTGAAAAACTAGAGCCAACTGAAGTTGGAGCAGATTTAATCGCAGGCAGTCTGATTAAAAACCCTGGTGGCGGTATAGTTGAAGCAGGCGGTTATATTTTAGGCAAGAAAAAATATGTTGATATGGCAGCAAGACGCTTAACTGCCCCCGGAATTGGCGCAGAGGGCGGTGCTATGCATAATCAAACAAGAGTTATGTTGCAAGGCTTTTTTATGGCGCCTTCTATTACTTCAAATGCGCATAGGGGGGCGATTTTAGCTGCTAAAGTTTTTGAAGATATGGGTTTTACAACATTCCCATCATCAAGCGCCAAAAGAACAGATTTAATTCAAACAATTCAATTTAATAATGAAAAAGAACAGCAACATTTTTGTTCAATGATTCAAAGATTTTCACCTGTTGAAAGTTACTTAACCCCAATACCTGATACAGTTCCCGGGTATGATTGTAATTTATTAATGGCAGGGGGAAGTTTTATTGAAGGCTCAACCATTGAATTATCCGCAGACGGCCCTACAAGAGCCCCTTGGGCAATTTATATGCAGGGCGGTTTGAGCTATTTTCATGTTAAAATCGCTCTTAAGGGTGTAGTTGAAAAGTTGTTGGAAAATTCAAAAATTTAAAAATTGTTTTAATATTGAGGTTAGTTGATAATAATAAATACTAGTTAATATTGGTGAAATAGTTAGAATATGATTAGCGGTGACGAGTTTTTAAGAATTAAAAAATTAATTTTAAAATCAATTGTATCCAATGATACATTAATGAATAAACTTGTTTTAAAGGGTGGTACATGCTTGGAATTAGCGTATAAAATTCATTCTCGTTCTTCGAAGGACATTGATTTTTCTATTAAAGATGAATTTTCAAATAAAGAGAGAGAACAAATTTTAAATAATTTGCCTAAAAATTTTAATAATATTTTTAATGAAAAAGGTTATTATGTTTTTGATTTTAAAATAAAAGATAAACCTATAGATTTGCCAAAAGACATAAAGATGTCAGGTTATAATTTAAGTTTTAAATTAATTTCATTTGAACTTTATAAAAAATATTGTAATGATATTAATCAACTAAGAAATCGTGCTATATCTTTGGGACAATCAAATAAAAAGGATTTTGTAATTGATATAAGTAAATACGAATTTGTTGATAATAAAGAAATAAAGGAAATTGATGAATTTAAAATATTTGTTTATCCTCCACAAATGTTAATTTGTGAAAAATTAAGAGCAATTTGTCAAAAAATGAAAGAATATAGAAATAAATTCGAAGATATTGATTTGCCGAGATCAAGAGATTTTTATGATATTTATCTTGTTTCTGAAAATTTATTAAAGGTAGATTTTAAAAAGTTGGAAAATAGAGAACTTTTAAGACAAGTTTTTAATGCTAAAAATGTAGATTTAAACTTGCTATTAAAAATAAAAGAAAAAAGGCAAATTCATGAAGATGATTTTCAAAATGTACTTTTGACAGATGTATTTTCAAAAAGACATCCTGCTATTTTTGATTACTATTTTGAATATGTATTAGATATAGTAGCTGATTTAGAAGAATTCTGGGTAAAATAAATTCCAACGTTCACTATATTTTCTATTTTTTTCTTTTAATTCACGTTGAATAAAAAAACGTAGATTTTTGTTATAATCAAAAAAACTTAAATCTTTTTCTGAGTACCCGGCTTTTTCTAAATAAAAACCGATAGCTTGATGATGCGGATATATGTAATCTAATTTTAAAAGTATTTCGTGCATTTTTTTTATATTTACTCTGCCTTTAGCTTTTTTATATGCATTTAGAACTTCATAACAGCCACCGCAATAATAAGGACTAACGGTTATGTCTATTAGTGTTCTTTCAATATTCGTTATGTTTATATTTATATTGTGGTAATTAGTATTTATAATTCCTAGATTGTTACTATATTTGCTTTGTAGGAGGTTTATAGTATAAATACCTTTTATTGTTAAATTTTTGCTTATTCTTGGTGGCATATAAAAAGCCTTATTTATTTCTTCTTGCGATAGGCTTTTTTTAGTAACTTCCTTTAACGGTTTAGATTTTTCAATATTTATAAAAATTGTTTTCGGCAAATTGTTTGTTAGGTTGTGATATTCAACTGCGGTGTAGTGGCTAAAATATGCTTTGGTGCTTATACTTTGAATAGCTTCAAAAAGGTTAGGCGTTTTTACAAAATACCTAGTATATTTTTTTGAAGGAAAATTGAAAATAATTTTATCTTCATAAATTTTATTGTTAAGTAAAAATTTTAAAAATGCATTAAATGTGGTACTAGGGTAGATAAATTTCTTATTGATGCTTTCGTTATAAAATTGGCGTAATTCTTTTATGTAATAAAAATGGGCATTAGTATTAAAAAAAGAGAGGATGTTTTCTCTATTTTTTTCCATTTTTAATTGTGCGCTTGTGTTTTTCATTTTAGATAATTGGTATTATGTATAATACCAATTATATCATATTTTTTATTAATTTTCAAGTCTTTTTTGTAAATTTTTGTATTTTAAAACTTAAAGTATCTTGTAAGATACTTTAAGTTAAACATAAGAAAAAATAAATTAGCCATAAGGATTATTTTTGATACTATATTAAAATTCAAAAATTTAAAAATTTAGTTGGATTTTGTAATAATAATTTATACATAAATTTATTTTAGCAATAAATAAGCCTCTATTTCAAAATAATCAGCTAATAATTGAATTTTATCTAAAGTGATATTTATTTTACCTTTCTCAAGTTTAGAAATATAAGAATTATCAACTCCTAAAATCAAAGATAATTCTTCTCTTTTCAACTTTTTCTGGGTTCTAAGGTTTTTTATGTTGTTTGCTAATATTTGTCTAATATCTTGGCTCATATTTATTTTTCACTAAAATCAAACAAATCTTTAACTTCAACTCCCAAGTTATCAGCAATTATTTTTAGTTTAGAAACTGTAACATCAGTTTTTGCAAGTTCAAGCAAACTAATCATTGATCTTGATACACCATTCACACCAAGATCATCTTGTGTTAATTTTCTTTCTTCTCTTAAATATTTTAATCTTTTTGCTAATTTTTCCAAAAAAGACTTGTTCATTTTTAAATTGTTAGCTATACTAGCAATATCTTCAACTAGTACCACTAGCAATAACAGGATAATATTTATGTTCACCAAAAAAATACTTATAGATTTAGATGGCGTTTTGAATGAATATGGAAAAGATAAATTCAATGAAAATTATATTCCTGAAATTAAAATTGGAGCTTATGAATTTATAGAAAAATTATCAAAACAAGCTGAATTATATCTTTTTACATCAAGAAATTTAATGCTTGCAACAAAATGGCTAATTAATAATAATTTAGATAAATTTTTTAAAGATGTAACTAATACAAAATTATCTTCATATCTTTATATTGATGATAGATGTATTTGTTTTAAAGGAGATTATTGCAATTTATTTGATGAAATTGAAGAATTTAAACCTTGGTATAGAAAGTAAAATTCTTTCCTTATTCTTAAATTTTAAATATAATAATCCTATGAAAAAATTTATCATAATTACAATTATTGCTCTTATTTATATAGTCCCTCTATCTTTTCCTGAAGTTCGAAATTCTATTAAAGAGCAAATACAAAGTGCTATAATGACTGTTAAAAATGAAAAAACAAAATGGGTAAAAGTTAGCGACAATGTTTATCTAGATACTTCTTCAATTTCTAAAACAAAATATCTTATTTCCGGATGGTTTAAAATTTATGACACTCCTGAAGATGATTTATATACTGTAAATGGTGTTGATGTTTATTATACAATCGATAAATATGAAGTTGATTGCACTGAGGGCGACGACGGTATATTTATTAGGCATGTTAAATATTTTGACAAAAATAATAATATTTTATTCGATGAAGAAAATACTCATGGGATAGGTTGCAGTTGTCGTGGACTTGTAAACGGTGAATTAATTTGCAAGGAATTATGTAAGAGATTTTAGGGATTTTTTCTTTTAAAAAAATTTTTATAATATTCAATCGAACAATAATAGCTAATTTTTTCAAATGGAGTTGGATATTTTTTAGTTAAATACTGAAAATATTTATACAACAAGAAAGTTGGAATCAAGCCAAAAACTGTTAATGATAAGCATAATGATATTTTAAAACTAGAATTATTATAGCTATTTTTCAAAAACAATATTAAAAACGATAAAAAAGAAACCAAGATAAGAGCTAAAAATTTGGTTATTATATTCCTTAATTTATCAATATATTTAAAAATACCGAATATTTTAGCTAAAATATAACAAATAATAGGTGAAAAAACTATAAAACAAGCAAAATATACTACAATAGCTAAATCAATAAATTGATACTCGGAATAATTCGAAAATAACATTTTAAAAATAGAATTTAAAATAACAAAAATAGTTACAGATATAATTGTAAAAAAACCTATAAGATACATGTAAATATAGTAAACAAAGGCAATATATAATATTGCCTTTAAAATATACTTCATAATATGCTTGTTATCTATTTTTTGTTCCATATTTTATCAAGCTCATCTTTTGTTAATACTATATCACAAATAGAAAAGTTGCCTTTTAGTTTGTCTTTGGTGTTGTGTTCTATAAATCAAATTGATAAAAGTTTAAAATTAATCCAACTTTACTCATTCTTAAATTTGAAATATAATAATCCTATGAAAAAAATTATTTTATTAACAACCGTAATTATTTTATGCACTGTACCTTTTTGTTTTTCTCAAGTTCAAAATTCAATTAAAGAAAAGGTAAAAAATATTTCACACTCAAATATTCCTAAAAAAATTGATGACGAATTCAATAGCTGTTTAGAAAAAGAAGATATTACGTATCACCAAATGCTTCAATGTACAATTGAAGGAAAAAATAAATATAACATTGAAATTGAAAAAACAGTAAAAAAATTTAAAAAAGTATTATCGGATGAACAATATAGCAAATTAATTAAATCTCAACAAAAATGGCAAGAATTTTATGAGCAAGATAACTCATTTTTAGATAGTACTTTTGGCGATAATTATCCTCCATATATGCCGATAACCATTTCTGAAAATTATAAATTATTGAATGCAAAATATAGATTAGAACAATTGTATGAAATGCTTTATTCAACTGAATTGTATAAGCAAAATGCTAATTAGCTGTTTTTTAGCTAGTTTAGCATGACGCTATGAAGAGAAATAATTCTACTCCGCCATCCTGAACTTAAACTCGTCACCCTGAATTTGACCCCGTCACCCTGAACTAGCTAGAAAATAGCGCAAGCGTGATTTTCTGTTCTCTTTGAGCATTTCAGGGTCTTATCTAAAACGTCACCCTGAACTCGTTTCAGGGTCTTAAACTAATAAGATGCTGAATCAAGTTCAGCATGACAAAACATAACAAACCCGTCACCCTGAACTCGTTTCAGGGTCTGAAAACTAAAATATGTTATAATCAATCTATGGATAAAACTTGTGCAGTTTATATAATGACAAATTATTCTGAAACAACTTTGTATATAGGAGTTACAAGCAATTTAGAAAAAAGGGTTTGGGAGCATAAAAATAAAGTTGTTAAAGGTTTTACAAATAAATATAATGTTAACAAATTAGTATACTTTGAATTAACTGATTCAATAGAATCCGCAATTAAAAGAGAAAAACAGTTAAAAAGATGGCATAGGGAATGGAAGTTAAATCTTATAAAAGAAAATAATCCCGATTTTAAAGATTTATCACTGGATTGGAAGTGAGCTTTGTTAGTTGGTAAGATGCTGAAACTAGTTCAGCATGACAAATATAACAATCCCGTCACCCTGAACTCGTTTCAGGGTCTTAATAGGTATAGTATCTTAAATAAACATGGTAAGATGCTGAAACAAGTTCAGCATGACAAAATATAACAATCCCGTCACCCTGAACTAGCTAGAAAATAGCGCAAGCGTGATTTTCTGTTCTTTTTGAGTGTTTCAGGGTCTTAAATCAATAAGATGCTGAAATAAATTCAGCATGACAAAAAAGCCAAGGCTCATCACCTTGGCTTTTTTATACGGCTTCACACTTAATTCAAGTTTGCTCCTGTCAAATTCGCCTACGGCAAGAATTTGAAACGTCGCTTAGGTACGGTTTCGCTCTGTTCGCCAGAGCTCAACGCTCTGCCGTCACGAGCTCACACACCATAGGGTCATTCGTAAAACCTAGCGCAGTCGCGCTACGGTTTTACATCATTCCCATTGCTCCTGTCAAATTCGCCTACGGCAAGAATTTGAAACGTCGCCATCGTAGTGCTTAACTCGCTTTCTCAACAAAAGCTCGTTATCGCACCGGCTTGCGCATGCTCCTGTGGGTATCTCGTAAAACTCACTATCGCTTTGCTGTCGTTCGTTTACTCGATTATCCTACGTCGCCATAGAACGGTTACGCCTAAAAAGCCAAGGCTCATCACCTTGGCTTTTTTATACGGCTTCACACACTTAATTCAAGTTTGCTTTTTCTTCGTCTGTAACACCTTTGATTGTTAGATTTACTCTACCTTTATCATCGATTTTTTGAACTTTAACAATAACTTCTTGTCCTATTGTTAAATGTGGTTCAATAGTTTCAATTCTTTCGTTACAGATTTGTGAAATATGAACCATACCGTCTTTTCCTGGGGCCAATTCAACAAATGCACCGATTGGAATAATTCTAACTACTTTACCTTTGCAAATCATGCCAACTTCAGCTTTGAAAGTTAAATCTTTAATCATTTTCTTAGCTAATTCAGCGCCTTCTTTATCGTTTGATGTGATAGTAACTTTACCGTCATCTTGGATGTCAATTTCAGCGCCTGTTGCATCGATAATTCCTCTGATTGTTTTACCGCCAGGTCCGATTACTGTTCCAATGTCTTCTTGAGGTATTGTCATAGATAATAATCTTGGTGCATTAGGTGAAATTTCAGCTCTTGGCGCACTGATTGCTTCTTTCATACATTCCATAATATACAATCTGCCGTCTTTTGCTTGAGCTAGGGCTCTTCTTAGTGTAGGGTTAGATATGCCTTTAATTTTCATATCCATTTGAAGAGCTGTAATACCTTCGCTGTTACCTGTAACTTTGAAGTCCATATCACCTAAAAAGTCTTCAATACCTTGAATATCTGTTAAAACGATGTCAGTATCTTCTTCATGGATTAGACCCATTGCAACACCGCCAATCATACATTTAACAGGAACACCGGCATCCATTAATGCCATAGAGCTTGCACAGGTTGAACCCATTGATGTTGAACCGTTTGATTCTAAAACGTCTGATGTTACTCTTATTGCATAAGGGAATTCTTCTTGAGATGGAAGTGCAGGAACATTAGCTCTTTCTGCTAAATTTCCATGACCTACTTCACGTCTGCCCGGTCCTCTTAGAGGTTTAACTTCGCCAACTGAGAACCCTGGGAAAATGTATTTATGCATGTAGTTTTTTGTTTTAACAGGGTCAACGCCGTCTAGTTCTTGAGCCATACCCGGGCCAGCTAGAGTTGCAACTGATAAAATTTGAGTTTGACCTCTTGTAAATACGGCAGAACCATGAACACCTGGTAAAACCCCAACTTCGCACCAAATAGGACGAACTTCAAAAGTTTTACGACCGTCTGCACGAATACCTTCGTTTTTAATCATTGCTCTCATGATTTTCTTTTCAAGAGCTTTGAATTCTTCAGCAACAAAATCAATGCCTGTTTCTTCAATCATTTTAGCGATAGGATGTTCTTCGCCTAATGCTTCGATTTTTTCTTTAACAACTTCTTTGATTTTTTCTAATTTTTCGCTTCTTTCATCTCTATCTGTTGTATGATATGCATCAACCACAGCATCATAAGCTGTTTCTTTGATGATTGAAGCTAATTCTGATGTGTCATAAGGATTAACAAATTCTTGTCTTTCAACTCCGCATTCTTTAGCAAAAGCTAATTGAGCTTCGCATTGTTTTCTAATTTCAACTTGAGCGAATTCAACTGCTGCCATAATATCGTCTTCAGTTACGAAGTTGCAACCTGCTTCAACCATGATAACTGAATCATGAGTACCTGCTATAACGATATTCATATCTGATTTTTCGTCTTGAGAATGAGTTGGGTTTGCAATAAATTGACCATCAATTCTTCCTACTCTAACTGCGCCAACAGGACCTTCAAAAGGAGCGCCTGATAACATTAGGGCAGTTGAAGCACCGATAATAGATAAAATATCCGGTTGTTCTTCTTGATCATAAGCAAATAATTGTGAAACGATTTGAACATCATTTCTATATCCTTTAGGCCATAGAGGTCTAATTGGTCTATCTATTAATCTTGAAATTAAGATTGCTTTTTCAGAACTTCTTCCTTCTGTTCTTGTGTATCCTCCAGGGATTTTGCCTATTGCAGACATTCTTTCTTCATAATCAATTAATAACGGGAAGAAATCTATCCCTACACGAGGTTCTTTGCTAACAGTTGCATGCACGAATAACATTGTGTTTCCGCATTTCACTGTTACAGAGCTTGTTGCTTGTTTAGCATATTTTCCTGTTTCAACTTCTACGGTTTTCCCACCAACCGTAAGTACCATTTTTTTGGTTTCTGGAATGTTTGACATCTTTTTCTTCTTTCTTTTTTTATAACGATAATTTATAAGTCGATTTTATAATAAATTTCATTCTTAATCAACAAAATATAATCAGATAAAAAATGTATTAAAATTTTAAATATATGCTTTATAATTAACTTATGAAAAAACCGATTTTGATTGAATTTATTATCTGGACTATATTTTTAACAATAATTTTCAATGTTTGCATATTTGCTTATTCTAAAATTTTTGTTGAACCAAATATATACACAATTCAATTTAGAGATATTGACGGTATTACAAAAGGCTCTCCTGTTAGATTTATGGGAATTAATGTCGGTTATGTTCGAAAATTAAGACCGAAAGATAAATATGTTGATGTTCAAATTATAATTACTCAAAAAGATATGAAAATTCCAAATGGCACCGCAGCAAGAGTTGAATTTTACGGTCTTGGAGGTTCAAAATCAATCGAATTAATGCCACCTAATGGCAGTTGTAATGTTGGAATTTTAACAGGTGATACCATAAGATTAAATGATGTAGTTCATGAGGCAATTGGTATAGTTGAAGTTGTTGAAATTATTGAAAAATATGTAAAAAATATCAATCAAAAAAGTGTTCAGAAGTTTTTATATGAAATGAAATCATTGAAAGATGATAAGATAAAAGCTGTGGGTGACGATTTTAAAGATATAGAAAGCGGAATTTCAGATAAACTTGAAGTTGTTAAAACAAAGCAAGATGAAGTAATTGAAACTATCAAAGGTGTTAATAATAATGTAGAAAAACTTAACCAATTTATAAAAAAATAATTTTATGTTAAGATTTTCTTGAAGGGAAGAATGAAATAAATGCCAAAACAGCCTAAAGAAAAAGAAATTGAAGTAGTAATAGACGTTGAAACAACAGGTCTTGATTATACAAGAGAAAGAATAATCGAATTTGCAGGCGTTAAGCTGGTAAATGGTAAAGTTAAAGAAAAGTTTGAAACTTTAATTAATGCAAAACAACATATTAGAAAATCATCTCAAGCAATCCATGGAATTTCAGAAGAAGATTTAATTGATGCTCCCATAGAAGAAGAAATTTATCCTAAAATTTTTGAATTTATTGGTGATGCTCCTGTTGTTGCACATAATGCAATATTTGACTATTCATTTTTAAACAGAACATCTAAAAGACTTTATAATAAACCATTTGAAAACAATTACGTTGATACTCAAATGATGTTTAAAGAGGTTTATCCGCAATATGAATCTTGCGGTTTGGATACTATGGCAAGCGTTTTTGGTGCTTCAAATAAAAAACGTCATAGAGCTATGGGTGATGCTATGGCATTAGCAAAGTGCTATCCAAAATTAAAGGCTTTATACTATCAAAAATATAATTGGCAATTATCTCAAATTGAGCATGTGGAATATTTGTTTGAAAGATATTTGCGCTTGCAATCTGCAATTAATACAATGCAATCTGAAATTCAAGATTTGCGCTCGATTTTTAAAATTTATTTTGAAAGAGGCGGAAAAGAAATTCAATCAAATACAGGCGAAGTTTTAACATATAATCATAAAAAAACTTTCTCTTACGATTTTTCGCAAATCAAAGAGGTTTTAGAAGAAATTGGTGCGCTGCCTAAAGCAATTAAATTAAACAATGCTTTTGTAGATAGGCTTGTTTCAGGTAATGCTGTTAATGAAGATATTAGAGAAAAAATTAAATCCGCTCGTGTTGAAATTTCTGAAAATAAATCATTCAGCGTTGTAAAACCAGATAAAAATAAATAATTTTTTATGGAAAAAGAAATAAAAAGAAAGTGCCAAGGATGTTTTAATCTCATTAATCGAAATGAGCTAATTAAAATTACAAAGCTAAAAGACGGCACATTAAAAGTTAATCCAAGTAAATATGAACTTGGAAGAAGCATTTATGTTTGCAAAAATGAAGAATGCATAAAGCAACTTATTAAAAAGAAAAAATTAAAAACTGCACTAAAATATTCAAATATGGATGAAATTTTAAAAGTAGAAGAAATACTAAAAAGCTCTGTTTAATAACAGAGCTTTTTAGTTATATTTAATTATTTAAATTATAATCTGTTTTTTGGATTTAAGAATTCCGGAATATCCAATGAGCTTGAAGATGTTTGAGGAGCCGGTTCTCTTTTAACTTCTTCTGTGTTGCTTGGCATGCCGAATGGGAATGAAGAACTTGCACCCATTGTGCTTGCGCTAAATCCACCGAATAATCCTGCTGCTGATAATTTATTGTCTGCAGCTGATGTTGTCGGAGCTGAAACTTCACCGTTTTTCAACTCGAAACCTGTTGCAATGATTGTGATTTGGATTTCTCCTTGAATTCTATCATCAACAACAGCACCGAAGATAACTTCCGCATCATCTGCAACAGCGTCATGGATAACGCTTGCTGCTTCGTTAACTTCAAATAATGTCATATCAGGACCACCTGTAACGTTCATGATGATACCTGTTGCGCCGTTGATTGATGTTTCAAGAAGTTTTGAATCAATTGCTAATTTAGCAGCTTCAAGAGCTCTACCTTCGCCTGATGATTTACCAATACCCATTAGAGCAGAACCTGAAGATTGCATAATTGTTTTAACATCGGCAAAGTCAACGTTAATTAAACCGCCAACAAGGATTATATCTGAAATACCTTGAACACCGCATAATAAAACTTCATCTACAACAGAGAATGCGTCTTTGAATGTTGTTCTTCTTTCAACAACTTCCATTAATTTATCATTAGGAATAACAATTAGCGCATCAACATTTTCTTTTAATTTTTCAAGACCAGCTAATGCTTGAGCTAAACGTTTTTTACCTTCGAATTTAAATGGTTTTGTTACAACACCGATTGTTAATGCACCCATTTCTTTAGCGATTTTAGCTACAACAGGAGCAGCACCTGTTCCTGTGCCACCGCCCATACCGGCTGTAACGAATACCATATCAGCACTGTCTAGTGCTACTGTAATATCTTCTCTTGATTCTTCAGCTGCTTTTTCACCAACTGAAGGATTACCGCCTGCACCAAGTCCGTTTGTTAATTTTGTACCTAATTGAACTTTCTTTTGAGCGCTGGACATTTCAAGAACTTGGGCATCAGTGTTCATTGCCCAAAATTCAACACCGCTTAATCCTGAAGCAATCATTCTGTTAACAGCGTTTCCACCGCCGCCGCCAACACCAACAACTTTGATATTAGCATTTGATGAATACCTTGGATACTCTGCAGGTTGTCTGTTATAATTATCTAATTTGAACTTATCCACTTATTAGCCCTCTTAATATTTACTTTAATTTAACTATATTTAAAAAATTTTTATATGTAAAGAATTTCTACTAGAATTATGCGCTAAATTTAACATAAATTCAAATTTGTAAATAACTGTTACTTTTTATGTGTTTAATATAAAATATTTATATGGAAAATAATGAAAAAACAGCTAAGTTTGACCCAGGGTTTGCGCCTGTTGTTATGGATGCACTTGGTCAAGTGGGATATATTTATTACACATTTTGCGCTATTCAAAATGTAAAATTAAAAAAGATGAATTTTGTTCATACTTCAAGAAAACTTGAATTTTATTTAAGGAAAAACGTTGCTTTTTATTTAGGATGTCTTTTGTGGGCGTCATATATTAAGCAATTTAATGATTATGAAATTGAAGGAAATAAATTATTAGGCGAAGTTTGTGATGAGGATGAATACACAAGTGAAATTAATTTTTTAATTGATTTTGTTTCAAATCAATTACCAAGAGATTTTAAATATTACCTTGGAAAAAATTATATTCCTGATGAAAAATATTTGCCGATTTTAAAAACTTATAAACAATTTCTTGTTTTAAATAAAGGTTTTGTTGAATGTTCTAAGACAAATCAAATAATAATTCCTGATAATTTGAAAAAATTATCTGATGAAAAATTAAATTTAGTTAATGAAAAAATCCAAAAAGCAATTCAAGAAAAAGAATTAGAACAATTATTTGATTGTTTCGAATTAATTTTTTAATTTGAAAGGGCCGGAGTTTTAGAATTGAACCCATCCTTAATTTTAAATAATAGACGCTAAATAAGGTGATGGGAAACATCCGACCCATATATAATATAAAAGAATTTTTATATCTTTTCATTAGAGTATCGTCTAATTTTATATATAATATATTTATGGAAAAAAGATATTATCCTTATTCAAAATATTTAAAAGATACTTTTAACAAAAAAGTTTATAAAATAACCCTTGATAGCGGTTTTTATTGTCCTAATCGAGATGGCACAATATCATCGGGCGGATGCATTTTTTGTGATGAAGTGGGAAGTTTTTCAAGATGTTCCGATTCTAAAAAAACAATTCAAGAGCAAATTATAACTTCAATGGAGCATTTAGAAAAACAATTCAAAGCAGAGGCTTTTATTGCTTATTTTCAATCGTATAGCAATACTTATGCGCCTGTTGAAAAATTAAAAGAAATTTATGATTCCGTATTTTTTGATGAAAAAATTGTATCTATTGCAATAGGAACACGTCCTGATTGCGTTGATAGTAAAAAACTTGATTTAATTTCAACATATAAAGTGCCTTGGATTGAATACGGCTTGCAAAGTTCTCATAATGAAACCTTAAAATGGATGAATAGAGGGCATGATTTTGAATGTTTTAAGCATGCCGTTATTGAAACTAAAAAAAGAGGTATTAAAGTTTGCGCCCATATTATTTTAGGCTTTCCAAACGAAACAAAATCTATGATGCTTGAAACAGCAAAACGTCTTTCTGAACTTGAAATTGACGGAATAAAAATACACATGCTAACAATTTTGGCTGATTCTCCTTTATTGAATTTATATAACCAAAATCCTTTTTATTTAATGGATATGGAGCAATATTGCGAAATTGTATGTGATATTTTAGAGATTTTACCTCCAAGTTGCACAATAGAGCGAATTGCAGGAACAGGCTTCAGCGAAACCACCATACAACCAAAATGGGTTAATCGCAGATTTGAAATTTTAAATATGATAGATAAAATTTTAATTCAAAGAAATTCAAGACAAGGTATAAAATTTTAAATAATATCAAAAAAAATTATTAACTTCTTGAAACAATGCGCAATTTGTAGTAATTTAAAAGTGAATATAGTTTACAGATTAAGGGTTAAGGATTAATTATGGTAAAAAAACTTATCACTCAAGACACCAGAATGTTCTTGACGGGTAATGAGGTTATTGCTTATGCAGCAAACGCAGCCGAAGCTGAATTTATGTATGGCTACCCGATTACACCACAAAACGAAATTATGCATACTTGGTGTAAATTGCTTCCTAAAACAGAAGCAGGATTTTTACAAACAGAAGATGAAATATCAGCCGGTTTTTCTACAATCGGCGGTATTTTAGCAGGTAAAAGAGCATTTACTGCAACAGCAGGACCCGGTAACGTAATTATGCAAGACGCTCAATCAATGGCTGAAATGATGAGAATACCGTTTGTTTGTGCTGTTATGCAAAGAGGCGGACCATCTACCGCTACTGTAATTTATGCTCAACAAGAAACACGTCTAACTTGTTTTGGCGGAAACGGTGAAGGCTTTAGAATTGTTTATTCAACAGCAGGACACCAAGATTTATATGATTATATGATTAAAGCATTTAATACAGCTTGGAAATATCGCTTCCCAACATTTATGTTGGCTGATGGCTACCAAGGTAAAATGAGAGAGCCTGTAACATTGTATGACCCAGCTTCTCGTGGTATTAAAATGGTTCCAACAACTGCTGCACTTCGTGCTGAAGGTAAAATCGGCGTTGATAGAGAAGCAACACATTTAAGAAACACATATAACTTAGAAGAAGAATTAATGGAAGTTCTTGATTCTTATCAAGAAGAATTTGAAAGAATTTCTCCTGAAATTGAAGAATATCTTGAATATAAAGCTGAAGATGCTGAAGTTCTTGTGATAGCTCATGGTATTGTAGCACGTTCTGCAATGACTGCTATTGATGAATTAAGAGCTAAAGGCATTAAAGCAGGTTTATTCAGACCAATTACAATCAGACCACTTCCTGTTAATCCGATGAGAGCTGCTGTTAAACGTGCTAAACAAGTATTGTTTACAGAATCAGCTAACGGACAACTTGCTCAAATGTGTTTAGAAAAATTATATGGATTAACAACACCATATCAAACACTATACAAAATGGGCGTTGGTGTAACAGGTGACGATATTGTTGCCAAAGTTGAATCAATGGTTCGTGAAATGGCAAGCGTGTAAGGAATTGATGAGGAAATAAAATGATAACAACATTAGATGTAAAACCGGATTTAGCCAATGCTCAAAATGCTGCGGCGGGTGCAAGTAAATTCTGCCCCGGTTGCGGTCATGGTATGATTTTGAAAACATTAGCTAAAACAATAGATGAACTAGAACTTAAAGAAAGAGCAGTTTTTGGCTGTGATATCGGATGTTCTTTATTATCTTGGAACTATATGGATTTAGATACAGTTCAAACTCACCACGGCAGAACAACTCCTGTTATTTACGGTGTTACAAGAGCTAACCCGGGAACAGTTGGTATTGCTTATATGGGCGATGGCGGTGGTTTGGCAATCGGTGCTCAACACCTTGTAAATGCTGCAACAAGAAGTGAAAATTTACTTGTAATTGTTGCAAACAATACAAACTATGGTATGACAGGCGGTCAAATGAGCCCTACTACTATGCCGGGTCAAAAAACAGAAACAACTCCATATGGTCGTGACCCTGAAGTTACAGGCAGACCTGCGAAAGCGGCTGAGCTTGTTGCTGCTATTGCTGATCCTAATAAATCTTATGTAGCAAGAGCTTCTGTTTCAAATTTAAGAAAATTAAATCAAGTATTTAAAAAAGCTCTTAAAAATGTTGCAGATGGCGGTTATTCTTTCGTAGAAGTTTTATCTGTTTGTCCACTGAATTGGAGAACAAACAACGAAGCAACTTGGGAAAGATTAAAAACTATGGAAGAATGTTTTGAAGTTAAAGAATTCTTAGTTCGTGAAGGATTGGAGTAGAATATGGCAAGAACAAAAATCGTATTAGCGGGTGAAGGCGGACAAGGCGTTCAATCAATAGCAAAAATTTTGGTTGAAGCAGGTTATGAAGCTAACAAAGAAATTCTTTATATTCCAAACTTCGGCGTTGAGCAACGTGGCGGTGTATCTGTTGCTTTTTGTCAAATCGGTGATGAAAAAATCGGTGAACCACGTTTTTCTAAAGGCGATATAATTATTGCTTTATCTGATAGAGCAATTGCAAGATGTGAAACATATACTGCTGAAAATTCAATCGTAGTTTATGATTCATCTGTTTGTAAAACTAAACCGACTGCAAAATGCAAAGAAGTTATTGCAGTTGAAGCAAATAAAATTGCAAACGAACAATTAAGTGCTCGTGTATTTAATATTATGATTTTAGGCGTTTTATTAAAAGCAACTAACGTATTAGAAATTGATGATATTAAAAATGCAATGGAAATTGCTCTAGGAAAGAAATTTGACGCAAAACCCGAATTAAGAGAATTAAACTATAAAGCTCTTGAAATGGGCATGGCTTTATTAGAGAAAGTTGGTGCATAATGGCAAAAGATATTGAATATAAAGGCTACAAAGTAGAAAATTGTGCAAAAGGTAAAGCAGATTGGTATTTATTCACAGACTTATGCAAAGGCTGCGGTCTGTGTATGGTTAAATGCCCTAAAAAATGCTTAAAATGGTCAAAAGAAGTTGGTTTATATCAAACTCCTTGTGTTGAACCTAATCCTGAAGAATGTATTGCTTGTGGTATGTGTGCTTTGACATGTCCGGATAGCGCAATTAAAGTAGTTAAAAAATAATAATTTTTTATATTAAAAAAGCGGTGATAGTTATATCACCGCTTTTTGTTTGTCTATTTTTTATTTTTTGGATGGTATTCTCATTGCATAGAATGAGCGAATAACGAATATCAATGCAATGATTAAGAATATCGCACCCACAATTTTTGAATGTGCTCTAAATTGTTCTGAAATAGCGATTTCCATTGCCAATAAGCCGAATAATGTTGTAAATTTAATAATCGGATTCATAGCAACTGAAGATGTATCTTTAAATGGGTCACCAACTGTATCACCTACAACAGTAGCGTCATGCAAAGGTGTTCCTTTTTCTTCTAAATCTACTTCAACAATTTTTTTAGCATTATCCCAGCAACCGCCTGCATTTGCCATAAATACAGCTTGGAATAAACCAAATACTGCAATAGCAATCAAGTAGCTTATAAAGAACGATACTGCTTGATTATTGCAAGCTGATGGGCTTGATAGGAAAGCAAGTGCCAAAGCAAAAGAAAATAGTGCAACGAATATGTTAAACATGCCTTTTTGAGCGTATTGAGTACATATTTTAACTACTTCTTTTGAATTTTCAAGATTTGCTTTTTTATCATCAGCTTCACCTAGTTTGATGTGTGATTTAATGTATTCAACTGCACTGTATGCGCCTGTTGTTACAGCTTGCATAGAAGCGCCAGAGAACCAATAAATTACTGCACCACCTGCGATAAAGCCAAGTAATGTGTATGGATTTAACATATTTAATATGCTTTCAGGAGTTACACCTAAAGTTTTTTGAATTACTAAAATTAAAGAAAAAATCATCGTAGTTGCGCCAACTACTGCTGTACCGATTAATACAGGTTTTGAAGTAGCTTTGAAAGTGTTTCCTGCGCCGTCATTTTCTTCTAAGTATTTTTTAGCATTTTCAAAATCAGGTTTAAAACCGTATGCTTTTTCAATTTGCATTGAAATATCTTCTTGTTCTTCAATTAATGATAATTCATAAACTGATTGAGCGTTGTCTGTTACAGGTCCATAGCTATCAACAGCGATTGTAACAGGTCCCATTCCTAAAAATCCGAATGCAACAAGACCGAATGCAAATACGGATGGATAAATCATAACATCAATTATATGTTGGCTTGCAACGTATGCTAAGCCCATTAACAATACGATGATTGCACCAATCCAAAAACCTGAGAAGTTACCTGAAACAATACCTGATAGGATTGTTAAAGATGCTCCGCCTTCACGAGAAGCAACAACAACTTCGTTCGTGTGTTTTGCTTTTGGAGATGTGAAAATTTTTGTAGCTTCCGGAATTAAGGCTGCGCCTAATGTTCCGCAAGAAATGATTAGCGATAATACAAGCCATAAGTTGTTTGGCATTTCTCCTAATAACCATTTGCTTACGCCAAAAGTCATAATTATTGATAAAATTGATGTTAACCAAACTAAATCGGTTAAAGGTTTTTCAAAATCAAAGCGTTTATTTGTTTTTTCACATTTTTTAGCATATAAGCAAGTTTTAACATTGTTTAGCCAATATGCAATAACTGATGTTGCTATCATCAAAAATCTCATTGTGAAAATCCAAGCTAAAAGCTGAATTTGATATTGTGGGAAAACCCCTAATAAAATAAAGCTAACAAGCGCAACCCCTGTTACACCGTATGTTTCAAAACCATCAGCAGACGGACCTATTGAATCGCCTGCGTTATCGCCTGTACAATCGGCAATAACCCCAGGGTTTCTTGGGTCATCTTCTTTGATACCGAATTGGATTTTCATTAAGTCTGAACCAATATCAGCGATTTTTGTGAATATACCGCCTGCAACACGAAGTGCTGATGCACCTAGTGATTCACCGATTGCAAAACCGATAAAGCAAGCGCCTGCTAAGTGTCCTGGGACAAATAATAAAATTACAAGCATTAAAATAAGTTCAACTGAAACCAATAAAACGCCAATGCTCATACCTGCTTTAAGAGGTATATTTAAGCAATGTATTGGTTTTGAGCGTAAAGCCATAAATGAAGTTCTAGCGTTAGCTAAAGTGTTCATTCTGATACCGAACCATGCTACAAAGTATGAGCCTAAAATACCGATTATTGACCATAAAAGAATAAGACCAACTCCGCCTATTCCCATTTTTTCCAAAAATCCAAAGTAATAAGCTATACATAATGCAATTAAAACTTCTAATAAAATTAGGAATTTTCCTTGTTGAATTAAATATGTTTTGCATGTTTCAAAGATTGTTGTACCAACAGCTTCCATTACAGGATGAACTTTGATTTTTTTGATTTTTAAATATTCAATTAAACCAAAGATTGAGCCTACTATTGCAACAACTATACCAATTAAAAGCAAATTATAGCTTAGTTCGTGTTCTTTTATATTAGGAACAACTAAACTTGCTTCTGAAGCAAACATTGGTAGAGTTGAAAACAAAAGTGCTCCAAGCATAAAAATGCCTTTAAAGATTTTTTTCATAAGCACTATCCTTTTAAAATACTACTAGCCAAGCTAATTATACTATTTAATTTATTTTTCACTTCCACTAATTGAGTTATTTTATGTTAAAATAACTAAAAAAGTCGGCTGATGAACGCGCGTTTGATAAATTCAAGCGTGAGGAAAGTCCGGGCAGTCCAAATAGCAGATTTGCTTGGGAAACCCAAGTGCCCGTGAGGGTGAGGACAGTGCCACAGAAAATAGGTAGCTGTATTATATACAGTGATAGTGCAACGGCGAGGTAAGAGCTCACCGCTGAGACCGTGAGGAATCAGGCATGGTAAACCCCGATCGACTGCAAGTTTTAATTTGTAAGAAGGTGCTATTTCCGTCCATTATTGGAATTACAAGAAAAAACGCTTAGACAGATGTTCATCTTAATACAGAACTCGGCTTATAGCCGACTTTCTGCCCATCTTGGGCAGTTTTTTAATTTAAATTGTTAGTTATTATTTTTATAATAGAATATTAATTATGGATTTTTTAAAAGAATTAAAGAAAATTACATCGGATATTTTGCTTAAAAAAGAGGATTTGTATGTGTATGCGCATGATACATCTCAAAATCCCGAGGAATTAATTTTGCCTTTGGCGGTAGTTTTTCCTAAAAATACTCAGGAAGTATCTAAAATTGCAAAATTGTGTAATGAATATAAAATTTCTATTGTTCCTCGAGCTCAAGGCACAAACCATTGCGGAGGGACAAGACCTGTTAAAAATTGCATAGTTATTCATTTTTCAAAGATGAATAAAATAATTAAAATTGATAAAGAAAATTTAATCGCAGAGGTTGAACCTAACGTAGTTATCGGTGATTTAAATAAAAAATTAGATGAATTTAATTTGTTTTTCCCGCCTGACCCGTCTAATATGGCTGTTTCTACAATAGGTGGCGCTATTGCATTATGCGCAGGTGGTCCAAGAACTTTTAAATACGGCAATACCAAGGATTATATTATTAATCTTGAGATTGTTTTAGCGGATGGAACAATTATTCAAACATCAAAAAATGTTGCAAAAAATGTTTCAGGATATAATATAACAAGTCTTTTTGTAGGTTCAGAAGGTACTTTAGGGCTTGTTTGCAAGGCTGTTTTAAAATTAATTCCAAAACCTCAAACAAGACTTTTAACTCTTGCTTATTTTGATAATTTAATTGATGCGACAAAATGCGTTAATAACGTTATAAATAGTGGTTTTATACCTTCCACTTTAGATTTAATTGATAAATTTACAATTCAAACAATTGAAAAATTTAATCCATGCGGATTGTTGACTGAAAGCGAAGCTATGCTTTTAATTGAGCTTGATGGCTTTGAAAAATGCGTTAAATATGAGCTTGAAATTTTAAAAGATATTCTTGAAAAATCAGGCGCAACATCAATCGTTCAAGCAAAAAATGATGAAGAAAATGAAAATATTTGGAGAGCAAGAAGAAGCGCTTTTTCAGCGCTAACTCAGCTAAAACCCAATGTTATAACTGAAGATATTGTTGTTCCTAAGTCAAAAATTGTTGATTTTGTGAAAAAAACACAGGAATTATCAAAAAAATATAATATTATAGCAGCTATTATGGGGCATGCAGGAGATGGTAATATTCATCCTAATTTTGCTCTTGATTTAGAAAATGAGATTGAAAAAAATAACTTTGAAAAATTAAAAGATGAATTATTTTTCTATGCAATTTCAATAGGTGCAACCTTATCCGGAGAACACGGTATAGGTATTCAAAAGCAAAAATATCTACCATTAGCGCTTGATAAAAATGCTCATAATTTAATGAAAAATATAAAAAAATTATTGGATACAGATAACATATTAAACAGTGGAAAATCAATCTAAAATGAACAAATTAAAAGAATATAAGGAAATAATTTTAAATTTAATAAAATTATCGCTTCCGATTTTAGGCGGAAATATTTCTCAGGTTTTAATTAATTTTGCAGATACGGCAGTGGCTGGAAGATATTCAACGCTTGCTTTGGGTGCTGTTAGTGTTGCTTCTGCTATTGTAATGACAGTTACAATAGGAGCTATTGGGCTTATTTTGAGTGTAAGTCCTGTAATAGCTAATTTTAGAGGACGCAGAGAGCCTGCTAAAAAGTTTTTTAAATTAACTGTATTATTTTCAATTTTAATTTCAATTCCTTTCTTTTTGATATTGGAATTGTTGCTACATTATATTGATTTAATTAAATTAAGCCCTGATATGGTTGTTTATGTAAAACAATACATAGAAATTTGCTCTTGGAGCGTTTTTCCTACTGCAATTTTTATAGCTATAAAAGAATTTTTGCAAGCGTATGAAAAAGTTGTATTTGCAAATGTTTTAATGCTTTTAATGGTTATATTAAACGTTATTTTAAATATTGTTTTAACTTTTGGTTTTGATTTTGGTATTTTTTCAATACCCCAGATGGGCGTTATTGGTTTATCTGTTGCAACATTATTATCTAAAACGCTTGTTAGCGTATTTATGTTGATTTATTGTATAAGATTATTCCAAACTCCGTTTAAAATTTCTAAAAAATATCTTAAAGATTTGTTTAAAACAGGTTTACCTATTTCATTTGCAGTATTTTTTGAATTTTTAGGATTTAATTTAACTGCTGTTTTAATCGGTAAATTTTCAGCTTTATTTGCTGCAGTTCATAATATTATCTTATGTATTGCAAACTTTACTTTTATGATAGTTTTATCTGTTGCAAATGCTGCAAGTATTAAAATCGGATATTTTAACGGCAAAAAAGATAAAGAAAATATTATAAAATATTCAATTTCAAATGTATTTATAGTAATTTGCGTTTGTTTAGTTTCATTTATACTTTTGGGATTTTTCTCAAATGATATAGTTTCAATATTTTCTCGTGATATTAAAGTTATAGAATTATCAGAAAAAATTCTTGTAATTGCTATGGCATTTTTATTCTTTGACGGTATTCAAGGTGCTTGCGTGGGTATTTTAAAAGGTTTAAAAGATACAAAAATCATAGCTATAACAATGCTTAGCGCATATCTTTTAGTTGCAATTCCTTTTGGAATGTATCTTGCTTATCAAAAAAATCTTGTTTTGGAAGGATTTTGGATAGGTTTAGCGCTAGCTTTATTTTTAGCTGCAATAGTTACATCAAATAGAGTTATATATAATATTAAAAAAATGAAATAAAAAATTAAAGTTTTTAAAAAAAGTGTCGTTATAACTTATGAAACATAAGAGGATTTAGTTGTGTTAAATGTCAAAAATGACCTTTTTTTGAATAGTGTAGGAGATTTAATCAGTGCGACAAATGTTCATCATGAGCATACAATATTAATTGTTGATGATGAGATTAATAATCTTCAACTTTTAAAAAGAATTTTTAGAGGAAAGTATAAAATTTTAACTGCTTCAAACGGACTTGAGGGGTTAGAAACGCTAAAAAATAACATTAATGACGTTAGTCTTATAGTGTCAGACCATAAAATGCCTATTATGGAAGGTACTAAATTTTTAGAAGAAGCAAATCATATAGCGCCTGATGTTATAAAAATTTTATTAACAGGTTTTTCAGATATTGAAATAATTACAGATGCGGTTAATAAATGCAGCTTATTTCAATATATTCTAAAGCCTTTTAATCCTGAAGAATTACAGGAAGTTGTTAAAAATGGCATTGATAAATTTGATTTAGCGAGCTCAAAATCATTAATTTTAAAAGATTTAAAAGAATTATTCTATAAAACAATTAAATCCATTGCTTCAGCGCTTGATGCTAAAGACCCATATACCCACGGACATTCTATGAGGGTTACTTTATATTCAATTATTTTAGCTAAAGAATTTAATGTTGATGAAAATGAATTGGAAAGCATAGAAACTGCCGGTTTATTACATGACATCGGAAAAATTGCCATTCCTCAGGCAATTTTATGTAAACCGGGAAGATTGACTGATGATGAATTTGTTGTTATGAAATCTCATCCCGTTAATTCTGAAAAATTAATTTCAAGTATTAAAAAATTACACGAAGTATCCCCAGGGGTTAAACATCATCATGAAAGATGGGACGGTAGAGGCTATCCTGACGGTTTGGCCGGCGAAGATATACCATTTTCAGCAAGAGTTATTGCAATAGCTGATACTTATGATGCTATGACATCAACTCGTTCATATAGAAAAGCGCTTGATCATGAAATAGCGATTGATGAAATTGAAAAATGTGCAGGAACTCAATTTGACCCTGTTTTAGCTAAAAAATTTGTGGAAATTAGCCCTATAATTAAGGCTGCTAAAGAAAATCCGGAAGAATTTTATATGCAATATTCAACGCTATATAGAGAGCTTAATTCTTAAAAATTAGCGCTTGGCTTGTAGTTTGTTCAAATATCTGCTATAATTATAGTAGAAAGAAGAAAAAATATGTCATTTGATTTTGGTCCAATGCAAAATTTGTCTAACGTACAAGCAAGTCATAAATCCTGCGCAGGTGGTGGAGGAAATACAGGCTATTTTAAGCGTGGACAAGCTGATGATGATGAACAAGATTTGGGCTTTGCTAAAGATTATCCTGATGATTCTTTTGAAAAAGAAGGAACGCTAGATGAAATTCAACAGCAGAGCTTTTTGGAAATAATTAAAAATTTATTTTTGGATATTTTTGAAGCTATTAAAGGTTTATTTACTAAATAATTTAATATTGAACAATATCCATATTTATTTTAAAATGACCTTATAATTTATAAATAAGGAGTTTTAAAATGAAAAAATCCATTAAAGATCTAGGCGACATCAAAGGAAAACGCGCTTTAGTTCGTGTTGATATTAATGTTCCTCTTGATGAAAACAAAAATGTTACAGATGACACAAGAATTCAAGCAATTATCCCTACTGTTAAATATTTAACAGAACGTGGTGCTAAAGTTATTTTAATGGCTCACTTGGGAAGACCAAAAGGAGAATGGAATTTAGAATTTTCATTACTTCCTGCTGCAAAACATTTATCAAAAGTTTTAGGTGAAGATGTTTTATTTGTTAAATCTCCTGTAGGTGATGGTGCTGATGAAGAATTGAGTGCACTAAAAGACGGTCAAGTTGCGCTATTAGAAAACATTCGTTTCTATAAAGCTGAAGAAGCTAAAGATGACGATATGACTTTTGCTAACGAATTAGCAAAACTTGGTGATTTTTATGTAAATGACGCATTTGGCGCAGCTCACAGAAATCATACTTCTACTGCTAAATTGGCTAAAGTTTTAAAACCTGCAGTTTCAGGTCTTTTAATGGAAAAAGAATTAAGATGTCTAGGCGAAGCTCTTAATGCTCCAACTCATCCATTCACTGCTGTTGTTGGTGGTGCTAAAGTTTCATCTAAAATCGGTGTATTAGAAAATTTAATCGATAAAGTTGATAATTTAATCATCGGTGGCGGTATGGCTTATACATTTGTTAAAGCTAACGGCGGTAAAATCGGTAATTCTATTTGTGAAGATGATCAAATGGATGTTGCAAAAGCTATCGAAAAGAAAGCTCAAGATAAAGGCGTTAAATTAGTTATGGCAGTTGACGTTTTAGCTACTGATGATTTTTCAGGAAACGGCAAAAATGAATTTGTAGACATCAATGCTATTCCTGACGGATTTGAAGGGGTTGACGCCGGTCCTAAATCTAGAGAAATGTTTGCTGATGTATTAAAATCATCAAAAACAATCTTAATGAATGGTCCTGTTGGTGCTTTTGAAAATCCAAAATTTGCCCAAGGTACAAAAGCTGTATTAGAAGCTATCGTTGAAGCTACTAAAAATGGCGCTGTATCTGTAATCGGTGGTGGTGATTCTGTTTCTGCTGCTAAGAAATTTGCGAAAGCTGAAGATTTCACTCACGTTTCAACAGGTGGCGGAGCTTCATTAGAATTCATCGAAGGTAAAGTTCTTCCCGGCGTTGATGCGTTGGATGATTAATTTAAATAACAATTAAAAATAATTCAAAACCCGTCTATATTAGGCGGGTTTTATTGTTATATAGGCTAAGATGACAATGTTGATTATAAATGATAAAATTATAATGAATTTATGAGGATTTAAAAATGAAAAAAATATTACTTCTTTTAGCGATTTTTTTATTAAATTTTAATTTAGCACTAGCTCTTGAAGATGGTTTGAGTTATAGTGTTTTACCTTCCGGTCAAAAAGTTGTTATAAAAGAAGTAAAAGATAATCCGATTGTTAAAATTGATACTTGGATTAATACAGGCTCAATCAATGAAGATGACAAAACAACAGGCATAAGCCATTTTTTAGAGCATTTATTCTTTAAAGGAACTAAAAATTATCCGACAGGCACTATGGATAGAATACTTGATTCAAAAGGCGCAATAGTAAATGCTGCAACAAGCAAGGATTTTACTCATTATTATATTCAAATTCCATCTAAAGATTTTGACCTAGCGCTAAAATTACATTCTGATATGCTTCAAAATCCTCTAATACCAAGAAAAGAGCTTGAGCGTGAGCGCCCTGTTGTATTAGAAGAAATATCTAAAGGCGAAGATTCTCCATCAAGAAAAGTTATGGATAATTTGTATACTTTAATTTATTCAAAATCTAATCATCCTTATAAAAGAAGCGTTATAGGCACAAGAGATGTTATAGAAACAGTTACAAGAGAAGAAATTCTTGATTATTTTAATAAATTCTATACTCCTGATGCTTATACTACTGTTATTGTGGGTGATGTGAATAAAGATGAGGCATTAGCTAAAGTTAGCGAAGCATTCAAGCAAACTAAGAAAAAACAAGTTAAAATAAATTATCCAAGAATTAAACCTATATCTAAAATTGAGATAAAAGAAGATGTTATGGATATCAATAAAACTCATCTTATGTATGGGTTTTTAGCTCCTAAGTTTGACGGTAGCGATGATAATTATGCGCTTGATGTTTTAGCAACAATGCTTGCAAGCGGGAAAAGCTCAGTTTTAAGCCAAAAATTAAAAGAAGAAAATCAATTAGCGCTAAGCGTTGATTGCGGTAATTATTCTCAAAAGGATTCAGGGTTATTTTATTTTTATTTCACATTAAAACCTGAAAATGAAGAAAAATTGCAAGAAGAATTATTTTCGCAATTAGCAAAAATTCAAAAAGGTGATTTTGATAAAAATTTATTAGCAAAAGCAAAAAATCAAATTAAAACAGATACATATTATTCTCGTGAGTCAATTTCAAATATATCAGACGATTTAGGCTATAATTTTACTTTTTCAAAAGATATAAATTACTATGATAATTATTTAAAAAATATTGATAAAGTTACACCAGATGACATTGAGCGAGTTGCAAAAAAATATATAATTTTAGATAAATACGCAAAAAGCGTAGTTCGTCCAAATTCATTTAAGCCTGTTTCAAATGTCGTAAATAAGCAAAATTGGGGCGCTGTTAAGGTTTTAGAGCAAAAAGATAACACGAAAAAAGTGCTTTTAGCGAATGGTGCAACATTAATTACAAAAAATAAAAAAACAAATTCTATTGTTGCAATAGATATTTCAATTAAAGGTTCAAAAGCTCAAGAAAAAAAACCAACTACTGTAATGCTAGCGTCATTGAGTGCAACAGCCGGTTCTAAGAATTTTACAAATTCTCAATTTGCAACATTTTTAGATGAAAATGGAATAAAATTATCTGTTTCTAGTTCAAATGATATTTTTTCAATAGTTATTCAATCTACAAAAGATAATCTGGATAAGGCTTTTGTTGCTTTGAATGAAGTTATTAATAATCCTGTTTTTTCAGATTATGAAATAAATAAAATTAAAGAGCGCAAAATCCAAGAATTAAAAGCAATTTCAGATAATCCATCAAGCTATGTTTTTGATGAATTTAAGCGTTTAGCATATTTAAATACAATTTACGGACAAAATTCAACATTTGTTTTGAATAATATTAATAAAGTTACTCGTGATGATATTGTTAATTATTATTCTCGCATAATTGACCCTCAAAATATGTCTATTGCAGTCGTTGGGGATGTTGATGAGAATTATATTGTAAATAAATTGGAAGAAATTATAAAGAAAAATCCAAAAGGTACAAAATTTAATTTTAAAAATCAAAAATTTGAACAATATCATCCTCAAAAAAATATTGAAACCGTTTTATATAAAAATGAGGTTCAAGCAAATTGGCTTGCTTTGGGATATAAGACAACAAATATTTTTAATAGAAAAGATATAGCAACCTTAAATGTAATAAATGCAATTTTAGGTGAAGGCATGTCATCAAGGTTATTTACTAAATTAAGAGAAGAACAAGGGCTTGCTTATGCGGTGGGTTCAAGTTTATCAACCAATGTATTAGACGGTGCTTTTATTGCATATATAGGAACTAATGCAAATAGCGTTGATAAGGCTAAAATGGGGATTTTAGCTGAAATTGATACTATTAAAAATGAAATGGTAACAACAAAAGAATTAAATGATGCTAAAGATAAGATTTTAGGTAACTTCTTATTATCTCAAGAAACAAATATGGATGAAGCAAATACCCTTAATTGGTTTTCTTCATTAGGTTATGGATTAAATGCACTTGAAGAATATAAAAAACTTATCGGTGAAGTTTCTCAAAGCGATGTTATAGAAGTAGCTAATAAATATTTTTCAAAACCATATATCTATACAGTTGTGAAAGAAGGTAAAAAATAGATTAAATTTTACCTAAAATATTTAATTTATAATCTAAATTAACTTCTTCATAGCAAATAACAGGTATATCCATAAATAACTGAGAAACAAGAATGAAGATAACTTGTCTGTATTGTTGTTTAACAATAAGAACGGCATTTTGCTCAAGTAAATCTTTTCTTGTTTCTTTCAATATTTTTTTAAATTTGCTGAATTTAGATAAATCGATTTTGACATTATGTTCATCTTTATTTGTTTGTTTTTCTAAAAGCTCCATAGTGTCATCATCAATTTCATAAGCAAAAATTTCTTTATCTTTATTTGCAACACTTTGTGAGATTTGTCTTGATAGAGATACTCTTAATCTATCCAATAAATCAGCTTTATTAGGGTCGTCTGAAAAATCATTTAATTTTTCAAAGATATATGTAATATCTTTTATCGAAACTTTTTCTCTGATTAATTGAGTTAGGATATATTTAAGCTCTGAAACGCTTATATAATCGCCTAAAATTGTTTCTGTTAAAAATTCATTTTCATTTGTTACAAATTCAACGTATCTGTTTAAATCTTTGTAATCAAAAATTTCATCAACATGAACAATTGCATAATATTCCAAATAATTTGCAATGTATTCGCTTGCTTCAAGCCCTTCCAGCCAATAATTCTTACAATCTTCCTTTGGTATCCAAAGAATTTTTCTTTTTGTTAGAGGGTCTTTTTCTCTTATTGCATCTTTTGGAATTTTATCAAAATTAAGCTCATCTTCCCAAAAAGCTAAGTATTCAGGATATGCTTTAGCTTTTACTACGGGAACTCCATGGATATTTATTGAAAAATCGTACTCATCTAATGAAGTATTTTCAATAAATTGTACTTTAGGAATTATATAGCCTAATTTTTGAGTTAATTCTTGTCTTATTTTAACTGTTTGAGATAATAAGTTTTTCTCGTCGGTAGGATTGCAAATTGAATAATTTTCAGATGAAAGATTTATCGATAATCTTTCTTCGCCTAAAAATTTTGACATTTTAGAGGGTGCTAAAATTTCTTTTAAATCTCTTTTAATGTCGTTTAACTCATCAATATCTTTATTGATTTCTTCGTTTAAAAGTTCTCTTTCATCGTCTTTAGCGCCGTCTAAGAGGCTTTTAATTTTTTCAATTTTTTCTTTTTTATCTTTAATTTTTTTCTGTAAATTTAAACAAAGTTCGTATGGTTCTTCTTTAGAATACATCATACGCTCAACCGTACTTCTGAAATTAATAATTTCATCAGTGGCTTCATCGTCTTCTATTGCTGATTCTTTAACAAAAATGCAATTATAAACAATTTTAGAGTTTTGCTCTGCTTCATATATTGAATACAACTCCCAACCTGTTGTACTCATTGCATTTAGTGTATTTTCTAATAATACGGTATCATCTGTTGGGATTGATTTAATTGAAAATTCTTGTTTAAATTCTTTAGTCATATATTTATTTTATCATAAAATCTGATAGATTTGTGATAGAATATAAGTTGTGTTTATATAGGAATTAAGTTATGAAAAAGATTTTTGAAATGGTGGATTTTAAAATCCATAAAGAGAATTTATACGCTGTTTTTGCGCTAATTTTTAGTGTTATTTTTATTAAAATATTTAATTTAGATAGTATTCCTGAAAATAGCATGCTTGAAAATATTCAACTTGTTGCGCTTTTTGGCGGTTTTGTTGTTTGTTTATTTACAAAAAAATACAAAGTATTTTATACATTTTTAGCTATGCTTTTATTTTTAATGATTGCAAGAGAATTAAGCTATGGCAGAGCTATTTTTGGAAGAATACCCGGAACGGTTGATCAATTTTACACTTGGTCGCATTATAAATATGGTTATTTAGCACACATTATAGTTGGAATTTATATTGCAATCGGTGTTTTATACGCATTAATTAAAAAGATTTGGGTTGATGTAATTGAAATGGTTAAAAATGTAAAATTTCCTGTTTGGACATTTTTAGCTTCATTTGCTTGCGTATTTATTCAAATGTATTCTGAAAAATATCTTCATAATTCTTGCATTGAAGAAACAGCAGAATTTGTATTATATTGCTTAATTTTGGCTTTAATTTTGATATACAGAAAGAAATAAAAAAAGGCTCTTGATACCCCAAGAGCCTAGTAGCAAATACGGCATTTATACTTTAATAGACGTGAAATTTGATAAAAAGTTTCACGTTTTGCATAATTATTCGCTTTATATTATAATTAAGCCATTAGAAGATAAAAGGGAGATTTTATATGGGTTTAATGACCGGTAAAAAAGGTGTTATTTTTGGTGTTTCTAATACCCATGGTATAGCATACGGTATCGCAAAACAATTATTTGAAGCAGGTGCTGAGATTGCTTTTACATACGCAGGCGAAGTTATGGAAAAACGTGTTCGCCCGATTGCAGAGGGAATGAATGCTAAAGTTATTATGTCTTGTGATGTTACAAAAGAAGATGAAGTAAAAGCAGTATTTTCAGAATTAGAAAAAACATACGGCAAAATTGATTTTGTGGTTCATGCGGTTGCTTTTGCAAAAAGAGAAGATTTAACAGGTGATTTTATTAATACATCTAAAGAAGGCTGGGATATTGCAATGGGCGTTAGCGCTTATTCTTTAGTTACTTTAACAAGATGTGCTCAGCCGATTATGAACGAAGGCGGTTCAATCCTTGCTTTAACATATCTTGGCGGTGAAAAAGTTGTTGCAAATTACAATGTAATGGGTGTAGCTAAAGCTGCTCTAGAATCATCTGCAAGATACTTAGCAGATAATATGGGTAAATATGGCGTTAGAGTTAATTGTATTTCAGCTGGCGCTGTTAAAACATTAGCTGCTTCAGGAATTGACGGCTTTGGCAGAATGTTAAAAGCCGCAGTTGCAAAAGCACCTCTAAAAAGAAATGTTACTCTTGAAGATGTTGGTAAAACAGGCTTATACTTGTTATCTGATTTATCTTCAGGTGTTACAGGTGAAATTATCCACGTTGATTGTGGATGTCATTGTGTATATGCTTCAGCTGACGAAATGGCTCAAGTTCAATAAAATAAATATTAAATATCGAAAGACCCTCTTATTAAAGAGGGTCTTTTATTAACTTTTGTAACAAAATAAATCTTTTCTGCAATTAGGCGACAAAAAAATACTTTATAAACATGAAAAGTATTATAGCCAATTATAGAGAGTAGTTATGACAGAAGTTGAACTAAATGCTTTATTTAACATTTCCGCTGAAAAAGTTAAAAATGTGTATGCTACAAATACAATTAAAAGCCAAGAAGAAATCAGAAGAATTGTTCGTATTTTTAACATTGCAAAAGAACAAAGACAAACAAACAAAAAGATTTCTGCTCGCGGTTTAGCAGCGTTTAGAGAAATTTTAGTTAGCAACAATTAATTTTGATGTTATTAAAAGTGGTGTCCTGATGAACCACAGAAGTATTATGCTTTCTTTTTTAATATGATAATGAATTTATCAATTAATTCATTAAGCATCAAAGATAATTTGCGGTAATCTAAAATAGTAAAGTCAATGGTTTCGGTTTCGAACAGCCTTTTTTGGTCGTTATCGGTAATTGTAAGGCGAACAAGTGCATGTTCTATACCGTCATATTCAATAGCCATTGAAGCGCAAACATCGCCTGATGAAACGCTGAACATGGATTTGTTGCCTGTATATGAATTTATTGCAAAATCTTGCTTTTTAATGCGTAAGATATTTTCATATTTTTTAAATACAGGGTTAATAACAACTTTGACTTTTCTTAAAAACGCTTGATTAAATAATTTAATGCTGTTTTTATCAAAAGCGTTTTGTACTTCATTTGCAGGTTTTGCTGAAGTTTTGTTATCTTCAATTAAAGCCTCATGTCTTGCTAAAATTTCAGACGGTTTTTTAAGGCTGATTGTAGGTTTTTTCTCTTTTACATAAAAATCAGACGCAACAATTAACGAATTTGTGTTTTCGCTTGCTTTATTAAGTGCTGCGCTTAGCGCGTCTTTAATATCTTCAAAACTTTGGTCTTGAACTTCAACAACTCCTGCGTTAGCACCAAAATCAACGCCAAGATTGTTGTTGATACGTTCAAAAACGCTATATGCACCGTTTAATTTTGTTTTTTGCAAATAAACATAAAACTCGTCAACATCTTTAATAACAACCGAATCATTGATACGGATTGATTTTTTAATTATAGAGATAAAATCTTTAGGATCTTTATAATTAGGATATTTTTTATCAGGCGCAATTAATAGAATACAAGCCTTTTGAGAGTATTTTTTTGATTGAGCTATTTCATTTTTTAAGAAATCATCACAATATTTTTGTGTATAAACGCCTGTTTGCGCTTGGACTATTCCTAAATTTGTTAGAAATTGAGTTCTTGATTCAATGCTTAAATTTAATTCATTTTTTTGTAAGCACCAAATTGTTCTTATAAGCAATTCGTAATCTATAATTGGCATAAATAAAACATCGCTTATGCCGTTATCAAATGCTTCTATTATGACTTCTCTTGAACAATTTTCATTAATTAAAAGAATTGGAAGATTTTTATATATTTCTTGATTTTTTATTTTTCTAATTAGGCTTAGTGCGCGCATGTTGTTGTTATCGCAATGTAAAATTATGACATTAGGATTAAAGCCGTCAAACATATTTTGGGCTTCTTCAATCGAACAAGATTTAATTTTATCCAAATTTCTCAAAAGTACTAATTTTGAAGAAATTTGATTGATTAACTCCTGTTTATCACTAATTATAACAACCGTATTTACGTCAGCCATTGACTTAAAATCACTCCCACATTCTATTTAATATAAAGATACTACAAAAATTATGTTTTGTAAAAAAAATAATATTTTATAGTCTAAAAGCGGGATTTATTCCCGCTCTTTTGTCACCCAAATATAAGTTTGTTCATATATTGATTTAAAAGGATTATTTTCAAATTGATTTTGAAGAAAGGGGTTTGTCGCTTTTTTATCATATTTTTCAACATTTTTTATAATTTTTTTAAAATATTCTATATTCATAATCACCTCCAAGCAAAGGATAATTTTATTATCGCAGTTTTTCATTTTTTTAAATTCTCTGATTGGATAGAATTAATATTGCCTAAATCGCTTATTTGAAAAAAGTTTTTTAGCTATGTATAATTAGTGTTGCACTACATCTGATATACGATTTTATTGAGTTTTTCGTATTATTCATTTTAATTTATGTTAAATTAAATACTGTAAATTGGGGAGCAAATAGGTTTTACTATGAAAAAAATATTAATTATTACTTCTATTGTTATTTTAATATTAGTCGGAATTCGTTTTACTATTGTTAAAGTTGGAGAAAACAACAGGGCAAAAATGCTCGAAGCAACATCAACTCCAACTGTTCAATTGGGTTATGTTAAAGAAGCTGAAATATATAAATCAATTGAAATCCCGGGCAGAGTTCAATCAAGCGATAAGGTTGATTTGGTTGCCAGAATAGACGGTTATCTTCAAAAAAAATATTTTAAAGAAGGCGATTTTGTTAAAAAAGGTCAGGTTCTAATGATTATTGAACCTACTCAATATATTAATGCATTAAATAAAGCAAAAGCTGATGTTGAAAATGCAAAAGCTAATTTATTTAGAGCAAATCGTGATTATGAAAGAGGAGCAGAGCTTGTTAAGAAAGATTTTATTTCAAAATCTACTTTTGATGGCTTATATGCTGATAAATTATCTGCTCAAGCTCAATTACAATCAGCAAATGCAGCTTTAGCTGAGGCACAAAGAAATTACGGTTATACAAAAATTACTTCTCCTGTGGATGGTAAAATCGGTTCTCTTCAAATTCAAGAAGGGAATTATGTTAGCGCTCAATCTGGAACTTTAGCTACTGTTACTAAAACAAATCCTATATATGTAAAATATAGCGTTGATTCAAAGCAATTTGAAACATTAAGAGAGCTTGATTTTATTACAAAAAAAGGTGATGCACTGCCTAAAGTTGATGTAATTTTACCTAGCGGAAAAGTTTATCCTATAAAAGGTGTTCAAGATTTTTGGGATAATCAAATCTCTATGACAACAGGTACTATTGATTTTAGAGCAACTTTTCAAAATGATGACCATATTTTAATTCCGGGGGATTTTGTAAAAGTTAAAGTTTATTCAAATGTTAAACAAAAAGTTTTATTACTTCCTCAAGAATTTACTTTGCAAGATTCAAAAGGAAGATATGTGTATGTAGTTAATGAAAATAATATTATTCAAGTCAGATACTTTAAAGACAGTGGACAATATGAAAATTATTGGATTATAAAAGATGGCTTAAAATTGGGTGATGATTATGTTGCAACCAATTTGACAAAATTAATGCCAAAAATGAAAGTGAAAATTGCCAAGACCAACAGTGAGGATTTAGAAGATAAATCCAAAGAGGAAAAAGAATAATGGATTGTAAGTTTTTTATAAATAGACCGAGATTTGCGTTTGTAATTTCTATTGTAATTATTTTAGTCGGATTAATTGCAATGAAGAATTTGCCATTAGAGGAATATCCTACAATTACTCCTCCGCAAGTTACCGTTAGTGCTACATATATGGGTGCTTCATCCGATGTAGTTGAATCAACGGTTGCAGCACCTATTGAATCTGCCGTTAACGGTGTTGAGAGAATGTTGTATATGACTTCAAACTCTAAAGATGGTTCATATAGACTTACAATTTATTTTGAAGTAGGCTCAGACCCTGATATGAACGTAGTAAACGTTCAAAATAAAGTTTCTTTAGTAACATCGCGCTTACCGTCTGATGTATCTCGTTACGGTTTAACAGTTAAACAAAATACAGGTGGTGGCGGATTATTGTATTATGGTATTTATTCGCCTGATAATTCCGTTGATTTGGTAACTTTATCAAACTATGCTTCTATATATTTAAAAGACGAATTAGCTCGTATTTATGGTGTTGCAGAAGTTCAAGTTTTCGGCGGTAAAGATTATTCTATGCGTGTTTGGCTTGATAGTGAAAAAATGGCAGCACTCAATGTTTCGCCATCTGAAGTAGCTAATGCGATAACAGCACAAAATGCCCAAGTTTCAGCGGGTGCTTTGGGTAATCAACCGATGAAAAAAATGACTGAAATGGCTCTAACGTTAAGAACACCTGGGCGTTTAAAAACACCTGAAGAATTTGAAAATATTATAGTTCGCTCATCTTCATTGGGTCAAACTATAAGACTTAAAGATATTGCAAGAGTTGAGCTTGCAGGTGAAAATTATGTAGCAGACGGTAAAGTTGATAATAAATCAGTTGCGGTTATGTCAGTTAACCAATTATCTTATGCTAATTCGATTGATGTAGCAAACAAATGTAATAAGAAAATGGAAGAATTGTCAAAATCTTTCCCAGATGGTATTGCATATAATGTTTTCTATAATGCAACGGATTCTGTAAAAGATTCATTGCATGAAGTTGTTGAAGCAATTGTTTTGGCTGTATTAATCGTTGTTGCAACAGTATATTTATTCTTAGGCGATTGGAGAGCAAGTATCGTTCCGTTTTGCGCAATTCCTGTATCTTTAATAGGTACATTTGCAGCGTTTGCAATGTTTGGATTTTCAATTAATATTTTAACTTTATTTGGTTTGGTGCTTGCGGTAGGTACGGTTGTTGATGACGCTATTGTTGTTGTTGAAAACGTACAAAGGCATATTGAAGAAGGGAAAAAACCTAAAGAAGCAGCCATTGTTTCAATGGAAGAAGTTTCAAGCGCTGTTATAGCAACATCTTTGGTACTTATGGCGGTGTTTGTTCCTGTTGCATTTATCCCGGGTATTACAGGTAAAATGTATCAGCAATTTGCACTTACAATCGCTGTATCTGTTGGTATTTCTACTGTTATGGCTTTGACTTTAGCTCCTGCTTTGTGTGCAATTTTCTTAAGAAGCAAAGAAGAAATGCCACAAAGAAGTTTTTATAATAAATATAGAGAATTGTATAATGCTTATTGGTCTGATAAAAAAGATCTTAAAGGAATTGAAAAATTAAAAGCATGGGGCGAATTTTTAGCTTACGGCTGGGATGTTTCCCTAAAGAAATTTGATAGAGGTTTTGAGCGTACTAAGACTGCTTTTATGGAAGGTACAAAATATTTTATAGATATGCCAAAGCGTACGGTTATAACTTATTTTGTACTTTTATTAGCGTTAGTTATGATGTTTAAATTAATTCCATCAGGTTTCTTGCCTACTGAAGATAAGGGCGCTATTTTTACAAATGTTCAATTTAAAGATGGTACTTCATTAGCTAAAACTAATGAAATGACTTATCAATTAACAGAAGATTTACTAAAAATCCCGGGTATTCATTCAGCATTAACCATGAATGGTTTTAACGGTCAAAATACTTCTATTATCATTGCGCATCTTGATGAATGGAAAACAAGGTTAAAACCTTCTTTTGTTAAATCTTTATTCATGTCAAAAGAAGAAAAAGAAAATTCTAAAAAAGAAGTAGATGAAATTATTTCAAGGGTTAATGCACTGAGTGCTAAATATCCGAATGCTTCCATGTATGCTTTTGTTCCGCCTGCAATTCAAGGTTTATCTATGTTTGGCGGTTTTGAATATCAATTATTGGATAAAGGTTCAAGAACTCCTCAAGAGCTTCATGATTTGGCTAAAACTCTTATTTTAAAGGCAAATCAAGATCCAAAACTTACAAGTGTATTTACTCAATATAACTCTGCTACGCCTCAATTAATGATTAAGGTTGATTATGAAAAAATTCTTGCTCAAGGAATTAATGTAAATGATGTATATACTGCCTTGTCTAGTCAATTTGGTACATATTATGTAAACGACTTCAATCTTCAAGGTCGTGTATTCAGGGTTATGATGTCTGCTGATGAACAATATCGTGAAACAATCGATTCTATTGATAAAATCTATGTTAAAACCGCAGACGGTAAATCTGCTCCTGTATCGACTTTGGTTACAATTGAACCTGTGGTAGGTCCATATAATATAACAAGATTTAATATGTATAATTCAATTCAAATTACAGGTAACCCTGCTAAAGGTCAATCTTCAGGCGATGCTATTAAGGAAATGGAAAAACTATCAAAAGAAAACTTGCCGTCTGACGCCGGTTTTGCTTGGTCAGGTACATCATTACAAGAGCTTGAATCAGCAGGACAAACAACGGCAGTACTTGTTATGTCTTTAACTTTTGTATATTTATTCTTAGTAGCATTATATGAAAGCTGGATGTTGCCTGTCGGCGTTATGTTGATTGCACCTATTGCGATGTTGGGAGCTATTTTGTTCCAATATGTTTGGGGTCAATCTTTGGATTTATATGCGCAAATCGGTTTAATTATGTTAATCGGTCTTGCTGCAAAACAAGCGATTTTGATTATTGAATTTGCAAAAACTGAACGTGAAGAAAAAAATGCTACAATTATTGAAGCTGCAATTAACGCTGCAAGAACACGTTTCAGAGCGGTTATAATGACTTCTTTAGCGTTTATTTTAGGTATTTTACCGTTAGTATTTGCGGTAGGTCCCGGATGTAATTCAAGAAAATCATTGGGTGTAATTGTATTTGGCGGTATGGTAGCAGCTGTAATCGTTGGTACATTGCTTGTTCCATCGTTCTATGCAATTATTCAAAAATTAAGAGAGGATAGTCAAAGAAAAAGATGTCATAATAAAGATAAAGGGGATGAAAATTAATGAAAGATAGAATTAGGATTTCATTTATAATTCTTTGTCTTTTAGCAATGACACAATGTGCATATTGCGAAGATAACAACGCTGATAACAATAAAGATCTTGATATAGGAAAATCTATTTTTAAAAGAGAAAAGAAACCTAAAAAAATCAAGGTAAAAACAAAGAAACCTAAAAAAGAATATAAAATTGATGAAAAAGTAATTCAAGAATATTCAATTCCTACTGATATTTATATGAATGTAGGTCAACCTAGCGATAAAGTTGTTAAATTAGAAGGCGGAATATCTAAATCTATTGAGCTTAATATGGCTGATTGTATTGAGCTTGCGCTAATTAATAATCCTAAAATTAAGGCAGCTTATGCTAAATCAGAAATGGCAAAATATAAAAAATGGGAAACGTTATCCGGATATACTCCTTATTTAGATTTTAGCGCGTCATTAAATCATCAAAAGCCTGACCTTTCTATGTTGAGAAATAGAATGTCAATTGGCGCATTTAACAAATATACCCTAGGTCAAATTGGTATCAGACAGCTTGTTTGGGACTTTGGCTATACTCAAAATCAATATACAATTGATAAAATTTCTTATGAAAAATCAAAAGCAGAAATTGATCAAACCGTAAATGAAGTGGTATGTCAAGTAAAAGACGCTTATTATAATCTTTTGTATGCATTTAATAAAAAGCGTGTTGCTCAAGAAACTCTTGATAATTTTACAAAAACTTATCATCAAGCAATGGCTTTTTGGGAAGTTGGCACAAAAACTAAAGTTGATGTTTTATTTGCTCAAACAAATATGGAAGATGCAAGAGCTCAACTAATTTCTGCTGAAAATAATGTAGATATTGCATATTCTCAATTAAATAACGCAATAGGTTTACCTTTTGTTGATCCTTATATGATAGATATATCTTTAACTTATGAACCTGTTAATATAACTATGAAAGAGGCGGTTGAAATTGCGAATAATAATCGTCCTGATATTAAAGGTACTATGTTAAGCGTTGAAGAAGCAAATCAAGCAGTTAAATTATCTTGGAAAACTGCAATGCCTTCATTAGAATTTCAAGCAAATTATGCAAAAGGAGGTATAGACAGCTGGACTGACCAGCATTGGTTTAATTATGGCGGTTTTTTAACATTCCCTACCGTAAATCCTGTAATGCTTAGAAATCAAGTTAAAGAAGCAAAAGCAGCTTATCAACAAGTTCAATATGAATCAAAAGCTCAAATTAATGATATTTATTATGAAATTCAATCGGTATATACTCGCTTAAAAGATGCAAAAGCAAGAATTCCTGTTGCAAAAACAGCTATGGAAAAAGCTCAGGAAAATTATGAATTAACATCAGGCAGATATAAAGTTGGTTATGGTGATGCGATTGAATTAAAAGACGCTCAAGTAGCCTTGTTTGACGCTAAATTAAGTTATTTTCAAACAATTTATGATTATAATAGCGCAAGAGCAAATTTAGAAAAAGCAATCGGTCAAACCCTAAAATCTGAAAGCTCCGAAGTTATTGATAATTCTCAAGAAGATATTTAGCTTATTCTTTTGGCTTTTGCACTGTATAGACCGACTACAAAAGCTATTGACGCCATTAGAATTAAAATCTTTTCAACGCCAAAGTTTTGACCTATTATTCCTAACGGTGCTAAAAATAATGCGCCTAAGCCCCAGCTAAAGCCTTGCATAACACCGCTTACAACTCCTGTGTGCTGCGGCATGGTTTTTTGCGCTTGAACAAGAATAACGCCTACTGAAAGCAGAATAAAAAACCCTGTTAAAATAAACAATATGCAAGCAATTATTTTGTTGTAATTAAGTGTATATAAAAATCCTAAAACTAAAGGTAAAATGCTTAAAAATGACAAAACTACAACACCATTTGCGCCGATTTTATTTTCAATTTTTGAGCTAAAAATGGTAGCAAGTCCGCCTGATATAAAAAATAAGGTTACGATTATTCCTGTGCTATCAAGTGAAAAACCTTGATTTTTAAGCAAAAACGGAATATATGTTCCAAAAGAAATGCTTATAGCTGATTTAATGGTTGAAATAAATGTTAGATAAACGCAAGTTTTATTTTTTAATATTTCAAACATTATTTTAAAGAAATTTCCTTTTTCATAGCTTTCTTTTGCCGGTTTTTTAGGTACGAAAAAGTAAATAAAAATCGCTGTTGTTAAACCTATTAAACTTAAAAATAAAAATGCGTTTTCGCCGTAATTTCCCATTGTGAAAGTGGATAAATAAGGTCCTATGGCATAACCTATTGTGCCTAAGCCTAAAAATACCCCCATATCTTTAGATAAATTAGGATTATTTTTGTTGAATTCTTTAACTAAAGCGCTTACTTGAGGGTGGAAAAAGGCATTTCCCAGCATTCCAAGTAAAAGACAAGTTAAAAACAGGGCGGTTGTAGTCGCTTTTACTGCTAAAGGAATAAAAATTGAGCTAAAAACAAGCCCCCAAACCATAAATACTCTATGGCGCAATTTATCTGAAATAAAGCCGAATACAGGTTGCATCATAGATGAAACCAAGTGTCCCAAGGCAATTATAGCGCTTATTGAAGCCAAATTTATTCCTAATTTTGTTGTGATTAAAGGATATAATGGCACCAATAATGCTGCATATAAATCGATATTAAAATGTCCTAAACTGAGCCCTAAAATTGCTCTTTTTTCTTTTTGTAGAGTATTCATAATTAATGTTTATAGTGTCTTATTCCTGTTGAAATCATTGAGATATTATATTTATCCGCAATTTTTGCAATTTCAGCGTCTTTTGCACTTTTTGCAACTTGAATAACTGAGCTTATTCTATTTTGCGCCATAATTAATATACTTTCTGCTGTTTCTAAAGTCCCGTCAGTTGCAACAACTGCCTCTTTATTAGAATCACATACTCGATTTAGCGCAACTTCAAGAGCGTCTATTCTATTTGGTTGACCTGTACAAATTCCTATTGTTCTTAAGTCTTTAGCTACAACAATAGCGTTTGATTTAGCATGTTTTGCAACTTTGTGTGCAAAAATCATATCTTCAAGTTCGCTTTGTTCAGGTTTTTTCTTTGTCATTACTTTGAAGGTTTTAATATCTAAATCTTTATTGTTTTTCTCTTGAATTAAAGCGCCAAAGGGAGTTAATTTAATTTCTTCATCTTGAAATTTTAAAATTTCACATAAAGGCGTATTTATTTTTAAAATTCTTAGATTTTTGTTTTTCTTTAGTTCTTCTAATGCTTCAGAATTATAACTTGGAGCAATTATAACTTCTAAATTCATTGGTCTTAATTTTTTAGCTAATGAAAGAGTTATTTCTTTTGTTGTTGCAATTGTGCTTTTAAATGGGCTTATAGGGTCGCTATCAAGCGTTTTATCGAACGCTTGTTCAATATTTGCTGCTAGAGCTACTGCGCAAGGATTAGAATGTTTAACAACTGCAATAGCTGAAACATCAAAAAATTCAGCAACAATTTCAAGAGCAACGGTTGCATCAAGAAAATTATTATATGACATTTCTTTTCCGTTTAATAAATTCCAATCAAGTTCTTTTTTATAGCTATATAAACTTGCGCTTTGATGAGGGTTTTCTCCGTATCTTAAATTTTGGAGTTTATTAAAATAATATGCTTGTTCATTATTTTTTATTTTAAATTCTTTAGATAATTTTTTATTTACTAAAAAGTCATATTTTGAAGTTGTCAAAAATGCGCTTAGAGCAAGCTCTTGGCGTTTTTCTAAAGTAATATCATCTAAATCGATATTATAGTCTTTATCTGATGAGATAACTATTGTATTTTCATAATTTTTAGCAGATGCTCTTAATAGCGCAATTTCTTCTATATTAATATTTTCTATTAGGGTTTGTTCATCAATATTTTTATCTAAATATTCTTCAAAAGAATTTAAATTAATTGCTACAACATCGAAATTATCGTCTAAAGCCTTTTTAATTGAACTTTCGATAACATTAATATTTTTTTCTTTAAGATATTTATAAGTTTCTTTTGGTGCAAATATTTCATATTTTTTATCTTGTAGATTTTTAGCTAAAAGTTCTATATTTTCTTTATTTGAAGCGCTTATATATGCTTTCATTTTAACCTCATTTCTATGATTAATATTCTACTATAAAAAAATTGAATATCGATAATATAACCTTTTGGGCTATTTATTTGATTTGTTTTTTTGCTGATAATCAATAAATAAGCATACTTCTTATTAACTATATTAACTTTAGTAAATTTATACAAATGTACTAATTCTAAATGATTATTTTTTATTATAATTTATGTTATAAATAGAAATATAAAAGTAGAAAGTCGGAGGCAATAATAAACTATGGTACAAAAAGTAGGACAATTCGTCTTTATGCTACATTCGCATTTGCCCTATTATAGAATGGCAGGCATGTGGCCGTTTGGCGAAGAATGTTTATATGAATGTATGGAAGAAACATACGTTCCATTATTAAATATGATTTCCGAATTATATGATGAAGGTATAAAAGCTAAATTAACTGTTGGAATTACTCCGATTTTAGGCGAACAATTAAACGATGAACATTTAAAACAAGGCTTCATTGATTACTTAGATGCAAGAATTAAAGCAGTTTCAGAAGATTTAGAAAGATACCCTGATCCTGAAGTTGCACATAGCCAACATTTAAAATACTTAGCAAAATATTATTTTGATTGGTATAACAGAATTAAAGATTTATTTATTAATAAATTTAATAAAGATTTAATTGCGGGATTTAAGAAATTCCAAGATTTGGGTTGTATCGAAATAACTACGTCAGGCGCAACTCATGGTTTTTCTCCTCTGCTTGCAACTGATACTAATTTAAATGCACAATTTAAAGTTGGTTCTGATACTACAAAAAGACTTTTCGGTAAAAAAGCAAAAGGTTGCTGGTTGCCGGAATGTGCATACAGACAAGGCTATGAATACATTGGTAAGGACGGCAAAAAGAAATGGCGTCCTGCTATTGAAGTAACACTTCAAAACAATGATATTGAATATTTCTTCACCGAATCACACGTGATTGAGGGTGGAAACTCTATCGGAAACCGTAGAAATATCGGAGTCTACGGAAATATTGAGTATATACCATTACCAAAAAGAGAGGCAACCGGATATGACACATACAGCGCATATTGGTTACCTGATGCACAAGTTGCCGTGATGGGTAGAAACGATAGAGCAGGATTCCAAGTATGGTCAGCAGCTGATGGCTATCCGGGGGACGGATGTTATAGAGAGTTTCACAGAAAAGACTGCAACTCCGGCATGCACTATTGGAGAATTACTTCATCAACTACTGACCTTGGGGATAAAATGCTTTATGACCCTGTACTAGCAATGAACCAAGTAAATTCAAATTCCGATCACTATACTAACCTTATATATCATTTATTAAATGATTATAAAAAAGCAAACAACAAAGAAGGACTTGTTATGGTATCATTTGATACTGAATTGTACGGACATTGGTGGTTCGAAGGTATCGAATTTATTAAGCAAGTTATTACAAAATTAAACAAATATGTTCCTGAAGTTGAAATGATGACAGCAGGAGAATATTTGAAAGCTCATCCACCGACAGAAGCAATACAAATTCCTGAATCTTCTTGGGGTCAAGGCGGACATTTCTGGGTATGGCAAAACCATTTAACAGAATGGATGTGGCCAATTATCCATGCTTGCGAAAAAAGAATTATCGAAATTGTGGATAAATATCAAGAAATTCCATCTGATAAATTGCTTCATAGAGCCCTAAATCAATTAGCCAGAGAAGAATTGTTATTACAAAGTTCTGATTGGCCTTTCTTGATTACAACATGGCAAGCTAAAGACTATGCAACAGATAGATTTAGAGAACATGTTGAAAGATTTGAAAAAATTGCTGATATGATTGAAAATGGTCATATCGATGAGGAAAAATTATCAGAAATTGAGTCAATCGATAACTGTTTCGCTGATATTGATTATAGAGTTTATTCTTCAATTGAAGAAGGGTTAATTCCTCAACAATCTTCAAAACTTGCTCCTTTATATGAAGGTAGAGTTGAAAAAAACAGAATGGCTCAAAAGGCGTAATTTTTAAATATAACAAAAACAAGCTCCCAATTTAGGGGGCTTGTTTTTTATAATAACCTTATTTAAGGGTTTAATCGATTATTGGAAATAGCTAAATTCTTGTTCGATATTTTGTTTAAGCATTTCTTTAAATGATTCTGTTTGAGTTTGAACATCTTCTAATTGTACTTCAAGCATTTCGTTTTCAGCTTGAATTTCTGTTTCATATTCGTTTAATTCATCTTCAATTTTAGCTACTTTTGTTTCTTCTTCTTGCTTTAAGTCATTTAATTCTGTCATTAAATTTTGGTATTCTTCTCGCTGCTCGGTTTTATCAAGCCCCTCGATTTCGTTCCTTATTGCTTCTTTTTCAGGAGCATAATTTGCATGAACCATATCGATTTGATTGCTGGCTTGTTTTTGAGCTAGGCGCAAGTCCATTGAGTTGTCTGTTATTTCATTTGTCAGACTTTCTGCTCTAGCGTCACCAAAAAATATTGTAGATTGTAAATCACTTGTACTCATACATTAATAAAGTATTTTATATATCACCGATTTCAAAAGTATATAATTTATTTACAAAACTTTACAATTAATTATAAGTCATATTTAATGAGCTTATTTGTGTCTTGTTCTGTAACATAAAGACGATTATGTGCTAAATCATAGGTTAAACAATAGGGTTTATTAATATCAGCAAATATTGTTGCGACATTATTTGGGGCAATTTTAATGATATTGTTTGCACTGTAATTTGCAACATATAAGTTATTGTCTTTATCTATCGCAAGTCCTATTGGACCTTTTATTAATGTCGAATTTGAATATAGCGTTTTTTGTCCGTATATTGAAATTTTATAGATTTTATTTTCCAAGAAACTTGCTATATATACATTTCCACGATTATCAATTGCACTACCAGATGGTGCAGAGAAATTTCCTAATTCAATACCTATTAATTTTCCTTGTGAATCTGAATAGCTTTGATGTTCATTGATTTTTGTTTCAAGATTTAATTCATCTTGTCTTTTTTCAATTTTTGAAATTAAAAGTTTAGCTGAATCATATTGTGCAGAATTTACGCTGATTTTTTTAAGATATTCATGTGATTTTGATAAATACCCTTTTTTATAATAAATTTTTCCTAAATTATAAAGATTTTCAGAATCATTTGGCTTTAATTTGTTTATTTCTTCAAGCGATTTTATAGCTTCATCATATCTATCTAAGCTCATTAAAATTTGAGCTAAGTTATAATGAGCTTCATAAAAATCAGGCTTTAATTCCAGAGCTTTTGTGAAATATTCAATTGATTTATCGGTTTGATTTTCTCCATATAAATCAATAGCACTATTATAAAGCTCTGTTGCTTTTTCGATGTTTTCTTCAGTAATTTCACCATAAGAAAGGTTTGACATTGTTAAACCTAATAATAAAAATGTTGAAATTATGAGTTTCTTGTTCATGATATTATTATATAGCAAAATAGAAATAAACTACAATATAAATTATATAAAAAAGGAAAATAAATTTGATAATATTAGGAATTGAATCAAGTTGTGATGAAACAGCAGCAGCTATTGTAAAAGACGGTCGTGAGGTTTTAGCTAATGTCGTTTCAAGTCAAATAAAAATCCATGAAAAATTTGGCGGAGTAGTCCCTGAAGTGGCTGCTCGTGAACATTTAAATTCGATTATTCCTGTTATTAAAGAGGTTTATGAAAAAGCAAATATTAAACCTGATGAAATTGATGCTTTTGCTTCTACCGTTGGTCCCGGGCTTGTTGGTTGTCTTTTGGTTGGAATGAATGCTGCAAAAACTTTGTCTTTAATCCACAATAAGCCATATTTAGGGGTAAATCATCTATCAGCTCATGTTAGCGCTAATTTTATAAATACTAATTTAGAGCCTCCATTTCTTTGTTTGTTGGTATCAGGCGGACATAGTCAAATAATTTATGTAAAAGATTATGATAAACAAGAAATTATCGCTCAAACAATCGATGATGCAGTAGGCGAAGTTTATGATAAAGTTGCAAGATTATGCTCTATTCCATATCCTGGGGGGATTTTGCTTGATAAAATGGCTCATAGCGGTAATAAAAATGCTTTTAAATTTCCTCAAGCAAAAGTTGGTGAGGATGAATTTTCATTTTCGGGCTTAAAAACAGCAGTTTTAAGGGAAGTTAAAAAATTTAGTCCCGATAAATTGCCTAAAGAAGACATCGCTGCAAGTTTTCAAAATTGCATAGCAGATACTTTGATTAATAAATTGGTTAATTTTGCAAATAAATTGAATTGCAAGAAAATAGCTCTAGCAGGCGGAGTTGCCGCTAATTCAGAGTTAAGATTGCGCATGGAAGAATTAAAACAAAAAGGCTATGATACTTATGCGCCGGAATTAAAATATTGTACGGATAATGCTTCAATGGTTGCAAGTTGTGCTTATTTTAATCCTATAAAAACTGATAATTCATTGTTACTTGAAGTTTTTTCAAGAGGTTAAGCAACAAGAAAATTTCTTTTGATTAGTTCTCTTTTGTTATTTTTAAAGTCGGAATAATTTATGAAAGATTTTAAAAAGCCGTCTTTTAAAACTATTGCAAAGTAGGTCAATACTTCACTTTGAAGATTAAATAGCTTAATTTTATTTTGTAATAAATATTCAATTAAAAGAGGGCTGTTGATATTTTGCACCATGCTCATATCAAGACCTATTCTTTTTTTAGGCGGAGTTTGTGAAATTATTTGCTCTATTAAGCTATCGTCAATAATTTTGGCATTTATAAAGAAAACAATTTCTTTTTTATTGATTGCCTTAAAAAATTCCATAACATGTCATCCATATAGTTAGATATATTAATTTTATTGTTTTTTAGCTTAATTGTTAATAATTACAAAGAATAGTATATATACAACTTTTGTTTGGTAGAAAAACATGATAGTATTAGCATGTTGAGAGTGTTATATAAAAAAGATGAAGATACTAGAATACTTTAAAAGCCAAAAAGAAGAAAACAACTTTAATTTATTGCCAGACGGGATTTTTACACTAGAACATGACGGAAAAATTATCGATGTAAATAATAAAATTCTTGAAATGTATAAAATGACACGTTTTGAGATTTTAGGAAGATATTTTTCAGATTTTGTTGAAAACGGTACAGCTATTTTAAATAAAGTAGTTCAAGACGGCTCATCTGAAGCTGTTAGGGCTTTAATGAAAGATGAAGAAATAAGAAATGTTTTCTTTGAAATTACTGCAACAAGAAACCCTGAAACATCTAAAGTTTATGTTGTTGCAAGAAATATTACTAAAAAACAAGCCGAACAAAAAACAATAAACGAAAGATATGCTCTTGCTCAAAAGATAGTTGATGAGAAAAATGACTTTTTATTGGAAGCATCAGGCTCTGTTTTATCAAGTCTTGTTTCAATTAATGGTTTTTCAAGAGCGCTATTAGATGGAATAGGCGGAGCGTTATCTGAAAAACAAAGAAAATATTTAAGCATAATTAATACCAATTCAAAAGATTTAAATTATGATTTAGAAAAATTATTTGCTTTATTTAGAGTTGAATCTAAAAAGGTTGAATATAATAACAAAGGCTTTGATTTAATTAGTTTAATTAAATCGATAGATAGAGTTTATAAGAAAGATTTTGAAGATAACAAAATAATTTTCTCGCTTGATTATTCAAAATTATCTCAAAGAGATTGTTTTTTGGATGGCGAGGTTGTTGAATATATTTTGCGCTGTATTATGGATATTTTCTTGAGATTTTCAAATCTTGGAAAATGCTCATTAAATATTGGTCATCCGCCTGTTGAGTTTTTAAAAACTCATGATTTTTTAGCAAACGATTCTCTTGATAGCCAAAAATATGTTTTGTTTGAAGCAAAAATTACTGATTTAGTATTTTCTCAAGATGAATTGGATAATATTTTTGATTCATATTATAAAAGCTCAATTAAGCGTCCTATCGGCTTAAAAGCAACTTTAAATCTTTTAAAATTATATATAAGCGATTTTAGAGGGGATATTTGGGTATATTCCAAACAAAACTTTGGCACAATGGTTACATTTGTGCTACCCTTAAGATAGATGGAATAAATTGAGGGCTTAATGGCTAAAGTAGTATTAAAAGGCATTTCTAAGAGTTTTGGCGATAAAGAAATTCTAAAAGATATTAATCTTGAAATAAATGACGGTGAGTTTGTTGTTTTGGTTGGCGCATCAGGCTGCGGCAAATCAACTTTGTTGAGAATGGTTGCAGGCTTAGAAACTCCTACATCCGGCTCTATTTATATAGATGATGAATTAATGAATGATGTTCATCCGAAAGATAGAAATATTGCCATGGTTTTTCAAAGTTATGCGCTTTATCCGCATTTAAATGTCTATGATAATATTTCGCTTGGTTTAAAAGTTAGAAAAATGGCAAAATGTGAAATAGATAGACGTGTTAAAAGAGCGGCTGAAATTTTAAAACTTGAAGAATATCTAAAAAGGAAGCCAAAAGAACTCTCAGGCGGACAAAGGCAAAGAGTAGCGCTTGCTCGTGCTATTGTTAGAGAGCCAAAAGTATTTTTGATGGATGAGCCTTTATCTAATTTGGATGCAAAATTAAGAAGCGAGATGAGGGCTGAAATTAAAAAACTTCATCAAAAATTAAAAACAACATTTATATATGTTACCCATGATCAAACAGAAGCGCTTACTATGGGCGATAGAATAGTTGTTTTAAATAATGGTGATATTCAACAGGTTGATACACCTTATAATATTTATAATCATCCTAAGAATGTTTTTGTTGCAACGTTTATGGGTTCAAACCCTATGAATATTGTGGAAGCTGAAATCGAGGGAAATAATTTAATCTATGGCGATATTAAGATAAATTTAAACACTTTGCCTTTTGAGCTTCAAATGTATAAAAAAGTTTTAGTTGGCGTTAGAAGCGAAGATATAGCAACTTCGATGAATCCTAATTATCATTTTAATATTATTAAATTTAGTGCCAAAGTGCAATTTGAGGAGAATTTAGGCTCTTATAAAAATATTTATTTTAAATTTGCAAATAAGGATTTTTGCGCGGTTGCAACAAGTCAAACTCCAAAATTGGAAGATATGGATTTTGCAATCAATCCAAGAGATTTACATTTCTTTGATGTGGATACAAAAGAGCCTATTGTGAAAAAAATGGACTTTGGAATATAGCTAAAAAATGATTAAAAAAATTGAAGATATTTTAAAACAAGGCGGTATTGAAGAATATAAGGCAGAAGCAAAGCTAATTGTTCTTGAATTATCAGGCATGAAATTAGAAGAAATAATGCTTGAAAAAGAAATTCCAAATCAAGATAAAATGATTGAATTAGCAAATAAAAGAGTTGAAACAAAAGCCCCAATTCAGCATTTGCTTGGTTATAGCTATTTTATGGGCGAAAAATATATAGTTAACGAAAATGTCCTAATTCCAAGAGATGAAACAGAAATTCTTGTAAATAAGGCTTATGATTTGGTTAAAAATATCGAAAATAAAATAGATATTTTAGATATTGGAGTAGGCTCAGGCTGTATTTCTTGCGCTTTAGCTAAAAAATTAAAGGATAAAAATATTGAGATTTTAGGGGTGGATATAAGCCTTGATGCTCTTGAAGTTGCTATTGAAAATATCAATAAATTGGATTTAGTTAGAAAAGTTATTTTAAGAAAGTCCGATATTTATTCAAAAATAAGACCTATTGAAAAATTTGATTTAATTGTTTCAAATCCGCCTTATATTCCAATTAGCGAAAAAAACAATCTTCAAAATGAAGTTAAAAATTTTGACCCTGATTTAGCTTTATTTGCTTATGATGAATTGGGGGTTGATTTTTATAAAAAAATTATTGACGGTGCTAAAAATTGCTTAAAAGCTAATGGTTATATAGCTTTTGAGCTTGGAATTAATCAAAGCGATATTGTTTTTAAAATATTAGAAAAAGATTTTAAAAATATAGAAATAACAAAAGATTTATCAAATATCGAGCGTGTAATTTGTGCTCAATTAAAATAATTCATCAGGGTTATTTTGTTGCATTTGTTCAAATGTTTCAATTTCAGCCTTTTTGCAACCTTCTTTTTCAAATGTTGAAACCATGTTTTTGCCGTTATGTTTTGAATAATATAAGGCTGTATCTGCTGAATTGATTAATTCTTTTGCTTCTTGTCCGTCTGTTGTATATTGAGCAACCCCAATTGAAACAGTTGGAGAAATAGTTTCTTTTTCGTTAATTCTAACTTTAATTTGAGAAACATTTTTTCTTATACGCTCTGCTATAACACAAGCATCTTTTTTATCTGTTTCAGGAAGAATTACAACAAATTCTTCACCGCCATATCTTGCAGGAATATCAATTTTTCTAACTGTTTCTTGTAAAGTGGAAGCCAGACGTTTTAAAATCATATCTCCTGTTAAATGTCCGTATGTATCATTGATTTTTTTGAAATTATCAATATCCATCATAATTAAGGACATATTTCTCTTATATCTTGCACAACGGCGAATTTCATTTTCCAATAATGTATAAAAATGTCTATAAATATAGAGTTTTGTCATGCCGTCTTTTGTTGCAAGCTCGTATAATTTAGCGTTATCAATTGCAATAGCTGCTTGATTAGCCAGAGAAGTTATAAACTCTAAATCTTTTTGGTTGAATAATTTATCGTGTCTTTTGTTTGTGATATTGATAACGCCTATTACTTCGCCTTTTGCAATCAAAGGCACACAAAGAAGTGATTTTGTGTTTGATAGGGTTTCTTTAACGATAAATCTTGGATCGGCTGAGCCTAAGTTTGTTATAATCGGTTTACGCTCTAAAAATACTGTACCTGCGATACCTTCGCCTATGCCGATTTTAGCACATTGAACAGCACCGTTATTAATAGCTTCTTCAAGTTTTTTATCTTGCAAGCCTGATACAATTCTTACTTGTAGAGCATTTATTGAATAATCATAAAGCATTAATGACCCTTTTTCAGCATCAAGCGTGATTAAGGCTTTTTGAATGATAACTTGTAAAAGTCTTTTAAGGTCATCAATAAAATTAACTGCTTGCGAAATATTATAAAGAATTGAAATGTTATGTAGAGATTTTTGAAGCTGAACCATTTCTTCGTGTCTTTTTAATCTTTTATGATATTTTGCAATTACAGGCTCCATATAATCGAAAATTTTATTCAAATTTGAAATATTTTCATCTTGAATAGGTTCAAGTTTATTTTCTTTTATAAAGCAAAAACAAATTGGCACTTGATGATTGAAAAACACTCTTACATGGCTTGGGTCAAGCGATAAAATATTATTTTTTTCAAGAAAACTTTTAAATAAATGTGCGCCGTGTTCATCTTTCATTGAGGTTAATTTTGCTTTATTAACAGCTTCCCAAAACGAAAGATTTTCTTCGTTTCCTTCAACAAATTCGCTTGTTCTTAAATGTTCGTCAGAGTTTACAACGCATTTGTATCTTTGATTTTCAAGTAGAAAAAATGTTATATCGCAAGAATTGATTATTTTTGAACAATAATCTTTAATTCTTTCCAATAAATCATATACATCATCCGTTTGATTAGCAATTGTGCTAACTTCAAACATCATGTTAAGATGTTTTATGTTGTTTTCTATGGATAGCTTTTCAAAATCTGACATAACATAGATAATTATAATTCTTAAATCATCAAAAATCATTCTATATAAGGCTAAATACAACTTTTGGAGGAAAAATGAGCGAAATATGCAAAAATTGGTCAACTTGGCTTAAAAAAACAAGATTTTCATATATGAATGAACTACAAATGCAACAAACTCTTAATTGGCTTATGGCAATAAGGGATGAGGTTTTGGCTTTAGCAGATATAAAAGATGGGCAAAAAGTGGCTGATTTTGGTTGCGGTTCAGGTCTTTTGGCTTTTGGCGTTTTAGAAAAATTTGAAGATAGAGTTGAGCTTATATTTTCCGATAAATTTCAAGATTGTTTAGATGAATGTGAAAAAATATTATCTCAAACAAATATTAAAAATAATGTTCAATTTTTAAAAACCGATATTTCAGATATTAAATTGAGTTCAAATTATTTAGATAGAGCTATGACACGTTCTGTTTTGGTTCATGTAAAAGAAAAACAGCCTGTTTTTGATGAGTTATATAGAGTTTTAAAATTTGGCGGATATTATTGTGCTTTTGAACCTATAATATCTGAAAATACTCGCTATTATGAGCTTTTAGATAAAAATCAAATAACAGATTATGATGATTTTATGAAAGCAGAAAAAGAATTTATGGAAAATCCTTCTGATTCTTTAGTAAATTTCAACGCTCAAAGCCTTGATGAGAATATGACCAAAGCTGGTTTTAGCGATGTTTTAGTTAATGTTCAAGCGGTAAAATCAAATTATGTTCCATCAAAAGAAGGCATTTTAAATTGGTTTATTGCTCCTCCGGCGCCTGAGAAAAAAACTATGAAAGAAAGATTTTTAGAATATTTTGATGAAAAAAAAGTAGATAATTTTATTTTAGAAGTCCAAGAAGCATTATCCGATAAAGAAATTTCGGTTAGCTCAAACACCGCATTAATAAAGGCTGTTAAATAGTTAAAAAATATACACATTTTATTGTATCAAACTAAATTTAGATATAAAATTTTATTATGGCTAAGATAATTATAATTGATGATGATGTGGCAATTTGCGAGCTTGTTAAGGTAAATCTTGAGCTTCAAGGGTATAATTGCATATATTCAACTGATCCGATTAGGGGGTTTGCTTTAGTTAAACAAGAGCAGCCTAATTTAGTTATTTTAGATGTAATGATGGGCTCAGTTAGCGGTTATGACGTTGCTCAAAAAATCAGACAAACTGAGCAAATATCTAAAACTCCCATTATAATGCTTACTGCATTGGGCGAGCTTAACAACAAACTAGAAGGCTTTAACTCCGGAGTTGACGATTATATTACAAAACCTTTTGAAATAGAGGAACTAAAAGCAAGAGTTCTTGCTCTTTTAAATCGAAGTGGGCAGGAAATGCCTTCACTGAGGGTTAAAGAGATATTATCAAAAGGAGATATTACTTTAATTCCTGAAAGTTATTGCGTTCAAATTTTAGATAAAAAAACACAACTAACCCCGATAGAATTTGATATTTTAAATGTATTAATGCAACATGAAGGCTCAATGGTATCATCAAAAACTCTTTTAAAAGAGGTTTGGGGATATGGCGAGGATGATGATATAGATACAATTAGAGTTCATATTACTCATTTAAGAGCTAAGATTAATAAAATTTCTTCAGAAAAAAATAAATATATCAAGACTATATATGGTGGCGGATACAGACTTTTAGCAGATGGTGTAGAAAAATAAATAGTCATGATAGAAAAAATAAATAAATACAAATTGAAACATTTTTTGATGCTTGTTTTGAGTGTCGTTATTTTGTTTTTGATTTCATATCAAGATGTGAAAATAAGGCAAAATCAAAGAATTAACGATATTTCAGGAGTAAATATCATTAATGATGAAAATGTTTCTCCAAGAGCTTTATTTTTAGAATCATGGCAAATCATAAAATCAAATTATTATTCTCCTAATATGAATAAGCAAAATTGGGCAAAATGGAAAAGAAGATACGCTCATAAAATCAAAACAAAAGAAGATGCTTATGTTGCTATTAATACCATGCTTGCTTCTTTGGATGATTCATATTCAAAATTTATGGGTCCTGACGAGTTTGGGGCGCAAAATAATGCGATTAATTCTAAATTGTATGGAATTGGCATTAATATTGCTTCAATTTCGGGTAAAATCTATATTGCAAATGTCATAGAAAATGCACCTGCCTACAATCAAGGAATTCGCTTGGGCGATATTATTCTTAAAGTTAACGGAATAGACGTTAGCGGTCAATCTATTTATTATGTTGCTCAGCTTATAAAGGGTGGAATTAATGAAAGTCTTACTTTGGATATTTTAAGAGGAAATGAAAGACTTCAAAAGGTTGTAAAGCGCGAAGAAATTAAAGTTAAGACGATTGATTATAAAAAAATTACAGATGATATAGGCTATATCAGAATTTCAAGTTTTATTGGTTTGGATACTCCAAAAGAATTTATTATTGCACTAAATAGATTACAGGATACCAAAGCTCTAATTCTTGATTTAAGGGGTAATTCCGGAGGTTTATTTCAAAATGCAATAGTTATTTCAAATTTATTTATGAAAGAAGGCACTATTGTTAATGTTATAGCTCGTCAAGGAAAAGTAAATACATATAGCGCAACAGATGAAGGCTGTATTTATAATAATCCTATGGTCGTTTTAATAGATGGAACATCTGCTTCAGCTTCCGAGATTTTATCATCTGCCCTAAGAGATAATAAAAGAGCGGTTTTAATAGGTACTAAAACTTATGGAAAAGGTTTAGTTCAAAAGGTTTTCTCACTTCCGAATAAAACAGGAATAAACCTTACAATTGCAAGATATTTAACACCAAACGGCAAAGATATTAACGAAAAAGGGATAACTCCTGATTACAATGTTATGTTCAGTCATAGCGATTTTGTGAATAATATAGATACTCAATTGGCTTATGCAAAAAAATATCTAGAGCGCGAGATTGAAAAAGGTTATTAATTAATTTATTTACAAAACTACATAAAAAAATCCCTAAAAATTGCGCAAAATTGCCCTTTGGTTCATAGAATGTTTAAATAGATTTGCAAAATTATCTTTTGCCTTATATAATTGAGCATGTAAAAAGTTTAGTATTATTTAATTGAGGTAAAAATGAGTACAGAAATTTTAGAAAAAGTAAAAAAAGTTGTTATAGACCAATTAAGCGTTGATGAAAGCCTAGTTACTCCAACAGCTTCATTTACAGCAGACCTTGGTGCTGATTCATTAGATACAGTTGAATTAGTAATGGCTTTTGAAGAAGCTTTCGGTTGCGAAATTCCTGATGAAGATGCAGAAAAAATCGCTACTGTTCAAGACGCTGTTAACTATATCGAAGCTCATCAATAAGCTTTTTGTTCTAAGTAAACTTACTGCATATTTTGGCAGAAGTCAGAATTGAAATTACAATAAAGACTGCGGAATTAATACTGTGGTCTTTATTGTTTAAAATACGGTAAAAGGAGATATATGGAAAAAAGACGTGTAGTTATCACCGGTTTGGGTGCTGTTAGCCCTTATGGTTGCGGTGTTGAAAAATTTTGGAATTCGATAATCGAAGGCAAATCAGGTATTAAAAGATTTACAAGAATGCCTCTTGAAGGTCATTTGGTTACTTTTGGCGGTGAAGTTACAACTTTTGATGATGAAGTTGAACAAAATAATTTGCTGGATGTAAAAGATAAAAAACGTATGGATAGATTTGCTCAATTTGCTTGTGTTGCAGCCGATGAAGCAATGAAGGATTCTAAAATTGACATGTCAAAAGAAGATCCATATAGAGTTGGTGTTATAGTAGGCTCAGGTGCCGGCGGTTTTGATACTTTTGAAAAGCAACATAAAGCCATAATCGATAGAGGCCCTACAAAATGTTCACCTTTTACAATTCCTATGATAATTTCAAACATGGCAGCAGGTAGAATTTCAATGCGCCATGGGGCTAAAGGTTTAAATAAATGTATAGTAACTGCTTGTGCTTCAAGCGCACATTCTTTAGGTGATGCTTTTAGAGCAATTCAATATGATGACGCTGATGTTATTATTGCAGGCGGTGCAGAAGCTGTTATGACTCATATAGGAGTTGGTGCATTTACAACTGCAAGAACATTATCAAGAAGAAATGATGAACCGACTCGTGCTTCAAGACCTTATGACGTTGATAGAGATGGTTTTGTTATGGGTGAAGGCGGTGCTATATTAATTTTAGAAGAATTAAATCACGCACTTAAACGTGGGGCTAAAATTTATGCCGAGATAGTTGGTTATGGTCAAACAGGGGATGCTTATGATATGGTAGCACCGGACCCAACAGGAGCAGGGGCTGCAAAAGCTATGGAGCTTGCTGTTAGAAATGCTCAAATTGAACCAAGTAAAATTGACTACATTAATGCCCACGGTACATCAACTCATCTTGGCGATATAGCTGAATCTCACGCTATTGCTAAAGTTTTTGGTGATTTAAGCGTTAATAAAAACTTAAAAGTTTCATCTACAAAATCAATGCATGGTCATATGATTGGTGCAACAGGAGCTATTGAGAGTATCGTATGTGTTAAAGCTATTGAAAATAGCATAATTCCACCTACAATTAACCTTGAAAATCAAGATAGCGAAGTTGCTAATTTGAATTATGTTCCAAATAAAGCGCTTAGTGCTAATGTTGATTATGCTTTATCTAATTCATTTGGTTTTGGCGGTCAAAATGCTTCTTTAGTATTTAAAAAATACAAAGGTTAATTTTAAAAAATATATTAATGCCTGCATTCTTGCAGGCATTTTTTTGTGCAAAATTTTTTTTCACGAGTTTTAAATTATTATCACTTATTTGAAAGGAATAAAAATGAAAATTTCTCCAATTAGCCTTAGATTAAATTCAATTAATCAAAAACCTCAAGCAAAAAAAGTAAATTTTGCTCAAAATTCTATTCAAGAAAGTGCTTTAGCTAAGGTTTCATTAGATAAAATGCAAGCTATGAATAATATTTCATTTAAGGGAAATTTAGACGAATCTGATAGAAATGAAATTGTAGCTTCAACTGTTGCAATGTTGCGCTCTCCTTTATTAAAGCAAGATAGGGAAGGTAGAACATTTTTCCATCAATGCAGTTATGAACAATTAAAAAAAGTAAAACCTTTAATTAGTCCTCTTATGGTAAGGTGCGCTTTTAAAACCTACGACTATAAGGGTTTTACACCTTTGCATTATATGCGTTCTTATAACGATATAGATAAAGTAAATTTATATGCCGATATTTTGGGTGACGAAGCAAAAGAAGTTTTTGCGCAAGGGCTTCTTGTAAAAGATGCTGATGGATTTACTGCTTTATCAGGTGTAAGAAATAAAAAATTATTATTTACTTATGCTTTAATTTTAGAAGAAAAAGCTATTCCTGTTTTTGAAGAAGGACTTTTAGCTAAAGATAGCGAAGGTTATACTCAAAAAGCATATATCCATAATGAAGAAATTTTAGACGCACATAGAGAAATTTTAGGCGATAAAAAAGCTCAAGAAATCTTTGATAAAGCCGATAAAATAGATGAAGAAAACGAAAAAAGGCTTGAAAATTCTTAATAATACATAAAAATCGATGGTTTTAGCCATCGATTTTTTTTATGAATAAACATAAGGCGGACCGTTTTTAATTTCAATTAAGATATTTTCAGCTATGTGTTTTAATTCTTCTTTAGGGCGATTTTGCTCTAATTTACAAATAAAATTATCTATCATAGGGTTAATTGCGCTCATTTTTTTAGCTTTAAAGTTTCTAATTTCAGTATCAACAAGTTTTTTCTTTAGCGATAATTCGCTTTTAGAGTTTTCACGATTTACAATGACTTCTCTAACGGCGTCTGCTGTTTCTTTTGCAATATATCCTATTGCGCTTATAGCGCTAAAGCAGATAAATAAATATTTATTGAATTTGTTTTCAGGATTTAAAATCCAATTGTATAAATGTCCTCTATCTTCATTGATATAGCAATAATATTGGATTTTTTCGCTTATACCGCCTAGGGCTTCAGGGGCTTGCGCATATATTTGTGCGTTTTGAACTTCTTGAATTGCACTTTTTATTTCATCAGGCGTAATTCCTCTGATTTTAGAGAAATTTTCCTTCATTGTTTCATCTTTAGCATTAATTACTTTAAATAAATCAGTTAGTTTTTTAATAGCGCTTGATTTATCGCTATTATTAATTGCATCGGCAATTTGCGCTTTAATTTTTTCATGTTCATATTTTTGAGTAAATGTATCAAGATTTTTCAATGTTTTTTGATAATTTTTAAATAGGATAAATGATATTCCAACAAAGCCTATAACGCCAGCAGAAAGGGCTAAAAAGGTTTTTAGATTTTTCTTTTTTTCATCATTTTCATTATTTTTATCTTTATTTGCACCTTTAAAATTAATGTAATTCTTAAAATTTACATTGGTTTTATTATTGTTTGATAAAACTTCTTTAAAATATTTTGTTGTATCACTCAAAAGAGTATTAACAACATTTAATTTTCCGCTAAATGCGTCTGTTTCAACTTGAATTAGATTTTCTTGCAGGTCATGTTCTATATCGCAATTTTGTTTTTTAATCCAAATTTCTTTAACTGCGCTAAAGAAATTTTTGCAAATTAACGTAATAGCGCTCATTAAGCCAACGCCGATAAAGCCTGCAACATTTTTAGCGTTGGGATCTCGTAGCATTCTATATGCTGCAAAATGTGGTTCTTCAAGGATATTTACGTTTCTTGCTAAATCTCCCGGGCGTATAAAATCTTCTTTGTTTGCAAGCACGCTTGAATATCTTTTTGTTGCAAAACTAACTGCTCCAAGTGTCGCAATAGTTGCTAGAGTAGTTATTAAAACAGGTTTTAGCGCTTTTTTATAGTCAAAGTTTTCTTTTTTTTCTTCTTTTTTGTCTTCTTTTGGCAATTCTATTTTGCTTGGAATTAAAAGCTCGTTAGATATTCTATTGAAATCTTCGATTTTTTCAGTTGTATCTTTTTTGATATAAGTATTTAAAAGCAAACCCTTAATAGTGTCGTTATTAGGATGATTTGATTGATTTGTTGGCAATACTCTATTTTTAAATGTTTCAAAATTACTTATTTTCATTGTTCTTCTTCATTTTCTTCTAAATCTTTTTCGTTTTTATTTTTAATTCTGAATAATCCTTTTAGAACTTTTTTAATTTCTCTTGATTTTAATTTTTCTACTTCTTCATTTTCTTCTTCTTCGCCTTGGCTAAAGAATGAAAGAACTGTTTTAATTGCTTTTTTAAGAGGTTGAGTTATTTTTGCATCAATAAAATTCTTTACTTCGCCAAAAACTGAGGCTAATTTTTCGCTAACTGATGATATGAAATTTTTGATATTTGTAATTAAAGTTTGAATATTATTGATAATTTGAGGTATTTTAGCTATAAGATTTAAAATCGGTTTAACTATCACATTTATAAAAACTTTAGCAGGAATTGCAATAATTTTAGGCATTTGCTCTAAATTTTGAGTTATTTTATCTAAAGTTTTATTTATTTTATCAAGCCCATGGATTAATCTATTTTCCGCATATCTTGCTTGCAGATTTTCCATTCTTTCGATTTGAGCTTGAATTTTAGCTTCTTTGGCCGCTTGAATTTTAATCCATGCTGCCATACATTCATTATAGCTCATCTCGCCTGCTACACGGGGTTTATCTTTATCTTTTCTAACACCGCCACCGCCACTCATGCCGTTGCAGATAGGGCATGTGCCAATAGGCAATCCATGCGGACATTTTCCTGTGTTTTGTACGGTTGCTGCTCCTGCCGGTGCTACCAAAATTCGACCCTTTCTTGGGCCGCAAAATTATAAGTCAGATTTTAAATCCTATAAAGCACTTGGTTTTCCGCACAATGCTTTAAAATTTAGTGTTCCGGCTATAACGGCTGCGGCCCAGCTGAGGAATTTCACCTCTATTTCCTATTTGTAACTCTCTTTTGAAAATTATTTTAACACAAAATCGTTTTAATGTTAAATTTCATCTTCAAATTCTTCTTCGTCTTCTTCAATCGGAACTCTTATTTCTACGCCCATTTGAGTTAAGACATCTCTTGCTTTAGGTCCGTATGCTGTATCTGAAAAATTTTCTAAAATTGTTTGATAGCATACGATTGCGTCTTTTTCTTCTCCTCTTAATCTGTAAATGTTGCCTATTTTATAATATAAAGGCGCAAAAGACGCTTCAGGTAATGTATCCATGTGAGCATCAAGCTCTAATTTAAGAGTGATAAGCGTTTTAGAATCTTCCGGTGTATATAATTCTCTTTCGTATATTTTTTGAGTCAGGGTGTTAATTTGGGTTGATAAATTATCAATAACTTCTTGGCTAACGCCTTTTTTCTTCGCACTTTTCTTTGCTGCATCAGCAGGCAGTGCTTGATTTAAAATAAGCGCCACAAGTAACATTAAAGGTATTAAAACTGATAAAGTTTGTTTCAAAATTAGCTCCCCATCTACTGTAATATTACAATAATATTTTTAAAATTCCTCAATCTTGCGGTTGAATTTTTCTTGAAATTCATTAAAATTAGTTTATGAGAAAAATTCTTTTAGTTGTTTTGTCTTTTGTTTTTCTTTGCGCTCATGCTCAATTGTTAAAAGGCGGAGTTAGCGAAGAATATATCCCGCAAGGGTTTTTTGGTTCATGGGGCGTTATTTCAAAATTAGACAGCTCTAATAACCCTACCCTTTTTAATTATCAAAGCAGAGATATCTGGACATTATCAGGTCATGATAATATTTTAATTCTTCAAAATCTTGAAAGTGGTGCAAGGTCTGAAATAACGGTAAAAGATAAATCAAAAGACAATAGAACGCTAAAGTTTGAAAGAGAAAAAGTAGTCGAAAATAAGGATTCTACTAAAATAATTTATCGTGAAATAGTTCAATTTATGCTTTTAGGGAATAATTTTTCAGGTACGGATAAATTTATTGTCGAAAAATATGATGAAAACAATACTTTGATTAAAAAAGACGAAGCAAAATACGTTGTAGAAGGTGTAAAAATTTCAGGCAAAACCCCTTATTAAATTAGGCTTGAAATGTAAGCTAAAACGCCATCTATATACATTTTATCTTTTGATGAAAAAGCAAGAGCTTTATTTTGGAATTGTTTTTCAATTTGAGCAAGTTTTTTATTTAATTCATTTCTTGAAATGTAATCACATTTTGTTAGAATGTTGAAGCAAGGAATATTGTTGAATTTCAGCCATTCCTGCATTAAAATATCGTTTTTTTGAATATCGTGTCGAGCGTCAATAAATTGAATTGTTGAAGTCAAAGGGCGTTTCAGAAGATATTCTTCAAGATTTTTTTGCCAAGTTTCTTGCTCTTTTTTAGAAACTTTAGCATAGCCATACCCCGGTAAATCCGCTAAAATAAAAGGTTTTTTATCTGTTTGAACTTCAAAAAGGTTGATTAGTCTTGTTTTCCCTGGGGTGTTTGAGGTTTTAGCAAGTTTTGATTGGTTTACCAAAGTATTTATAAATGTTGATTTACCAACGTTTGAGCGCCCTAAAAGCGCAAATTCGGCTAAATTTAAATTAGGACATAATTTAAGATTGGGGGAACTTATTAAAAATTTTGCATTTTTTATTTTCATAAAACCTCTTGAATTAATAATATCATTAAAATATTCACTATTGAAAAGTTATTTATTAAGATTTGTAAATATAGGATAAATATTGGCAATTCCAGAACAGAAAAATACTTTTTAAATATATAGATTAGTATTAGGATTAATATGATTTCAGGAATTCACGAACAAAAATATCCATATCAAAGTTATCAACAAAGCGGTTTTGGCACTTTAACAACACCAAAAGAAAGACCGCAAAGTTATGAGTATAAAGAAAATGCTTATATAAATACGCAAGCACCTTCTTTATTTATTCCTACAACTCAAGATATGGAACAGGCTCAAAGGATAGCTGAAATTAATCCTTTTGAGGGCGTTAAAGCAACAGGAATTAACAAGACTTCAGAAAAAAATTATTTTACACGTCCACAAAATGAGTCTAGAGAATTAGAAAATAGCGATATTAGCGGAAGTGAGTTAGGCTATCATCTTGATCTTCAAGGTATTGAAAATAAGGCTTGGGGAAAACAAGAATTATATGTTTAACTATTGAAAAATGAGCCTCAAGAGGGCTCATTTTTTTCCTGTGTTTATATATGACCTAGTTATTTTAGCTTAATGCTGTAAAACTTCCTTCAATATTATCTTCAATGATTTTTTTAACTGAATCCATTTCTGTTTGGATTGCTTCTCTTTCTGTTTCAAGTTCATTTATTCTCATTTCAAGTTTTTTATCCATTGTTTGAACTTCGTCTTGTACTGCTTCATATTCTGCTTGAGCAGCGGCATCATCTGATGTATCGAGTATTTCAGAAATTGCACCGCCTCCAAGTGTTGACCATTCTAGGGTTTTTAATTCCATTTCATTTGTTGATTCGTTTTCAACATATTTAGCAAAGTAATAAACACCTTCTTTAATTGCATTTTGGAAGTTTTCAGTATTGTCTAAGTCTTCAACTATTATGAAATCATCTTCATGAAATTCTCTTTTAACATAATATTCTACTTCGTTGCCGTTTTCATCGGTATCGATTTCGCTTTCATAAACTGTTAAATCGATTTTAGCTAACGATAAAGTATAAGCGTCTAATTCGCCCTCTGTTCCTTGAGCTAAGGCTTCATTATATTTGGTTTTAGCTTCATTAATATCATTAAGGGGAATTCTTGTTGTATTCTTTTTAATCATATCATCTCTTTCAGCTTCTGAAGCTACAACAAGTTTGTTGCCTGAAGAAGAAACAAGATAATATTTGTCTTGTGAAGTTGTAAGTCCCTCAAGTTGTTGGTTCATATAGTTTTTATAGTTATTATATGAAATATCAACATCTTGTACTCCTTGACCATTGTTGAAGGAGAAAATAAGTTTTCTATTGTTCATAGCGTCTTGATATTTCTCAGACGCTTGAGCATTTTTTTCAGACAATTTAAGCCTTTCAAGGTTGATTTGTTGAACTTCATATTCAATATCACCCCTTCTTTTGGTTAGTCCTAAAAATCTGGCTTGGGTTGCTGAAAGCCCCATGGTTATTCTCCTTAACTTTATTGTTTAACACTTTCGTTATCGGCAAAATTCGCTGAAAACTTTAGTTTTTAACAGGAAAAACACTGATTTTGTTACATAACTTTACAAAAAATATTATGCTTTTTTCTATAACCAAAATGTCCAATGTATTCAACAAAAAAGCAAATTATATTTTGAATATGAAAAGAAGTTTAATTATTTTGGGTTTATTTTTATTATGTTTTGAGGCTTTTGCAGTTGAAAAAATTTATCTTCAACAACCCTCAACATTTAATAATCGCATATATCAAAGACCTGTTTATAATCCTTATGGCACAACTTATTATAATCCTTATGGGTCTTATTATAATTCTTATCGATATAAAAGACCTTATTACAATAATGCAAAAAGAATACAACAAATTAACAGGTGGAGAAATATAAACAGGCTTAAAAATAATATTTTAAGCTGGAATTTTAACAGGAATAATAACGGTACTTTAACGGGTTATTCAACTCCGATTAATCAAAATGTTTATCAACAAATGGGTTATAGTAATTGGGATGATTTAAATAAAAAGTTAGCTCCTAATTGCACAACAAATATATTTTCAACTCCGACTTCAAACGGTGCATATTATTCAAATGGCGAATATATAGATAGAACAGGCGGATTATCAAACTCAACAGGCGTTAAAATAATTTACGATTAATCCTCGATATTGCTTTCTTCTTCTTTTTCTTCTTGTTTTTGTTCTTGAGTTTGCTTAAATTTTTTCTTTTTTTCTTGCTCTTCTTTTTCTTTAAGCATTTTCATAAGCATAATTGAACCTGCATTTGCCATAGCAAGTCCGTTTAGTGAGGCTCTTAGTTGGGCTGATCTATCTTGATAGTGTTGTTGGTTGAATTTATTTTCTTCTTCTTCCAATTCTTGAGCAAAATATTCGCCACCTTGACCATATTTTTCTTCAGACATTTTATTAGCTGATGCATTATCAGCGCTGAAATTTGAAGCGATTATTGGTGATATGCCTCTGTTATCAACCATATTTTACCCTCGTTTAAATTTACTTGATAATATCATTTTTTTATTTAAAAAACAATACTTTCTTGGTCTTTTAAAACTCGTGAAAAAAATATTTTGCTACTTTTATAATAATTTTTCTATATCTTCTGTTATTAATTCTTTTGTTAGGCGATATTTTGTATATAGCTTATCAATCGGTTCTCTGTCGCTGAATTCTTTAAATGAGCCATAATTTAGAACTTTCATATTTGATGAGCCAAAATATCTTGCAATTTTTTCTCCAAAACCACCGTCTAATTCGCCATCTTCCAGCGTTACAACAATATCATGGTTTTTCTTTAAGTTTTCCATTAATTCATTGTCAACTCCTGTGATAAATCTTGGATTGATTATTGTTGCATCAATATTTAATTTTTCTTTTAGGTAATCTCCTAATTCTAAAGCTAAATAATAGAAATTACCCAAGCCTAAGATAGCTACTTTTTCGCCTTCTTTAGTTACTTTATATTTATTTAAAATTGAATAATCTGTTGTATCTTCAACTCCTGTGGATTTTAATTCAACACTTGGAACACGAATTGCGGTTGAATATTCTTTTTGCTCAACTGCCCAATCAAGCATTCTTAGATATTCCTCTTTGTTTGTCGGTGCTAAATATACTAAATTTGGTATATTTGACATTAATGGAATATCAAACGTTGTTAAATGCGTAGCATCAGCTGATGTTATTGCTCCCCAATATACAAGAATTGTTGCAGGATTTGAATTTAAGCATAAATCTTGAGATAGTTGATCATAAGCTCTTTGAATAAATGAGCTCATAACGCAAAATACAGGTTTTGCACCATTTTTTGCCATGGCTGAAGCCATAGCTGTTGCATGTTCTTCTGCTATTGCAACATCAATATATTGATTTGCTAATTTTTCTCTTACTTGAGAGTTGAAACCGAAAACCCCCGGGGTAGCTGCATTTATTACTGCTAAAGTTGGATCTTGTTTTGCTTTTTTTAATAAATAATCAACCGTAATTGAACTATAATCTTCTTTAAGAGCTAAAGGTTCTTGATTATTCAGTGTATTAGGCATAATCCAATGGAATTTTTCCTTGTTTTGAGTTGCTTGGATTAATCCATGTCCTTTTTCTGTACATAAATGAACAACAATAGGATGATTAATGTCTTTTATTTGTTCTAATTTTTCAATGGTTTCTTTGATATTATTACCGTTTTCAATAAAGCAATAATCGTATCCCAGAGCTTTAAAGAAATTATTTTCAGCTTTACCTTTTGTATCTCTTAAAAGTTTTAAATTGTCATATAAACCGCCATAGTTTTGCGCTATGGACATTTGATTATCATTTAAAATAATAATAAAATTACTGTTTAATTTAGCTCCGAAATTAAGCCCCTCCAGAGCCTCACCGCCTGATAAAGAACCATCACCTATAAGAGCTATAACATTATAATTTTCATTTTTTAAATCTCTTGCTTTTGCAACTCCGCATGCTAATGAAATTGAAGTTGATGTATGTCCTACTTTGAATAAATCATGTTCAGATTCTTCAGGGGCAGTGTATCCTGTATATTTAAGATAATCTTCAGTTTTTAAAAAGCCTTCTTTTCTTCCTGTTAGGATTTTGTGCGGATAACATTGATGTGAAACATCAAAGATAAATTTATCTTTTGGAGAATTAAAAACATAATGCATAGCTATTGTTGCTTCTAATATGCCTAAATTAGGCGCCAGATGTCCGCCTGTGAAGTCAACTTTTTTAACTATTAATTCTCTCATTTCATCGCTTAGTAAATTCAATTCTTCTATGTTTAACTTTTTTAAGTCAATTGGTGAGTTAATTTTATCTAAAATCATACTAATTCCTTCTTGGTTTAATTTTCTTTTACTAGATTTTATCATTTTCAAAAAAACTAAGCAAAAATTTTTTTATTTTTGTGCGTTGTATAGATGAAAATATTAATAAAATATTGCATGCTAATGCATTAGCATGTAAAATTATCTTATTAAGAATGGAGCAAGTATAAATGAAAAAATTATTTTTGAATGTTATCGCCATTATTGCATTAGCTTTATTTGCTGCACCGGCTATGGCAGATTACGTTTTAGAGCAAGGTCCTGATAGTTATCCTGACTTACCTTCTAACCATTGGGCTTATGAAGCGGTTACTTTTTTAACAGATAAACAAGTTGTTGTTGGTTATCCGGATGGTTTATTCAGACCTGATCAAAAAGTAACAAGAGGTGAATTTGCTACTATGGCAATTAAAGCTCTTGGTATATATGAAAAAAATATTCCTCAAGTTTTTAATTATACAGATACAAAAGGACATTGGGCAGATAGAAATATCCAAGTAGCTTCATATTATGGACTTGTTAAGGGATATTCAGACGGATCATTCCATCCAAATGACCCTGTTACAAGATTGGAAGCGTTGACAGTTGTGTTGAACGCTTTATCCCCTCAAAATATTGATTCTGAACAAGCAAGACACTTTATTTCAATATATAGCGATTATTCAGAAATTCCTGATTGGGCGTTAATTAAAGCCGGTCAATGCCAAATGCTAGGACTTATGTATAATCTTCCGGGGCATGAAACAATGCTTGAGCCAAACAGACACGCTGTTCGTGGTGAGTTAGCAAAATTCTTATTTAATATGGTGGAAGCTGTAAAAGTTATTCCAAATGATAAATTAAAAGAAGAAATGGCTCCTAAGAAAAAATATGAAGAACCTAAAAAAGCAAACGGCTATGTTTTAGATAACGTATATTACGATGAAGAATATGCCGTAATTCCAAAAGGAACAGTGTTGCCTTTAACAATTCAAAAATGTATTAACGCAAAAGAAGTTAAAGAAGGCGAAACATTTATCGCAAGAACTCCGTTTAACTTTGTAACAAGAGAAAAATATGTTGTTATTCCTATCGGTGTACAAATTGACGGTAAAGTTCATAAAGTAAAAAGACCTCACAGATTCTTTAAAAATGGATATATGGCTCTAACAACATCAAATATTCTTGATGATCAAGGAAATCCTGAAATTAAAATCGTAGCGGCTCTTGGTGAAAGAGATGCAGATATGAGAATAATCAGAAATGACCCTTATTTAACAAGAACAAGATACAATGTTGTAAAAGGTCAAAATATGTATATACACAAAGGTCAAAGAGTTAACTTTGTATTACTTGAACCGCTAAAAATTAAAATCATTAAAGAAGCAGAAGAAATATAATTTTTTCTAATATATAAAAACCCTCCTTATTAAGGAGGGTTTTTTGTTCATAAATCTTTACAACGTTGAAAAACGCTATCAATGATATATTATATTATTGGGAGTAATTATATTTGGATAAAATTAGTATTGGAAAAAATCAGTGAACGAACATTTTAAATTATTAATTGATGATATTAAAAAATTATGGCTAAAACTTGATATAAATCAAAAATTTTCAATTGCAGCGCTAATTGTTGCAATGATAGTTGTTGGTATATTTTTCATTTTTAAGGCAACAGAACCTAATTGGACTGTATTATATTCTGATTTATCAAAAGAAGACGTTAAAGCTATTACAGAAAGCCTTAAAAAAAGCGGATATGGCTATAAATTGTCTGATGATAGGACAACAATTTTAGTAAGAAATCAAGACAAAGAAGATTTAAGACTTTTTGTAGCTGAAAATGACCTTATAAAAGATACAGCAGGCGGTTTTGAGCTTTTAGATGATTTGCAGTTAGGTTCTACCGATTTTAAAAATAAACTAACAAAGCAAAGAATTTTTCAAGGGGAATTAACTCGCTCTATTGAAAAAATCCATGGTGTTAAAAAAGCGAGAGTACAATTAGCAGAGCCTGAGCGCTCTATATTTTCTGATAATGATGAAGACCCATCAGCTAGCGTTGTGCTTATTTTAGAGCCTGGGTTTAAATTAAAAGCAAGTCAAATTTTAGCTATTAAAAATCTTGTTGCATATTCTGTACCAAGATTAACCAATGATAAAGTATTTTTGACTGACCAATACGGAAACGCTTTATCTGAAGATGTTTCTAAAAATTCTTCAGATATGCAAACATATAGAACAAATTTTGAAAAAGAAGCAGCTAAAAAAATCCAAGATACTCTTGAAACAATCATGGGTAAAGACAATGTTTCAGTTCAAGTTTCAAGTGTTATGGATTTTAATCAAACAAGAGCAACAATAGAAAGCTATACGCCTAATAATGGCGGAGACAGCGGGGTTATCTTATCTCGCCAAGGCGAAAAAGAAGTTTATTCAAATCCAAAGGATTTGCCTTCTAACAAAAAAGAAAAAGAAGCTCAAAATGATACACCTAATCCAACTCAAGCTCAACAATTAGCTCAAGAGCAGATGAATAATATCAATAATGAGCAAGAGCAAAATCCTACGCTAAACCAAGCTCAAGGGGCAAGCGCTGCTCAAAATGTTGCTGATTTACCTTTAAATGAAACACCTGCAAAAACAACAAATTATTATGACACCGAAAATGGTAAAAATAAGGACGATGTTAAAAAATTAAGCTATGAAAAAGAAAAATCAGCTACAACTTATGCTGTAACAAAAGAAATAAAACAAGTGGTATATGCTCCGGGGTCTGTTGTTAGAATGAGTGTAGCGGTTGCAGTAAATAAGATATTAACTGATGCTGAAAAAGAAGAAATTAAAAATCTTGTAATAGCAGCAGCAGGCATGGATATAACAAGAGGAGATGTTGTTAACGTTTCAAGTCTTAAATTTACAGGAATTGATAATTCCGAAGAAATTGAAAAAGATAAACGCGAACAACAAGAGTTTATTTTAGAAATTCTAACATTTATATTTAAAAATGTTTCACCTGTATTTATAATCTTAATTTTAGGTTTAATTGCATTGCATAATTTTGGAAATATATTTAAAACTCCAAAACCCGAGGAAGAAGAAGTTATTCCTAAAGAAGAAGAACCTCAAGATATTTTGCCAAGTTTTGATCCTTATTTAGCTTTGCAAAATAATTATACAAATACTGATGATTTTTATCAGCCGGATATTCAATATACTTCTGCTATTGATAAGAAGAAAAGTGAAATTATAAACTCAATTCTTGAAAATCCAGAAGAAGCCGCAAGAATTTTAACGTCATATATCAAGGAATAAGAAAGACAAAAATAAAAAATGCCCAATATTCGAATAGAACAAATGACTCCAACCCAAAAAGTAGCAGCGTTATTAATAACTCTGGGGCCTTCTGCTGCGTCTGAAATTATGAAAAATATTGAAGACGATAATGCTCTTGAGCAAATAACAATTGAAATTGCGGGTTTATCTAAACTTCCTCAAGAAGTTATCGAGGCTGTTGTGGATGAATTTCATACAGTTTTTCAGGCTTCATCAGTATTAGCTGCGGGCGGTATGGCTTATGCTCGTGAGTTATTGGAAAAAGCATACGGGGCAAATGAAGCAAACGATATTTTAAATCGTTTGGTTACAATTTTAAATTCAAATCCTTTTCAATTTTTTAATGAGGCTGATCCTGTTCAATTAGCAACTTCATTTCAAAATGAAAACCCTCAGCTGATTGCGCTTATTTTGGCTTATTTAAAACCCGAGCAATCGGCAAAAGTTTTGAATTGTCTTGCTCCTAATATTCAACATAGAGTTGCGCTTAAGATTGCTCAAATGGAGACAACAAACCCTGAAGTTATATCAGAAGTTGAAAAGATTGTTGAATCAAGATTTTCAAACGTTGTGGCATCAGACTTTTCTAAAGCAGGCGGTACAAAAACTCTTGCTAATATCTTAAATAGCACTGATAGAGCAACTGAAAAGAATGTTATTGAGATGATGGAAATAGAAACTCCGGAGCTTGCCGAAGATGTTAGAAGTCTTATGTTTGTATTTGAAGATATTATTCATCTTGATGATTCTTCTATTCAAAGGGTATTAAGAGAAGTTGATTCAAGGGATTTAGCAACATCTTTGAAAGGTTCTAAAGAAGAAGTTAAACAAAAAATTCTTAAGAATATGTCAGAGCGTGCTCAAAGCGTATTGTTGGAAGATATCGAATATATGGGACCTGTCAGAACAAAAGAAGTTCAAAAAGCTCAATCTAAGATTGTTGGTGTAATTAAGGCGCTTGAAGCGGTTGGTGAAGTTACAATCTATCGTGGCGGACAAGAGGACGAATTAATTGAGTAAGTTAAGGCTTGATAAAATTAATTTTGATGATGACGATTTTCTTGTTGAAGTTGCAAATGATGTTCGTATAGAAAAAAAGAAATCTACAAAAACTTTGCAGGAAAACCTCGAGATGCAAAAAGAACTTCAACAAGAGGTACAAAAAGCGAAAAAAATTACTGAAGAAGCCGACTTGATTATAAATCGTGCAAAAGATGAAGCTCAAAATATTATAGAAACTGCTCAACAAGAAGCAAAAAATATTAAAGAGCATACACTATCACAAGCCGAAGAAAAAAGTGCTCAAATAATTGAAAACGCTAATTTAGAGGCTTCAAAAATTATTGAAGAAGCAAAAGCAAATTGCGAGGTTGATATAGCGCAATTAGTTGAAAAAACAAAGCAAGATTTAGAGCAAGAAAGAATTAAAACAATCAAAGAAGCCTATGAAGAAGGTCATAAGGACGGTTTAGAAAAAATTCAAGAGGAGCTCGAAGATAAAATTGCTGATTTTGATAAATTTTTTGCTTCTCAATATGAGCTAAGGGATAAAATTTTAAAATCAGCTAATAAGGATATTTTGGATTTAATTTTAAATATTTCAAAGAAAGTTCTTTTATCTGAAGTAAATGCAGTTATTTTGGATAAAATTATAAAAAATGCCATTACTTTGCTTGAAAAAAAGGAAAATATCAACATAATTGTGTCTGAAAAGTATGCAAAATTGCTTTTTGAACATCAAAAAAAATCGCTTGATGAGGATATTGAGTTTAAGTTTGAAGAATTTAATCAATATGAAAACTTTAATATTGTTTTTAATCCTGATTTTGATGATGATACGATTATAATCGAGAACCTAAAAGAAAGATATGACGCTTCTTTAGGCGCTCAATTGGATGTTATTATAAGAAATATTTATGATAATTCTCAAAACGGAAAACTTGACTTAGAACAATACGAAAATGAAGCTGAATGAATTAAATGAAATAGTGAATAATTCAAAACCTGTTTCAAAAATTGGCAGGATTGTAGAAATTATTGGACTTACAATAGTTGCAGATGGCCCTGTGTCATCTATCGGCGATTTATGTCATATTGTTCAAGACGGATTAGACGGCTTTATTTATTGCGAAGTAGTTGGTTTTAGAAAAGATTGTATTCTTTTAATGCCTCTAGGTTCAATTGAGGGTTTAAGAGCGGGCGCTAAAGTTATAAATACAGGCTCTACCATGAAAGTAAAAGTGTCTGAAACTTTATTAGGTAGAGTTTTAGACGGTTTAGGAAACCCGATAGACGGCAAGGGCGATATAATTGCTGATGAATATTATCCGACTAACGCTGATATTATTAATCCTATGGATAGAAAACCGATTGATGAACCTCTTTCATTGGGTTTGAGGGCAATTGACGGCTTAAATACCATAGGAAAAGGGCAAAGGGTAGGTATTTTTGCCGGTTCAGGCGTTGGAAAATCAACAACATTAGCAATGATAGCAAAAAATACATCTGCTGATATTAATGTTATTGCTCTAATTGGAGAACGTGGCAGAGAAGTTAGAGAATTTATTGAACACACTATGGGTGTGGAAGGTATGAAGCGCTCTATTGTAGTTTGTGCTACATCAGAGCAACCCGCTTTAGTTAAAATTAAAGCAAGTTTTGTAGCATGTGCCATTGCTGAATATTTTAGAGATAAAGGTAAAGATGTGTTATTTATGCTGGATAGCGTTACTCGTATTGCACTAGCTCAAAGAGAAGTGGGTCTGGCAGTAGGAGAACCGCCTGCTACAAGAGGTTATACACCTTCTGTTTTTGCGCTTTTACCAAAATTTTTAGAAAGAGCCGGTGCTAATAAATTTGGTACAATTACAGGGCTATATACAGTTTTAGTTGAAGGCGATGATATGAACGAACCTATTGCTGATGCTGCAAGAAGTATTTTAGATGGGCATATTGTTTTATCTCGTGCTTTGGCTCATAAAAATCATTATCCTGCGATTGATGTTTTAGCAAGTATTTCTCGTGTTATGAATAATGTTGTAGATGATGAACATAAACTTGCAGCAGGGAAAATAAGGAATTTATTGGCAAGTTATGCAAAAAATGAAGATTTAATTTCAATCGGTGCTTATGCGAAGGGAACTGACCCAAATGTTGATAAAGCAATTGTGATGTATGATAAAATAAATGCTTATTTAATTCAATCAAGCGAAGATAGTGCTGATTATGAAATAGCTAAAAATGAATTAATTAATTTATCAAAAATGTAGATATGGAACAAAAGTTGAGTTTTCTCGTCTAAAAAATAAGGATTTATGTTAAAATGGCAATGACGAGGATTTAATTATGTCAAAAAAAGTTTTTGATTGCATAATTTTAGGCGCAGGCCCTGCGGGTTTATCTTGCGCTTTATATGCAATAAGAAGCGGTTTAAAAACTGCAATAATAGATGTTAGCGCTATTGGAGGAACTCCTGCTAATTATTGCGAGATTGAAAATTATCTTGGATTTGGAAAAATTCAAGGCTATGAATTATGCGAAAGATTTGAAAATCATATTGATGAGTTTGAAGTTGAAAAATTTCCTTATGAAGAAATTCAGAGCATAGATTTAATTTCTGAAGATAAAAAAATAATAACTCTCAACGGCGAATTTAGCGCAAAAACAGTTATTATCGCAGTTGGGGCTAAAAATAAAAAATTAAATGTTAAAGGCGAAAATGATTTTATAGGGCGCGGGGTTAGCTATTGTGCCGTTTGTGACGGAGCTTTTTATAAAGATAAAATTGTAGCCGTTGTTGGCGGTGGAAATTCTGCCCTTGAAGAAGCGATATATTTAACTCAACATGCTAAAAAAGTTTATTTAATTCATCGCAGAGATTCATTTAGAGCGGATAAAATTATTCAAGATAAACTTTATTCAAACAAAAAAATAGAATTAGTTTTAAATTCAACAGTAGATGAGATTTTAGGCGATAATAAGGTAAATAGTGTAGTTGTAAAAAGTGTAAATTCTGATAAAAAATCAAAAATAAAAATAGACGGAATTTTTCCATATATCGGCTTAGAACCTAATATAGAGCAATTTGGAGCTCAATTAAAACTTGATGAATCCGGTTTTATTATTACTGATGAATTTATGAAAACTAATATAGATGGCGTTTATGCAATCGGTGATGTTAGAAAAACACCTCTAAGACAAGTTATAACAGCTGTTTCAGACGGTGCTATTGCCGGAGTTGAGGCTTCAAAATATTTAATGAATTTAAAAGAAAGAGTAGTAAGGAAATAAGATGAAAGCATTAGTTTTTGATGGCAAATTAAAATTAGATTTAAATTATCCTATGCCAAAAATTAAAGATAATGAGGTATTAATTAAAACTTCAATGGTTGGAATTTGCAACACTGATTATGAAATAACCAAAGGTTATATGGGCTATAAAGGTGTTTTAGGGCATGAATTCGTGGGTGTTGTAAGTGAAGTTGGGGCAAATTGCGATAAAAATTTAATAGGTAAAAGAGTTGTAGGTGAAATAAATTGCGCTTGCAATGATTGTGAGATGTGTCATAAAAACCTTCAAAGACATTGCCCAAATCGCTCTACATTAGGAATTTGGCAAAAAGACGGATGTTTTAGCGAATATTTTACACTGCCAAAGGAAAATGTTTTAACTATTTCAGATAACATTGATGATATTACAGCAACATTTTGCGAGCCTTTGGCTGCTGCTTATGAAATATTAGAGCAAATTCATATTAAACCTGATGATAAAGTTGCAATATTGGGCGATGGCAAATTAGGGCTTTGCATTTCTCTTATTTTCAAAGCTATGAATGTGGATTATACTCATATAGGAAAACATTTAGATAAACTTGAAATATCAAAAAATCTTGGTGCAAAAATAAAACTTGTTAGTGAACTTGATGAAAAAGATATGAAATCTTTTGATGTTGTAGTTGAAGCAACAGGCTCAACAGGCGGATTTGAAACAAGCGCTTCTTTAGTTAAACCAAGAGGAATTTTGGTTTTAAAAAGCACAATTGTAGCTCGTGAGGGCTTAAATTTAGCTTCAATTGTTGTAGATGAAATTACAATACAAGGTTCAAGATGTGGTCAATTTAAGCCTGTTTTAAGACTTTTAGAAGACAAAAGAATTGATGTTTCGCCTTTAGTTAGCGGAATATATGATGTTGATGATTTCAAAGAAGCATTTGATAAAAATTCTCAAAAAGGAACATTAAAAGTTTTGGTTAAGTTTTAATTTTTGATGATAAAATAAAATAAGTATGATAAAAGATGTTCAAAATCAAAAAGATTTAAGAAATATTCCAATTCAAAAAGTTGGAGTAAAGGACGTTGAAATACCTTTAAAAATCGAGCGAAAAACTCAAGATAATAAATCTGAGCTTGAAGTGGTTTATGCAAGAGCGAAGATGTCTGTTAGTTTGTTGTCCGAATTTAAAGGGACACACATGTCACGTTTTATCGAAATTTTAAATCATTATCATAAGGAAAGTTTTGTTTCTACCGATATTAAAGATGTTCTTTATGAAATGAAAAAAAGATTAAATGCTAACAGTGCATATTTAAAATTCAGTTTTAAATATTTTATAAAAAAACATGCGCCCGTAAGCAATCTTGAGTCTTTAATGTGCTATGATTGCGCTTTTGAAGGCGAAATAGATGAAGATTTGGGATATAAATTTTATCTTATTGTAAAAGTGCCTATAACAACACTTTGTCCTTGTTCTAAGGAAATTTCAAAATTTGGTGCGCACAATCAAAGAGCACTATTAAGGATAAAAGTGGGCTATGATGATAGTAAAAATCATATTTGGCTTGAAGATTTAATAAAAATGGCTGAAGAATGTGCTTCAAGCGAGATTTACCCATTATTAAAGCGTGAAGATGAAAAATTTGTTACAGAACGTGCGTATGAAAATCCGAAATTTGTGGAAGATGTTATTAGGGATGTAGTTTCAAAATTAAATAAAAATGAAATAATAGACTTTTATGAAGTCGAAATGGAAGCATTTGAATCAATACATTCTCATAACGCTTGGGCATACCAAAAATTTACAAAATAAGTTAAAATAAATATATGATAGAAATTAAAAATATAGTTTTTGTGCCTTGTAGTTTAAACTTTATAAGACGCATAATGTGTTTTATAAATTATCTTTTGCCTATAAGGCTGAAATTTAAAAACGAAAGCTATATAGCGCTTGAAGATAACAAAAAAAGCGCTTTAATTACTCTTGATAAGGATTCAAAAAGCTATTTTCGCTTTAAAATTACAAAATTGATTTTAGAGGATTGCTCATCTGCTCTTGCAGGACAGCTCGTAAATTATGTAATATCTAAATATAGAGCTCAAGGGGCGCATTCTTTTTATGCGGTTGTTGATGAAAGGCAAGCGGATTTATTGAATATTTTTAAAAATGAGATGAATTTTAGAGCTTGCGGTTGCGAATATCTTTTTAAGGTTGATTTTATGAATGTTGCTCAGAATATGCCTTTAAGACCTTTTAGAAAAGATAAAGTCAGTGAAATTTGCAGTTTTTATAATGAAAACATAAATTCATTCAATAAACCTTTGTTTTCTCGTCAAAATTATCAATTTGATAATGGTTTTGATAAATATGTTTTTTATAGCGATGATGAATCTAAAATTTTAGGGTATTTTGAAGTAGCAACTAAAAACAATATAGATTTTTATATAAATTTTGTGATTGATTTTGCCTATAATATCTATATAATCGATGCGATACGATTTATTTATTCAAAATTAAAAAGAAAAAATAAAAATTTTAATTTGTTTATTAAAGTTAAAGATTATTCTATGAATTCAAAAGAGCTTTTAGCGATTTTAAGGGAAAATAATCTTGAAGAAATTTCTAAAAGTCAGATTTTAGCTAAAGATTACTATCGTGAAGTAAAAGAAAATAATTTATTTAAAAATGCGAAGATAATTTTTAACGACCCAACGACTGCTTAAAATAATTCATTTTCGATAATTTCACAAAGAATATGACCAATGGCGATGTGCATTTCTTGAATTTCGCATGTAATTTTGCTTGGAGCATTTATTGTTATATCGGCTTTTGTTTTAATATTATTTTCTCCTGTTAATAAAATTACTGTCATATCTTGTTTTTTTGCTTGCTCTATGGCGTTTATTACATTTTTGCTTTTTGAGCTTGTAGATATTGCAACTAAAATATCTCCTTTTTTTCCTAAACTTTCAATTTGTCTTTTGAAAATATCATCAAAAGAATAATCATTTGCTATTGCTGAAATAACTGAATTATTTGATACAAGCGATATGGCAGGGATTGATTTTCTTTCTTTTTGAAATCGACAGATAAATTCAGCGCATAAATGATTAGAATCAGAAGCAGACCCCCCATTTCCGCAAAATAAGATTTTATTGCCGTCTAAGATGGCATTTTTGATTATTGAAGCGGTATTTTTTATTATATCTTGCATTTCGTTTAGTTTTTTAAGGTTTTCAATTCTTGTATTAAACATTTTCTACCCTTTCAAATAAAACAACCGATTCAATATGATGTGTGTAGGGGAATAAATCCACCCCTTGAACAAATTTTGGTTTAAATCCCTTATTAATTAACAAAAGCATATCACGTCTTAGGGTTTGAGGGTTGCATGAAACATAAATTATATTTTGAGTAAGTTTTATAATTGCTTCAAGACCTTCTTTTTCGCAACCGGAGCGAGGCGGGTCTAAAATTACATAGTCAAATTTTCTATTTTCTTTTTCAAAATTTAAAAAGTGAACTTTAGCGTCCCCTGATAAAATTTCATAATTTTCAATGTTATTTATTTTAAAATTTTCATTTGCCATTAAAATAGCATTTTCATTTTCTTCAACAAGAGTTATTTTATTTGCCCCAGATGAAACAAATATTCCTATTGCGCCTACTCCGCCATAGGCATCAAGGATTGTTGAATTTGGTTTAATATTATCTTTTACAACATTGAATAAATTAACAGCTGATTTTGGATTAACTTGAAAAAAGCTCGTTGCTCCGATTTTATAGCTTTTATTTTCTAATTTTTCTATTATAAAATCTTGTCCTAGGACTTTTATTGTTTCATTTCCTAAAATTTTATTTGATTTTTGAGGATTGAAATTTACAAAACATCCTTTAATAGAGTTAAATTTAGCCATAATTTTTTTGAAAAATCTAAAAATAGGGTTTTCATAATTTATAAAATCATTTTGCGAACAATTTAATACCAAAGTCAAGAGTATATCGTTATTATGGCTTGAAATTCTTGTTATGACATTTTTTAAAAGCCCTTTATGGGTTTTTTCGCAATAACAATCAAGCTCAAAGTTATCTCTTATAAATTGCGCCATTTCATTGATTATTTCAGGTTGCATGGGGCAATATTTTATGTTTGTTAAATCGTGAGAATTTTCTTTAAAATAGCCCAATAAAATTCTTTTTGAGTTTTTTGTTTGTCTTGCAGGAAATTGGATTTTGTGTCTATATTGCTTATCTTGAGGGCTTTTTATAATCGGATAAATTTTATCTTTAGGAATAATATCGCAAAAAATATCTTCTAAAATTTTATGTTTTTCTTTAATTAAATTTTCATAATTTAAAATTTGGCAATCGCAACTTCCGCAAGCGTTATATAGCGCACAAAAAGGCTTAACCCTATTTTTTGAAGGTTCAATTATTTCTATTATTTCGCCTTTTGCATGTTTTTTATTTAGCGAAGTTATTTTTATTTTTAATTTATCTTCCGAAATGGCATCTTTAACAAAAACAACGAATTTTTCTTCTCCAATTCTAGCTAAACCCTCTCCTTGATAGACGGTTTTTTCAATAACAACATCAACAATATCGCCTAATTTAATCAATATACAAAATACCTGTCAAAATCTACATCATCAAAAGAACAAAGAAGTTGATAGATTTCATCTTCTTCATCAAGTCTTTGATATTTATATTCATCAAATTTCCAATATTTTGGATTAATTCCGCTACAACGAATTATATTGTGCTCGTATAAAATTTTTAATTTCTTTTTAACTGTATCAAGATTTAAATTTACTCTTTTTGATAATTCAACTGCTGTTATTCCTTGCGGGTTTGAATATTTTTCAGGCGTCAAAAACATAAGCTCTAAACCTACGAGCTTTAATTCTTTATCCTCATTTTCATAATCATATTCAAACATACTTCTATAATACCCTAAAATGTGTTAATATTTAAGTATGAAAAAGATTTTATTCACACTTTTTACTTTATTGGTTTTTCAAGGTTTATCACTTGCCGTTAATTTTGGCTCGTATAAATCTGAAACAGATTATGGTTTAATAGACGGCTTTAAGTGGAATTTCTTTAATCGAGAAGAAAATCAGCCTCTAGTGCAGATAAAATCTGAAACAAAAGAGGAACAAGAAAGAATTGAAAAAGAAAAAGATAAACCCAAAGAAGTCCAAGATGATGTTAGACTTTACCGTTTTATGCTAGATAATACGGTTGCCTTTTAGTTTTCTTTAGTTTCTTCTTGAATTGTTACTTCTTGGTTAATTTCTTCTTCTGTTTCTTGAAGTATTTCTTCTTGTTCTTGAGGCATTTCTTCTTGAATATTTTCTTCTTGAAGCTCTTGAGTTGTTTCTTCTTGCTCTTGAGGTATTTCTTCTTGAGCTATTTCTTTCTGAGGAATTTCTTGCGCTTCTATTATAGGTGATATTTCATCTTTATCTAAAATATCATCTTGAATTTCTTCAATATATTCTATTGCTTCATTAGGACTGTATGGTTCTCCTAAAATTAATTCAAGATTGTGTTTTGCCTCTTTATGCTCAGGCTCAACATCTAGCGCTTTTTTGTAGAATTTTATAGCTCTTTCGTTGTCCCCAACAAGCTCATAAGCAAGAGCAAGATTATACATAGTATCGGCGTTATCAGGGATATATTTTAAAACTGTATTAAATTGCTCGATACTTTGAGCGTATTCTAATTCTTTTGTTAAGCTAATTGCATAAGCAATTCTTGCTTGAGTGTTCATAGGATTAATGTTTATAGCGTCATAAAAAGCTACTTTAGCGTTTTTAGTTGAGCCCATTTCATCATAAGCACAGCCTAAACCAAAATAATACATTGATTCTTGCGGTTTGATTGCAATAGCTCTTTTGAAATGTGCTATTGAGTCTTGGAAACTTTTTATGTAGTAATTGCATTTGCCTAATTGCCAATAAACTTCGTCATTTTCTTCGTTATATTTTAATGCTTCAAAGAATTTATCGAATGCTTGATTGTATTGACCTTTTTTGAATAAATCTTGCGCCCAAGCGCAGATAATGTTAGAGATATATTTTATAATAATTTCGCTTTGTTCGCTCGGTAATTCGCCTAAAAGTTTGTTATAGATATTAATTCCTATTTGAAATTCGCCTGCTAGAGTGTATGCTTGAGCTAAGGTAAACGCAAAAGATGTTTCTTTTGGGTTTTGTGCCAATAAATCTTTTAAAAGACTTATTGCTTCTCTATATTGACCATTTTTAAGCATTGCATTACATAGTTCGTTTTGGTGGTATAGATAATTAATGCTTGACGAATCTTCAAGAGAAATTATTTTATTGTAGGCTTCAATTGCTTCTTCCCAATTTTCAAGCGTAACTTGAATTTGAGCGATTTTTTCCAAGATTTCAAAGTCATCTCCAACAATAGAGATAATTTTTTTATAATATTTTAAGCAATCTTGCCAATATTTATTTTTGTATGCTAAATCAGCTAATAATATTAAAACTTCAAGGTTTTCTTCATCAGCTTTATGAATTTCTTCATACATTTGGAATGATTTTTCATTATCATCAATTTTTAAATATAAATCAGCAAGAACATATTTTAATTCTATTTTTCTTGCTTCATCTAATTCCGCATCTAAAATCATTTGATACATTTCAATTGATTTTTCAAAGTTTTGGGTTTCTTCATATAACTTTGCTAATGATTCTACGGCTTCAATATTTCCGCTATCGTACATTAAAATTTGTTCGTAGTGGTCTATTGCTTTTGATTTAGGGCCGTTTTCGCTATAATATTTTGCTAGAATTTCTTGTGTTTCTATATCGTAAGAATTTATGTTTAATAGCGCTTCATAATGCATAATCGCCATTTGCTCATTGCCTGATTCCATAAGGGATTGAGCTAAAATTCTTCTTAGTTCTGTATCACCATAATTTTTAGATAGCTCTCTTTGAGCATATCTTTGAAGCTCGGCGTGTAACCCTTGCTCATATAGTTTTTTGCAACGGTCTATTGCGCTGTCATAAACAGGTTCTTTAACAGGCTCCGGCTTTTTAATTTCACTAACTGTGTTTGTAATGAAGATATAATGAAGCCAAAATACTGTTCCTATAAATAATACTAATCCTACAATAAGAAGAATATTCATAATAATAATTATACTATTTGCAAGCATATTAGTAAACTAGAATAAATCGTGTATTTTTCTTTACTTTGAGCAAAAAAATATTAAAATTAGTAATATGAAAAAGATATTTTTTGTAATTTTCCTTTTGTTTTTTTCTTTTTCTCAGCTAAAAGCAGCTGAAATGCTAGATGTTGACTATAATTTTATTGATACGGCTTTTGATGGAATAAAGCCTGTAACTGATAAAGAATTTAATGATACTATTAATAAATTAACTCCTCAACCTGTTGAAAATACTTTTGGAGGCAAATTAAAAGCGTTTCTTTTTGGAAGAAAATATGGGGTTGAACCTCAAGCAAAAGGTCAAGATAAAGAATTTGATATAGGTGGAGAACAAAAAGCAATTCAAGACCTTAAAAATGGCGTTTATTATATAAAATTGCTTGTTTCTATCGTGGGTGAAGATAATAAAATTATTCCTTTAGGCAATTATAAAATACAAGAAAAAATGTTAAATAATAGACCTATGCTTGTGTTTTATCAAGGTCATCAAGAAATTGGAATGTTAAAATTAAAATTATTCGAGGACAATTTAAAAAAAGAAAATGATTTAGTCTATTCAAGAGTAGATATTGTATCAGACGAACTTGTAAGGATAGTTTATTCAACTTTGTCTGATACAAAATGTGCGCTGGCAAGGGTGTATTTGCAAAACTAAATTTTGCATAATATAATTTATTTAAGGATTAAAAATAAAGGTATAAATATGAATTGCGCAATTTTAGTGGGAAGAGTAGGACAAGATCCTGAAATTAAATATTTTGAAAGCGGAAAAAGCAAAACAACTTTTTCAATCGCAGTAGACAGATGGAATCCAAAAACTAAGCAAAGAGAAGCTGATTGGTTTAATATTCAACTTTGGGATAAAAAAGCTGAATCTGCCGCTGAATGGGTTAAAAAAGGTTCAATGGTTTCAGTTGAAGGCAAAATTTTAGTTTCAAAATGGCAAGCTCCTGATGGAGAAATGGTTGAAAGATATTTAATCAATGCTACTGATTTCGGTTTTGTAGGCAGCAAAAAGGATGCTCAAGCGCAATAGCGAGGTGCTATGACTTTAATTGATTCTACCGTTATAATAGCCGATGACCTTACAGGCGCCAATGATACTGCTTTGCAATTTTTTAAAAAAGGTAAAAATGCAAAGATACTTTTTGATTGCAATTATGATTTTGAAAACGATAAAATAACTAAAGTTTGGTCAATTTCAACAGAAAGCAGAAATGTAGATAAGCAAACAGCGCTTGATAGAATACTTAAAGTAGCACAAAAATTAAAAGAAATTTTATCGGTTGATAATATCTATAAAAAAATTGATTCAACCCTGAGGGGTAATGTTGGTATCGAAATAACCGCTTTGCTTGAAGCAGTGGGGAAAGACGCTGCTATTGTTGCTCCTGCATATATTGAAGAAAATAGAACAACAATAGGTTCTTATCAATTATTAGATGGCGTTGCAATAGAGAGAACTCAATGTGCGCTTGATCCTAAAGCACCTATTTTTGAATCATATATTCCTGATATTATAAAAAAGGATTTAAATCCTCAATTACATTCATACATTGGTAAAATCGGCTTTAATGTAATTACAAAAGGCGCTGGTCCTATTGCTCTTAAAATAAATGAGCTTATTCAAAACGGCAAAAAGATTATTATTGCTGACGCTATGTCTAATGTTGATTTAGAGCAAATTGCTCTTGCTATTCATAAAAGTTCCTATGATATTTTGCCTTGCGGAAGTGCCGGCTTAGCTAGTGCAATGACAAAAATTGATGATGATGATACTGAAAATAGAGTTTCTTTTTGCACTCCTAATATACCAAGGTTCATTGTGTCAGGTTCTGCAACGCAATTAACTTTGAAACAAATAGGAAATTTAAAAGAAAATAACAAAGATATTCATTTTATCGATTTAGAAACGAAAGACATAATTAATGGCGTAAATGAAGAATTTGTTGATAATATAGTTGCTAAATTAACCGCAGGGGTTGATGTTGCGATACATTCTTCTTATATAAATCGTGAAATATTAGATGAACAAGACGTTAATCAATTAATTGATGCGGGCATTTCAAAACAAGAATTTGCTACAAGAATTACCGATTTTCTTTCTGAATTGGTTAGTTTAGTTAATGAAAAATGTAATTTCATATTGATAATGGTTGGCGGAGAAACATCTTATAAATGCGCTATTAAGATAAATTCTACTTATTTAAACATTTTAGATGTTATTTTGCCCGCTGTACCTTTGTGCATAGATAAAAATAATAAATTTATAGTTACTAAATCCGGTAATTTTGGTACAGTGAATACATTGTCAGAGATTATAGAGTATTTTAATAAAAAAAGAAATGAAAACATATAAAATTGCAATTACGACAGGCGATAAAAAAGGGATTGGCAAAGAAATAGTTAAAAAATCTTTGGATAGTCTTAAAATTTCTAAGGAAGATGTTTTAATAATCGGCGAAAAGATTGATGTTGATTATGATTTTTTAGAAATTTATGAAAAAGATAACGGCACATTTTGCTATAAATCGCTTGAATGTGCTTGTAATTTAGCTAAAGAAGGAATTATTAAAGGTATAGTAACTGCTCCTGTTTCAAAATATGAGCTTCATAAATCGAATTACAATTTTTCAGGTCAAACAGAAGTTATTGAAAGTTTATTGGCGCATGATAATCAAAAAGCTCAAATGATTTTTATAGCTGATGATTTAAAAGTTATGCTCTTAACTCGCCATTGTGCGCTAAATGAAGTTAAATTAAATATCGAAGATATTGTTTTACAAAGTGAAATTTTAAACAGTTTTTTATTCGAAAAATATCAAATCAAGAAGCCTAAAATTGCATTGTGTGCGCTAAATCCTCATTGTGGTGAGGGTGGAATTTTAGGAAATGAAGAAATAGAAGTTTTAAATCCGGCGGTTGAAATTTTATTAAAAAAAGGCATAGATATTACTTATCCGATTAGTGCTGATGCGTTATTTGCAAAAGTCGGAAAAGAATATCTAAATAATAAAAAATTAAGCTATGACGCTATTTTAGCTTGTTATCATGACCAAGGGCTTTGTCCTGTTAAGGCTCTAGCCTTTGACAAGGCAATTAATACAACCATAGGGCTTGATGTTATCAGAACTTCACCTTCATCAGGCACTGCTTATGATATTGCAGGAAAAGGCATTGCTGATTTTTCAAGCATGGAAGAAGCTATAAAATTGGCTTTAAAATTAGCTATTTAGGCTATTTCTGTTTATGCCGAAAAGTTCTAAGTAATCATAAACAGGTCCTGTTTTACCTTCTTTTATCCAGCTAAAGTCTTCATCTATTGAATCTTTAACCATATCTGTATAAGTTGATTTTTGATTGTAATAAATTTCAAGACCTTTTTTGATTGCTTCATAAAACTCTTGAGCATCAAGCGGTTTATTTTTATCTGTTAATACGCCGTTAAATTTGCCGTCACGATTGATTGTATCTACAATACCTCCGACAGCTGAAGCTATAACAGGTGTACCTAATGCTAAAGATTCTCCTTGAGTTAATCCGCAAGGCTCAAACTTACTTGGCATTAAGAAATAGTCAGCTCCTGCCATCATTCCTGCCATAGGGGCAAAGCCGTGTGCAAATAAGATTCTGTCATTATCTTCTTTAGATAGTTTTTTGTCTTTTAAATCTTCTATTATTTTTCTTTGAATTCCGCCTTCGCCGTCTGCTCCTGCGATATAGAATATTGGTTTATTGTGTCCTTTGAAATCTTTTTCCCAATTATCAAAAAGAATTTTTATAGCGTCACACAATACATCCATACCTTTTTGAGAAACTAATCTTCCGCCTGACATTAAAATCGGAGTTTCTTCAAGTTCTTCTTTTGTTAATATAGGAAGATTTGTGCCTTGCGCACCTTCGCAAAATTCTAATCTTGATGTAATATTTTCAACTTTTTTAATTTCATCATTTGAACAAGCGCCGGAATGTGAAAATGGCAAAGCAAAATTTTGATATAAATTCATTTTGTTTTTAAATCTTTTTTGTTTAATTTCTTCTATGGAGCTTGTTTTTTGATATGTTTCAAAATCAAGACCTGTTGTTTGTTTTATTTGTTTTGCTTTTGCTTCAATTGATAAATTATTAAAGTCGTTTCCGTTAATTACGCCTATTAATTTGCCTGCTTTTGCTTTTTGAGTTAATGCCCATTGAAGCGCATAAGATAATTCAGGATGTTGCGGTGAAATTAATTCATTGGCATAATTTTGAGATACAGGGTTGAAGTAATCGGATAAAACTATACCCATATTTAAGAAATTAGTATAGTTTTCTCCATCTTTTTGATATTCCATAACTAATACGTTATCTAATGCTTTTAAGCCTTCGTCTTTTTCATCTGTTGAGCTTGCTTTTAGTTGCGCATTTGATACGATGTCATAAGTATATTTATCAAATAAAGTATTTAAAATATTGGATGTTGATGCTTTTTTCTGATAATAATCGTTATTATTTTGAGTTGAGCCTTGATATGTTGCATTATGACCAATGGTGATTAATCTCATATTTTTTAGTTTTTGAGCTGTTTCATCGCTTAATTGGCTATAAGCATTTTCCATTGCTGATTTATATCTTAATAAAGCAGCAGTGGGGCTTGCTTGCCAATCGTTTAAAATCATTCCATCGGGAGCTTTAACGCTTTTAAATGCTTCTGTATCATTTATGGAAATTTCTTTTGTTGCTTTTAATCCTTCTAGTTTTATTTTTGCAAATTCATATACTGCTTTTGACATTAATGCAAATTTTTCAGGTTCTTCGGTTTTAGAATTGCCCTCATAAATTGTGCCGTCAAAATAATCATTTGCATGAATAAATATAAGTTGTCTTGTTGTGCCTTTTGAATCTTTATCCTCATATAAGAAGTAATTTACAGGAATTGATTTTGCAATGCCATTTTTATAAACGTCTAAATTGATTGTTGCGAGCTTTTTAAGAGGCATTTGTTTGCCTTTGTATGTATATGTATATGTTTTATCTCCAAAGAAATCAGCAGAGCTTTCAAGAGTAGATATTCCTTCATTTAAATACATAGGAACAAAAGTCGGCATATTAACACCGATTTTTTCTGCGTTATTTCTTATTTCAGGCGGAACTGAGCCTAAACCGCCTTCTTTGATTGGTGCAAATTCTGATGTTATAGACCAAATAGTTGGATTTTGTTTTGTTAGAGGTTCAACAGGTGCGCTTGAAGTTAATTTTTCATAACCTATGTTTTGTATGTAATCTATTGCTTTTGCATATTTTTGAGAGTTTTTATTTAGAGCATTATTTTGCTTTAAAAGCAGAATGTCATGAAAATATCCGGCATGTTTATTTAATGTCGGATTGGTTTGTGTTCTTCTTAACTCATTTAATTGATTTCCTTGAGATTTAAGAGCTTGTTGGCTTGGTGCTTTACCATTTTTAATTTCATCAAGTTTTTGATTTATTTCTATACTATCAAGCTCATTTTTTGTATAAATACCGTATCCGCCAAGGGCAAGCAGAGCAAGCATTATATCTTTAGTGTTTTTATTGTTTATTTTTCCTTGGATTTTATTATTTTTTGCTCCTATTAAAATCCCTGCTCCAAGTCCTGCTAATCCTAATGTTGCACCAAAGATGAAAGGCAGAGCTTTTTTAAATTTTGCTTTTGTTTTACCAGGGGTAACTTCATTTACTTTTTTAGTCTTTTTTTGAAAATGTATTTGGTTATTTTTATAACCAAAATTGACAGGAGAAATTTTCATAGCACAAATTTCCTATTACTCTAACAACACAATTTTTCGACACTCTAAATTAGTCTAGTATAGAGCAATATTACTATAAAAGAAAATTTCTGTAAATGGTTTTATCGAGCAATGTTTAAGAAAAATCTTTTGATTTTTGTAAAAATATCAACATTTAAATCCTGCTTTTCAATGGTTAAAAATGAATAAGGATTTGGTTGTGTTGTTCTTTTGTATTCAATATCTTTATTTCCAAAAAGCATTACATAAATTGGTTGGTATCCGTCAGGAATTTGCAGATACTCGCAAAATTCGGGGAATAATTTTAAAACCGCATAAGCATATCCGCACCAGCAAGTGCCTAAATTAAGAGAATTTGCATATAATTCAAAGTATGATAGCGCAATTATGCCATCTTGATTAGGACAAGAAGAATTAACAGGAGCACATGCAACCACAAGATGAGGTGCGCCTCTAAAAATTACATCATTTCCTTTTAGAATTGCATTTCTCATTTTTTCAAGTTTTTTAAATTTTTCAGATAAGAATTTGACAGGTTTTTTGTTGAAAAAATTAACGATAGTTGTGTTAACTTTTCCTCTAAAATCGTTCATAACATCAATATCTTCAATAAAAGAAAAATGAAGTCTGTGATTGTTTTTGCCTGTGGGGACATAGTTCAACATATCTTTTAATTTTTGTATTGTTTCTTTTGATACATTTTCTTGTTTATATTTTCTGATACTTCTTCTTGATTGAATTAAATTTAAAATATCATCAGGGTTAATTTGTCTTATTTCACTAGAATTTTGAGCTTCTTTTCCCATAATGGAAATGGCGCCAACGGGACAAATTGCAAAACAATGCTGACATTCCATACAGTTTTTTGGTTTATCCATTTTTGGAGAGTTATAATCATCATAAGCTAGCGCACGAGTAGAACAATTTTCAATACATAATCCGCATTTTATACATTTTTCATAGTCAACTTTAAATTTATGATTCATAAAACCCTCCAAATATTTCAATAAATTAATAATATCATATAATTTGCTTACTTAAAAATATAAAATAGTATATAATCAAGCTATGGATTTAAGCTCGTCTAAAATTTTTGATTTTATTCGTGACGCTTATGGGGCGATTAATTATTCTCGCTTTATGGAAAAAAGAAACAAGGCAATTTTACCTTTAAGGTATTTTTTTGAGCTTACTTATCTTTGCAACCTAAACTGTCCTTATTGTTACGTTGGTACAAATAGGGTAAAAAATGAATTGAATACATCTCAATGGTTTGATATTATAAAGCAAATTCCTTTTTATTCTTTTGTAACGTTGGTTGGGGGTGAACCTTTAATTAGACCTGATTTTTGCGATATTTTATTTGAAGTTTCAAAAAAGACTTTAGGTAAAGTGAATGTTGTTACAAATGGGGTTTTGATTGATGATAAGATAATTAATGCTTTTATAAAATCAAAAATGCTTTTGTTGAGTGTATCATTGGATGGTTTGGGAAAAAATCACGATAAAAACAGACAAAAAGAAGGAATTTTTGATAAAATTACCGATAATTTGGAAAATTTAGCAGACCAATGCAAAAATTCTCATAGTAATTTAGCGATTGATATTAAAACAATTGTTCTAAAAGATAATTTAGAAGACATCTTAAAACTTTATCAATATTGCACAAATAAAGGTTTTGATTATCTTTCAATTTCATTTTTAAGAAATAACAATTTAAAGCAAAATTCAAATTTATATGATAGTTTTGATGAGGTTTTTTATAATAAAAATTACCCTATTGAACTTTATTTTGATTTAGATAAATTTGAAGAAATTTATCTTGAAATTCAAAAAATGAAAAAATATTCTAAAACAAAAATCCGCTTTGCGCCTAAGTTTGATAATTCTGATAGCAAAAAAGAGCTTGATTTAATTAAAAAATTTTTTACTAAATACAATGATAAAAATGTAGCTGATATTTATAAACCTTGTTTATATCCTTATTCTAACGCAATAATTAACCCATCAGGAGATGTTTATCCTTGTTTATCATATAAAATGGGCAATTTAAAAGAAAAGACGCTAAAAGAAATTATAAATTCTCCAAAATATTGTTGTTTTAGGAAAAATTTAAAGTATTCTAAAGTTTTTTCGTCTTGCCAGATGTGTTGCGAATTGAAAGTTAAGGATTTAGATTAATTTTATTTATCTTATTTGACATGGTGTAATTATAATCCTAAAATGTTAATGGGATAGAATATGAGCAAATTTTTGCAAGATATTGAAGATAAAAATGCCTCTAAGCTGAAAGAGTTTTTGTTGAGCTCTTTTTTTAGCCATGTTTGCTCGGATAAACTTTTTAATAATAAAGAATTAAATAACATTCATAAATTTTTTATTGCTTCAAAATCTTTTGATATGGTTTCAATTGCTATGTCATATATGGCAATAAACAATTATAAACAAGGAGCAAGATACTATCAGACCCTTAGTTTATTAAATGATGCAAAGTATCTTGCAAATTCATCTAATGATTTGGTTGCTCAAAAAATTAATCTTTTTTGCTCCGGTTTAATTGAATATTATGAAAAAAATATTGAAGTTTCGCTTAATTTGATAAAAGCGAGTTTGTATATAAAAACATTATCTAAACATAATTTTGATGAGGCAATTTTAAAATATAAACAAAAAATTGAAAATGAAAATCAACAAAAAATAATATCTTCTACCCCTCCATCTTTTATCCCAAATGAAATTAAAGATGACGCTCTTTTAGCACTTTTGCAAGTCGGAAGAACAATAGCGATAGAAACAAATATCGATTCATTATTGACAATAATAGCGCAACAAATTCAACAAGCTCTGCAAGCTGATAGATGTACAGTATTTTTGCTTGATGATGAGCATAATGAGTTATGGAGCAAAGTTGCGCTTGGTTTAGAAATGCAAGAAATAAGATTTGCCGCAAATAAAGGTTTAGCAGGTCATGTTGCTATGAGTGGTGAAACGATTAATATAAAAAATGCTTATGAAAGCGAATATTTTAATAAAGATATAGATATGCAAACAGGATATAAAACAAGAAATATCCTTTGTATGCCAATTCGTAACCTATCCCACCAAATTGTCGGCGTTTTTCAAGTCTTGAATAAATTTAGCGGTGATTTTACCCAAAAAGACGAAGATTTATTGATTGCAATAGGTTCATCGGCAGGTATTGCACTTGAAAATGCTAATTTGTTTTCTAAACAAAAAAAATTAATTGAAGAACAGAAAAAATTATTCTCAAGTTTTATTAATACTCTTTCAGTATCCATAGATGCTCGTGATAAGATTACTTCCGGTCATTCAAAAAGGGTTACTTTGTATGCTGAATTAATTTGCGAAAAATGTAAATTATCTGATGAAGAAAAAGAGATAATTAAAAATGCTTCGCTTTTGCATGATATTGGAAAAATAGGTATCAAAGATTCTGTCTTGCAAAAAGAAGGAAAATTAACTCCTGAAGAATATGAGCATATTAAAGAACATGTTCGCTTAACTCATAATATTTTAAGTAAAGTTTATATTACTAATAACTTTAAAAATGTTGCAAATATTGCTTCATCCCACCATGAAAAATTTGACGGTACAGGCTATTTTAAAGGCTTAAAAGGAGAGCAAATTCCCCTAGGCGGAAGAATTTTAGCTGTTTGTGATGTTTTTGATGCTATTACATCAAAAAGACATTATCGTGATAAAATGCGCATGAAAGATGCGCTAAAGATAATGGTTGATGGCAAAAATAAGCATTTTGATGAAAATCTTGTTAATGCTTTTATGTCAATTTCAGCTTATGAAATATTGAAAATTATTGTAAATGACGTAAATTGTGATTTCAAAGATGATGAAATTTTATTAAAAGAGTTTAATTTATCCCAATTATATGATATTCTAAATATGGATGAGGATTCCATCACAGAAAAACAAAAAGAGTTAATTAAAACATTTGACAAGTATTATTACAATTCAAAGGGTTAATTTGGTTTGTTAAAAGAAGCAAGAAAAAAAATTATTTTATCTTCATTTATAATTTTGGGTTTTATAAATCCTATAATGGCTCAAAGTGATGACTTGCTCATTCCTGTTAAGTCTGAAATTAATCATGGAACAAAAACAAATTCTAGTATTTTTAATTTAGCAAATATTGTAGATAGCTTTTTAACTAATGATAATACCCAAAATGATTCTGCTATTGATGAAAAATCAAAAGTAAGAAAAGAGTTTATTGCTATAACTTCAAAATTTAACCAAGGCAACGCTAAAGTTGCTTATGATGAATATACTAAACTTATTGCTAAGGTTCAAAATGATACATCATTGTTGGCTTTATCAAAAGTTTTTTATGAAATAGGCTTTTTCTCTTTGGGCGATAGCGCTATTGAAAAAATCGTCTATAAAAATCAGTTTTATGACAATATTTTAGACTTAGAATCAAGCTATAAACCTAAATCAATTTTATCAAACGAAGATGAAATATACTTTGCAAAAGCATATTCAAATATCTATTTTAACAATAGCGCAGATGAAACAATAGCAGAGCTTTTAGAAAAGAAAACTCAATACGTTAAAAATGATTTTTATAATTCTATTCTTGCTCGTGCTTATTTTGAAACAAGACAATATAATCTTGCGCTGAATATGATAAATAAAGCGATTTCTCTAAATCCTTCAAATATCAGTTATCAAATTTTCAAAGTTGAAACATTGATACAAAATAAAAAATATTCTGAAGCAAAAAAATTAATTGAAAAAATAGAAAAAACAAAATTATTAATTGCTTATAAACCAAAACTTGAAATATTAAAGCAAACTGTCTTAGCTCAAGTTTCTTCTGATATAAATGAGAAAAAATATTATATAGCAAATAAAAATTTTCTTGAGGGAAATTTTGAAAAAGTAAAAAAAGATTGCTTGAGTATTTTAAATTTTGACAAAGATAATGATGAAATTACTTCCCTATACGCTAAAAGTGAGCTTGCTTTAGGTAATGTTGAGCGAGCTAACGTTTATTTTGTAAATTCATATAAAATTAATAAAAATAATATCGATACCTTAATTGGTTTAGGGGATATAAGATATCTTCATGGCGATTATAAAAATGCTGTTAAGATGTATAAAAAAGCAAGAAGTAAGGATGATAAAAATTATGAAATTATAATAAAACTTGCTCTTGCTCAAAGGCAATATGCAAAATATCCTAAAGAAATAAAAAAACTTGAGCTTTTGCTCGATAAAATGCCTAAAAATGACTATTTAGCTTATTATAATTGTGCGATAAGCGTTGCTCAAAAAAACACTGTTTTAAAAGAAGATTATCTAAAAAGAGCGCTTGGAGTTAATCCATTGTATGAAAATGCGCTAGGCGAATTGATTGAATTAAATTTAAAAAATAAAAATTATAAAGTTGCAAAAGGTTTAATTTATAATGTTTCATTTACTTTAGAGAAAAATTATTACTATTATTACCTTTGTGCGCTATATAGCCAAGCATTAAATAAAAAAGATGAAGCTATTCAATTTTTCAAAACTTCATTGAATTTAAATCCTAATTTTGAAATAGCAAATACAAGACTTTTAAAATTAATTCCTGATAGTTATAGCGAGGATATATAATGATTGTATCCACCAAAAGCGCAACTATCATAGGGCTTAAGGTTTATGAAATAGATGTTGAAGTAGATACAATTAACTCAATTCCTCAAGTTTCAATTATAGGTTTACCCGATACAGCAATTTCTGAAGCAAAAGAACGATTAAGACTTGCAATTAAAAACTCCGGATATTCTTTTCCACAGGTTAAAGTTGTAATAAATCTTGCGCCTGCTGATTTAAAAAAAGAAGGTTCATCCTATGATTTAGCTATGGCGGTGGGGATTTTGGCAAAAGAAGGAATAATAAAAGATTTTAATAATAGCGAAATTGCTTTTTTGGGAGAATTATCCCTAGATGGTTCAATTAGAGCGGTAAATGGAGTTTTGCCCATTGTTTGCGGTTTGGCTGAGCTTGGTTTTAAAAAAGTAATTTTAGCTAACGATAATCTTAAAGAGGCTAGTTTTATAGATGATATAGAGCCTTTAGGGGCGGATAATTTATCTCAAGTTGTAGAATATTTAAACGGCAATTGTGAATTAAAAAAATTAAAGCAAAATATTGATGAATATATAAATCAAGAACATAATTTTGATGTTGATTTTGCAAACGTTAAAGGACAAGCTGTTGCAAAAAAAGCCCTAGAAATAGCAGCAGCAGGTGCGCATAATGTTTTAATGTCAGGCTCACCCGGCTCAGGCAAAACAATGCTTGCTAAAGCATTTATGTCAATTTTACCTCCATTAACTACAAAAGAAGCGATTGAATTAACTAAAATTTATTCTATTTGCGGACTTTTAGATAGAAATAACCCCTTAATTACTCAAAGACCATACAGAGCGCCTCATCATAGCGCAAGCGCTGTGGGTATTATTGGCGGCGGCTCTAATCCAAAACCGGGGGAGATTACTTTGGCTCATAGAGGGGTTTTATTTTTAGATGAAATGGTAGAATTTCCAAGATCAACTTTAGAAGTTTTAAGGCAACCCATTGAAGATAATGTAGTTACAATTTCAAGAGCTCAAACAAGCGTTCAATATCCTGCTAATTTTATTTTAATTGGAGCAATGAACCCTTGTCCTTGTGGTTTTTTAGGGGATTCAAGAAAAAGATGTACATGCACAGAAGCCATGATAAACCGTTATAAATCAAGATTATCAGGGCCATTGTTGGATAGAATTGATATCCAATTAAAAGTTCAAAGATTAACTGATGATGAATTATTATCTAATAATAATGAAGCGGAAAAATCGGCAGATATTAAAAAAAGAGTTATAAAAGCAAGAAAAATTCAGCTTGAGCGATATAAAAACGATAATATTTTAACTAATAGCGAGCTTAATCCTAAATTAATAAAAAAATATTGTTCAATTGATGAAACTACAAAACAATTTTTGAAAAATGCAATAAATCAATTTAATTTATCTGCTAGAGCCTATGATAGAATTCTTAAGATTTCAAGAACTATTGCTGATTTAGATGAAAAAGAAAATATTGAATTAAATCATGTAGCTCAAGCGCTTCAAATGAGAAGTTTTTAATTTGCAAAAATCGCATTTTACGATTATTATATTTGTATCAATGAAATAAGAGGAAAATAATGTCATCTTCCGAGAGCAATATTGAGCAAAGCGGTATAGATATTTTAGATAGCAAAGATACAACAGAAATAACCGAAGAAAAAAAGAGGATAGATAATACCAAAAAAAGAGCAATTATCCGAGCTTTTTTGGCTAATATCGGTATAGCTTTGGTAAAATTGGTATGTTTTTTGGTTTCTCGAAGCTCCGCAATGCTTGCTGAAGCAATTCATTCAGGAGTTGATTCATTTAATAGTATTTGCCTTTGGATAGGTGTTAAAAGAGGGGCAAGACCTGCTGATAGCGAGCATCCTTTTGGTTATGGCTTAGAAGCTAATATTTGGGCAATGCTTGCTTCTTTATTAATGCTTTTAGGTTCCGGAGTTGCTATATATCATGGGGCAGAAAAATTTATTCATCCTCATGGAATAGATGATTTATTGAAAAATTATAATTATATTGCGATTGCTCTTTTAATAAGTATGTTTTTTGAAGGCTGGGCAGTATCGAGTGCTGCAAGTGCTGTATTAGACGAATTACAAATCGAAGAAAAAAATATATTAAAAAAATTCTTTATTTCATTGAAACATATTAAAAAAATACAATCTCCAACAACAAAATTTGTTTGGTTTGAAGATAGCGCTGCTTTTGTGGGCGTATTTATAGCTTTATTTGCGCTGACTTTATCAAAATTTGCTATGCCTTATGAATTAGCGCATATTCCTGATGCTGTTGCTTCAATTATTATCGGTTTTATATTGTTATGTTTAGCATTCTTTTTATTGAAAAACAATGTTAATGTACTAACTGTTCAATCAGCAGAACCAAGAGTTGAAGAAATTATCAGAAACGTTGCAAGTACAATTTATGGCATTAGCCAAGTTGTTGAATTAAAAACGATAGATTTAGGCTCAACAGGTGTTGTTATTAATATGACTATCGAGGTTGACCCTGAAACTCAGATGAAAGATGCTGATGATATTGCTCAAATGTTAGAGCGCAAAATTAGAAAATATATAAGAAACGTAAATGACGTAACTATTGAGCTTCAAGCGCATGATGAAGAAAATAATTGGGAAGAAAAATTTGAAAAGTTGATTGATGAAGGCAAAAAAATTAATGCCATAGATAGTCATGAAGCAAATATGCTCTCTAATTTCTTTTCTTTTGCAAATGCAGTAGTAAAAGAAATTATGATACCAAGAACAGAAATTGTTTTTGCCGATATTCAAAGTTCAATTTATGAAGTTGCTGATATAATAATAAATTCAGGACATACAAGAATACCTATATATGAAGATAATATCGATAATATTATAGGTGTAATTAATGCTAAAGATGTTTTAAAAGTAATCAAAAATAACAATATCGATGAAAACTTTTCTATTAAATCTATTGTAAGAGATTTATCGATGGTGCCTGAGAATAAATTTATTTCTGATTTATTGTCTGATTTAACATCGTCAAAAACTCAAATTGCGGCCGTTATGGATGAACATGGCGGTTTGGTTGGTATTGTTACTATTGAAGATATTATTGAAGAAATCGTGGGAGAAATTTATGATGAATTTGATAAAATTGAAACTCCCGAAATTGTTAAAATTGACGATAATACTTTAAGTGTTGCAGCAAAAACAAGTATTGAAGATTTTAACGAAAGATTTGATCAAGATATTCCTGATGAAGATTTTCAAACAATAGGCGGTTATGTCTTTGGTTTATTAGGCAGAGAACCAGAATTGAACGATGTTGTTGAAGATAAGAATATTAAATATACCGTTTTAGAGCTTGATAATATTAAAATAACAAGAATTAAAATGGAAAAAACTTCACCTTTTATAGATAAAATGGAAACACAAGAGGAACAATAATGAAATTAGCAGTTTTAGGGCCGGGTTGCTGGGGACTTACAATAGCAAAGTTGTTAAATAATAATTTTGATGAAATTTGCGTTTGGGGTAGAGTTCAAGATATTACCCCTATGCTTTTGAATGAAAAAAGAATAGAAAAGCCTCTTGCTATACAACTTGATAAAAAAGTTGAAATAACATCAGACTTAGCAAGTGCCATTAAAGATGCAGAGTTTATTCTTCTTGTTGTTGCAACATCAGGCATTCGTCCTGTTTGTGAACAATTAAAAAAAGTTGGAATTAAAGATAATCAAATTTTAGTTAATTTATCAAAAGGTATTGAATTACCTTCTCTAAAAAGAATGTCAGAAGTTATTTTAGAGGTTTTACCTGATATTAATTTTGCTGTTTTATCAGGTCCGACATTAGCTCGTGAAATTATTGAAGGCAAACCGACACTAGCTACTGTTGCTTCAAGCGATATTGAAATAGCGAAAAAAGTTCAAAAAGCGCTTAATGTTTCATCATTATTCAGATTATATTCAAGCGATGATTTAATCGGTGTTGAATTAGGCGGAAGTTTGAAAAACGTTATAGCAATAGCATCAGGTTTTGCAAGCGAAATGGGTCTTGGTGATAATTTAAGAGGTTCATTGTTAACTCGCGGTATGGCTGAAATGGTAAGAGTGGGTTGTGCTTTGGGTGCTAAAGCTCAAACATTATATGGATTATCCGGCATGGGCGATTTGATTGCAACGGCATCAAGCCCTTATTCAAGAAATTATACCGTAGGCTCAATGATTGCAAAAGGCAAGAAAATTGATGATATTTTAGCTGAATTAGGTTCAGTTGCTGAAGGTGTTAAAACTTCAAAAGCATTGTGTGAATTAGCTAAAAAATTAAATATTGATACACCTGTTTCAAATGCTATTTATGAAGCGGTTTATACTGATATTACACCTAAAGAAATCCTAGAAAAATTAATGAATAGAAAATTAAAGGAAGAAGATTAATGAGAAAATTCTTGATATTTTCTTTTTTGATGATGTTATCATCTGTTTTTGCTTATGAGTTTGAAATAGGTGATAGAACAATAACTTATAACCCTGATACTCTAAAATTCTACGAAAATTCAATAACATTATCTAAAAAAGAAGTTCAAGAGCTTTTCCCTTCTTATGAAGTGATTTTAATTTCTAAATTTGATAAAAATAGAAAATATTACCTAAAAAATTCATTATTTAAAACAAAAAAAGTTTTGCTTTTAAATAATGATACAAGGACTTTTCATAACTTTTTTATTTATCCTACAAGCTCAAGAGATGAATTTCAAGAGTATAAAAATGGCGAAATTAAGTCATTGATAACTATTTATGGTAAGAAAAACGTTCGTCTTAAACATTTTGGTTCAGATGAATTTGAAATAGTTGTTCAATAATATTTTTTACTTTTTTTAAAAAAACATTAAATATAATTTGGTCGATTTCCCTTTAAAAACCATTTTTAACTAATACTTATGTATGATTTTTAAAAATTTAATTTAATTTGAATTTTTTAGGGTCGTAAGCTGATTATAAGGGGATTTAGGTAAATTATGTTTAGTCCGCAGATACAAAATTATATAAATAGTTCTTCGCAAGCTCAAGCATTCAATAGAATTAATGAGATAAATAACTATATTAATTCTATTTATCCAACGACTGAAACCCCTAAAGGAAAAGAATTATCAGCTTTTCAAGAAATTTTAGCCGAATCTAAAAATGAAGATAGAGCGCCAAGCGTTTTTAATCTTGACTTGCCTCCTAATTTGGATGAAAAAAAGATTAAACCTTTGCCTTTTGGCTCTTTAACTAAACTTGATACTAAAGATTATTCAAAACCAATTTCAAAAACAAAAGAAGCAATTTTAGGTTATGTTAAAGAAGCGTCTGAAAAATATGGTGTTGAAGAACGCCTTATAAATGCGCTAATTAAGCAAGAGTCAGGTTTTAATCCTAATGCAGTGTCAAAAGCAGGCGCTAAAGGCTTAATGCAATTAATGCCAAAAACAGCACAATCCTTAGGTGTTAATGATGTTTTTAACCCAAAAGAAAATATTGATGGCGGTGTTAAATATTTAAAACAAATGCTTGATAAATATAACGGAAATAAAATTTTAGCCCTTGCGGCTTATAATGCAGGCCCTGGGGCTGTGGATAAATATAATGGAATACCCCCTTATAAAGAAACGCAAAATTATGTAAGAGCGATACTATCTAATTATCTGTAAGGAATAAGATATGAATGAAATAGGTAAAGTTAATTTTTTTAAGATGAATGGTATTGATGAAATGCCTACAATGAAATTGAATGGCAATATTTCAATAAATTCAGACAGTCAAAATGTTAAAAGTTTTAAAGAAGTTGTTGGCGATATGATGAGCCAAATCAACGAAGTTACAAATAAGCCGGAGCAAATGGTTAATGCTGCAATGCAAGGAAAAGCAGATATCCATGATGTTATGGCTGCAGTTGCTCAAAGTGAATTAACAGTTCAAGCGGCAACTACTATAACAGGAAAAATCCTACAAACGTATGAAAAAATCATGCAGATTCAAATTTAATTTTTAATTTAGTCAATTATGATAGTATAATTGAAAGTATAGAACATCACGCAATATGGAAAAATTTGACCTAAAACAAATAACTGAAAATAAACCTTTATTCTACACAATAATTACTTGTGTGGGACTTTTTGTTGTGATGTTCGTAATTGTCATAGCTACGTTAGCTCACGTTAATTCAACAGGAGCTAAAAGTCCCGATGGTCAAATAAAAGTTGCTGAACGCGTTATTAAAAATGACCCTGTAACTTTATTTACAACAGATAACGCAGGTAAAGTTCTTGAAGTTCAAGCTCTTTTGGCTCGTGAACAAATTACTGCTACAAGAGTTGAAAATGGTTCTAAAATAAGTCTTGTATTAAAAGAATATACTAAAGATCAAAGAGATAGAGCCTTATTAGCCATTGTTAAAAGCGGTATGTTAGATGAGCATACAGGTTTAGAAATATTTGATAAGAGCGATTTTACATCTACTAAAGATGATAAAAAGATAAGATTAGTAAGAGCTATAAATGGCGAATTAGCTAGATTAATCAGAAAAATACCTCCGATTGAAAATGCGCAAGTATTTATTTCAATTCCGGAGCAAACTTTCTTTGCTCAAAATCAAAAACCAATTACCGCTACTGTTCAAATTACTATGCCATCAGGCGAAAGATTAGATAATATGAAAGTAAAAGCAATATCTAATCTGCTTTTAGGCGCAGTTCATGGACTTGAAGCGGATAATATTTCAATAACCGATACAAATGGAACCGTATATAATTCAATTATCGGTGCTTCTGATGATGCAATTGCAAAAATCGAAGAAAACGATAAATATATGCAATCAAAAGTTAATGCTCAATTAGATAAATTAATTGGTAAGGGCAATTATATTGCTACTGTTTCAACATTTTTAACTCAAGCACCTGTTGAAAAATCAAGCATTTTATATAATCCTGACCAAAAAACTTCAGTATCCGAGCAACATTTTAATGAAAATCTTGGTGATAACAATAATAATGCTACATCATCAGGTATGAATCCTGTTAGCGTTTATGTTCCATCCGGAATTAGAACATCTGTTCAAACAGGTTCTTCTTCCCAAGATAGACAATACTCAAGGTCTGCAACAGAAACTCAATATGGCGTATCAAAAACTCAAATAAATGAATATATGCAAGCAGGAATTATTGAAGAAATTTCTGTCGCTGTTTCAATCGATGAAAGCGCAATACCATCCAATATGAGTTTATATGAATTAAAAACATTGATTGCAAACGCTGCAAGCCCAAAAGTAAAACCCGAAAATGTTTCAATTGCATTTATTGAATCAAACAGCTTAATTTTAGCACCAGATAAAGAAAATGAACTTCCAAAACCGGAAGAATCAGGCAATCCTTGGTGGGTTGTGGGTGCTATGCTTTTAGTGGGTTTAATTTTTGGCTTGGGTCATATTGGTAAAAAAGTTAAAAATGAAGCTAAAAAGCAAGAAGAAGAACTTGAATATTTAAGACAAATAGCAGCTACTCAAGAACAACAATTAAAAGATGTTAGTGCTCAAGCTAGCAATTTAATTGCTCAACAAGAACAAATAGCTCAAAGTTTTATTGAGCAAAAAAATCAATACGCACTTGCGCTTGAGCAAGCAAAATCTATGGCGCAAAATGCACCGAGAAAAACAGGATTATCTGAAGCAATAGATGAATTAGAATCCGATTTTAATTCAATGGATGAAAATGAGGCAATCGAAAAAATAAAAAATTGGATTGAAAGCGCATAGAGCGTTATATTTGGGGGATAATGGCGGAAACCGATTTAAAAAATTTTAATTCTGATGCGTTTGCTAAAGACCTTTCATCGCAAGCAAGCCAAGTTGTGCCAAATGATATAAAACAGCCCGATAAAGATTTTATAGTAGATATAATTTATCGTTTTTGCAAAATGGCTGGTGACGCTTTAGTTGGGGAAGAAAATTCAAAATTGAATGCTTCTCAAGCAAGTTTAATCACTCAATTTATAGGCGAATGGATTTTTCATAAATCAGTAGATATTATTAGAGCAGGAATTGAGCTAAAATATCGTGAGGCAATTTTGCAAAAAGTTGCGTTTACTGTTTTTGATATTGCAAAAAGAGCAGTTGAAAAGGATTTACCTCAAGATCAGCTTATTTCTTTAGTTGAAGCGCAAGTTAAAAAATCTTTCGCTAAGGCAATGGAAGATTTGAAATCTCGTGGAATATTAACTGAGCAAGCTACTCAAAATGCTCTTTCTCAATCTAATATTGATGCTATGGCAATGCAGCAGGTTGAAGAAGAAACAGCCAAAGATATTGCTATGATGAGCGATTCAAAGATTATTAAATTAGCCTCACTAGCGGTTTTGATTAAGAATTTTCCAACTGAAAAATTGAGAAATATTCTTCAAAAATTCAATAAACCTGAGCGTGATGTTTTAATGAAATATCTAAAAATGCCTGATTTAGAAGAAAAATTAGACGAGGGGGCTACTATGCGCTGTTTAGAAGAAATGAAAAGCACTTTGCCTGAAGCAATTGTAGTTAGTTATGATAAAGCGCATAAAAAAATATGTAAAATTGTTAAAAATTCGTCTAAAGATGAGGTTTTGAATATTATTAATAAAGAAAGACCTTTAATTAGGGAGCTTGTTGGTGCTTGTTTTTTGAATAAAAAGAAAAAAGTACCTGCTCATATAGCTGATATTGTATCTAAATATTTAGAAGAAAAAATTAAATGATAATAAGAAAAAAGAACATTTCAAATAAAAAATCTACATCTTCAAATCAATCCAAAAAAGGAAATATTATAAAAAAAGAAGATGCTATTTTAGATGTTGAAAAAGTTCAAAATACAAATAAAAATAATGAAGCTCCAATGCCTTCTAAAATGCCTGAAAAAAAGGTTGAAAAACTCGAAGATTTTGAAAAAATCGATATTTCAGTGATTGAATTTAAAGAAAGAGTTGAAAGAAGAAGGGGTGATAGAAGGCGTGGTTATCGCAGAATTGATGAAAGGTCTTTAGTTACAAGAGCGCAACAAGAAGCCCATTCTATTAAAGAGCTTGCAGCTAAAGAAGGCTATAAAAATGGATTTTTAGAAGCTCAAAGCGAACTTGAAAAAATAAAAGAAAATTTAGTCGAGTTTCTTTCTATGAAAGATGAAATGTATGATGAATTTTATCCTCATATTATGGAGCTTGCTTTTGCAATTGCAAAAAGAATCATTAAAAAAGAAACAGAGATGTCCGATGATATTTTAAAAGAAATTTTTAAATCTGTTTTAGATAGCTTTAACTCTGAAACGCAAAGGCTTGAAGTTAAAGTTAATCCTTTGGATGTCGAATTTGCTAACGTATCTTTGCCTGAGGTTATTAAAGATAGTAATTTAGATGTCAAAGTGATAATTACTCAAGATGAAAGTGTGGATAAAGGAAGCTGCGTTGTTGTTGCAAATAATGGAGTAATTGACGCTAATTTTAAAACTCAGCTTGCGGTGTTGCAAAATACCTTTGGAATATATAAAGGAGGGTTATAATGGCCGCTCCTAGAGGTGGAAGCAATCCTATATCAGAAATAGCGCTAGCTGGATTTGTTATTATTGCGGTATTAATTTTGCTTTTAGAAATGCCTACTTGGGTTATCAATTTTTCTATCAGCTTTAATATTACTCTTGGAATTGTCTTATTGATGATTTCATTGTATGTAAATAAACCCTTGGAATTGGCGGCTTTTCCATCAATTCTATTGATTGGCACGGTTTTTAGACTTGTTTTATCAATTGCTTCAACTCGTTTAATTTTGGCTAAGGGTGATGCCGGTCAAGTAGTTGAAGCGTTTGGTAATTTCGTTACAGGCGGTAATATGGTTGTTGGCGGTGTAATTTTCTTAATTATCACCGTTGTACAGTTTATGGTTATCACAAAAGGTGCGGAGCGTATTGCTGAGGTTTCCGCTCGTTTTGCACTTGATGCGATGCCAGGTAAACAAATGACAATTGATGCCGATTTTAACGCAGGGTTAATTTCGCCTGAAGAAGCGGTAAGGCGCCGTGAGGATTTACAAAGAGAATCAAGTTTGTATGGTTCTATGGATGGTGCAATGAAATTCGTAAAAGGTGATACTATCGCAGGTATCATCATTACTTTGATTAATATCATAGGCGGTTTGATTATTGGTATTTTATTAAACGGAATGCAGCCGGCAGATGCTGTTTCTAAATATACAATATTAACTATTGGTGACGGTTTAGCTGCCCAAGTTCCATCTTTATTAATGGCTATTTCATCCGGTATAGTTATGACAAGAGCGACAGGCGGCGGTGTTGCTTTGGGTTCTGATTTGTCTGTTCAGATTTTATCAAAACCTACAAGTTTATTTTTAGCTTCAGGCTTTTTGCTTTTGATTTCAGCTACATCAGGAATAACAGGCTTACCTTGGTTTCCTTTCTTAGTGTTTGCAGTAATTTTGATTTTAGGCGGTTTATCTGTTTTAGTTAATCAAGATGTTCAACAACAATTAGGGCAATTGGACGCAGTTAAACAAAATATGCAGGATTTAGTTAATCCTAATAAAATGTATGAAAGATTGGGCGTTGATGTTTTATCTTTGCAAGTTGGTGCAGGTTTGTTAGTTATAGCAGATCCTGAGCAAGATGGGCAATTATTAGCTAAAATTGCAGCCTTAAGACAAAGAGTTACTGATGATTTAGGTTATATTATTCCAAATATTAGAATTATGGATTCATCAGCTATCGGCGATAACGAATATTTGATTTCTATTCGTGGGAACCCTGTTGCAACAGGTACAGTGTATCCCGGAAAACTTATGGTTATTGCTGATCAATATGAGGCATTGGGCAAAAAATTGCCTGATAATGCTATTGTTGCGGTTGAACCTACTTTCCAATCTCAAGCATATTGGTTAAATCCTCAACATATCGGTAAAAATGATAAAATTCAAGCGGTTGATGCGGTTGATGTTATTGTTACACACTTGCAAGAGTGCGTTCGCAAATATGTTGATGAGATAATGACTAAAACTGATGTATTGAAACTTATGGAGCTTGTTAAATCTCAAGACCCAACATTGGTTAATGACCTTGTTCCTACTATTATTTCAACATCAGATTTAAGAAAGATTTTTGTAAATTTAATCAGAGAAAAGGTTTCAATTAAGGATATTATTTTTATTTTTGAAAGGCTTTGTGATTATGCAAGATTTTCAAAAGAGCCCGATATTTTATCAGAACGTTTAAGAGCTGCACTCGGTCGTCAAATATGCTTATCAAATTCTAATAAGGATAAGGTTTTATACGCTTTAACATTATCATCAGAATGGGAAAAAATATTAGATGATAGCTGTCAAAGAACAGAATTAGGAACAATGTTCTTATTGAACCCTATGCAAGTACAGGAATTAATTGAAACAACGGCAACAACATTAATGAGGGCGCAAAGCGCTGTCGGAGTGCAACCTGTAATATTATGCTCGCCAAGAATTAGGTTGCCCTTGTATCAAATGCTTGAGCGTCATATTCCAACGATTGTTGTTATTTCATATTCTGAATTAATAACAGATATTAGAGTTGAAGCAATTGATACAATTGGAGAAGGATATTAAAAAAGGGACTTAATTTAAGTCCCTTTTAAATTGTTATACTTTTCTTTTTCTTGCAGCTTCAGATTTTCTTTTTTTCTTTACTGAAGGTTTTTCATATCTTTCTCTACGTTTGATTTCAGACAGAATACCTGCTTTTTGTATTTTCTTTTTAAATCTTTTTAGAGCTGATTCGATACTTTCGTTTTCACGAACTCTTACTTCTGGCATTGTTTTCACCTCCTTCGGAGTTATCTTTCTTTATAGAATTGATACTATCATGCTAAAATCTTGTCGTCAATGGGTTTTTAAGAAATATCGGTTTATTTCTTAATATTTCCACAATTTCACCCTCTTGAAGCAATTGTTCTTGCAACGTGTACACCTGAAGCGCTTGCTTGCATTAAGCCTCTTGTTACGCCTGCACCGTCACCTATTGCAAATAAATTCTTAATTCCTAGTGTTTCAAGTTCGTTGGAAACAAGAACTCTTGCAGAATAGAATTTCACTTCAACGCCGTATAATAAAGTGTATCTTGAAGCGACACCGGGGGCGATTTTATCAAGTGCATAAAGCATTTCAATTATGCTTAATAATTGGCGATATGGTAAAACTAAGCTCAAATCCCCGGGAGTTGCACATTCTAAGGTTGGTTGAATGATTGATTCTTTAATTCTTTGAGGAGTAGAGCGGCGACCGTCTATTAAATCGCCAAATCTTTGAACTAAGATACCGCCTGATAACATATTAGCTAAAGAAGCTATATGTTGACCGTATTTAATTGGTTCGTGGAATGGTTCTGTGAATTTCTTTGAAACAAGAAGTGCAAAGTTTGTGTTTGGAGTTTTCTTATCTGCATAAGAGTGTCCGTTAACGGTTGAAATACCGTTATAGTTTTCATTTACAACTTCGCCGTTTGGATTCATGCAGAATGTTCTAACTTCATCACCGAATGTTGGTGTGTGATAGATTAATTTTGATTCATATAATCTTGATGTTATAGGTTCCATAACAGGAGCAGGTAATTCAACTCTAACACCTACATCTACTGCGTTATTCACCATTTCAATTTTATTTTTCAAGAATTGATTAGATAACCAATCAGCACCTTCTCTTCCGGGGGCTACTACAACATAGTCTGCTAAATATTCTTTACCTTCTTTTGTTGTAAAGCCTTTGATAACTTTATCTTTTATGATTAATTCATCAACAAATTCGTTGTTTATAATATCAATGCGCTCCATTAAGTAATCTTGCATTGATTTTAATACTGATAGAGATTTTTCTGTTCCTAAATGACGAACAGGGGAATGTACGAGTTTTAACTCGGCTAAAGTTGCAGCATGTTCAATATCTGCAAATTCTTGTCTGTTTTGACCGAAAACGGTTGTTGTAGCGCCATGTTCAAGATATATATCATCACAATATTTAATTAAATCTTCAACTTCGCTATATGGCATATAATCAACTAAATGTCCGCCAACTTCAGGAGTTAGGGTTAATTTTCCGTCTGAAAAAGCGCCTGCTCCGCCCCATCCGCACAAAAGTCCGCAAGTTTTGCAACTTAAACATTTCTTTTGACCTTCTCTTATGGGACAAATTCTGTTTTCAATTTTTCTGCCTTTTTCGATTAATAAAATTTTCCAATCGGGTTTTAATTTTGCCAATTCTAAAGCAGTAAAAATTCCGGCCGGACCACCACCAACTATTGCAACATTGTACATTCTTTTCTTCCTTTTTTATTAACATCTAACGGGAAAAAGCATCCTATCTTATTTTACAACAAATAAACTAAATCGCTTTATTTCATCTTGAATTTTTAACATTCCTTTAATATAGTATTGATATACGTTTATAAGGATAAGAAAATGTACGGAATAAACGAATTTAAAATTGTGGATTATGTACCTACTGTTATTGAAAATTCAAGCAGAGGGGAAAGAAGTTTTGATATTTTTTCAAGACTTTTAAGAGAAAGAATTATTTTCTTAGGTTCTGAAATTGATGATGATGTTGCAAATTCTGTTGTAGCTCAATTATTGCTTTTAGATAGCGAAAATTCTGAAAAAGATATTATGTTATATATAAATTCCCCAGGCGGTGTTATAACTGCGGGTATGGCAATATATGATACAATGAAACTTATAAAAGCTCCTGTATCAACTATTTGCCTTGGTGATGCGGCTTCAATGGGTGCATTTTTGCTATCAGGCGGAACAAAAGGAAAACGCCTTGCCCTTCCTAATGCAAGAATTATGATTCACCAACCGTTAGGCGGAGCTAAAGGTCAAGCAACCGATATTGAAATTGAAGCAAAAGAAATTTTAAGAATGAAAGCAATGTTAAATGGACTTTTAGCAGAGCATACAGGTCAAAAAATTGAAAAAATTGCTAAAGATACTGAAAGAGATAATTTTATGACAGCACAAGAAGCTCTGGAATACGGTCTGATTGATAAAATTATTACAAGAGATTAGCTAAAAGCTCAGGATTTCCTGAGCTTTTAATTTATTAGTAATCCAGAATATTTTCTATACAATCAATTAAATCATCCTGTTTAAATAGATTTTTTTCAATATATTTTGTGATTTTTGTTTCGCGTATTTCTTGGATGTGTTTTTCTTTAGGTTCAGAGCTTACTATAATTACAGGTGTTTTTTCGTAGTTAGAATATTTTCTTAATTTTTGTATAAATTCAAAACCATTCATCTCAGGCATTTGAATATCTGAAATAATAAGGTCAAAATTAGTATTAAGAGTTTTATCAAGCGCATTAATAGGATTTGTAGCGGTTGATACATTGTATCCATGGTTAGATAGAATATTTTTTTGCAGAATTCTTGTTGTATGAGAATCGTCAACAACTAAAATTTTATATTTAAAATTATCTTTTGTTTTTAAAATACCATTTTTAGAGATAATTTTAGTGCCGATTTTTTTAGAGTTAATTGTTGTAATAATATCAGATACGCTTAAAATCAAGCAGGCTTCGCCGTTAGCAAGCGTTGTAATGCCTGATATATGTTTTACTTTGTATAACGGCGGAGCTAGTTTTTTGTGTACAATTTCTTGGTCAGATATTAATTTTTCAACAATAATTCCAAAAGTTGTGCTTTCTATTTCTATGATTAAAAGAGTATATTTGTTTGATTCTCTGGGGCTATTTTCAAAGTTTAAAATTTGAGAAAGAGTATAAATCACAATTGGGTTTTTATCATAGATATAGTAATTTCTGTTATCTTTTTCAAATATTTCATCAGAATTTATTCGAATAATTGTTTTAATTGCTGATGTTTCAATTGCCCAGAGTTGTTTTTGTTCTTCTATGATGAACACTTTTTTGGTTGCAACTGTTGAAGGTAGAATAATTCTAACAAGTGTTCCTTGGTTTAGTTGCGAAAATACATCTATTCTTCCTTGTAAGTGATTAATTTTATTATTTACAATATCAAGACCCAAGCCTCTTCCTGATAATTCCGTTACAAAATCTTCAGTTGAAAAACCGGGGTAGAATATAAGATTTGTTAATTCTTCATCATTAATAGCTGATATTTCTTCTTTTGTAAGTAATTTTTTTTCTAATGCTTTAGCTTTAATTTTTTCTATATCAAGCCCTCTGCCATCGTCTTTAACATCAACTATAACTTTATTATCTTTATAGCGAGCTTTGATTTCTATTTTACCTATCGGGTTTTTACCTAAGGCTTTTCTTGTTTCAACATTTTCTATACCATGATCAATAGAGTTTCTGATAATATGCATAAGAGGAATTTTTAATTCTTCTATAATTGTTTTATCGGCTGTAACTTCGGCGCCATCTATAATTAAATCGATTTTTTTATTTTTATCACGTGCGATATTGTGAACCATTCTGGGGAACAGTTGAAAAATGGTTGAAAGAGGTAAAATTCTCATGTTTTTAACCATTTCTTCAATTTCTGTTGTGGTTGAATTTAGTTTTGTTTCGCTTTCTTGCAGTTGTTTAAAAAGATTAGACATCTCTTTAATTAAATTTGTAATTTTTTCATTATGCATCTCGGTTAGAGTGTAAAGTTGGGAATTATGCGCAAGAATTTTTCTAAAATCTTGGATTTCATTGTTTTTTTGTTCCGATAAATATTTTTTATCAAAATATTTAAGATAATAGCTCATTTTGGCAAAGTTTTTTTGCCAATCAATCATTTCATTGTTGATTTTTTTAGCTAAAGAAAGTTGTTCGTTTGTTTTGATTTTAGATACAATTAACTCCCCAATTTGACCTACTAAACTATCAAGTTTAGCTGAATCAACACGCAAGGTTTTAATTTCTGTGTTTGTGATGGTGTTTAAAATATCTTTTTGATTAAGCTCTGTTTGTCTTAGAGTTTTAATTTTTTTATTATGAGGTTTATTTTGGAATTTTGTCATTGTTTTAATGACATTGATTTTTATTTTTGCTTCGTTGATTAATTCAATATTTTTATTTTTTATGCTTTCAAGTATTTCTGATAATCCCATCGAAAGGTCTTTTGGAAGGGTTGTTTCGCAATCTTTGAAAGATTGAATTATTTCTTTTAAATCAGAATATATTTGTTTAATTGTTGTATTTAATTCATTAGAAATTGAATTATTTATAAGATTTAAAACTTCATCATAAAATCCGCAATTAAGCTCCATTAAAGGAATTCTTTCGATAATTTTATTTAGATTATCAAAATGAATTATATTTGCTTCTTTTTCTTCTTGTGGTTTTGAGTTTAGTTTGTTTTCAACAATTTCATAGTAATCTTTTCGCTGAATTTTTTCACTGTCGCAATAAGCGCAAAGTGCTTCAATAAAAGATGTTATTGTGTTGTTCATCTCAAGAAAAGAAAACGCTTTGTTGTCTGAGGTTCTGAATTTATCAATTGAAGCTAAAATATTATGTGTTTGATTTTTTACTGTTTCAAAATGTTCATCATTGATATTAGAGCAAAGTGAATTAAATTCGTTTAATATTTTTTCTATTTTATAAATTTCATTGTAGTTTTTTTCTTTTCTTGTAATCGAGATAATATATAGTATTTCAATCACTATTTCTTCGATTTTATTAAATTTAGACAGTATTTCTTTTTGAGCTTGTGTAATTTCTGATTTTAAATCTATATAGTCGATTTTTTCTTCTTCTTGAGATATTTTTTCAAGTTTTTCTATGTATGTTTGATATTCAGGGCTTTTAAATTCTGTTTTTTGCTCGACTGTTTTGTTAATTAGTGTTGATATAAAATCAAGACATTCTGAAATTGTGTCTGTGATTTTGCTTGTAATTTTTAGTTTATCTTCTTTAATAAGGCTTATTATATCTTCAATTTTATGTGCTATATTTTGAATTTCTTCAAAGCCTAACATACGAGCAGACCCTTTTAGAGAATGAGCATCTCTAAAAAGATGCATTGCTATTTCTTTGGTATCTCCTTCTTGTTCAAGTTTTAGGAGTTTTTCATCCATTGAAGCAATTATTTCAGCGCTTTCCTGCTGAAAAATATTTAATATTTCATCTAACTCGCTCTTTTGAAATTCCATCACTTTCGCCTTAAGAGCACTATATTACTGATTGTTTTAGGTTATTTGAAGTTGATTCAATTTTTTCAAATATAGTTTCGTTTTCTGTTGTTATTTTTTGGTTTTCTTCAACAATTTTTGAAATTTCTTGAATATAATTTTCTGTTGCATTTGAGTCACTATTAATTTGTTTTGATGAGGTTATGATTTCTTTCATGTTGTTTGAAATTTCATTCATAACGCTAATCAAGTGTTCTATGTTTTCGCTTATTACATGAGCTAATTCAAGACCGGATTCAATTTCTTTTGTGCCTTCTTCGGTAGCTAATACTGTTGAATTTGCGGTTTGCTGAATATCATTAATTAAAGAAATAATTTTAGCTGTTGCTTGTTTTGATTCGTCTGCTAGTTTTCTAATTTCAGACGCTACAACAGCAAAACCTTTGCCGTGTTCTCCTGCACGAGCGGCTTCTACTGCTGCGTTTAGTGCTAAAAGGTTTGTTTGCTCTGCTATATCTTCAACAAGTCCTACGGTTGATGAAATAGATTGAACAAAATCGGATAATTCTAAAATTAATTCTGCGATAGTTTGAATTTTATGTCTTATAGAAAACATTTTTTCAATATTTGTTTTAACTGCATTATATTCATTATTTGTAAAATCAAGAGATTGGTCAGTTTTTTCCATAATTTGGTTAGTTAAACTGTTCATTTGATTTGAATATTTTTGCAGACTGTATATATGATTTTGTGCATTTTTAATTTTGCTGTTTGAGTTTGCATTGTTTTCTTTTTGATTATTGTTTGAAGTTTGGATTGTATTTATTTCATCTATTGTTTTTTCAAATGATTCAAAAACAATTTTATTAAGAGGGGTTTTAACGGCGTTTTTGCTATATTCAAAAAGAAAAAGCGCTACTAAATATACAACAAAAATTACCATTAATAAATCATAGCTTTCAAAAGCTAAAAATCTGACAAAATAAAAAACCACACAAAGAGCAATAAATAAAATTGCACAATCGAAAATTTGTTTTCTTGTAAGTTCTTTATTTATATTGACGTTATTGTTATTATTTACTTCTTTTGACATATTCCACCTTTAAATAAAAAAATGTATAATTATATTATAATTAATTATATAAAATAAGTTAAGCTATGACAAAAAAACTAGTTATTATAGATGATAGCTCAACCCAGCTGAATATTTTAAAAAATTTTTTTACAAATAACGGATGGGAAGTATGTGCGGTTCAAAGTGCAAAAATAGGTTATGAAGTTATTTTTGATTTTGCGCCGGATTTAATAATTACTGATGCAATTATGCCTTTAATGGGCGGATTTCAGCTTGTAAGACAAATTAGAGAAAATCAATTTATCTCTAAAATTCCTGTTATTGTTTATAGCGTATTAGATGAAGCAAATGCTAAATTTTATATAAAAGAAGAATTAAGTGAGTATTTCTTTAAAAAAGATAATAATCAATTCGAACTTTTGGCTATGGCAGAAAAAATAATTGAAAAATATCCCCTAAGTAAAGATTATAAAGATGAAATTTTAAGAGCAGGTTTTGATAATTATAAAGTTTTGCAAGATTTAAAAATTGAAAAAGATGAACAAAATGAACAGATAGAGCCTCAAGATGATGAAATTGTATCAAATGAGGAAATAAAAGAAGATATTGAAGAAGAATCTGAAGAAGAATTAATCGAACATAACATTGAAGATTTTGAAGAAAAAGTAAAAGAAATAAGTAATTTTTCGCTTAGTGATGAAGCTATTTTTTCTAAGTTATTTATGAATTTGTATGATATTTTTGATTATGATATGGCGATTGTAAGCGTATATTCTTTTGATAACAAAGAAATAAAAAGCTATTTTGATATTAAAAATATAATTTTAAGTCCGATTTTAAAAAATACGATTTTAAATAAGTATCATTCAAAATCTGCTGTTATGTATAAAAAATATTCTCCAAATCTTGAAGTTGCAACAAAAGAAGAAGAATTTTTATCAAAAATTGAATTTGATTTTGAATATAGAGGCGAAAAAATTGCTGATTTTGTTTGCTATTCCAGAAGCGAACATAAATGGGATAATAATGAGCAAATAAATCTTGTTGAGCGTATTTTATATAATTTTTCAAAAGCCAGATATATTCAAAAAATTATTAAAGCAAATAAAAAAGATAATAAAGGCAGAAGATATATCCAAGTTAAAAATAAGTTTAATAATTTAAAAAGTACATTGGATGCTTATTTTACCATAATTCAAATTTCAAATTATTCTGATATTTCTCAAAAATTATCTTTTCAAGATTTAGATATTTTAAATTTGAAAATTTCAGAAAGTATTATTGAATGTCTTGAAAAAGATGAGCAAATTCATAAAAATGATGAAGATGAATATAATCTTATAATTTTTGCAAAAGATAAAAAACATGCGCAAAATCGTTTGGATTATATTGAAAAAATGCTAAGTAAAATTTCTCATAACGGAGCTTATGTAAATAGTTTTATAGCAGCTGCAAGTTGTAATATTGATGATAATTTTAATATTGTTGAAGCTGAAAAAAATGCAAGATATTTAGTTGATGATACAATACATCAACAAAGCGTGGTAATTTATGATGTATGAAAATAGTTTAATTTTGAATAGCGAAAATTCTATTCAAGAAAAAAAAGAAAATAGCGAAAATTTTACTTTAATTGAGATAAGTTCAAGAAAATATGCAATAAAAACGCAATATGTCTTAGAGATTGTTAAAGTTGTAGAGCTTGATTATTCTCATCAAATGCCTTCTTATGTTTTGGGGATAATAAAATATGAGCAAATTCCAATTGGAGTTATTGATTTAAGAGAAGTATTCAAAAAAGAAAGAATAACTTACGATTTAAGCGCAAAAATAATAGTTATAAAAACAAAAGATACATATTGCGCTATTATTTGCGATAAGGTTTGCGATATTACAAAATTAAATAAAGATAATGTTAAAGAAATTCCATATCAGCAAGATATTGGATTTTTTGACGGATTGTATACGGAAAATGGTGAAAATATCTATATTTTAAACATAGATAATATTTTGAATTATACAAAAAATTATGCTCAAAAATTTGAAAATCAAGATAATAGATTGAAATATATTGTTGATGATGAAAAATCAAGAGAAGTTTTAAAAACAAGAAAAGATGTATTAGATAAAGTAAATACTGAAGTTCATACTCAAAAGGCTCTTTATGATAGCGGGGTTTCTTTTGCTATTGATAATGTCAAATATTATATCAATATGGCAAGCGTTAAGGAGTTTTATAAGGTTAATAATTCAAAATTTATTAAAGTTCCAAATACGGGAGATTATATATTCGGACTTGTGAATATTAAGGGTGATTATATTGCGGTTCTTGATTTGAGAAGATTTTTGAATAATACAAAAACAACTCTAAAAGAAAAATCGACAATAATTATATTGAATTCAAACGAATATAAACTTGGAATTTTAGCTGATGAAGTCTGCGAGAGTATGGATATTGATTTTGATGAAATCATCCAAAACAGATTACAAAAACAAGACGAAAATAAAATGATGGAATTTGTTAAAGATAACGAAATTTATCAAGTTTTAGATGTCGAAAAATTACTCCAAGATGACAGGCTTACAATCGCTTAAACCTTTTTTTGATGCTTCAAGAATTGGAATAATTTTATTATAATCTGCGTTCATTTCTTTTAGTGTTTCAATTGTTGTTTTTATATCTTTTAAATAGTTTAATTTAAAATATTTCTCATATCTTTTTAGATAAACATTCACGATAAAATCAACATCTTTTAATTTTGATAAATTTATCATTTCATTTAATAGTTTAGTGTGTTTTTGCAATAAAACTTGTACATTTTTTGTGTATTCTTTTTTGTTTTCAAGTTCTTTTATGATTTTTTCATTCTTTGAAATAAATTCTTCAACAATTTTTTGATAATCATCTAATTGGCTATATAATTTTTCAACCTTAGATAAAACATATTGTTTATCAATATTTGCGCTGTAATTATCAAGATTTAATTTTTCAATTGGTTTAAGTTTTTCAATAATATCTGCTAAATTTTTATTTTCAAAACCGTTAATTTGAGCTCCGCCATTTGAGCAGTTTATTAGTGATATATTGGGATTTTGATTTTTTAATTCTTTTGCAATTTCTTCAAAAAGTCTTATAAAAATAGCATAATCTGTTTTACTTGGAATATATTTGCCATTTTGAGAGATAACCGTGGTTATATTTTTGTTTAATGAATTTAAATATCTATTTGCATATTCAAGTTCTTGTTCTTTGGTTGTTTTAGAATTTTTAAACGCAAGGGAGAATTTTTCCATATCTTTTGCAATAATTTTATATTTTTTGTTTTCGTTATCCCAAATACATTCTATTTCGCCATATTGACACTCACGAGGATAGCAAAGATTATCTTTAAAAGCTAAATTTTGCCCTGTGATAATTATTTTTTTAAATCCCATAATATATGCGCTCATAAGTGCGCTATATGAAACTGTTCCATAGCTTTTTAAGTTATCATTTAGTTTTAGGCAATCTCTAACCCAATAATTGAAAAAGTTGTCGTTTGAAATGTAGTTAAATGTTTTTTTGAATTCTCGATAATGTGAAACCCAATAATTACTGAATGCTTCTTTTATAAGATAGCTGTTCTTACTAAAATCTTTAGGAAATTGTTTTATTGAGTTTACATTTTCAATATACACGATAAAATCGGGCGTTATTGAATATTTTTGAAGTAAAGCTAATGTAGGGTTTAGTGCAAAAATTACAAATTTATCTTGGTTTTTGCTGATTAATTCAATATCATCTTTTAAAGATGGCCCTGCGCATAGAATTATTGCGGTTTTATTTTTATAAACATCTTTAATATCGCATATATTAGGGCTTTTGAATATGTTTTTCAGATTATACATCGTTTGAGTAAAGCAAGAGGGCGCTTTTTTTATAAAAGTATTTTTATTTCCTATTAATTCTCCTTGAGCTTTTTGGGCGCAATAAAGAGTATTTTTTATATCTTCAAAATAAAGATTTTTATATGTATTTAAAAAGCTTACAGATAGCTCTGTTTTTTCATCTGCTAAGTTTGAGATAAGTTTTTCAAGTTCATTTTTGTTTGAGCATAAAAAAACATTTTTTTTGAATAATGTATCAATTTTTGCTATGGATAAAACAAATTTTAAAATCTCTAAATTTGGCTCATAGATTACAACATAGCCTTCTTTAATTTTGTTTGAAATTTCATCTGGTAAATAGCCAAGTCCCAGACCATATATTATTTTTATAGAATTTTTTTCATCTTTGATATTTTGTGCTATTTGTTTTGCTTCTTGAATGGCACTAATTGTTGAATGCAATGGGATTGAATTAAAAATAATATTGTATTCGCCATTTTCATTTTGAGCCAATTCGAGATTTGCTTTTTCTAAATCAAACATTAAAATTTTATTAGCAAGCTCAATATCATAGTGCTTAATTTGTTCTATATTTTCTTCTAAGACTTTATTTTCCATGGTCAATATGGTAGCATTAGTTAGGTGATTATGGCAATCAAGAAATTTAAAATTACATCATTAATACTGTTAATTGTATTGCTTTTTAGCTTTAGCTCAGTTTTTGCTGATGAAAACACTTTAAAAAACAGCGCCAATTATGATGAAATTTATTCAACTCTTGAAGAAGTTGATTTTGAATATATATTTGGAATTGACCCTCATCAAGCCGATGAATACACAAAATATATGTACTCTCCCTATCCTTTATTTAGAAGCGGAGTTGATTTAATTTTTAAATCTAAAAAAATTCCAGCAGGATATTATCTTTTAACTCCACGTGAAAAAAATGGTAAAACCTATGTTTTATTTAAAGAAAATGGCAGAGTAAGCTATATTGTTCCTGTATATAAAGAAGATGTTGTATTAGAAACATTCTATGAAGAAAAATTCCCTCATCCAAAACCCACGGGATTGCAAAGAGTTCATAAAAAAGTAATGGATTTTATAGGTACAAAATGGGGGCATAAAAATCAAAGAACTCCAATACCACAAGCATATATCGAATTTAGCGATGCGGGTAGTTATTGGGATATGATATTATATTATGGAAACAAAAAATATTATCTTTTGTTTAAAAAGAGTTAAATGAGGAAAAAATGAGAAAAATATTATTAATCGTATTTTTATTGAATTTGTTAGTGTGTGTGCCATCATATTCATTTGAATTATTTAATAAGACACCAAAAGCACAACTAAAAAGTACAATTCGCCAATATCATAAGGCAATTAAAAACCAAGATATAGAAAAAATAAAAACATTCTATGATGAAGAATATAAAAGTATGGATGGTTTTGATTTAGCTCAATCTATGGAAATGCTTGAAAAAACCTATTCTGTTTATAAAGATATAAAATACAAAACAAAAATAAATTCTATAAATATGGATGAACAATGGGCTTTGGTGCAAATGTCAGATAGAAGCTATGCAAAAATTTATCCTATTGAAGATAAAGACCTAAAAAAAGAAAAAATGGGTAAACTAGAGGGCAAAAGCGTTTATAATGTTTATCTAAAGAAAATAAATAACGAATGGAAAATAGCTTCAGATGACATTTTAATGGAAGAAACAAGCCTTAAATATGGTATTGCAAATAAAATAGATATGAATTTAATTACGCCATACAGAGTTAAAGCAGGGCAAGATTATGATTTATCTTTAAGAATAGAAAAACCAAAAGACGTTATAGCCCTTGCTTCTATTTCAAGAGAAGAAATCGTATATCCGCCATCAGACTATAAAGAAAAATTCAGAAAAATTCCTGAATTTGGAGAGCTTGAGCGCGTAGTTAAAGCAAATAATAAAAATCTTGATGAATATGCAGTAGCTTCGGTTGGTTTAACTAAAATTTCAATGAATGAAGAACAAACAAAAGCAAGAATTGAGGTTTTAGGGCTTGCTTATTTAATGAAGCGTGTAAATCTAGATAGAACAAGAACAAACGGCGAAATTTTGGTAGGAAAATAGATGAAAGATAAGAAAGCGTGTATTTTTTATTTTTTAATGACTATTGTTTTTCTTGATTTTGGAAATCAATTAAGAAAAATTAGTCATATTCCTTATATTCAAAATATAAATAATCCGATTTTTTCTATTTCTCATTTGAATAATTCGGGTTCTGCTTTTAGTATGTTTCAAAATCAAGCGCTTATTCTTGCGATTTTGGGCGTTTTAATAGTTTTATTTATCGCAGTTCAAGTTTTTAGAAATATTACTTTTGAAGATAAAACTCAATTGCTTTCATTGACATTATTTTCAGCAGGTACAATAGGAAATGCTATTGAGCGATTTAATAATGGTTTTGTTGTTGATTATATAAGGTTAAATTTTGTTAATTTTCCGATATTTAACGCTTTTGATATAATGATTTGTGTCGGAATATTTTTGTATTGTTTATATATTCTTCTTGATTTTAAAAAGGTAAAAAATGGATAAAATTGCCGTTTCACAAGATAATATTAAAAAAAGGCTGGATGTTTTTTTAGTGGATTATTTTGAAAATGAATATCCGAGAGCAAAACTTTCAGGCGCTATTGATGAGGGGTATTTTTTAGTAAACGGCAAAAAACAAAAAACTTCTTATAAATTAAAATTAAATGATGAAATCACTTTTGATAAAAACGAATTGAAAAATTTTATAAATCCTGATATAGCTATAAAGCCTTGGGATTTTAAGCTCGATATTTTATATGAAGATGATGATGTTATTGTTTTAAATAAACCAAAGGAATTGCTTTGTCATCCGACAAAATTCGAGCGTGAAAAAACCTTATCTAATGCGCTTTTATATCACACAAAAGGAAATTTATCGTCCCTTGGTGGTCTTGATAGATTAGGTATTGTTCATAGGCTTGATAAAAATACTGCTGGGCTTATGCTCGCAGCTAAGAATGATATTGCGCATGAAAATTTATCAAAACAAATCAGGCAAAAAAGCGCTATAAGAAAATATCTTGCAATAGCCTTGGTTGAATTTAGCGAAAAACAAGGAATAATTGATAAACCTTTAATCCATTCTCTTAAAGATGATGTTAAAATGATGGTTTCAAGCGAGGGTCTAGATGCTATAACTCACTATAAAGTTTTAGAAGAATTTAAGGGTGCAAGTTTAGTTGAATTAGAATTAAAAACAGGAAGAACTCATCAAATAAGAGCTCATTTATCATATATTGGTCATCCTATTTTTGGAGATAGCTTGTATGGAGCTAAAAGTTTTATGAGGAATGAATTTTATAATTTAAAAACAACAGAACAATTATTGCAATCTTATTATTTATCTTTTTCACATCCTAAAACTAATGAAATAATGGAATTTCAATTGGAAGAAAAAGATTTTAGCAAAGATTTTATCAAGGTTTTAAATTTTTTAAGGAGTAGAAAATGAATATAAATTTTGAATTATTTGATTTAGGTTATATTTTATCAGGTTTTATTTTAGCAAGTGTAATTTATTTATTCTTAATTTCTAAATTGAATAAAGATATAAAAACTCTAAAAAGACAATATGAGAAAAAATCAATCGGTGCGGATGATTCATCTTTAAGGGTTAAGACTCTTGAAAATAAAATTCAAACTCTTGAAGCTGCACTTAAAAAGCAAATGGAAAATAATAATTAAAAAAAACGAGGTCTTGCCTCGTTTTTTTATGTGTTAAGCATTTGTTTTACTTTTGTACCTAAGACTTTTCTTGTTGTGCTTGAAGCACTGTCTTTTAAAATTGTATTTGAAATGTTGTCTTTTATGATTGTTTCACCTGTATTTTTAGCACCTTGACCTACTGTACCCATCATACTTGCGCCACCATACATACCTGCTCCTACAACAGCTCCTACTGTTGCTGAGGTTGCGCCTGACAATAAAGTATTACCTATTAAATTTTCAAAATTAAATTCTTCATCTCCTAAGGTTGTATTTAGGGTGTAATCAAGAGCCCCTGAAGCGCTTCCGCATATTGCACCGCATTTTGCACCATTTATTATTGAAGTTAATATTTCTCCATTTGCTATACCTTTGCCCACTCCTGAAGTAACTGCGCTTGTTGTACCTGTCATAGCGCCTGATATAGCATCTTTTGTCATTTCTTTTAAGTCAAATGCGTCATTATCAACATCATTTGTCGCTCTATCAAAGAAATTAATTCCTGTTTTAATTGCCGCACCAATTGGAGCGCCTGCTTTTAATGAAGCAAGGTATCCTAAACTTGTGCCTGCTGTTGCTGTTGCAAAAGCAATTGCGCCTACTCCTGTGATGATATTGGACAATAAATTGGACATGGTTTTTTGTTTAGAATCAAAATCATCCAAATAACTAACAGCTTCTTCAAAACTTATTTCTCCTTTATTATATTTATCAAGCATACTTTCACAATCACCTTCACTTACACCAAGCGTTGTGATTTCTTTAATTCCATTCCAAGTTTTTCCTAAAAAACCTTGTTTATCTTTTATGCTCTCTAATTTTTCTTCAAGAAAAATTGAGCCTTCCTCTAGTTCTTTTTTGGCATAAGAATAGGCATTTTGATTATTTTGCATAAAATTGACGTTTGAATTGAGCCTATCAATCATACTAATAACTAACCTTAAATAAATACACTACACACTATACATATATAAAGTTTTTTTCTTTATCAAAATTGCCAAACTTTAATTAAATGTAACAAATGTTAAAAAAAATGTCTGATTTTACTTTGGTGCAAGGATTTTATAATATATAATTAACTTAATAAACATTAATGGGGAGATTAAAATGGAAGTAAAACCGCTAAGTGCAATAGTTTACAATCAAGATAAGATTAATATGGCTGATGTTGTAGCACCTCCCTATGATGTTATTGATGAAAAATATCAAGATGAATTGTACAAAAGAAGCGATTATAATATCGTTCGTTTGATTTTAACAAAAGGCGAAAATAGATATAATCAAGCAAGTCAATATTTTAAAGAGTGGTTAGAAAAAGAAGTTTTAATTAAAACAGATAAACCTGCTATTTTTTATATAGTTCAAAAATATAAAAATGAAAAAGGTAAATTAATTGAGCGAAAAGGCTTTATTGCAAGAAATAAAATAGAAGATTTTTCATCAAAAAAGATTTTGCCTCATGAATATACTATGGGAGGTCCTAAAGAGGACAGATTTAAATTGGTGAGCGCCACAGGGGCGTTTTTCTCTCAAATTTTTATGGTTTATGATGATAAAGAGCAAAGAATTGAAAAAGAAGTTGCTTCAAAATATTTATCACAAAAGCCATATATGGATGTTATGGACGATTTAGGGGTTCAAAATCTTGTATATTTAATTGATGATGAAAAAGATATTCAAATTATATCCGAAGTATTATCTGATAAAACTTTGCTTATAGCTGACGGTCATCATAGATATGAAACATCAATGCGCTATGCTAAAGAACACCCTGAAAACGAATATGTTCAGTATGTTATGAGCTATTTTACAAATGCTCAAGATGAAAATTTGGTTATTTATCCGACACATAGAATTATTGAAAAAAAATTCACCAAAGATGAGATTTTAAGCGTAGTTTCAAAATATTATGATGTTGAAACAGTTTCAAATAAAGATGAATTTTTAGAAAAAATTGAAGAAGAAAATAAAAAACAAATCACAACAGGCTTAATTTTAAGAGATGACAATAATTATTATGTTTTAAAATTAAAAGAAGGTGCAAAAGAAACAATAGATACTCCAAAAGAGCTTCAAGAGCTTGATTTAACCGTATTGCACGAATTAATTTTAAAGAAAGAATTAAAATACACGCAAGAAGAATTAATGGCGCAAAACGGTATTAAATATGAAAAGAAAGAAAATGTGTCTTTTGAATCTGTAAAGTCAGGCAATGCAAGTGCTTGCTTTATTATGGCATATCCAAAGATGAAAGATATTATAAATATTTCATCTGCGGGACTTCGTATGCCTCAAAAATCTACATATTTCTATCCGAAATTATTATCAGGTATTGTTATCAATCCGCTTAGTTAGAGGAAAAAATGGAAAATTTCATAACCAACGACAAAACCACACTTGGTGCAAGATATAATGAATCAACAAAAAGTGTTGAATTTAGATTATATTCAAAAAATGCGACTAAAGTATTTCTTTGTATTTTTGATTCACCGCAGGGCGAAGATCCTGTTATGGTTTTAAATATGGAAAAAATTGACAACGATATTTTTTACACAAGCGTAAAAGACTATGTTCTTAATTGCCATAAACGTCCTGTTTATTATGGTTATATGCTTTTTGGTCCTAATTGGGAATATCTTGAAAATTGGGAAATGGGCTCTGATATTGGTTTTAAATCTAAAGTGGATAGGCAAAATAATCGCTTCAATCCTAATAAAATTGCTTATGACCCATATTCTCAAGAATTATCGCATTTAGCAAGCGATGTAAACCCCGGGTATAATATGTTTCGCTCAGGCGGTAAATTTCATTTAATTGATAATGCTAAATGGGCTATAAAATCAGTATTTTATCCAAAAGCAAATAGGCAAATAGCATCAGCTTCACTTCGTCCTTTTAATTCTGAAATAATTGGCGAGGTGCATATTAAGGATTTAACGCAAAAAATTAATATGCCTGAAGCAGGCACATATAAAGGGGCTGCTAAGTTTGCTAAAAGCCTTAAAAATCTTGGAATTACCATGGTAGAGTTTTTGCCTTTGAATGAATTTGATTCAAGGCAAAATGGTGTAAATCATTGGGGCTATATGCCATTAGGGTATTTTACTTTAGCTAGAAAATATGCTTATGACAAAACTCAAGGCAATTTATTGGATGAATTTCGTTTAATGGTAAATGAATTTCATAAAAACGATATTAAAGTTTGTCTTGATATGGTTTATAACCACACAGGCGAAGCAGGTTTAGTTAATAATAATGTTGAAGATGCTATGCAATTATCATATACATTAATTGATAATTCAACATATTATAAAGTTTATAAAAATGGTTATTATCGCTCTAATTCCGGTTGCGGAAATGATTTTAACACATCGAATGAAGCTGTTATGAACTTAATCGTTGATTCTTTGGTTTTTTGGATTAATCAAGGAGTTGACGCATTTAGATTTGATTTAGCAGCAGCATTATTAGAATGCGGTCTTGATTGTGATGAAATTTATGACAATATGAATTCGCTAGGTGCAAAGCTAAAGGACATTTTAAATCAAAAAGGTATAAAAGTTGTTGATAATTTTGCTCAAGCGCAAGAAGGCGTTATTTTAATAGCAGAACCTTGGACATGTGGCGGAAAAGATTGTTATCAAGCGGGCAATTTCCCTTATTATTGGGCAGAATGGAACGATTATTATCGTGATATTGTAAGAAAATTGACTCTAAGAGCAAACGATGTTTCTCCTAATGAATTAAAAGAAGTAATCACAGGAAGCCAAAAAAGGTTTGGCGGAGCAAATAAATCAATAAATTATATAGCTTCGCACGATGGCTTTAGTTTGTATGATTTAAACAGTTTTAAACACAAAAGTGCTTCAACAAACGGGGGTTCTGATTGGGAAATTTGCGGCGATTATGATAATAATCATTACTTTAGAGAAAATGCCATAAGAAAACAACTTGCATTTTTATTTATGTCTTATGGAATTACCATGATTCAAATTGGCGATATTATAATGCATACTAAAAATGGCAATAATAATAGCTTTAATAAGGATGATGGTACAAATTACCTTAATTGGGAGCGTGCTTTAAGAAAAGATTCGTTTGAAAATCGAATAATGGAATATATCAGAAATTTGATTAAATTCAGAAATGAAAACGCTATCTTTAGAAGCGAAAATTTTTCTAAAGTGTTATCTTATCATTATGATAACGGTCAAATTGCACCATTAAATAATGAAGGATATTGGAATAATAAATTTGAAAAATTCTTTGGAGTTTTAATAAACACTCCTCAAAATCGAATTTATATTGCAATAAGTAAAACAAATGATAATTTGGATATAATTCTTCCTTTAAACAAAGAAAAATCCTCTTGGCATATTTGTTTAGATAGTTCAATTTTTGGTAATATAAATTTATCGCCTAAGGATTATATTGAAAAAGATTATATTCTAAATCCGCAAGCAATGGCAGTATTTATGGAAGTTTATGATGGTTAATTTTGAAAAAGTATATTTATCTTCTTGTTTTCTTTGTGCTTTTAGAGAATTAAGAGAAGATGTTGTTTTTAAAAGTTTTGTTGAATTATTAAAAGCGATTATTAAAGAGAATGATTTTGAAAAAAATATTCAATGTTATTGCGATTTTGTTTTTGAATTAAATAATCTTGGATATGATGATTTTTCTTTGTATATCAAGGATTTTCTTTTGAAAAATAAGATTAACGCTAACGAAAAGCAAATTCAAAAAGAATTAAAAATAATTTATACTTTTTTAGATATTCAATATCAATCAATTAAAGAAAAATTGCTTGAAAAATATCCAAATAGAGCTGATTTATTGGAAAATTTGGCTGAATTTAAAAATTCTAAGTCAAATATTGATTTGAGTTTTGTATTAAACAATGATTTTTGTGAGGATATATATAAAAATAATAAAGCCTTTATTTTTGATAACGATTTTGATATAAAACCTGTTGAATTTAGCGAAACTCTTAATTTTTCGTCTTTAAAAGGGTATGGCGAACAAAAAAGAATTTTAAAAGAAAACACAAAAGCCCTATTAAATGGTTCAAAAGTTAATAATATCTTATTATACGGCGATGCAGGCTGTGGTAAATCATCAAGCGTGCGTGCGCTTTTAAATGAATTTGAAGATTTAAAAATGGTTCAGATATTTAAAAATAATCTGATAAATTTAGATAAATTATATTTAAAATTAGAAAAATTGCCTTATAAATTTATTATTTTTGCGGACGATATTTCATTTGATGAAACAGATAAAGTTTTTTCAACTATGAAAGCAATTATAGAGGGTTCTTTAATAAAATGCCCTGATAATGCGGTAATTTATGCTACATCAAACAGACGTCATTTGGTTAAAGAATCTTTTAGTGCAAGATATGGCGATGAAATTCATTTAAATGATACTTTAAATGAGCTAAATTCTCTATCAGAGCGTTTTGGAATAAATATTTTGTTTCAAAAACCAACCAATGATGAATTTAATAAGATTGTTGTTGAGCTTGCAAAAGATAATAATATTGATATTGATGAAAAAACTCTTATTGAAAAAGCTCAACGCTTAGCTCTTATTAAAGGCTCAAGGAGTCCTCGTATTGCAAGACAATTAATAGATAATCTTTTAGCTAAAGTTGATATTTAGTTTTGTAAATAACTTTTTTCTTTGTTTTATTTTTTTATAAATTGTGGAATATACAATTTAGAGTTTATAGGATAAATAAAGGAAAGAGACAAAATGTCAGAAGTATCAATGAATACAAATGCTCCATCCACTCCAAAACAAAGCGTTGAAACAGGCGGTGTTATAGCTAATGCTGGTAAAAATAATGCACTATTTGCACCTGCGCCAAGCGTTGAAACGGGTGGTTCAATTGCATCAAATTCTTCTAGTTCAACATCTTCAGGTGGAACTAACTATGTTTGTTAAAAAAAATACAGCCTTGATTTAAGGCTGTATTTTTTATTGTTTTATTTTAATTAAACTTCTTCATTTTCTTCTTGGATGGGTTCTTCGATTGTGTCTTCTTCATCAACATCCATTTGAGAAGTTTCTTCAATAGCTTCTTGAGCTATTTCATCGATATTATCTTCATCTTCTTCGATGTAATCTTCTTCAGGAGCTGTTTGTTCATATTGAATTTCGCTCATTTGACGATTTTCGATTTCTCTTGCTTGAGATTCTGATTTAATATCGATTTTCCAGCCTGTTAATCTGTGAGCAAGACGTACGTTTTGACCTTCACGACCGATTGCAAGTGATAATTGATCATCAGGAACTATAACAAACGCTTCTTTTCTATCTTCTTCATCAGCTAAGATGTCAACTGATATAATTCTTGCAGGAGATAGAGCGTTTACTATATATTCAACAGGGTCTTGAGAATATCTTACGATATCAATTTTTTCATTTTTCAATTCGCCAACGATTGTTTGAATTCTGTTTCCTCTTGGACCGATACATGCACCAACAGAATCAACTGAAGGGTCGTTTGACCAAACAGCAAGTTTTGTTCTAAAACCTGCTTCACGAGCGATTGATTTAATTTCAACGATACCATCTTCAATTTCAGGTACTTCAAGCTCGAATAATTCTCTAACGATTTCAGCATGTGCTTGAGATACGATAACTTGAGGTAATTTTGATGTTTCCTTAACGTCTAAAACAAATACTCTGATACGATTTCCGGGTTTATAATATTCTCCCGGGATTTGTTCTCTAGATGGCATAATAGCATCAGTTTTTCCGATATTTACGATAACTGCTCTATCTGTTCTTCTTTGGATGATACCTGTGATTAGCGTGCCTTTTTTAGACATAAATTCATCAAGTACCATTTTGCGCTCAGCTTCTCTAATTCTTTGAGTTATAACTTGTTTTGCGCTTTGTGCTGCAACTCTGCCGAAGTTTTCAGGAGTTACTTCGATTTTAACTTCATCATCAAGTTCAACGTCTTCATCAATTTCTTTAGCGTCAGTTAAAGAAATTTCAGTGTTTTCATCTTCAACGTTACTAACAACAACTTTTGTTCTGAAAACGCCGATTTCGCCTGCTTGTTCGTCTAAAATTGCTTCAACATTTGTTGCGTCTTTATCTTTGATATGTTTTTTATATGCAGCAGCAAGTGCATCACACAATGATGCGATTAAAATTTCTTTTGAAATACCTTTTTCTCTTTCAAATTGTTCTGCTGCTTCAAATAGGGCAGTTCCGATTTTAATCATCTTTCTCTCCTTTATTTTTATTTATTTCAATTTTATCGTTTAATTTTGTGTAGTGAATTTTATCCATAGGTATGATAAATTCTTGATTTTCGTATAAAACTTTAATTCCAAATGTTTGATTATAATCTAATAATTTCGCTTCGAAAGTCTTAGGAGTGATTCCATCTACGCTATTTTTCAGTTTTATAATTACATCATGGTTTTTAAAGATTATATATTCTTTTTCGGATTTGAATTTTCTGTCTAACCCGGGGGAAGATACTTCCAAGTAATATTTAAAAGGTATTAATTCATCAAGCATATCGCCAATACCTCTGCTTAGATTTTCACAATCTAAATGTGAAACATTATGCTCAGCAGAATAGATAAAAATTCTTAGAAAATGGCGATTATTTTCACGTTCTAGTAAAATTTCAAGAGGAATTAATCCATATCTCATTGCTGTATTTTCAATAACAGGTGTGATTGTTTCAATTATTTCTCTTTTGTTTAAAAAATCTTTCATATCTAGCCCTTAATAAAAAAGAAGAACGCAATGTTGTTAAACTGCGTCCTAGTTTTAACCTATTAAACTAGCGTGAAATATTTCACAGTTCGATTATAACATTAAATTTTAAAAAAATAAATGAAATGTTTAAATTATGAAACATTTTAAAAATATTTTCGTCTATATTTTCGAGGATAGACTTATGGAGTTAAGGAATGAATGTTGAGTTTGATTATAGCTTTTCTGATGTCTCGCAAGAACAAAATGAAAACGATGAAATAAAAACTTTTTCTATTATTACAAACAAAGATGAAGTCTTGCAAATGTATTTAAAAGACGTCAGCAAAATTAAATTATTAAAAAAAGAAGAAGAAATTGAGGTAGGAAGAAAAATTAAAGAAGGGTCTAAAAAAGAAGCTGATATAGCAAGAAAAAAGTTGATTCAGGCTAATTTAAGACTTGTTATTTCAATAGCAAAAAAATATACAGGTCAAGGTATTTTATTTATGGATTTAGTGCAGGAAGGGTCTTTGGGACTTATTAAAGCAGCAAACAGATTTGATTATAAGAAAGGTTTTAAATTTTCCACTTATGCAACTTGGTGGATAAAACAAACGATAATAAGAGCTATTGCAAATAATTCCCGCTCGATTAGAATTCCTGTTCATATGGGAGATAAGATAAGAAATTTAAAAAGAGCAACTCTAAAATTATCTGCTGATTTAGGAAGAGAACCAACTGATAGCGAATTAGCGCTTTATCTTAAAACGACACCAAAAAAAATTAAAATGATAAAAAATTCAATAATAAAAGAACCGATTAGCTTTGATACACCCGTTGCGCAAGATTTATCACTTGAGGATTATATAGCGGATAATGTTGAAAATGCGCCAAATCAAAGAATAGAAAAGATAGATTTTAAAAAAGATGTTATTTCAGCGCTTGATTTATTAAATGAAAGAGAAAGATTTATTATATTAAACCGTTTTGGTTTAAAAAACAGAAAAACAAAGACATTAGAGGAGTTGGGTAGAATTTTGGGATTTTCAAAAGAAAGAATAAGACAAATAGAAATGGAGGGATTAAGAAAGCTGAGAAAATCCGATAAAACGCAGTATTTAAAAGAATATCTAGCGTAAGAAAGGGGTCAATTTGACCCCTTTTAAGTTTATTTTAGTGCTGCCTTTTGTTTGTTGTAGTATTCAATTTGTCTGTTTAGACTATTCATTCTTATTGTTTTTTCTGTGTTTGTCATTGTTTTAGAGCTTTTAACTTCTTTTAGTTCTTTATTTAATGTGTCTAATTTTGCGTCAATTTGTTTGATTTTTTCAGCTTTTTTTGCTTCGCTTGCAGCCATGTTTGCTTTTGCTTTAGCGTCCATATCTGCTTTAATTTCTTGTTTTGAATTTTGGATATCTTGTTTGATTGCATTTTTTAGAGCTGAACCATAGTTAGATGCAGCCATTGAAATGCTTGTAGAAAGAGTTAGAATAACGCCGAGAGCTAATAATTTCTTCATAATATATCCTCCTTATGTATATATTTTATTTTATCATTTTTTTAGAAAAACGTAAATAAAAAACAGGGTTTTTACGCCCTGTTTTAAATTTTATATATTCAAAAAAACTATTTTTTGTTAACAAGTTCTTTGAATTTTTTACCAGCTGAAAATGCAGGAACTGTTTTAGCAGCGATTTTAATTTCTTTACCTGTTTGTGGGTTTCTGCCTGTTCTAGCAGCTCTTTTTCTTGATTCGAATGTACCGAAACCAACTAAAGTAACTTTTTCGCCTTTAGCAACAGTTTTTTGTACAGTTTCAACTAAACCGTTTAAAACTTCTGCAGCTTCTTTTTGAGTAACTTTAGCTTTTTTAGCAATCTCTTGTACTAATTCTTCTTTGTTCATTTAGAACCCCTTTCTATATCTCTTGTGATAATTATATTGAATAAAAATAGTTCTTGCAAGCCCTTTTTTAAAAAATTTTCAAAAAAATTATTTTTGATATAATGTTGCTATGAAAAAATTTTTCACAAGATGGTATGAAAAGGATGAATACCTTAAAGCATTTATGAATTTAATGCAGGATTTGCCTATTGAAATTCAATGTGAGATTGCCGTTGATATAATAATAAAAGCCTCAGATATGATTGATAGGGATTATACTAAGATAATATCTGAAGTATCAAGCTATAATCCTAAAAATTTTAAAAGATGGTATGATAAAAACCCTAATGTCCACTTAGCTATTGAATCTTTGAGAGATTTAACAAGTGAGCAAAGAGATGAAATAGTTAGAGAATTCAGTGATAAAATTTTAAATTCGCATTTTATAAAATTAGATGAAATTGAGGATATGCCTTAATGAAAAATATTCTTATAACAGGCGCAACATCAGGAATTGGTAAAGAAATTGCTTCTTTATTGTCTAAAGAAAATGATGTTTTTTTAGCCGGCAGAAGAAAATTAGATAAAGTAAATTATTATGCTTGTGATTTAGTTGATATGTTTGAAATTGAAACGCTTTATAATAAAGCGATTGAATATTTTAATTCAGAGATTGATATTTTAATTAATTGCGCAGGGCAATATTGCTATAAACCAATAGAAAAAATGTCATTTGATGAAATATCTTATTTATTGGATGTTAATTTTAAATCGGCTTATATATTGTCATCTTTGGCTGTTTCTGGCATGAAGAAAAATAAATGGGGAAGAATTATTAATATCGGCTCAATTTCAGGCGTTGTAGGTGAAGCAAACGCAAGTTTATATTCTGCTACTAAGTCTGCTTTTAGCGGTTTTACAAAGGCTTTAGCGCTTGAATTAGCTCAATACAATATTACAGTTAATCAAATTAACCCCGGTTGGGTGGATACTCCTTTAGCTCAAAGTGCTCTAAATAAGGAAGAATATCAGGAAGTAATTGATGTTACTCCTCAAAAAAGATTTGTAGAACCCATTGAAATAGCAAAATTATGCGAATATTTAATCTCAGATAGCGCTAAAGGTATAACAGGTCAGGGGATTAATGTTTGCGCAGGCTTGAGCTGTGGTTGTTAAGAAAAGTAAATATAATAGCAAAAGAATATATTTATGAGGTTTTGTGCTTAAAAAAGAATATGTTTTATGCAAGTAAATTTACAGTTATTAAAAAACGCTAATATATATAAGAGTAAAAACATAAATCAAAATAGTGGCTATGTTGCCGGTTTTGGTCTAACAAATCCTTTTGAGCAGATTAAAAAAGATACTTTGGAAATATCTTTTAAAGCTAATAGACGTGGGGATACTCAAAATTTTGAGGTTAAAAATATTCCTAATTTAAGGTGTCCTGTATGCGGTCTTATTATGTTAGATGAAAATCAAATTGCAGAATTTGTCAGAGATGTTTCATCTAAAAAAGGACAGGATTTATACAATGCTTTAGAAAAATATGAAGATGAATCAGTGTTTACTCATAAACCTTCAAAAGATACAACAGGTTTTGGTATATATAGACCCTCTAAAAAAGTAATTGTCGATATTTATAAAAAACTTGCGCTTGAATTTCCGGATAAAAATTTGCTTGATTTAACAAAAATACAAGCTAAAAAATCTATAAATCCCTTGATTGATAAGCAAATGGTTGTTATTGATGAACTTAGAGAATATATTGAACAAAATATGTCGTCTGAGCAAAAAAGAAAAATGCTTGAAATATTGAACGCTTATATTAAGCAAATTAAAGGCGAAACTAAGAAGCAATTCAGAAGAAAAGTTTTTATTACGAATATAAGAAATAGCGTTGATTATAAATATAGAGCAGATATAGAAAAAATTGTTTCTAAAATGCCTACATCTGAAAATAATACTGATTCATTTTTTGTTAAGTATGCAAATAGCGCAAAAAGTTCAAGTGTAATAGCAACTAAATTGGTTGAACAATCAAAACCTACTGCTGAACATTTGATACCAAGGGCATTGGGTGGAAGCGATTCTTTATCAAATTATATTTGTGATTGTGCCGAATGTAATGTTAAAAGACAAACAACACCTTTTTATGAGTGGTATAAAACAATTCCTGATTTTCAAGAAAGACTTCAAGAATATATTAATTCGGTTTCAGAAGCGCTAGATAACGGTATACTTACGGATTACAAGGAATATGATGAATATATCAGAAGAATAATCGGTAAGTTAGTATTTGTATCAAAAGGTGAAATTTATCTTGAGCTACCTGAAATGCAAAGTCCGGAGCGCAAAGAACAGGAAATGATAAGAAGAAAAGCGACTATTGATAGAATTGTTCAATATAACGAGTCTTTGATAGCCGAGGTTTCTAAATTAGAAGCGGAAATCAAATCTTTGAAAGACAGTTCTTTTTATCCTGATTTTCTTAGTTTACATGCGATAGAGCAGGAATTGGACGTAGTTTCTAAAAAACAAACCATGCTTATTGCAACTTTGGATGAAATAAATAAAGAAATAAAAGCTCTAAAAGCAAGTTTTAGAGAAAAAGAGCGAAAAATTAGTTCCACTTTAGATTTAGATGAAAAAAGTAAGCTAAAGCAAGAATATATAGAAAAAGAAAGAAAATATTGCAGATTAAACGAAAAATATGAAAGATTAACAAGACAATTAGGTTTATTAGATAGAAGAAAAAATAAGCTTTTAGAGCAAAAAAGTTCTTTTGAAGCTCTAATGGATAGCTACAAAGCAAAATGTGAAGATTTAAGAGGAATAGTTTTAAAGATTAATCAATTGTTTGTAGTTGTATCCGGAAGTGAAGCTATATCCAGAAAAGAAAAAGAATACACAGATGAAATAGCTTTACTTGAGGAAAGAATTTCAGAATTGAAAAATCAGAACGCTTCTTTGGTTGCACAAAATACTTTTAGCGTTGATGATATTAAAGAATACGAAGAATATACCCATTATCTTGAGTTGAGCATGGTTGCAGACAGAATATTATCAAATAGAACCTATGAAAAAATACCCCAATCAAAAGAGCAAACAAGAGAAATTGTACAAATGGGTCAAAAATTAATTAATGCAAAACTTCAGGAATTGGGAGATATTCCAAAGGTTAAGTATTTTATTAATTTGAATCTTATCAAAGATTATGTTGAAAGAAAAACAAAACTTGAAAGCGACCTATCAACAATATTAAGAAATAAGCAAGATTGCGAAAAAGCAAAAGCGGAAATAGAAGAACTTTTAGCCGGTAGAGAACTAGCTGATGTTCAAAATGAATATGAAGGATTATCTAAATCATTAAAAAGTTTTGAGCAAATGTCTAACATTGATGAAAAAAGAGCGCTTTTAGAAAAATTAAATAAACAAATTGAACAAAACAATCTTCAACTAAAAAAATTAGAAAAATATAAAGATTTAACACGTGCACAATTCGCCAGAATTACTGATTATTTTGAATCAGAGATGTTGGATGAATTTATTAATGTTAAGTAATGTAACAAAAAAAGTATATACTGAAATCTCATTTTATATATCGTTTTTATATATGTGTAAGGCACGATGATTATCAAAAGGAGATATAAAATGTTTACAAGTTCAGTTTCAGCATCAACACCAAGCACAACAACATATTCTGCACCGTCTTGTGAAACAGCAGGTTCAATCGCAGCTGCAACTCCATCTATTTTTTCAGTTGAAACTGCAGGCTCAGTTGCTTCATCAGGTTTTAGTGTAATGGCATAGGCTAAAACGAGGTCAGAAATATGAACGAGGCAAGATTAACAAACTGTTTATTTGCAGTGTTGATTTTGATTTCCTGCACAATGTTTGTATGGACTCTAAATTATGTAACTACCGCAAATAATACACAAATTCAAACAACAATTTCCGCATTTAACGGATAAATACAAAGGCAAAGCTACTAGACTAAATTTAAAGACCCTAAAATTGGGTCTTTTATTTTATTTTATTTTAAATCTTGAATAGAAAAATTTTACTAATGATTCTATTGCTTTCATGCCTCTAACATGTTGAATTGCAGAGTTTTTACCATAAATAAAATCGTAAGTACTTAATTGATAATCATATTGCATAGCTAAATCTACCCAGATATTATCTTGAATTCTTCCTTTTTCATAATTGGGCAGATTTTCTCTGTAATATGGAATTGAATCTATAATTGTATTAACAAAATTTTTTCTTCCGCTATATTTTAAATAGTTTTTTCTTGGTTCATAATTTTGAGAGTTGTTTATTACTTTGTGAATTGTATCTGCTAAAGATTCCGGTGTAAAATAAGGCACATATTCTCCGCTATTTTCAAAAAATATCGGATAATCTCCTCTTGAATATTTATTAAAGTCTTGAAAAACAATAACAGGGGTATTACAAGCCATTGCTTCAGATAGAAATCTGTTTTTTCCTTCAAGCAAAGAAGCTAAAACGCAACAGCGAGCGCCTGTATAGTATTTGGGTAAATCCTTATAGTCAATAAAAGGGAAAAATTCTATATATTTTGTATAATCACCCAAAATTTGCATAACTTCTTTAAGTTGTTTTTGAGCGTCATCTCTTAATTTTGAAACATCAATAGTTTTATCTTCGTTTACGATTAAATCTCTTGAACCTATTGCATATTTTACTTTTAGTATGATGCCGTATTTTCTTTCATATTCTTTGATTGCTTTAGCTATCATTGGAATATTTTTAACAGGATATGCCGTTGAAACGCAAAAAATATCGAAAGTTTTAAAAACGTTGAATGCAGGAGCCATTTTATATTCATTTGTAAAATCCGCATCTTGCAGAGGCAACATAACTATATCTTTTTTATTTGGATATTTGTTTTTATAATAATTTTCTCTTTTTTCATTTTTATAGCAAGTAAAATATACATCCGCATATTCGCTTTGCGGATAGCTTGAAAACATTGAATTTGCTATTGGAAAAAATATTTCTTTTAAGCGTGGAAATTTTTCAATAATAATATCAACCGCTTGAGAATAAAAAGCGCCTTTTATAACCTTGCCTTGATAATTTAGAGGGATAAAAGGAATAACAAAATCTATTTTTTCAATTCTATCTTCTGATTCAAATTGTGATTCAAAAGTGTATGCGTCTATATCATCCCAAATTTGCTCTATGGGCTTATTTGATAGAGGATTGTGAAAATATTCACTTGGCCATTTTGAACCTTTCATAAGAAAAATAATAACATAGTATAAAATTATTTAAATAATGCTAAGCTAAATTAATCCTTTTGCTTTAGTTTTGCTTTTATTGTACACTATATTTATACAGACTATTTGGAAGGAGTTTTTTATTTTGGCTCAAACAAGCTTATTTGATGATGGAAAAATCATTCCTGTTAATATACGTGAGGAAATGAAACGCTGTTATATAGATTATGCGATGAGTGTAATCGTTGGTCGTGCATTGCCTGATGTTCGTGACGGTTTAAAGCCTGTACACAGACGTATTTTATTTGCTATGAATGAATTAGGCATGACACCTGATAAACCGTTTAAAAAGTGTGCTCGTATCGTTGGTGAAGTTTTGGGTAAATATCACCCACACGGCGATAGTTCTGTTTATGAAGCTCTTGTTCGTATGGCACAAGATTTTTCAACAAGATATTTAACAGTAGACGGACACGGCAACTTTGGTTCAGTGGATGGTGATGGTGCCGCTGCAATGCGTTATACAGAAGCAAGAATGCATAAAATTACAACTGCAATGCTTGCTGATATTGATTGCGAAACAGTTAATTTTGTTCCTAACTTTGACGGTTCGCTAGAAGAACCATCAGTTCTACCTACAAGATTACCTATGCTTTTATTAAACGGAACATCAGGTATCGCTGTTGGTATGGCAACAAATATCCCTCCTCATAACTTAAATGAAGTTGTAGATGGTACCATTGCTTTAATTGATAATCCTAATATTACAACCGAAGGATTAATGCAATATATTAAAGGTCCTGATTTTCCTACTGCGGCAACTATTGTAGGAACATCAGAAATTAAAAAAGCCTATGAAACAGGCAGAGGTTCAATTAAAATGCGTGCTGTTTCATCAATTGAAGAACTTCAAGGCGGTGGTGGTCGTCAAGGAAGAAGTGCTATCGTTGTTACTGAAATTCCATATCAAGTAAATAAAGCAGAGTTAATCAGAAAAATCGCTGAACTTGTTAAAGATGACAAGATTAAAGGCATTTCTGATTTACGTGATGAATCTGATAGAGATGGTATGAGAATAGTAATTGAGCTAAAAAGGGACGCAAAACCCGATGTAGTTCGAAATAATTTATATAAACAAACTGCTCTATCTACAAGTTTTGGCTTTAATATGGTAGCTCTTGTAGGTCAACAACCTCGTTTATTAAATTTATATGAAGTTTTATCAGAATTTGTTGAACATAGAGTTGATGTTATTACAAGAAGAACTATGTTCTTCTTGAAAAAAGCTCGCATAAGAGCTCATATATTAGAAGGTTTGATGATTGCTCTTGATTCATTGGATGAAGTAATCGAGTTAATCAAAAAATCTCCAAACACTGAGTCTGCAAGAAACGGCTTAATTAATCGCTTTGGTTTGGATACTGAGCAAGCAAATGCAATCTTGGAAATGCAATTAAGACGTTTAACAGGATTGGAACAAGATAAAATTAGAGCAGAACATGCCGAATTGATGAAAAAGATTGAAGAATACGAAGAATTATTATCATCAAGAGAAAAAATTCTTGCTTTAATTAAAGTTGAATTAAACGAAGATAAAGAAAAATACGGTGATGAAAGAAAAACTCAAATTGTTCCTGAAGAAGGCGAAGTTACAATTGAGGATTTAACACCGAATACTCAAATGGCAGTATTTATTACTCGTCAAGGTTATATTAAGAGAATTTCTCTTGATACTTTTGTTCGCCAAAACAGAGCTACAAGAGGAAAAGGCGGAATGAAGACTAAAGAAGATGATGATGTAGCACATTTCTTTACCGCTATGATGCATGATAAGGTATTATTCTTCTCATCTAAGGGTCTTGTTTATTCACTATCTGTTTATGATTTCCCTGAAGGCTCAAGACAATCTAAGGGATTGCCTATTATAAACGTTCTTCCGTTAGAACAAGATGAACAAATCACTGCGATTGTTCCTGTTAGCGAATTTAAAGAAGATTTGAATTTGATAATGCTAACTAAAAAAGGTTACATTAAGAGAATTTCATTAGATAACTTCACTTCAATTCGAAGAAATGGTTTAATTGCAATCGGTTTAGAAGAAAATGATACATTGAATTGGGTAAAATTAGCTCATGGCAATGATGAAATTTTAATCGGTACATCTTGCGGTATGGCAATTCGCTTCCCAATTGAAGATTTAAGACCATTAGGACGTTCTGCTCGTGGTGTAAATTCAATGAAATTACGCTCATCAGATGAAATTATCGGTTGTGATGTTGTTCCTAAAGATTATGATGCTGATTTATTAGTTATAACATCTGATGGTTTTGGTAAACGTTCTAAAATTTCAGAATTTAGAACTCAAAACAGAGGCGGTATGGGTCTTATAGCAACTAAATTTAAATCTTCATCTTCAAGACTTGTTGATTTATCAATAGTTAAAGAAGAAGATGAAATTATGGTTGTAACTGCAAACGGTATTGTTACTCGTGTTAGCGCAAGTGCAATTTCTCGCCAAGGCAGACCTGCAACAGGCGTTAGAGTTCAAACGCTTGATGGCGAAGATTACGTTGTATCAGTAAATAAAATTATAAACACTGATGAGGACGAAAAAGAAGATAAAGAAGCTATGATTGATGCTGCAAAAGAAGAACTTGCAGGAATTGAGCAAGGTAATATCTTTGATAATAGTCCAGCTGAAAGCGAAAATGAATAAAATAAAAAACGGGGTTAATTCCCCGTTTTTGATTAATCTATAATTCTTCCGTTGAATTGTTCAATCATCTCTTGAACTTGCGGACTAAAATGTCTTTTTTCGCTTGGTGAAGTTTGTTCTTTTTCTTCATCTTGAGTTTGTTCTTTTAATTCCTCTTGTTTAATTGGATTTTGCGTTGGTTGAGGAATATTCATTTGCGGTTTAGGTTGAGTTAATTTTGGTTTAACTTCGATAACTTTAGTGTTGTCATCAATCAAACTGAATTCAACGCTAAAACCTTGATATTTTGAATTGATAGCATTTTCTAAAAGCGAATATCTTGAAGGAGATTTTGCCCCTTGAAGCACGTTTTCATTTAGAAAGCCTAATTTAATAACTTTGTTATCTATTGTAATTAGTTTTGCAACGCCTGAATAAAATGCTCTTGTAGGTAAAGACGGTATTGAAGAAACAATATTAGACCAAATTTCAGCGCTATCTTGTTTAGATGAAATATCTTCGCTTATTGGCGTTTGTGGCTGAATTTCTTGTGTAGTTTGCTTTTGTTCTTCAATTTTTATTTCAGGTTGTTTTTCTTCTTTAATTTTGTGATGTATAGGTTTTATTTCTTCTTTTTGAATTGGTGCTTGAATATTTAGCGCAATTGCTTTGGCGTTTTGTGTTTGTGGTTTGATTTGTTCATTTGAAATAACTTTTTGAATTACTTTATTTTCTTTTAAATCTAATCTTGCACAAGCAATTGAAGCAAGCTCCATCCATAAATAAGGATTAGTTGAAACTTTTATTTCTTTATAATATTCAATTAACGTATTTAAAATTTTAATAATTTTATCTTTATCAAAATTGCAAGCGTTAATTTTTTCAATATCTGCTTTAACTAAAGTTGTGAATTTTGTTATATTTTCAATATCTTTAGAGTTTATTGTCAAAATAACGTTTCTTAAAAATTCTATGAAGTTTTCTGCTAAATTCCTTGGTTCATTTCCTTTTGCATAAATTTCATCAACACAAGTCAATGATAGCTCTATGTTTTCATCATATATATTTTTTAGAAGATTTAATAGCGTATCAAAATTGATTTTTCCAAGTAATTCTTCAATTAAATCTTTATCTATTTCTTCCTTTACGCCTAAAATGCTTACTTGATCCAATAGCGCAAGAGAATCTCTTAATCCGCCTGAAACATTTTTTGCTATGGTAAATAGCGCATCATCTGTTATTTTGATATTTTCAAGGTCAGATATTTCTCTTAGGCGTTTAATTATATCGTCTGTTGTTATTCTTCTTAAATCAAACCTTTGACATCTTGAAACAATTGTTTCAAGGACTTTATGGGGTTCTGTGGTAGCTAAAATAAAAATAACATTTTTTGGCGGTTCTTCAAAAGTTTTCAAAAGCGCATTAAAAGCGTCATTCGAGAGCATGTGAACTTCGTCTATGATAAAAATTTTGTATTTGCCGTTAATCGGAGCATATTGAACTTGGGCAATTAAATCTTTTGCATCTTGAATACCACGATTTGAAGCGGCGTCAATTTCAATAACATCAAGCCCTGTGGCGTTTGTAATATCAACACAGCTTGCGCATTTTTGACAAGGTTCCAGCGTTGGGCCATGTTCGCAGTTTAGAGATTTTGCAAGAATTCTGGCGCTTGAAGTTTTGCCTGTACCTCTTGGACCGCAAAACAAATAAGCGTTTGCAATTCTATTTAGTTCAATGGCATTAGATAAAGCCTTAACGAGGCTTTCTTGTCCTACAATGTCTTTAAATGATTGAGGACGGTATTTTCTAAATAACGGCAAATAATTTTGTTCCATAAATATATTATATTATAAAAATTGAGCATGTTTTAATTCAAAAGAATTATTTATTAGCCAATTGGGTAATATTCAAACTAGACAGGCGACTAATTGGCTAAATACCCTATATAAGATAGTATTAACCTAAAGTTAGATGATACAAGCATATATAGAAAGGATATTGCAATGGGCCAACAAGTATTGGACAAAAATTTGAAGAACAAAGAAGTAAGAGTAATAATTATTGAGGATTATAAATTAACTCGTGTTGGCTTAAGATATGCACTAAATGAAATTGAAAATATTAATGTTGTGGCTGAAGCTCAAAATGCTGAAATCGGTTTAGAATTAATTAAAAAAGAAAAACCTGATGTTGTTTTAATGGATTTGGGTTTACCCGGCATTAACGGACTTGAAGCGACTGCGCAAGTGAAAAATATTTCGCCTGATACAAAAATAATTATTTTAACTTCGCACGATAGAGAGGAAGAAGTTATTGCATCATTGGGTTCAGGCGCTAGCGGATATTGTTTAAAAGATATTGACCCTATAACTTTATCCGGAGTTATTAAAAATGTTGCAAAAGGCGCTTGCTGGATAGATTCAAATGTTGCACATCTTGCACTTAAGGTTTTTCCAAAGCCTGAAAATACTGAAATTATGTCTGTTAGTCATTCAAGCGAAGCTAAAACAAGATTGACAGAAAGAGAAAATGAAGTTTTAAAATTGTTGGTTCAAGGAAAATCAAATACACAAATTGCTCAAGAATTAATTGTTTCTGTACACACTGCAAAAGCTCATGTTTGCTCGATTTTGCAAAAACTCTGCGTGGATGATAGAGTCCAAGCGGCAGTAAAAGCAATAAAAGAAGGAATCGTGAGTGTATAATAAAAGCCCCTTATGGGGCTTTTATTATTTGTGATGATTATAAATTTTGGTTTTATTTAAACTGTTTAAAATAGTACAAGAAAAGTTTTTTATACTATAATTAATCCATGCAAAAGTTTTATGAAAAAGGTGACATAACTTTATTTCAAGGTGATTGTATTAAAATTTTAAATAAGGCAACTCCAGAGTCTATTGATATGATTTTTGCAGATCCTCCTTATATGTTATCTAATGGTGGAATTACTTGCCAATCTGGCAAGGTCGTTTCAGTTAATAAAGGCAAATGGGATGAGAGTAAAGGGATTAATGAGGATTTTGAATTCCACAACAAATGGATAAAAGCCTGCAAAAGAGTTTTGAAGCCTAACGGAACAATCTGGATTTCGGGAACTTATCATTCTATTTATGCTTGTGGATTTGCTTTACAAAAGAATGGATTTAAAATTCTAAATGATATTTGTTGGTTTAAACCAAATGCTTCACCTAATATGTCTTGCAGGTATTTTACAGCAAGTCATGAAACACTTTTGTGGGCAAAAATAGATAATAAAGAAAAACATACATTCAATTATGAGCTTATGAAAAATGGAGATTGGGGTGAAGATTTTATTAAAAAGCCAGAAAAACAAATGCGTTCAGTTTGGGCAATAGGAACTCCTAAAAGTTATGAAAAAGAATTTGGCAAACACCCAACACAAAAACCTTTAGAATTGTTAAGGCGTACAATCCTTGCTTCAACGAATGTTGGCGATTTGATTCTCGATCCTTTTACAGGAAGCTCAACAACTGGTATAATGGCTTTAGAATTAGATAGGAAATTTATTGGTATAGACTTGGAAAAAGAATATTTAAATCTTTCAATCAAAAGGTTTGAACAAGTATTTTCAAAGAAAGAAAAAGTATGGCAGTAGTTTTAGAACAATTGAAAAATGAAACATATCCAATTGTTAAATGGGTTGGTGGAAAACGTCAGCTAATGTTTGAACTGCTTAAAAATATGCCAAAGTCTTACAATAGATATTTTGAACCTTTTATCGGTGGTGGTGCCCTGTTTTTTGAGTTGCAACCACAAAATGGCTACATTTCAGATATGAACGAAGAGTTGATAAATTTATATTTAACTGTTCGAGATAATGTTTATGAATTAATTTCAGATCTGAATAAGCATGAAGTATCAAAAGAATATTTTTTAGAAATAAGAAATTTAGATCGAACTGAAAAATATTCAACACTTTCAAATGTAGAAAAAGCAAGTCGTTTTATATACTTAAATAGGACTTGTTTTAACGGATTGTATAGAGTAAATTCTCAAGGACAATTTAATGTCCCGTTTGGAAACTATAAAAATCCAAGAATTGTTGATGCAGATAATTTGATAAAATGTTCAAAATTACTTAAAGATACAGAAATTAAATGTGCAGATTTCTCAGTGATTTTAGAGAAAGTCAAAAAAGGTGATTTTGTCTATTTTGACCCTCCTTATGTTCCATTAAATGAGACTTCTAGTTTTACTTCATACACAAAGGACGGTTTTGATTTAGATATGCAATTTAAGCTGAGAGAGGTTTGCGATGAATTGGATTCTAGAGGTGTTATGTTTATGCTTTCCAATTCTGATACTAAATTAGTAAATGAATTATATGCCAATTATGAAATAAAAAAAGTTTTTGCTTCTCGTGCTGTAAATGCTAATGCTAATGGTAGAGGCAAAATTACAGAAGTTTTAGTGAGGAATTATTGATGATAAAAGACGGAATAGGCGGTGGCAATACTACAACAGGATTAGTATTTGAAACAAAAGCAGATTTAAAAACTTTATTGAATGGGTTAAAAAATTATAATGTTGATAAAGAAAACAATGTATTTTATAAAAATAAATTAGTTGGCATGATCTTTGTTAAAAATGGCTTGTACAAGTTTTTAGAAAAGAATAAGGTTAATTGGCAGGCTTATCTTTCTAAAAAGTTATTACCAGATGATTCTATATATGTAATTCTTAACAATACTTTTTATATTATTGAGTGCAAATACCAACAAGTGGCTGGTTCTGTTGATGAGAAATTACAAACTTGCGACTTTAAGAAAAAACAGTATAAAAGGCTTTTGGCGGCTTTAAATTTCGAAGTTGAATATATTTACATTTTAAATGATTGGTTTAAAAAACCTGAATATAAAGATGTTTTAGCATATATCCATAGCGTTGGTTGCGATTATTATTTTAACTACATTCCACTTCAAAGGTTGGGGTTGCCTGTGGAAAATTAGCAAATAGGGTTTATTTATAAAAAATGTCGCTCGAGAAATTCGTGCCCTTGGCATTCACGCTATTGAGGGTGGCATTTATCCATCTTGAATTGAACGTGTAAATGTTTACAAAAGAAATGTCCACGAGAGGATTCGAACCTCCGACATTCACCTTAGGAGGGTGACGTTCTATCCATCTGAACTACGTGGACATTTTTAATTAGCATACTACAAAAATAAAACTTGAAAAATACCAAAAAAATCGATATAATTTTACTTAAGTAAACTTTTGTAAAAAACATGCTAAAAATTATCACTTTTATTTTTTAGCTCACTTTAAATAGACAGCATAAGAGCGTTTAAATACGCAGAGGTCAAAATGAATTTTAAAAATTTCAAAATTGTAAGAAAATTAAAAGATTTGAGTCCAAAATTAAAGTGGGCTATGTTTTCAAGTTTGCAAGATTGTAAAATTGCTTCCAGATATATTGACTATCTAATTCCGGAAGATAAAAAAGATATAAATAAAGATAACGAAAAACTCGAAAAAATGGTTCGAGATACTTTGATTAAAGAATTTTCACCTAAAATTAAAGATATGAAATCTTTTGAGCTTTTAGTTGATGCTACCGTTCATAATATTAAACAAAAGCAATTAAAAGCAATGGGCGATTATGAAGAAATCGAATTATAATTAATTCAATCTTTATATAAACTTAATTTGTATTTAAATTTTTCTCATATTAAAATAACACAATAGACTACTTGGAGTTATTATAATATGTGTGGAATAATTGGATATATTGGGGATAAAAAAGCAAGCGAGATTTTAATTTCAGGCTTATCTCATCTTGAGTATCGTGGATATGATTCATCAGGCGTTGCACTATGTTGTGATGATAAAACATACATATATAAAGCACAAGGAAAATTAAACAATCTTGTTGAAGTTTTAAAAACAAAAGAAGATATTTGCTCTAAAGCAACAAAAGGTATTGGTCATATTCGCTGGGCAACACATGGCTTGCCTACTACATTAAATGCTCATCCGCACACTTGTAATTGTAAGAATTTTACTCTTGTTCATAATGGAATTATTGAAAATTATCAAGAATTAAAAGAAGAATTATTATCTTATGGCTGCATTTTTCAATCTCAAACAGATACTGAAGTTGCAGCTCATTTAATTGCTCATGAATACGGTAAAACTCATGACTTACTAAAAGCAATGCAAAATGCCGTTAAAAAAATTAAAGGTGCTTTTGCGTTTTGCGCTATTCATAATAATGAACCCGATAAAATCGTTGTAGCAAAAAGAAATGCTCCTTTAATAATTGGTGTTGGCGAGGGTGAAAACTTTATTGCTTCTGATATTCCTGCTATTATTGAATACACTAAAAAAGCAATATATTTATCAGATTATCAAGTTGGCGTTGTTAAAAAAGATTCTATTCAAATTTATGATGATAACGGTAATTTGGTTATAAATAAAGTTGAACATTTGCCTTTTGAAGCCATGGCTATTTCAAAAATGGGCTATAAACATTTCATGCTTAAAGAAATCCATGAGCAAAGCGATGTTGTAAGAAATGTTTTAAGCGGAAAATTAATCGGGCATGATAATAAAATAAATCTTGATGAATTTAAATTAACTCAAGAAAAAATTAAAAATATTACAAGAGTTCAAATAATCGCATGTGGTACAAGTTTGCATGCCGGATTAGTCGGAAAATATATTATAGAAAAATTTGCAAATATACCGACTGATGTAGAGCCATCAAGCGAATATATTTATCGTGATACTATTGCTGATGAAAATACATTAGTAATAGGTATTTCTCAATCAGGCGAAACAGCAGATACAATTACTGCAATTAAGCAAGTTAAAGAAAAAAATGCACATATTGCAATAATTACAAATAGAGCTGATTCAACCATGGCAAGATTAGCAGATAGTTTATTGCCTGTAAATGCCGGTATTGAGGTTTCCGTTGCTGCTACAAAATCATATATGGCTCAATTAATAAGCCTTTATATGCTTGCAATATATTTAATGGAAAATAAAGGTATAACAAAATTTGATAATGAAATTAAAAAAATAAAACAAGAATTAATCGAGCTTCCAAATAAAATTGAAGCATTACTTGAAAACACAGATAATATTCAAAAAATTGCAAAGAAATATTCAAGCTATAAAGATTTTATTTTTATTGCAAGAGGAATAAATTTCCCATCAGCATTAGAGGGTGCGCTTAAATTAAAAGAAATAAGCTACATTAATGCCACAGGATATGGTGCAGGAGAATTAAAGCATGGACCTATTGCAATGTTAGATGAAAATATGCCTGTTTTAGCAATATTAAATTCAGGAATTGTTTACGATAAAGTTTTATCTAATTGCGAAGAAGCACGTGCTCGTCAAGCAAAATTAATCGGCGTTGCTGATTATATAGCTGATAAAGACAAAGATTTATTTGATGATTTAATTATAATTCCTCCGGTTTGCGATTTATTAAGCCCTGCATTGAATATTGTTGTGCTTCAATTATTGGCTTATTATATAGCAGAATATTTAGGAAAAGATGTTGATCAGCCTAGAAATCTTGCAAAATCTGTAACAGTTGAATAAAATAATTTTAATTTTATTTTATTTATAGTAAAATTATCATTAACAGGCATGGCCTATTAATGGTTGGATGATTATCATATTAATTAGGAATGGTTTCTTTTGATTAATTCACTAGATAAAAACGAGATTGAGGCATGGGATAATTTTTTGCATATTTTGGAGAACAAACTCCCTAGCTTTGTTGCTACTTGGACAAAAGATTTAGAACCTGCCTTGCCTTTATTTGAAGAAAGTGAAAACGGCATATTTTTGATTAAAAGCTCTCAAGGCTTTGGTATTCAAGTGCTTCAACAAAAACATTTAAAAGAAGTTGAAGAAGCATTGTTTGAAGTTACAAAATTAAAAAGAGCTGTAAGATTTATTTTAGATGAAACAATCAAAAAGAAAAAACCTCAAAAACAAACAAAAGAACAAAAAGAACATAATCAAACTGCTCAAAAAATGGAGCATTTAGCTCAAATGCATTCTTTTTGCGGTTTAAATTTAAAATATACATTTGAAAATTTTGTAGAGGGTGAAAATTCTCGCTTTGCCTATAAAATTGCTCAAATGATAGCGGAAGCTCCGGGGCAAAAATATAATCCTTTGTTTATCTCAGGCTCTGTTGGGCTTGGAAAAACTCATTTAATGCAAGCAATAGGACACAAAATTTTAAAGAATTTTCCAAACCTTAAAATTAGATACACAAAAGCGGAAGATTTTGGAAATAAATTAATTGAATCTTTGGCTTCTTGCAAAAATTCAGGCGATATCAATGAAAAAATGCGCAAATTTAGAGATATGCACAGAAATGTTGATGTGCTTTTGATTGATGATATTCAATGGATAGATGGTAAACAAAGAACAGAAGAAGAAATATTTAACACATTTGATGCACTATATCATGCAGGAAAACAAATTGTTTTTGCATCAGATAGACCTCTATCTGCTTTTGAAAAAATACCTGATAGATTGAGAAGCCGTTTTGAATGGGGAATTGAAGCAAATATTAAAATTCCTGATTTAGAAACGAGAATGGAAATAGTTAAACGTCATGCGATTTTATCTGATTATCCTATTTCAGATGAGGTTGCGCTATTTTTAGCTAAAGAATTTAGCACAAATATTAGAGAATTAGAAGGTGCATACAATAGAGCAAGCGCAAGAGCCTCAATTGAAGGTGTTGAGCTTAATGTGGAATTAACAAAAGAGTATTTGAATTTCTCAGAAAAGAAAAAGAAAATTACTGTTGATAATATTTTAGAAACGTGTGCTAAATATTTTTGTGTGGATAAAGATGAGATTTTATCAACTGCAAGAGCTAAAGAGGTAGTGAATGCAAGAAAATATGCTATCTATCTTTCTCGTGAATTATTGGATTTAAGCTACCCTAATATTGCAAAAGAATTTAAGAAAAATCACACAACAATTATGTATCAGCATGAAAAACTTAAAAAAGATATTCAATCAAACAAAGCAATGCAAATAATAACAGATGAATTATCAGAATTAATTAAGCGTTAATATAGCTTTTTATTAAGGCTTTAATATTTTCATCTTTTATTTTTTCAATTATTTCAGTGTTGATTAGTTTTGTTTCATTTATTTCTTTTAATGTTTCGCTTAATTTTGCGATTTTTTCATAATCATCTTGATTTTTTTCAATTAATTGAGCTAAATAATTAGAATATTGATTTAATTTCAATTCTTTTATGATATTGAGTGCTATATCAAAATGAAATTTGTCTTTTTTTAATTCTTCAGATAAATCATCAATTTTGATATTTAGCGAATTTAAATATTGATAAATGTTTTTAACTTCCTCTTTCACATTTTTATCAAAATCGAAAGTATAAATATCATTTTTATAAAATTCATCAAATTTTATTTTAGCCATTAAAAGAATATTTCTTGAATATTGATTATCAAATGAATGTATTAATTTCATATAATCAATTAAATTCCAATAATAGCAAGTGTCTAGCGGAATATCTTCAGGGTATTCTTCTATAATTAATTGCAGAATTTTATTTAAAGTTTCATTATTTAAAATATTTTTAAGGTGATTAATATCACAAAAATCCATGATATTAGTTATAATATTTGTTGCAAAAGGGCTATTGAAGGCATTTTCAAGAACAAATTTAATTTGCTCATCTTTGCCGTAAGCAACAATAAAATTAAATGCCCTAAGTTTTTCAAATTCATCGTTTGAATTGAGCACTATATTTTTCATTTCATTTAAAACTTCAACATCCAAAAATGCGCTCAAAGCTATGGCGCAATTTAATCTAAGAGCTTCAAAGTCGCTTTTTGCAAATTTATTTAAGTATTCTATTGCAAGTGGGTCTTGAATTTTAGAAAAATATTTAGCACAATATGTTTTTTGTTCATCTGTGCCATTTTCAAATAAATCTAGTATTTCATCCGTTAAATCTTCATTTGCAAATTTAATCCAAGAATTGACAATTAAATCTTCAAAATCAGAGCAATATATTTTTGAAAATTCAAAAACGACATTCAAATTTTCTTTGTTAATTATCTTAACAAAATCTCTTGTAATTCTTTCTTTTAAAAATGGAAAAATATACTCAGCACTCTGGCATAATAATTCAAAATCGGCTACATTTGCGGTTTTAATCATATTTTTTATTGTGCTGTTTGATTGAGCTATATCTTTTGATGTTATATTTTTTATAAAATTCTGAGATGACATAATTTAATTATTACACATTCTATTATTCTTGTGTATAATTGAAATATATTAGATTTACGAGAAATAAGGTGTTAAATGTCAGAATTAAAGTATAAAAAAATACTTCTCAAGATTTCAGGAGAAGCTCTTTTGGGCACTCAACAATTTGGAATTGATCCGGAGCCTGTTCATAATATTTGCTCTGAAATTAAAAAAGCATACGATTTGGGAGTTCAAATTGCAATCGTAGTTGGCGGCGGAAATATTTTTAGAGGCATGCAAAATTCTTCAAAATTAGGCATGGATCAGGCTTCCGGTGATTATGTCGGAATGCTTGCTACTGTTATGAACGCTATTGCCCTTCAATCCGAATTAAGAAAAATCGGAGTTGATTGCAGAGTTCAAAGTGCAATTGATATGGAAAAAATTGCAGAACCTTATATAAGATTTAGAGCAATAAGACACTTAGAAAAAGGCAGAGTGGTTATTTTTGCGGCAGGAACAGGAAATCCTTTCTTTACAACAGATACAGCAGCTGCGCTTCGTGCTTCTGAAATTGGTGCTCAAGCGATGTTAATGGCAAAAAATGGTGTAGATGGTGTATATAATGATGATCCAAAAACTAACCCAAATGCTAAAAAATATGATAAAATAACTTATGACGATATAATCGTAAACGGACTTAAAGTAATGGATTTGACATCTTGCGCTTTATGTAAACAAAATAAAATTCCAATATGCGTTTTTGATTTTAATTTAAAAGATAGTTTAGTTAAAATTTTAAATAACGAAAATGTTGGTACAATGGTAGAAAATTAATATATTAGGAGAAATAAAATGTCAGTTGAAGAAATTAAAAAGCAAGCCCAAGAAAAAATGGAAAAATGTATCAATCAGCTCCATAAAGACCTTGCAACAGTTAGAACAGGAAGAGCTAATCCTCTTATTCTTGAAAAAGTTGTTGTAGATTATTATGGCGCTCCGACAGGACTTCGTCAATTGGCTCAAGTTTCAGTTGTTGAAGGTACAACACTTGTTATTACTCCGTTTGATAAAACAATTTTAAAAGAAATCGAAAAAGCAATCGTAAAAGCTGAAATCGGTATCACTCCAAATTCAGATGGTATGGTAATTCGCCTTGCATTCCCACCTTTAACTCAAGATAGAAGAAAAGAATTAGCAAAAGAAGTTAAAGCAATGGGTGAAGATGCGAAAGTTGCAATAAGAAACGTTAGAAGAGATGCAACAGATTCTGTTAAAAAATTGGAAAAAACAGAAAATCTGCCGGAAGATGCTATTAAAGACGGACAAGACCAAGTTCAAAAAATTACTGATAAATATGTAAAAATTGTTGATGAAACAGTTTCAAATAAAGAAAAAGAAGTTATGGAGATATAAAATTGTCACAAACAATGGAAGAAGAAGTAGCGGTTAAAAAAAATAAAACGCTAAGAGTTATCACAGGAGTAATAATCTCTATAATAGCGCTTGTTGCAATTGCGCTGGGGTCAATTCCATTATATATAATGCTCGGCATAATAATTATTTTATGTTCAAAAGAATTTATAAGAATTTTGAATTTTAAAGGTTTTTATCCAAGCTATACAGTAATTTTATTTGCCGATATTGTGTTTTTAACCCTAACTTTCTTCCATAGGTTTGATATGGTTCCATCCATGTTAACCCTTGTTATTATGGCTTCTTTCTTAAGCGTACTATTCAAAGGTCGTCAGCCTTATATAGTAAATGTTGCAACAACAATTTTAGGTGCGCTGTATTGCGCTTGGCTTCCATGTCATATTCTTTTAATAAGACAAATTGGTTTAACTCGAGTTGGCGCATTTCAATTTTCACCATCCGAAGGGTTATGGCTTTTAATCTTTGTTTTTGTTGCAGTCGCTTTAACCGATATAGGTGCGTATTATTTTGGTGTGAATTTTGGAAAAAGAAAATTGGCTGAAGTAATAAGCCCTAAAAAAACAGTTGAAGGTGCTATTGGTGGCGGTTTATGTGCAATTTTAGTTTCTTGCTTGGGCGTTTTTTATGCTGATTTAAGTTTGTTTCAAGCAATAATCGGCGGTTTGATTATAACAGCTTCCGCTCAATTAGGAGATTTATCAGAATCATTAATCAAACGTGACGCCGGTGTTAAAGATTCAAGCAATATTCTACCAGGCCATGGCGGAATGTTAGATAGGTTTGACGGGTATATTTTTGCAATTCCTGTTGCTTATTATTATTTTATGCATTTTACCCATGGAAAAAATGTTTTAGTTGAATTATTTACTTATTTAGGAAAAGCGATAAATGTCTATTTCTAAGGAAAGAAAAGAACAGCTTTTAAAATTTCAAGAAAAATATAATTTAAAATTTAAGGATATTGAGCTTTTAGAGCAAGCATTTATTCATACTTCATATACTAATGAAAATAATTTAGATGAAAAAATGTCTTATGAAAAACTTGAGTTTTATGGTGATGCAGTCTTAAAGCTCGCTATTAGCGATTTTTTGTATAACCATTTTGTTGATTATAACGAGGGCGAATTAACAAAATTAAGAGCCGAAATAGTTTCAGATAAAAATATTTTTGAATATGCGAAAATTCTTGGTTTTGAAGAATTAATCGTTTTAGGAAAAAATGAGCGAAAACAAGGCGGTGCTAAAAAAGAATCAATTATAGCTTGTGCTTTTGAGGCGCTTTTGGGTGCGATTTTTATAAATTATAAAAAACAAGGGTATGAAAAAGTAAAATCTTTTTTAGAGCAAAATTTTATAGATGATATTTTATCTGTTGATAAAAAAATAAGAACACTCAACCCTAAGGCGATTTTGCAAGAATACACTCAAGGAATTAATAAGAAATTGCCCGAATATATTCTAGTAAAAGAAGAAGGCAAAGCTCATAATAAGAATTTTTGGGTTGATGTTAAATTTAATGATGAAATAATAGGCTCAGGCTGCGCCAAAAGCATTAAAAAAGCTCAAAGCGAGGCTGCTAAAAATGCACTTAAAAAACTTGATTTAATAGAGGAATAAAATGATTTTAGTTTCACCATCAATATTATCTGCTGATTTTGCAAATTTGCAAAGGGATATAAAACGAGTTGAGCCCTATGTTTCATGGCTTCATATTGATGTTATGGATGGGCATTTTGTTCCTAATATATCGATTGGTGTTCCTGTGGTAAAATCAATTCGAAAAATAACAAATCTTTTTTTGGATACTCATTTGATGATTGAAAATCCGATAAAATATGTTGATGCGTTTTCTGATGCGGGCAGTGATTTAATTACTTTTCATTATGAAGCAACTAAAGATAAGACAATTGAAACCATAGAAAAAATTAAATCAAGAAATGTTAAAGCAGGTTTATCTATTAAGCCTAAAACAAGCGTTGATGAGATAAAAGATTATATTAATTTAGTTGATTTAGTTTTGGTTATGACAGTTGAACCCGGTTTTGGCGGTCAAAAATTTATGGATGATTGCGCTAATAAAATTAAAGAAATAAGAAAAATAAATTCTGATGTAATTATTCAAGTTGATGGCGGAATTAATGATAAAACCGCTAAAATCTGCACTGATTTAGGCGCAAATTCGCTTGTTGCTGGTAATTACATTTATAGCGCTGACAATATTGAACAAGCAATAAATAAGTTGTTATAAATAAATGCTACAAGGTATAACTCTTGTAGCATTTAAAACTTGAAATTACTTATTAACTCTTATTTAAATAAGGCTTATTAACCTCTGATACCTAGTTCTTTAACTAAAGCACGGTATTTTTCAAGGTCTGCATTTTTTAAGTATGTTAGCATACCTTTTCTTCTACCAACCATAACCAAAAGACCACGTTTTGCTTGGAAGTCTTTTTTGTTTGATTTTAAGTGTTCAGTAAGTTCAGAGATTTTTTGAGATAACATTGCAATTTGAACTTCAATGTTACCTGAATCTTTTTCAGATTTACCAAATTTTTTGATAATTTCTTGTTTGTTTTTCAAGTTAATTGACATTTTTGTGTTTCCTTTTTGTTATACTTTACCGCATGTTATTGTAATATAAAAACACGAAAATTTACAATTTTTTGAAAATATTAATTTTTGTTAATTTTCTTCTTCAATATCCCAAAGCTCAAGCAAATTGCTATCTAAATTATCTAAAAATCTGGATGGCTTTGTTAAAATCATTTGGCTTGTATAATCATACATATCAATAGGATATGAGATAAATAATCTTGATTTTGCCCTTGTTGTTGCAACATACATTAATCTTAATTCTTCTTCCATTTCATCAACTGAATTAAAAGAATATGCGCTTGGAAATCTGCCGTCTACTGCTCCGATTATAAAAACACTATCCCATTCTAAACCTTTTGCAGAATGAATTGTGGAAATTGTAAGACAATCATCTTTGATATTTCTTTTATACATTCCTTCAACTGATGCTTCAGGCGGTTCAAGCGCTAAATCTGACAAGAAATTATCTAGTTTTTTATATTGTGTTGCAAGATAAGAAAAATGCTCTAAGTCTTTTTCTCTTTTTTGCCAATCGTCATATTTTTCTTTTAAGATATTTTTGTAATATTTGATTATTTCATCTACCAATTCTTGTAAATTCCAATTATTTTCATCATTTTTAACCAATAAATTAAATAATGGCGTTAATGATTGGCAATATTTTGATGGAAGCAATTTTTGATTATAGTTTTTTTGTTGCATAAAAGGAATAATTTGACTTGTAGCTTTTGCGCCTATTCCTTTTAAAAGCATTAAAACCCTATTTAAACTTATTTCATCATCAGGATTTAAAATTATTCTTAAATGGGCGATTATATCTTTAATATGCGCTGCTTCCATAAATTTAGGGCCGCCAAATTTTTGATACGGAATATTTGCTTTAGATAGCTCAATTTCAAGGTTATAGCTCATTCTGGCGTTTCTTGCCAGAACGCAAATGTCCCCTAAATTAATCCCTTCATCTAATAATTCTAAAATTTGCTGACAAATGAAATCCGCTTCCATTTGCGAATTAATTGCTCTAATTAGAGCAGGCTTAAATATTCCTGCTATATCCGAATAAAGTTTTTTCTTGAAACCTTGCGTTGCTTTTTCAATAATTTTATTAGTTAAATTAAGAATTTCTTGAGAACTTCTGTAATTTTGCTCCAGCTTGATAATTTTTACATCAGGAAAAATATTTGGAAAATCCAAGATATTCTTATAATTTGCCCCTCTAAAAGCATAAATACTTTGAGAATCGTCTCCGACTGCCATAACATTATTGTGTTCAGAGGCTAAAAGTTTGATAATGTCTGCTTGTAGCGTGTTTGTGTCTTGATATTCATCAACCATTATATATTTATATTGGTTTGATAGTTTTTTTCTGATGTTTTCGTGGTCTTCAAGTAAAAATTTCAAATAAAGCAATAAATCATCATAATCTAAAATTGAATTTTCACGCTTGTATTGAACATATTTTTTATGAATTTCAATTATTTTATCTTCAACATCACGGAAATTATAAAATTCTTTTTCTATTATTTCTTTTACGGGAATTTCTTTGTTAACTGATTTTGAATAAATTTCTAAAATGGTATTTTTCTTTGGTAATCTTTTTTCTTTTTTGGGATATAAAGTGTTTGTAATATGCGCTATGACATCACTAGAATCCACCGAATCCATGATTGTAAAATTATTTTTCAGCCCTAATAGTGCGCTATATTTTCTTAAAATCAAGTTTGAAAAACTGTGAAATGTACCGCCTGCGACTTTGTCACATCTTTCATCAAGCACTAAAGTTGCTCTATTTAGCATTTCTTTGCTTGCTTTTTTGGTAAATGTCAAAAGCAAAATGTTTTCAGGGTTTATTTCATCTTCTATTAATCTTGCTGTTCTATATGTAAGGGTTTTGGTTTTGCCTGTTCCTGCCCCTGCTATCACAAGAATAGCGCCGTCTTTTGTTTTGACTGCTTCTAATTGTGCGCTATTAAGTTCAGAATCATAATCTACCTTATAATTTGAAATGGATTCACGTTTTTTTAAGGTGAATTTTTTTCTGATTTGAACATTGTTTTTGCTTGTTTTTTCTGATGTCATAATTCCTCTTTGAATTATTTTAACATCAAAAGATTTCAAGACAAAATCTTGAAATCTTTAAGGATAAACATATTTTTTTGTGAATTTTATGAACTGAAAGACATTAATGCTTTTACTGAGCGAGCTGTGTCTTGAACTTCTTTTTCAGAATGCATATTGATTGTATCGTCAAGAATTTTGATAGCTTCTTGCTTATCTTTTAGAGCTAAAAGCTCATTTATAGCACACATTGCAACACGTGCAGATAAGTCGTTGATACCTTTGCCTTTGTTTACAATCATAATTTCAAGCGCATCGTGTGTATTTTTTCTAATTAATGCTTTGCTTGTTAATTCTCTGATTTCATCAATCGGGCAATTTGTGCCAAGTTCGTTTAAAACTTGGATTGATTCTTCATCTTTGTGTTTGCCTAGTGCTTCAATAATGTTTCTAACTCTTCTATTATTCATTGCTAACTCCTTGCAATTCGTTTGATAACATTGATTTTAATTCGCTTACAGGTTGATTTTGTAATCTTGATACATTGTATTTAAATACATCAAATTCAACTTTTGTGTTGCCGATTTCTTGTAATTTTTTACCAAAAGCAATTGTGTTGTCTTTTAATTTGTTACCGAATGCAATTGCGTTTGTTTTGAATGAAGAAAATTTGTTAATAGTTCCAACCCAAGCAGACGCTAATAGTTTGCCTGTGTTTTGTAATCTTTCTTTTAAAGATGGAGAAATAGCTTTTGTGCTATTTTCTGTCTTTTCAAAAACATCCATTTGAATAACTGTACCTTTGAAAGTAATTCCAAATGGGTTAGTTTGAGCTGCTTTTTCAGCGTTTTGTGCTTTGTCTGTTTTGTTAGCTCTTAGAGCTTTAAATTTGTTAAAAGCCTCGATACTTGATCTTAGGGGGGAAATTTTTTGCATTTTTTCTGCCTTTCTCTTCCAATTCCTTAATACGATTTATCCTCATAGAAAAAATATCATAAGTAGCGAACTAAAAAATCAATCTTTTGATTGAAATTAAAACCTGATAACGCCTAAAAGTTGTATATTATTTGTGTTATAAATTATAAGCCAAGTATTTTTTTTATCTGTTTTATATATCTCAACTTCCCTCCAATCAAGCTCATTGGGGTTTTCTCCGTTTAGATATTTTCGATATTCTTTTTCTTTTTCACGTGCAAATTTTTTTGCACTCATTTTTTTAACTTTTGGCTGTTGGATGTTAACGCTTTCAAAAACTTCCATTTTAACAACAGGAATTTTTGCTTTTAATTTGCCTGACTGATAAATATATAAAAAATCAAGATATTTATCAGGTAAAACACTGTAAAACCCTTTTTTAAGACCATAACCTTCATCGTTTATTATATCTTCTTGCAAGGTTAAAATAGGTGCATTTTGCCCTTTTGGTGCATATTTATTTATTATTTTTTCTTCGTCTTTTTCTCCGCTAGGATATATTTCTTGCGGCGTAAATTGGTTTTTATCAAATTCATAAGCAATTAAATTGCAATCTGCTATCATTGATTCCAATCTCTTTTTGCACTGTATCTTGTGTTATATCCTGGGTTATTTTCAGGTCTTAGCGCATTTGGATACATTGTGTCAGAGAATACATCTTCTTGTAATTCTTTAACCATTTTAAAAACTCTTTGATAATCAGCTATATCGCATATTGAAATGCCGCCACCAATTTGACGACCGTTTATTGTATATGCATCGCCACTGTTGCAGGTTGCAATTACATCCCCGACACCTATTAATTGATCGATAATTCCTCTGTGAATATTTACGTATGATACTTCGTTAAAAGGCTTCATGTTGTATGTTCTTGTTAGAAATCCGCCTGATGCATAAATTCCTTTTGTTGTTACTATATATCCTGTGTTTTTGTATTTTAAAAATGTCATTAAAACGCCGCCAATATAAACCCAAACAGGCATTAAATGTATAAAAAGCATAAAAAGTGCAAATACTACGGGAAGTTTTTCTTCGGTGTTATAAATTGCAGATACAATGGTTAAATCAAATGCTAAAAATACTATGGCAATCGGTAATAGTGGGTTAAAAATACTTTCTAAAACAAAACAAAGTTTATCAGGTTTTGAAAACCATAAAACTTTTTCGTCTTTGCTTATCATGCTTGCTAAATCTCTTATTGCTCCATCTATGCTCATAATTTTATCCTTGCTTGTATCGTTTAAAATTTATTATAGCAAATTTTTATTTTATTTCAATTACTTGATATTTGTTATTTAGCATTGTAGAATTAATTACAAAATTTAATATGTGCCTGTAGCTCAGCTGGATAGAGTGTTTGGCTACGAACCAAAAGGTCGGGGGTTCGAATCCCTCCAGGCACGTTTTTGACCCAAAGTAGGGTCTTTTTTATTGGATGGATTCAAACCCCAAGGGGTTCTTCCCTCTCCTCGAAACGGCGATTCAACGCAGTTTCTCGTCGGCAGAGTCTCCAGGCACGTTTTTTGACCCAAAGTAGGGTCTTTTTTATTGGATGGATTCGAACCCCAAGGGGTTCTTCTCTCTCCTTACAACGGCGAGCATTAGTTACTTTCATGTTCACCGCTTTTCTATATTGTATGTAAAAAAAAATTTTGCTAAAATGAAACAAATATAAATATTTATAAGTTTTAATGATATAATTGTGTGAGGTAATATGTTGTTAAGTGTTTCAAATTTATCCAAAGTACATAATATTAATTCAATAAAATACCCTAAAAAATATAATTCAATTTCTTTTAAAGGTAATATTGATGAATTTGTTTCAAAACCTGAAATTGTTTTTGGCGATATACCAACTTCGCAAGTACAGGAAATTATCGATTTTACAAAAATATCTAAGCCACTAGATTCCGGTTGGACTTCTAATGTTTTTGAATACAAAGGAAAAATTATAAAAGCACCGAAGGATAAAACTTTTGCTAATTCACAACTTGAACTTCAAGCAAAAGGACAAAATTTAAAGGAATATTTTGCACTCCAAAAAATAAAAGAAATTTCTCCTGATATTGCCACTAATCCTTATGGAATTATTAAAAATAAAGATTCATATTACTTAATAGAACAAATGGTTCAAGGCTATCATCCAAATAAAAAGAAAGTAAGCCTTGACACCATAAAAGATTTATTATCTAAATTATATAGTTTGGACACTAATGGAATAATAAATTGTGATCTTCAGGCAGGAAATATATTTATTGATAATAATAAAGCAAAATTAATTGATTTTGGATCATATAATCTTATAGTTAATAATGGGTTTGTTGCAGGTTCTGATGGTATTCCTTTTGAACTTTTTAAACCAAATGGGCAAATATATAATGAAACAAATTTAGATTTTCCGATTCGTTTTATGAAAACTTTTCTTGCTCCTAAGTTCTCTGATACAAAAAATTTGATGGATAACCCATATATTAATATGCCATCAAACGTAACAAATTTTGAATTAAGAACATTATATACTCATCTTTTAGATAATAGTGAAGAAAATTCATTGGAATTTTTCAAAGGTTATTTAAAATTAAAAGCAAATGAATACCATTCAAAATTAAAATCATTTATGCAATCTCTAAATCCTGAAGATTTAGTTAATAATGGTTCGAATGATGAACAAGTTAAAGCAATCAAAGAAGGTTTAAAAAATGCAATTGGTTTTGAAGAATTAACTCAAAATTTATTGCAATTAAATGATGAAGATATTATAAAGGCGCAACTTGCAAAATTGCAGTTAAGAACATTTTTAAATTTAGGAGATTCTCTAAAATCTCCGATTGAAAATTCTAAAAAACTTCAAGCTGCTTATAATAATCTTATTTCGATTTTAGAAGAAGGCATAAAAAATAACGATGGAGATAAAAAAGAATACTTTAGTAAAACTTTAGAATTTTTTAAGAAAACCTTCGAAAATTATAATTTTGTTAATGGACAAGTTGAAATTCCAGAACATGAAGATTTAATTAAAGTTTTATTTAAAAAAATGCCTGAAACTATTCAAAATGAAGCTAAAACAAATATCCCCAAAATTGAGCAAAACATTAAATCATCTTCAAATAAAAAACTTCTTCCTTTTGTTGCGCTTGGCGCAATCATAATTACAGCTGTTGCTTTTATTGTTAAAAAAGTTAATTTTTCTGTTAGAAAAAAATCAACTTCTGAAATTTGATTATTAATCCATAATATTATTAATCTCAATTATTCTGTTAGTAGGATTTATGGTTTTTTGATATATGATATTTTCTTTTTTTTGAAAGGCGGTGTATATGAAGAAAAAATTTATCGGAATGTTAATTTTGTCTTTAATGTTTGCGCTAAATATGCAAATAGTACAAGCAAAGGGAAACAATGGGAAAGTTGGTGCTAAACAACAAAGCACAGTGACAACCAAAAAACATCCTAATGCAAGATTAAATAAAGGAGTAGCGCAAGGAAATAGTGTTAATGTTAATGCTGGCTCAAGCAAAAGTCTTGAAGGTAAAGAAAAAGCTATTGAAAGAAGGCTTGAAGGCAAAGAAAAGCATTAAATAAAATCCGACTTGAATAGTTAAGTCGGATTTTTTAATATTTTTTTTGATTATACTAATATATTTTTCCAAAGTTCTAAATAAGTTGTATCGCCAATTTTTGCAATAGATTATAGTAAGATTTATCCGATAAATCTTGAAAATACTTTAATATAGATTAAAATTGCACCCAAAACAAGCAAAATTCCTGATATTTTCATTAAAACTTCGCTAATTTGTGCAAAATTTCTGATATTTTTCAAAAATGAGGTGAAAAGTCCTGCTAAAACTATAATAACCCCTTGTCCCAATGAAAAACACAAGAGCATTAAAGTTGCAAAAACAAGATTTTTAGATAATGTTGCAAAGCTCATAATACCTGCTAGTATTGGAGTTGAGCAAGGGCTTGCGGCGAATGCGAATAAAACCCCTATAATAAAAGGATAAACAAATAAGCTGGCTGAATTTCCTTTTGGAAATCTTTTTACCAAAGGATTGATGTTAAGCTCAATTATTCCCAACATGCTCAAGCCAAAAACCATAATTAATGAAGCTAAAAATAATACCCAATAGCTTCCGCCGATTGATGAAAATACATTTCCGGTAACGGCGCAAAAAATACCAATTGCACTTAGAACAACCGATAAGCCTAAAACAAAAGATAATAATTGCAAGAATGTTTTAAATTTATCGCTATCGCCAAAGCCTCCTACATAGCCTACTATGATAGGAATCATCCCTAAAGAGCAAGGTGAAATCGAAGATAACACCCCGCCTAAGAATGATACGAGCAAAAATAAAAGTGAAAATTCACTATTTTGAACATATTGCGCTAATGTAGCATTTAATTGATTTAACATTATTGAATACCGTTTACAATTTCTATAATTTCATCAGATTTTACAAGACCTTCTCTTTTTTGAATAGCGTTACCTTCTTTATCTATAAAAATAACAGTAGGAACTAAAGTAACATTGTATTTTTTAATGGCTGATTTGTTATATTTTGCGTTTTTGCCTGTTGTTTCAGAGATATTTATTTCTTCTAAGATAACGCTGTCTTTAAGATTTTCCATTGCTTTATCCATTTCTTGTGCCATTTTTTTACATTCTGAACACATTGGAGAAGAAAATTTAATAATTTTTACTTTAGAATTTGCCATTTCATTTTGCATTTTGTTTAGCGCTTCAACGCTACAAGTTTTAGAATTTTGTGATTTTGCATCTAAATATGCGTAAGTTCCTAATGGAAGTGCGAATAATAACAGAATGATAATCCAATTTTTCATAATTTTTCCTCTATTGATAAATACAGTTTAATTATAATCATGAAAAACAAATTAATAAATCATCCTTTTTACTATATATAATCCATTGCATAATTTAATTCATAGAGTTAAAATAGAAAAAATGTAAATTTTTGAAAACACAGAGGATGGATTTTTCATAAATTAGCAAAAAAAATTCTTGGCATGTTTTATATATAAGAACACGAAAATCAATTTGGAGAGCTAAATGGAAAACGATGTTGCAGGAAATTTAAATAGTTTAAATTTGCAAAAATATAATGCAAGTAAAACTTACGTTGCGCCTGCACAATCAAGTTGTGCTGATAAACCTGTATCAATTGAAGCACAAAAAGAATCCAGCGAATGTTTAAATGCTATGGGTATAGCTCAAGTTAATATGGATAAATCTCAAGTATCAGATAGTGTCAAAAGGTCTGTTGAAGAATATTTGGCAAATCCTGAGTATATTCAAGCGCAGGTTGATTTTTGCGATTCATTAGTTCAAGAGGGCAAAAATCTCGAAGAATCAATAGATAAAACAGATAAGGTTTTTCAAATTTTAAAGGATAAAAATATATATCAATAAATTAAGGAATTAAAGATGGAAGCAGTAAAAAATTTAAAGATTTTAAATCACCCTTTGGTAGCACATAATTTATCAATAATAAGAGATAAAAATACAGATTGTGAAAGATTTAAAAATGCTTTAAGAAGAATTACTTATTCCTTAATTTATGAAGCTACGCTTGATTTACCGACAATTAAAAAAACAGTTGAAACGCCTATGTGCGAAGCTAATTGCGAAGTTTTTGATTCAAGAGCTCAACTTATAATTGCTCCGATTTTAAGAGCGGGCATGATTTTTTGCGAAGTTGCTCAAGATTTATTGCCTTTTGCTAATGTTCATCATATTGGAATGTATAGAGATGAAGAAACGCTTGAGCCTGTTTGGTATTATGACAAAAGAAAAGAAATAAAAGAAGATAAAGATAAAGTTTTTGTGCTTTTATTAGATCCAATGTTAGCAACAGGAAACAGCGCAAAAGATGCGGTTGAAAATTTTATCTCTAAAGGCGTAAAAGAAGAAAATATAGTTTTTGTGAGCTTGATTTCATCTCCTGAAGGAATTAAAAAATTGTCAAGCGCATATCCTAAAGTAAAAATAATAACATCAGCACTTGATGAAAAACTAAATTCAAAAGGCTATATTTTACCTGGGCTTGGCGATGCCGGAGATAGAATTTATAATACTATTGATTAATTTGGAATTTTAATGCTTCCTCTAACATCTTTTGAAATTCCTATTGTTTCAAATAGTGAATTAGCAAGGTCTTGTTGAGAGTTTGCGTTTAAAAATTTTCCGCTTGTCATAAGAGCAGTGCATTTTAATTGGTTATTTGCTTCAACATCATGAATATCAAAAGCAATAACATCAATTTTGACGTCATCTCTTGTTTTCATAAGGTTTATTACATAAGTGCAAGGACTTTCGTCACAATTTTCACCGCCATCGGTTAAAAGAATAATATGTTTTTTGCCTTTAACTCCTATAAAATCTTTATCAATCGCCTGTTTGAGCGAATATGTAATAGGAGTCCAGCCTACTGCTCTTGTACCATAAAGACTTCCCAGGATTGTTTGAAAATTATTGTGTCCTAAAGGTACGCTAAGAGTGCTTGCTTGACAGCCTTGATAATATGTAAAACCAGATTTATGTCCGTAAACCCTTAATCCTGTTTTAACATCGGCAGGAATTTTTGGTAAAATTTCAGCTAAAGTATTTCTTGCAATATCAACTTTAGGAATTCCATCTACTAAATCATTCATAGAATTTGAAAAATCTACAATAAAAAGAATTTCGCTATCTTTTTGCGCTTTTGCAACTCCTTTTGATACTTCGCTTAAGTTTTGAGGAGTATAGATTTTATATGAATAATTTGGTTCGCTTTTGCTTTTTGGATATAAAAATAATCCTAAAATGGCAAAAACGACTATTGATAATAAAACTTTGTTTCTCATAAAAGATATTTTATCTTAATTTTTTTGTTATTTTATTCTACGACATGGCTACAAGACCATCTTGAGTTAATTCGTCTTGTAATTGTTCCATTGTAACAGTTTCAATTGGAGAATTTTCATCTTTTTTAAGATAAACTGTTTTAATTCCTGCTTGAACAATAAATCTTTTGCATAAAATGCAGATAAAATTGTGTCCCCAAATATACATTGTAGCACCCATACATCTATCTTGTCCTGCTTGAATTATAGCGTTTTGCTCAGCGTGGATACTTCTGCATGTTTCATAACATGTTCCTGATGGAATATTGTTTTTAATTCTGTAACAGTAGCCTAAATCAAGACAAGATGTAACTTTTGAGGGAACTCCATTGTAGCCTGTTGCTTTGATTTTTTTATCTTGTCCTACAACGACAGCTCCAACTTGCGCTCTTAGACAGTTTGAGCGTTTTGAAACAGCGCGAGCTATTTCGAAAAAATAATCATCCCAATCTATTGGTCTTTTAATATCATTTTGCATAAATTTTTCCTCACAATATAAGTATATCAAAAGGCATGCCTTAAATAAAAAAAAATTTGTTGTTGTTAAGAAATATTAATAAAATAGCATCATGTTAAAACATGCACTCTGACATGATTTGAGCATGTTTTTTATTTTAAAAAAATCCCATAAAATATATTTGTTGCAACTCTAAAAAAATAATCTAAAATAAAAATTGTGGGGATTTTCCACGGCAAAAGATAGGGAGAGTATTCTAAATAAGGCTTTTAAATGACTGTAAAAGATTCTTATGAGTTTGTTTTAAAAGATATCAAAGGGTACAATCCCAGAATAATTGCAGTAACTAAGTATTACGATGAAAGAAAAATGATAGAGGCTTTCAAGGCAGGTCTTAGAGATTTTGCAGAAAGCAAAGCGTTGGACGCTATTGAAAAAATCAATAAAATAGATGATACAACACGCGCCCAATCGATATATCATTTTATTGGACATTTACAAACGAATAAAGTCAAACATGTTGTTGGAGCTTTTGAGTATATTCATAGTGTAGATAGCTTGAAACTCGCAAAATGTATTGATGATGAGGCAAATAAAAAAGGCATTAAACAAAAGATTTTAATTCAAGTGAATAATGCCAATGAAGCTCAAAAGTTTGGAATTGAACCGGCGCAACTTGAAAACTTAATCAATGAAATAGCAAATTTAAAATCATTAGATTTGGTGGGCTTAATGAATATAGCACCATTAACTGATGATAAAGATGAGCTAAGAAGGCTGTTTTCAGAAATGAAAAAGTTGGTTGATGAATATCAGCTTAAAGAACTTTCAATGGGAATGAGCCATGATTATAAAATAGCTCTCGAGTGTGGCGCAACAATGATTAGATTAGGAAGAATATTATTTAATTAAATATAAAAGGAGAAAAGATGGCACTTTCAGAAAAAATTAAAGAAATTATCGGAGCATTGACTGACTCATTAAATCCAATGGGCGAAGAACAATACGAAGATGAACTAGACGCAGCTTACGAAGGAGAATATCCAACAGATAGAAATGCTGCACTACAACCAAGTTTTACTGAAACTAACCCAATTAGAAAAAGCAGAGCTAATTTGAGAGTTTTACCTCAAGCAAAAGCCGGTGCTCATGAAGTAATCGTTATTGAACCAAAAGCATACAATGAATCAATAACAATTGTTGAAGCACTAAAAGAAAGAAAAACTGTCATCTTAAATCTACAACTTCTTGATAGAGAGCAATCACAACGTATCGTTGACTTCCTTTGCGGATGTACTCATGCACTTGACGGTTCACAAAGAAAAATCGGCGAAAACGTATTCATCTTTACTCCATCAAACATAAATATCTCTCAAGAGTTTATGAATTCAAAATTATCAACAGATGCAATGTGGACAAAAGCGTAAGCTAAAAGGCATTTGCCTTTGATGGACACATTAGTTTTACGGAATAAATAGAGAGTTAATAAAAAGCGCATTAAGTTGCGCTTTTTTATTGGGATTTAAAATGGAAGAAAAAATAAAACTAAGCGCAATTATAAAAACAAAAAATTCTGAAAATAAATTTTGCGAAACTTTAGAATCAATAAAAGACTTTGATGAGATTATAGTGCTTGATGAACATTCTAGCGATGATACTGTTGAAATTGCAAAAGAATACAAGGCAAAAATTATTTATGCTGATAAAAATAATTTTTCCTTAGCGCAAAATCAAGCATTATCTGAAGCTAAAAACGATTGGATTTTTATTCTTGAAGAAAATGAAATCATCCCTCAAAAGTTAATTCGAGAAATTCAAAATTATATTTTAAATCCTAAGAAAAAGAAAAATTGTGTTTCTTTTTTTGTTAAAACTTTTTATTTAAATAGAGAAATTAAATCTGCTAAAAAGAAAGGTATATTGCGCCTTTTTAAAAAGGATTGTGCGGAGTTTTTGAATGATTATTCTACCGATTTAAAACTAAAATCAGGTAAAATTCATAAAATTAAACCCTCTGCAAAAGATAAAAATGCTTATATTTTAAAATTTATTGAAAGTGATATTCAAAAAGAATTCCATGAGATTTTAGATAAAACAAAAATTTTATCTAAGGATATAAATAACAAAAAATCAAGTGTTATAATAAAACCGATATTTGAATTTTTTAATTGGTATATTTTAAAGGGCGCTATTTTCGATGGCAGGAGAGGTTTTATATTTGCTAAGAAAAAATATTTTGAATGTTTTATTTTAGAAGTTATGAAGTTAGAAAAAGGAATAAAAAATGATTTTTGATAGATTAAGTAATTGCGAACAATATTATTCATTAAATGAAAAATTTAAAAAAGCGTTTGAATTTTTAAAAAATACAGATTTGGTTAATCTTGATGAAGGCAGTTATGAAATTGACGGCAAAAATATCTATGCAAATGTTCAAAGTGTTGATTTAAAACCTGTTGAAGAAAAAAAATGGGAAGTTCATAGAAAATATATCGATATTCAATATGTCATAACTCAAAAAGAGAAAATGGGTTATGGAATTTTAGAGGATTTTAAAACAATTATTGAAAAATATGATGATAATAGAGATGTTGAATTTTTAGACGGTGAAAAATTCAATTTTGTTGATGTAAATTGTGGGTATTTTGTAATTTTTTATCCTAATGATGTGCATGCGCCTATGTTGAGAGTTGATAAGGCAGAAAAAATTAAAAAAGTAATAGTTAAAATTTTGTTGTAGGATTTTAAAATGTTTTTTTTGGCAATAATTTTAAATTTGCTCTCAAGCTATTTTTTAGCTTCAATATTTGGCAATTTATTGATAATTTTTATTGCTTTTTTTGCTCTTGTTGTCCTAAATATGGAGATTTTATCTTTATTTGGGGCAATTAATGATATAAATCTTTTTATTTTTACGATTATAAATTTTATAGTTACTTTTTTATTGTTTAAATTTAAAAAAGTTCAATTTTTAAAATTCCAAATCGATTTTAACAGATTAAAAAATGCACTTTTGTTGGATAAAAGCCTTATTGTTTTATCGATTGCTTTTTTAATATTAGTGTTTACATCTTTATTTTTAGCTCTTGTTATGCCTGTATTAGAGCCTGACAGTCAAACATATCATTTTTTTAGAGCTTATGAATTTATGAAAAATTCTTCATTATCTCATTTTGAAACAAATGATATAAGAGCGCTTATAATGCCTATAAATTCTGAGATTTTATATTCTTGGATGTTGGTTTTTAAAAAGAATTTTTATGGTTATGGAATAGTTTCGTTTTTAGCTTATATTTTATCTTTATGTTCAATGAATTCAATATTTGAAAAATTTAAATATTCATATCGAAAAAGACTTTATGCAATATTTTTATTTTCTTCATTGTCGGCTGTAATTCTTCAAATACCGAGTTTGCAGACTGATTTATTGGTTGGCTCTTTATTGCTTTGTGCTTTTAGTTTGTATGTTAATAAATCGCTTTATTTTTCATCTTTATCTTTTGCTCTTGCTATGGGGGTAAAAAGTACAGGTTTAATGAGCGTTTTAGGGTTATACATTCTTTTGATATTGTATGAAATTTTAATAAATAAAGATAAAAAATTAGGAAAAATTAAAGAGTTTAGCTTGTTTTTGGTTTTGAATTTCTTTATTTTTTCAAGTTATAATTATTTTTTAAATTTGATTGATTTTAATAATCCTCTGACAAATCATTGCGCTTATTTAGGGCACAGATTTTGGGGCGGTTTTAGCGGATATATTTCAAATTTAATTCATTTTTTCTTTCAAAGTTTTGATTTTACAGGGTTTAAATGGGGCTATTATCTAAACAATAATATTTTAGAGATAAAATCTTTAGTATTTAAATTTTTAAATATAAATCCAAATATCGGCTGCAATGTTGCGCAGGATAAAATAAATATAATAACTGATGAACAAACTGTTGGCTTTGGAATTTTGGGATTTTTAGTGTTTTTGCCTATGGTTTTTGTATCGATTTTTAGGTTTTTTACAAATAAAAATAAAAGGACGATTTTAGCTTTTATTTTGTCTTTGGTTTTTCTTATAAATATTTTGGTTTTAGCTAGAGCCACAGCTTATATGGTTTTTTCAATTCGTTTTATTGTGGCTTTTGTTTGCTTAGCAAGCGTTATTTTAGCTGGTGTTTATAAGAAAAAAAGCGCTATAAAACCGATAATATTATTTTTCTGTCTTTTTTATATGATTTTAATTCCTTTTCATAATAAAAGAATGCCTTTTTGGGCGGTTTTAAGCTCTTTTAGGGAAGCAAATTATAATAAAAATCAGTTTGAGGAGAATTGTTATAGAAGAAAGGTTATCCCAACATTAGCTTTGGCATCTAAAATCTATGACACAATAAAAGAAAAATATCCCGATAAGAAAAAAATTGCTTTTATAAAAACTCTTTCAAGCTCTGCCTTGTATTTAAAAAAACTTGAATACGAGGGATATAGAGTTGATTTTTTAAATTCGGGTAAATTGAGCGATAAAAAAATAGATGAATATGACTTAATAATATTAGAAGATAAAACTCAGAATGATAATGTTTTTAACCCTTGGGAGATAGATAAAAAATATAAAATTGAAAATTCTAATATAATTTTTGATAGTAGCAAGAATTATAATTGTTATTATACTTATGCTTATGAAGGTAAGGAATTATATCTTGATGATGCACTTGAGAGAGTTTGTTTTTCTTATCCTTATTTAATTCAGAAGAAAAATCTAAAAAAAGATTATAGCGAGATTTATAAAATTGAAGAATTAAATAAACAAATTGAGATATTTTATTTTGTTAGGGAAGTTGGGGATTAAAAAAAATTTAAAAATCTGTTATAATTTTAATGTAGCAATAAAAGAGGGTTTATGATTAGAAAATTTTTATCGGCGACTTTGTTATCGGCATTTGCTTTTTCAAATATTCAATTAGCTTCAATGGCTTTTGATTATACCGATAACGATATTGAACATTTGCAAGCGGTTGAAAATTCAAAAATTAATCTTGTAAAGGTTACTCCTTGCGGAAATATTATTCAAAAAGAAAATTATATTGTTGTTAATTTTGCGCAAAATTTTAACTCAAAATATTATAAAACAGGCGATTATGTTCAATTTTCTTTTGATAAAGATTTAAGAACACAAGAAGGAACTATACTTATCCCTTGTAATTCTTCCTTGATTGCAAGAATTACATGTATTGAAAATCCTAAATGGTTCTCAAGAAACGCTAAAGTATTTATGGAATTTACTCATATTTTGCTTCCGGATGGACAAAATATCCCTGTTTGCGTTCAATTAGCTTCAAAGAAAAAATATCTTCAAGAGGGAGCTAAAGAAACAGCCGGAAAAATTGCAGCATATACTCTATCAATCGGCGGAGTTGGCGCCGGTTTAGGTTCTGCAATCGGTGTTGCAGCAGGAAATACCATAACAGGTCTTATTATAGGCGGTTCGGTAGGCGGTGGAGTTGGTCTAGTATCAGGAATTGTTTCTCCGGGGCTACATTTCAAGGCTAAAAAAGGTGAAGAAATAATTCTTGAATTAGAAGACAATCTAAAACTTCCTAAATAAAAAATGGAAAATATCGAAATATTTAAAACGCAAGACGGTTCAATAGGGCTTTATGATAAAGCATTAGATGAGGTTTTTCATTCTAAATTCGGTGCTAAAAAAGAGGCTTTTGAAAAATTTATTGAGCCGTCTTTGTTTTATAAAGATAAGCCGACAAAGATTTTAGATATATGCTATGGTATTGGTTATAACACAAAATGCGCCTTAGAAAATTTTTCAAATATTCAACTTATTGATTGTATTGAAATAAATAAAGAGCTTGTTTTAAAGTCATTTGAATTTGAATATGATGATAAGATTAATGAAATTATAAAAAATAATTTAAAAAAGCCCGATTTTATTCATTTTTATATTGATGATGCAAGATGTGTAATTCAAAAATTAGATAAAAAATATGATGTTATCTATCATGACGGCTTTGCACCTTATAAGCAGAGTGTTTTATGGAGCGAAGATTTTATATTAAAAATTACATCTTTAATGCATGAAAATTCAATTTATTGCACTTATAATCATTCAAAACCTGTTTTATGCGCTTTATATAAGGCAAATTTGACAATAGGAAAAGTAATAAAAGAAAATAAAACAATAGCAACTATTGCTTCTTTTAATCCTGATTTAATTCAAAATAAATATAGTGAAATTGAGCTTGGTGAGCTTAATACAAAGTCTGCTATAACATATCGTGACAAAAATTTAAATCTAAGCCATTTTGAAATTATTGAAAACAGGAAAAAAGAGGTAGAATTAAGTTTACTACCCACTCTTTCTCAATATAAGAAACAATTAACTAAACAATTTCAAGAGTAATTTTTTGATTTTCACCGTCAAATTTTTTGATTTGAACCTCTATTTCGTCATTTAGTTCTATATTTTTTTGATATTTTTTAATATATTCTTTCATTTGAAGTTTATTTATTAAACCTTCTACTTTAGGATATACTTCAACAAAAGCACCAAAAGGCTTAATTGCTATAACTTTTCCTTTTGTGATTTCATTTTCTTTAATTACATCTTGCGCTTTTAGCCAAGGATTTTCGCTTAAAGTTTTTAGGCTCAGCGAAATTCTTTGTTTTGCTTTGTCAATTCCTATGATTTCAACTTCAATAATATCATTTAGCTTTAATAATTCATTTGGATTATCAATCCAGCTCCAAGACATTTGAGATAAAGGCAACAATGCGTCAATTCCTCCAATATCAACAAATGCACCAAAGTCGGCTATTCTTACGACTTTACCTTTAACTACCATATTAAGTTCGATTTTATCTAAAGTATCTTTTTTGATTGCTTCAATTTCATCTTCATACATTTTTTTGTTTGAGAGGATAAAATTATTTTTTTCAACATCCAAAGATAAAATCTTCAATTCAATTTCATCTGAAACTTTATAGTCAGTTACTTTAATCTGGCTTGTTGGAACAAAACCCTTTATTCCCATTACACTAACTAAAATTCCGCCTTTTGTAAGGTTTGTGATTTTACCTGTTACTGTTTCATTATTTTTAAATTTATCAACAAGCGTGTTTATGTTTTCTTTAAGAGCTACTTTTTTATGGGATAAATAGTAAATGCCATCTTCATCTTGCGGGTGTATAACAACAAAATCATATTCTTCGCCTTTTTGAAGAATATCTTTTGAATTTTGGTCTTTTGAAATAAGAATTTCGCTATTAGGACAAATTGCAGCTGTTTTTGCTTTTATATCAACTAAAACATCATTGCCCTCATAGCCCACTATAATGCCTTTTATAATATCGCCTTTTGCGTATGTAATTTCATAATTTTTCAATAATTCCAAAAATTCATTATCGCTAATCATATTTTTACCCTTGTATCATAGCTCATCTTTCTTTATTATAGCGGTTTTTAGCTTAAAACTTAATTTCTTAATTTAAATTACTACATTTGTACGAATAATATTTTTGATATAATTACAAATAAAAAGAGGTTTTTTTGAAAGTATCAAGCACCGATAAATTACTATATTTGTTAAATCTTCTTATTGATGATGATTACACTAAAGCTCAAATTATTGAAAAATTTAGCGAAAATGGTGTTAATATTCAGCGCTCATTAATTACAAATTATATCGAAAGATTTCATAAATGCGGCATTGATATAAAATCTAAAGTTAATGAAAAGCGTGAAAAAGTATATTATTACGAGAAAAAAGAAACTGATTTATTTTTCACAAAAGAAGAAATGCAAGCTATTTCGGATGCTAAAAAGATTTTAATTTCTCAAAAAAATTACGATAGAATAAGAAAAACTATGCGTCTTTTTTATAAATTATCAAGATATATAAAAGATGAAGATGATAAATTGAAATTTATTGATTTTGGATATTATTCAACTATAAATTGGAATTTACTAAGACGCTTAGAATGGCATTGTAAAAACAAAGATGTTGTTTCGCTTGATTATATTTTACCCACAGGCGGAAATAAAATAATAACAATGCGCGCTGATAGCATAAAAACAAGCACTTGGTCTAATAGAATTCATTTACATGGGCTTTTGTGCGATAGAAAATATTTTATGCATTTGCCTATTGATAGAATTTATATGGTAAAAGAGGTTATCAAAGAAAAAGAGAGTTTTTCTGATATTCAAAATAATCTTATTTATAAAGTTTCAAAAAAAATATACGAAAAATCTTTTGTTGATGATAAAGAGCAAATAATTGAAACAAATAAGGATGTAGTAACAATTAAAAGACCTATTGATGATGAATTTTATATAATTCAGAGATTGTTATCTTTTTGCCCTATGATATATGATATTTCAAATGAGAGAATAAAAATGCTTCTAAAAGAAAAACTTGAGTTGGTGAAAGCACTGTATAGCAATGAAATTGACAGATAATAAAAATTCTATCGGTATAGTAAAATTGCTTTTGGATGAAAAAATTTCAACAAACGCTGTATTGAGCTGTCTTGAAATTGGTTTATCAACGCTATATAAGCATATTAGCCAATTAAAAAAAGCAGGATTTCATATTAAAAAAGAAAATGATTTTTATGAGCTTTTGACATATCGAAAATATTTGAAATTTGTAGATTATGAGCTTAGTATTTTATGTTATTTGTTGCTTTTGGTTGATGTGATGCTTCCTAAAAAGAAATTTGCGCTGTTTTCGGGTGCAGTTGAGAAAATGTTGTGTTTAGGAAATAAGAAAGATTCTAAAAAAGTATTTGAAAAATATGATGAATATAAAAAAGCTATAATCGGGGAATATTATAGCGAAAAAGTTGCTTTATTAAAAAAACATTTGGATGATAAAACACCTGTTAAAATAATGATTAAAGATATTGAAGAATTAAATGTCATACCAAAAGAATTTTATTGGGAAAAAGACAAGTTAATTATGAAATATTCAGATGAACAGGACGAATTAAAAACAGTTTTATTGGATGATGTTGTAAAAGTAATTGAAAATCAAGAAAAAGTTGAATTTAGCGATAATTGCGAAACAATTTTTGAAATAAGAGGAAAACTTGCAAAATCTTATCTTTTAAAAGAGGAAGAAAGGGTTATTGATTGCTTTAGAGATAAAATAATTATTGCAAATTCTCAAAAAGATAAAGATAAATTATTCAGACGCCTTTTGAGGTATGATATTTATTGTAAGGTAATTTTTCCAAAGACAGACGTTAAAAAATTCAAATTATTGTTGGAAAAATCGCTTGAAAATATTTTAAAATTTTCGGATAATATTTAAGATATGAAGTTAAACAGGCAAACAAAATATTTTATTAACGGAGTTATTTTAATCATCTTGGCGCTTTTTTGTGTAACTTTTTTGCCTCCTTTAATCAGATTAAAAACAAGCCTTATAATTAGAAGTTATCTTTATTTTGAGGTTGAATTTTTTCTCTTGGCGCTAAGTGCAATATTTTTTCTTTTTTCTCCAAAATATTATAAAGAACAAGTTTTAGTTATATTATTGGGTGTTTTATATTATATTCTTTTTGTAAATTTCAGTTAGTTTTTTAAAAATTACAAGCATGTTCATGATATTATTCTTTTATGTCCGAACTTAGAAGAACTTTGGATTTAAAAGATGCGATTTCTATTGTCGCAGGGTCAATGATTGGAAGCGGTATTTTTATTGTTTCTTCGCATATTGCAAGAGGAGTAAATTCTGCCCTGCTTCTTATTTTCGTGTGGATTTTAGCAGGTTTTATCACTATGCTTGGTGCGCTTAGTTATGGTGAATTATCCTCTACAATTCCAACAGAAGGCGGACAATATATTTATCTTAAAAAAATATTTTCTAAAAAAATCGCTTTTATATATGGCTGGACGCTTTTTTTAGTTATTCAAACAGGAACGCTTGCTGCTGTTAATATTGCAATGGCAAAATTTTTAGGGTTAATTTTTCCTGTAATTTCATCAAGTAATAAGTTGCTCGAATTAGGCAGCTATTCACTTTCTAGCCAACAATTATTCGCTGTTTTTATGGTTTTATTTATAACATTTATTAATTCAAGAGGCGTAAAAGCAGGGGTTATTGTACAAAATATATTTACCTTAACGAAAGTTCTTTCAATAATTGCAATAATTGTTGTGGGAATTTTCTTTGGTTTTAATTTAGAAACAACAATTTCAAATTTTAGTCTTGCAAACAATCATATTCCTTTTGGTTTTGAAACTCTTAAGGTTATTGCGCTAAGCATTGTAGGAGCGTTATTTGCTTCAATTACTTGGAATAATGTTACTTTTATAACTTCTGAAATTAAAAAGCCTGAAAAAAATATCAAAAAAGCGCTTTTTATAGGTACAATGCTTGTTATATCGCTTTATTTCCTTTTAAATATGATATATTTGACAAATTTACCGCTGGATTTAATTAAGACATCACCTGAAGATATTGTTGTTGCTCAATTAATGCAAACAATATTTGATTCAAAAGCATTGGTTGCAATAGCGATAATAATTGCAATATCAGCATTCGGATGTGCCAATGGTATGATTTTAACAGGTTCTCGTGTTTATTATAAAATGGCGAAAGATAGAGTTTTCTTTAGAAGCCTTGCTTATATAAACAGACGCACCAAAGTGCCTGAAAATTCTTTATGGCTTCAATGTTTTTGGATTTGCGTATTAATTATGTGGGGAAATTATGCTCAATTATTGGATTATGTAATATATTCATCCATAATTTTCTATGCAATTACAATTTTTGGTATTTTCAAAATGAGAAAACTATATCCTTATAAAGAGGGTATTTATAGGGTTCCTGATTGGATTCCTGTTGTTTTTGTTATTTTATCTTCAATAATTATTATAGCGCTTACTTTATTTAAACCCTTTTATACAGTGCCCGGGCTTTTAATTACCTTGTTGGGTTTGCCTGTATATAAGCATTGGAATAAAAGAAGAAAAAAAGTTGTCTAGGCTATATTTTTTCTTTGAATAATTTGTCTGCAAGTTTTTGTTCTGTTTTGCCGTTCAATCTTTTTGAGATTTTTTTCAATTTTTCGCTTACAACTTCCATTTCTTTTGTCCAAATGAAATTATCTAAGACATATTTTTCGCCTTTTTTGAAATCTCCGCTTAATTGAACTTTTACTATTTCTTCAAGCATTTTTTTGGCTGTTGAAACCATTTCATTGATATGTATAAATAAAAATCCGTCAGGAGAAATTTCCATTGCGCCATGTTTTATAAAATAATAATTTTGCATAACAGAGCGAACTCTATGCGCTTGAGATAATGTAGGTTTAGATTTTAGCATATTATCAGTTGCATAAGTAACAATTATTTTTTCTTTTTCTTCTTGGGTGTAAAGTCCTGCTTGAGTTAATACATCAAGCATTGAAAGAGAAACCATATCGGCTTTATTTTCTTCAATTATTGATTTATATTTGCCTAATGCTTCACAACCTTCTTTTGGTCCTAAGGAGTGTCCGTTTTCATGACCAATTGTAAAAGGATGATCCATTTTATCGTCATAGAATTTATGCAGTGTTTTATCTAGTATATTATCTAATCTTTCTTGGATTTTCTTTTTAGCATCTTCGCTTGTAACAAAGCGGATTTGTCTATGGTATACGTTTCTTCTTCCGCCGCCTATGGTTAGAGATAATTTATCGTTATTAGGCAGATTTTCAGCTAATGTTATACCTGCTCTAAAAGCTCCTACATCTCCTGCTACTTCAATTAAATCAACATCAACCATTGTTTGAGAAATTTCATCTTTATCAGAGATAACTTGTTCATATTTATCAGCTAAAGGCATATTTTTTGCCATTAAAGGAAGAAAATCTTTAACTTTTAAAATGTAGTCTGTGCCTTCTTTGTTTACTATTCCGACACGTGCTCCAAGATAATCTTTTGAGATAACATCAATATTATTTTCTTTTAAAAGTTGATTTAATTCATCGTTTTCTAATACTGTTTCTGTCATTTCATCAGAATAATTCTCTCTTGTGATAGTAAATTCCAGAGGAGTATCTTGCAGAGTTGCCCATTTTTTATCGGCATAAGCATCAAGCATGCTATCTGCTTTTGTGAATGCTTGCGCTTGCAATCTTAAATATTCGTTAAAATCGTTGTTTGTTGAAATACAGCTTGCTTTTAGCAAATATTTTGCAACTTCTTCAAAGTCTTTTGAAAATTTATCAACATAATCTATTGCAATAAGTTCATTGTCTTTTCTTTCTACAACGCTTCTTTGGTTTAAAATCTTTTTAACTTCATCAATTTTATTTTCTTTAATCATTTTAATTAGAATTTGATGAAATTCTTCTTTTTCAAGGTCATCAGGATAAAAACCCCTGCCTAATCTTTTTTCTAAACCTTTTGCTAAATTTACCATATTTGATTCGCAATCAAGCGCAAATATACCCTTTTGAGCATCAAAAAGAATTTTTGTCAGTTTAGCTTTTTTGTTTCCTTTCTTGATTTCAGCTTCCAGAAAATCTCTAAAAGCAAGATTATGATGAGAATCAAGCTCCATATTTATTTTTTCAATGATACGAGCTGCCTTAATTAGATAACTAAGTGCGATTTTATCTCCTTCTTTTAGATTTTTGAATTCTATTGAATCCACATCAAGCATTTTCTTTGTCAGAAGATAATCTTTATGAGTTCTTTTTTCAAGTTCTTTTAAACTAAGACCGCATTCGTATTTCATTTTTATTTCCTTTTAAATTATATAGTCATATTTTTAAATTCGTTGTATGCATTGAGCATTTGATTTCTTAATTGAATTGCCATTTGCATTGCAAGGTGCGATTTTTGAGTAGCTATCATAACATCATGTACGTTTATATCTCCTCCTGAAGCAAATGTTTCAAAGGCATTTTCTGCTTCTTTTTCAAGATTGCTAACTTGGCTTAATCCACTTGAAAAGCCTTTTCCTATGTCATTTGCCATTTTTGCGGTATCGGATAGGTTTTCAATTTTTGAAGCATTAATTGAATCCATACCGACATACATTTGCGCTCCGCCTTGAATTGGCTGTATTTGGTTTGAATTGAACGAATTAAAAATTTCATCAAAAGATTGATTTTGTCCAATGTTATTATTTGCTTGATTTAGAGAGTCTGAAAAAACTTTATTATAATCACTGATTGTATTTTCAAACTGTCCCATTTTAAAATTCGGATTTATACTGAAATTATCTGCCATAAACTTTTACCTTAAATATTAATTGCACTTTGTATCATGGTTTTTGTGGTTTGTGCTATGGTAACATTTGCTTCATAAGCTCTTGAAGCATTTACCATGCTTACCATTTCTTCAACTATATTTACATTTGGAAGCTCAACATATCCGTTTTCATCAGCATCAGGGTGTGATGGGTCATACACCATTCTTGTAGGGTTATCGGCATCTGTTATTGATTCTACCATTACACCGTTAGAAACGGATTCGCTTCCCATGGTTACTCCGCCAACTAAATAAGGTTCATCCGGCGGATTAAAAATTACATCAGCATTTCCTTGAGGAAAGCCGTTATTTTTTTTCATTACCATTTCTTTAAAGTTTACTTGTTTTTTATGATAAACTTCCTTTTCGCCAAATTCATTTCTTGTAGTGTTAACATTAGCGATATTTGATGAAACTGTATCCATTTTAATACGTTGCGCATACATTCCCGTTGCTGCTATATCAAATACATTAAAACTCATCTAATTCTCCCCTGTTATTGATTTTGACCTTTGATGATAGTGTTCATCATAGCGTAAGATTTTGATAATAACGATGCTACAACTTGATATTGCATACCGTTTTTAGCTTCATCCATCATTTCTGATTCTAAATTAACATTATTTCCGTTTAAACCCAATGGTTCAGATGTATCATTTTCAACATTTATTGAATATCCGTCTTCATAAGCAGTGTTTAAAAATGCAATTTGAGCGGGACTTTGACCTTCTAAAACCGCATTAGGGTTTTTTTGATACATTTGTGAATTATTTAGTTTAATTTGTTCTTTTTCGTTTTCACGAGCAATGATATTTTGCAGACTTTGCTCAAATGATACTTCTTTTCTTTGATAATTTGGAGTTAAGACATTAACGGTATTGGCACTTATTGCTTTTGCTCTTTCTTGCAAACCGTCAAGCGCCATAGCTCCTATTGCTCTTGTTCTGTTGTCTATAAAATCCATAATTCTATCCTTATTTTTTGATTATTTTGTTTGAGCTAAAGGCAATGTCAGCGTGAAAATTGTTTCGTTTTCATCGCTTTTAGCTAATTCAAATGTTCCAAATTGTGAACCTATGAATTTTTTGCAAACTGATAATCCTATTCCCCATCCATCTTTTTTAGTTGTATATCCTTTTTCGAATATTTTTTCTTGTTGGCTTTTTTCAATCATTTCGCCGTGGTTTATAATTGAAATTCTAACTTTTTCTTCGATTTGTTGCAACTTTATGATTATTTCATCATTTTGAGTTGAATCATGTGCATTTTTAATAACATTATTAATTACTATTGAGAATTTTTCTTCATCCACAAAACAATTAGCCTCAAGCGCCGCCATTTCATCAATTAGAATTAATTTATTGTTTTTTTCTTTTAAAAGTCCGCTATAAACTTTTATTGAATCTTGGATGATAGTTTTAATATTTTTTTCTTGCAGATTTACTACATCAATATTTTTAAATTGTTCAATTTGAGCTTTTATAAGACTAACAGATTTTCTTATAGGTTCTGATGTTTCTAAATCGCCTGTTTTCTTTTCATAAATTCTTGTATAAATATCTAAAATGCTCAATTGATTTTTGATTTCATGCGCAATTTGTTTAATATTTTGATAGATTTCATTTCTGAAATTTGTATTTGTTTCGTTAATTGTTTTGTAATTTTCTTGAATTTTTGAATTGTATTCACTCTCTTGTATTGCTTCTTCAAAATATTTAAGAATATTTGAAATTGCACTGTTCATTAAAGTGTTATCACGTCTTTCCGGCTTATGAGCATAAAATTCTTCATCAAAATTGATTAAAAATGTTGATTTTATTGTTTCATAAACATCGTTTACAAGTTTAGAATTTAATTTAAGATAAATTTGAAATTTATTTTCTTCTGTTTCTTTGAACAAAAATGCTGCATTGTATCTTTGAGATGTTAAAACAACAAAGCCTATTTCTTCGACATCAAATTTTGAAAATTCAAAGTCGCTAATTTTTATTAGGTTTGCATTAGCGCAATATTCAAGTCTTTTGATTATTCCTTGAGTTTCAGGATAATCTTTTAGATGCGTAAAAATTATTGCTTTTGAATTATTGCTTACAACAGGCTCTAATATGCTTCGAATTAAAGACTTAACAACATTGGATGAGTATGTTTCATCTTGTGTTAAGTCTTTGTTTTCAAAGTAAATATTAAAGTTTTTTTCTGTTTTGTTCATTTTTTACTTACCATTTAAGGTTTGATTTGTGGCTGTGTTGGCGTCGTAGTGCTTAACTCGCTTTCTCTACGAAAGCTCGTTATCGCACCGGCTAGCGCATGCTCCTGAGGAAATCGAAGATTTCCACGTCGCCGTCGAACGGTTACGCCTAAAATGTCAAGGCTCAACGCCTTGCCATTTTCACGGCTTCACACACGGCTAGCGCATGCTTCGCACACCTTTGCCCTCGCTTTGCTCAACGTGTGCAGTCGCACTACGTTTCGCTTCGCTCGTGGTACGGACTACGCTCTGTTCGCCAGAGCTCAACGCTCTGCCGTCACGAGCTTCGCACACCTTTGCCCTCACCTTCGCTTGTTAAGCTATCGCTAAACTCGCTCGGTTCGGGTACGGACTACGCTCTGTTCGCCAGAGCTCAACGCTCTGCCGTCACGAGCTTCGCACACCTTTGCCCTCGCTTTGCTCAACGTGTGCAGTCGCACTACGTTTCGCTTCGCTTGGGTTGCTACACAGCGATTTTTTTAGCTTTTGGCTTGAAGCCTTTATTGATTGCATAAAGTACAGCTTGAGTTTTTTCTTTAACTTGAAGTTTTTGGAAAATGTTGTTTACATGAGTTTTTACTGTTGTTTCAGAGATAAACAATTCTCTTGCAACGTCTTTATAAGTTGCGCCTTCTAAAAGTAAAGATAAAACTTCTTCTTCTCTATTTGTTAAGTAATGAAGCAAGTTTTCTTCATTATCATCTTCTTGATTTGCTTGACCATTCTTTTCAAAATCTTGGAAATATTCAAAGAATTTTGAACAAAGAATAGTTGGTAAATAGATTTTGCCCATTGATACTTCATCCAGCGCTTTAATAAGTTGAGCTGAAACCATAGTTTTTAGAACATATCCGCAAGCTCCAACTTTCATTGCTCTATAAATCAAATCAGCATCATCATAAGCAGTGAGTACTATAACTCTTGTTTTTAAATTTAGTTTTTGAATTTCTGCAATAGCGTTAATACCGTCCATTTCAGGCATATTAACATCCATTAAAACAATGTCCGGTTGATATTTTTTAATTAATGAAATTGCAACATTTGCATTACCTGCATTTGCGATAACCTCATAATCATTTTCCAGATTTACCAACTCGCGAACACCTGAAGCATGTTCATATTTGTCATCAACGACAATGACTTTTTGCTTCCTTTTGAAATCCACTGTTCTTCTCATTAACCCCTCCAAAAAGTATATTTTTTTGTAAAATTTAATCTAAATTGCGTAACTTACATTATGAATATACTTCTTTTAGGCGGTATATTCATCAATAGCAAGGTTTAAATTTACCCTATATGGCGTGCAACTTTGTATCTAAATCTTTAGATTGAGAAGGGCTGAAATTCGCTTTATTCAAAGCCAAATTCTTTAAGAGCATTTTTATCTTTTAGCCAATTTTTTTGGACCTTGACAAATAATTCTAAAAATACTTTTTTTTCTAAAATTGTTTCTAATTCTTTTCTGGCGCTTGTTCCTATTTTTTTAAGCATAGCGCCTTGTTTTCCAATCAGAATGCCTTTTTGGCTTTCATTATTGACTATTATTTTTGCACTGATTTTGTCAATATTTTCTTCTTCTTTATAGCTATCTATTATTACTGCTGTTGAATGAGGAACTTCGTCTTTTGTGTTTAGAATAATTTTTTCTCTTATTATTTCGGAGGCAATTTCTCGCATATTTGTATCTGAAACCATATCTTCATCGTAAAATTTTTCACCATAAGGCAAATATTCTTTGATTTTTTTAATTAAATCATCTATATTTCTGCCTGTTTTGGCGCTTATTTTTATGGAATCAAGATTTTTTTCAAATAATTTTTTGTATGTATATGTGTTTAATTCTCTTTGTTCAAGATTTTTAATTAAGTCGACTTTGTTATATATGATAAGGATTGGAGTTTTTGTATTTTTTAGATAATTTTCCCAAATCCATTTATCTCCAAGACCGCATGGCTCTGTCACATCAACCATAAAAAGAATTAAATCAGTATCAACTAAAGCATCTTTTGATTGATTTGATAAAAATTTCCCTAGCTCGTTTATTGGTTTATGTACACCGGGGGTATCTATTAAAACAATTTGAGAGTTAGAATCGGTGTATATCCCTTTTAAATTTTTTCTTGTAGTTTGTCTTAGGGGTGTTGCAATAGCCACCTTTTGACCAAGAATTTTATTTAAAAGAGTTGATTTACCTACGTTAGGTCGAGCTACAATTGTTACTATGCCCGATTTAAAATCGTTTTTGTTAACTTTATTCATAAAATCTTTACCATTTTTACATCAGTGCTTGTTTATATTATAATATGAATATATAAATCTTGTTAAAATAAAAGGATAGTATAAAGTGTATAAATTTGCGCACAGACTTGTTTATGGAGTTTTAGCATTAATATTTTTAAATAGTTTTGTATTTGCAATTGAATCAGAATACAAAAATGCTTTGATGAAAGTTGAACTTATAAAGACATCAGATGGTGCTTATAGTGTTGATTTATACACAAAAAACAGCTTTACTCAGCCTGTTAAGGTTATTAAAAAGAGCGATTTAAATTATTATATTTTACTTCCTGAAACAAAAAATGAATCATCTGGTGCATCTGCTAATGGTACAGAAATAAGAAGTGTTTCAACAAATGTTTATCCTTATGCAGGTCAAGATGTTAATAATGGTTATGTTAAAATAAATATTAATACAACAAAACCTATTAACTTTAGGGTTAATGTTAAAAACCCGTCTGCTGCTACATCAATTACCCCTAAAACAGCTCAAGCCGTATTAGATAATGAAGAAAAAAAAGAAATACAAGAGCCAAAATTAAAACCTCAAATTCAAAAAAAAAATTTGGAATCTTCAATTTCTGAAAAAGCGCAACTAGTTAAAAAAGTTGTTAGAGAAAAACTTCCAGCAAAATTTATTCAAAAAGAGCCTCAACAAAAGCCTTCTTATCAGCCTGTTAAAATTGAAGATGTTATACAGCAAGAAGTGCAAAAAGCAAAAGAAGAAAAACTTCAAGAAATTGATGAAGAATTAGCAAGTATTGATGAAAAACAAGCGCTGGAAGAATTAGAAGCTCAAGGGGCTTTATCTGATGAAGATTTAAATCAGATAGAAAGAATTGCAGGTGAAAATTCTCATACTAAAAGTGGCTTTTTTTCAAAGGTTGTTTTATTTGGAATAAGACTTAGCGATATATTATTGCTTTTCTTGATTTTTGTTTCAGGTTTGTTTTTTATGATGGCTTTTTTGAAAAGAAAAAATAATATACAAACAAGATTAAAATCAAAAGCTGAGTTAATGCAATCTTCGTGCACTCCTAATTTTAAAAAGGATGATGAAGAAATCAAAAATGACGGTCAATATTTTGTTTTTGATAAAAATATTAAACAAACAGGCTTTTGCGATCCTGCAACATCAGCTGTAAAAAGAAATTATGAATTATCAAGCTATGAGCCTGAATTAAAAAATAAATATAACAGAAACGCTCAATTCAAGAAAAATGAGAGCGAATATGATATTATTCAAAAAATATTAAAAGAAGATACTTTTATTGATATTCCAAATGCTACTTTTGCGCAACAAGTTAAAGTTGATGAATTGGATAAAAAAGAAGAAATAAAAGAGGATACAAAAAAAGAAACTGTTGTTCATCAAGCACCGAAAGCTGAAATTAAAAAAGAAGCTAATATTCAAGCTCAAGCTGAGCCAAGTGTTATATCAAGCGTTGAAATAGCGCCTAAAAGAGGCTTTATGCTTGTTTCTTATAATGATAATATTAGTTTAATGGGCTATATTTTTGATGATGTTTTTGCTCTTTATAATTTTAAAGTGCCCAAACTTGAAAATTATGATATAAAATACAGATTATCTGAAAAAGACGATAAAATTGCTCGTTTTATAGTAAAAATTGCAAATACAAAAATGCTTATAGCTGTTGATAAATCATCAATGGTTTTGGAAGTGTTGCTATAATGGAAAATATCGAAAATAATCAACCAAAAAAGCCTAAAAAGAAGAAAAAATCAAAATTTAAAAGTTTAAATATAAAAAATTGGGGCATAAATTTTGATAAAAATGAATATCAAGAAATCGTTTTATCGAATTCTAATCACCCTGAAATATTTTAAATTTTTATAATTGAGCCTATATTGCCGTTTGTATTGAATATAGTCTTTATTGCTCCATTCTTGTATTCTGTAATGGTTATAAATCTGTTTTCTTCTTTTGTTGAGCCTTTGTATATTTTAACAGGCGTTTTTGTGTATACTGCTTTTAATACTTCTTTTATTTCATCTTTTACTTTGTCTGTATTTAAATCTTCTAAATTATATTCATCCAAGATAAATCTTTCTAATAATCTTAATTTTGCATGGTAGGAAATATTTAAGTGATTTGTCGGATTTTCTCTGAAATCAAATATTTCATTAGAATTTAGAAAATCAATTAAATCTTTTGGTATTAAAGATTCAATATAATTTAAATTTGTTGCAGAGTTTAATTCTTGTCTAATGCCTAAACATCTCATTAAATTTTTATATTCATTTTCGTATCTGCCTCCAATAGAGCGCAAAATTTCTTTTGCGATTATGTGCGCTGTAATTATTTGCTCGTCTGATTCTATAAATGTGGCGTTAAGTCCGCAAATAAAATTTAGCTTATCATCAACTCCAAAAAGTTCTTTTGCAAGTTGTGCAAGTTTTGAATCGCTAATTTTTCCGAAATTATAGTTTTCAAGGTTTATACGACTAATATTATCATTGTTAATTTTTATATTTATGCCTGAATTTTCAAGCTCTTTTTGTAATTGTTCAATTTTTCTTATGAAATCACTAAAATTAAGCTCTTGATTTTTGAAATAATTTAAGAAATTTGATATTTCTTTATCTTTATTTGCATATCTGTTTAAAATTGTGTTAATTTGCGCAATCGAAGAGATACCTTCATTTACAATTATTTCAAAAATGATTTTTAAATCTTCTTCTTTTCTTCTTTTTGTAAAGTTAATTATTCCTGATTTTGAATTTTTGAAGAAATCAGAATTTAATATTTTTTGAAGATATTTTTCTTGTTCTTTTTCGTTTTTATCATCTAAAATTAACCCTAAAATTCTAAGGTATAATTCGCAAAAACTTCTGTCTTCTTTTGATGAAGTTATTTCTATTTCATTTTTTGCCAAAAAGGCATTTAGCATTTGTTCATTTTTAAAATATGCTAAAAATTTTGCTTTGAGCTCTTTTTCTTCATCGAATTCAATGAAATCACGCGCGTTTTGAGCTAGTATTTTTTCGATAAAAGTTGGTATGTATGGATATTTTTTTAGAGTTTCGCCATATTTGGTATATGTTTTAAGAGCAGTATTTTTTTGAACAATTGCACCTTTTTTATTTAATTCTTCTTCAATAGTTGTTTTAACTTTTTCAAAATGTTCTTTTTTCTTTTGTAATTCTGAAATTAGAGGATAATTTTTGTCTTTTTTGTATTTTTGAAGATTGTCATCACCTATAAAATTAAACAGATAAATGAAATCTCTAACTTCTTGTAATGTAGCTTTTTTATGAGTTTGAGGTTTTTTATTTTGTTTTGTTTGTTTTTTAGTTAATGAATGGTAGAAATTGAAAAATTCATCATCATTTTTAAGATTGAATTGTTTTAATATTTTTGCAAATGTTTGTAGATCATGTTCTTGTTTTGAATTGTTTTCATCATATATTGCATTTAGAGCTTGTTTGAAATTTTTATAAAATTCATTTGCGCTTTCTTCGTCAAAATCATCCAATGTTGTAAGGTTTGCAACAATTCTGTTTTTGTTTAAAATGAAACCCATTTCGTTTGATGTTGTATATAAATTGCGCACTGAAGCTAATTCATTTACATCTTCTGTTGTTAAATCTTCGCTTTTGATTAATTCTAAAAATTCTATTTTGCCTTCCACTGTTGATAAATCAGTATAATCTTTAACGGCATTCATTGTTGTTTTAGAAAATTTTTCGTGTCCTTGAGTTTGTTTTAGGATTTCCCTAAATTCTTCAAGCCAATTTTTAGGGTCTTTTTCATACAAATAATCAATTATTTCGCAATATTGTGAATATAATTCCGTTGCGCTTATTGTGTTTAAATCTTCATTTTCTTTAATTAGCTTATTTAATCCTTTTTCTTTTGCAGAAAATAAATTCAAGATATGCATAAAGCCTGCAAATTTATCGTCAAAATCTCTAAAATTATTAAAATCTTTTGCAAGGTATGAAAATTTCTTAAATAGTGCATTTTCGTTTTTTGCGCCAAGCTCTTTTATAAATTCTACAATCTTATTTAGATCAAAGTCTTTGTTATGTTGTAAATTTAGCTCTGTTGCTTCCATTATGATGTATGGATAGTTTAATATTTCTTTAGGTTCATCTAAAGATAGATATGCATATAAAAGGTTTAGTCCTTTTGTTTCAAAGTATGGCTCGTTTTTGCCTGCTAAAGACATATAGATACCAGAAATTTCAGTAAGTTTTTCTCTGTCGTTTATAATGCCGGCGCTTGTTAAGAACTTTTCCAGCGTTTGTGCGGTTTTTTCGCTATATGTATTATGGATACAAAAATCACTGCATCTTTTAAGTGAGCGCCCTTCTTTTAGTGCTTTTAAAATTAAATCTTGAAAATTTCTAAAATAAAATGCCATTGCAAAATTTACTTTCCAGAAATTTTTATATTCTTCAGAAACTAAATCTCCCGCAGGTCCAAAATTCATTCTAAATGCATTTTCATCAAAATTTCCGTGGTATTCTTCATCTATTTTATCGCTTCTTATAAAAACATCATAATTGGATGTCCTAAAAGGGTTGAATTTAAAATTTTCAAGTCCTTTATAGGATATTTTTTGAGAATTAATATATGAGCTATTGTTAAATAAAATCTTCATAGTTTTCTTGTGTTTAGAAAAGTACTATGAAGATTAAATATTGCTATTAAATTAATTTTTGTAAATTATTGATTATTGTTCATTTGCTGCATTGAATCAGAAGCTCTCATTTCTTGAAGTCTTTGCTGACCGTTCATAACAACTTGATAAAGTCTGTTTAGGTCTTGCTCTAAGTTGTTTAAAAGTTGTTGAGCATATTCTTGAGAATCTTCTTTCATTTTTATAGATTCATTTTTTGCATTTAGTTTTAATTCTTGTGCTTCATTGAAAGCAGCCATTTTGATTTGTTGACATTCTTCAAAAACAGTTTGTCTGAATTTTTCGGCATGCTCTTCCATAGCTTTATTTAAACTTGATTCGTTTAAAAGTTTATATCTTTCATTTTCCGCATCTTGAATAATTCTTTCAGCTCTAAGTCTTGCCTCTTGCAAGATTTCATCTTTTTTCTTAAGAATAATTCTAGCGTCATGTATTTCATTTGAAATTGATGTCGGAAAAGCCTTTGTAATGCTGTATAATTTTTTAGCATCAACGATCGAACGACCCGGAAAAACAGGAATACCTTCTTCGCAAAGTGCTTCCAGAGCGTCAATTAAATCAAACATTTTAGCTTCTGTTTCTGCCATTTTATTTTGAAACCTTTCTTATATCATCTTGTAAATATTTTACCACATTTTTTGGAACAAATTTTGAAATATCTGTTTTATGATTTGCAAGCTCTCTTACAATACTTGATGAAATAAAGTTGTGTTGTGGTTTTGTAGGTAAAAATACTGTATCAATATCAGGCGCTATGACTTGATTTGTTTGACATAATTGAACTTCATATTCAAAGTCTGTAATTGTTCTTAGACCTCTAATTAAAAACTTTGCGCCGATTTGTCTGGCGTATTCTACTGTTAAACCGTCAAAACTTGCAACTTTAATATTTTCCATATCTTTAATAGCTTCTTCTATCAATTCAACTCTTTGTTCAACAGTTAAAAATGATTTTTTTTCAGGATGCTTTAACACTGCAATTACAACCTCATCAAACATTAGACTTGCTCTTTCTAAAACATCTAAATGTCCGTTTGTAATAGGGTCAAAGCTACCCGGATATAATGCTATTTTTTTATCGGATATGCAAATATCTTTCATAATTCATATTATAGTATCAAAAAATATTTTATATCTAATTTTCTTGAGCATTTTTTATTTTTGTAGCAATATCTTTACAAAAATTAACTATAATGTTTCGGGATGAAAGTTTTCGATTAATTCAATTAATTTATCTTGCCAGCCTGTATCTTTTTTAAGGAATATATCAGCTCCGCCATTTAAGCATTTAACTCTGTTTTCTGCTTTATTTGAAGCTGTTATAACGATAATTTTTGTGTCCAGATTATTTTTAGTAATTATTTTTTTTGTTTCATTTAATAGGGTTAATCCTTCTTGTTCAGTTGAAACAAATAAATCCATTACAACAAAAGCATAGTTTGATTTAATAAAAGTATTCAATCCGCTAAAAATGTCTTTCGCTACTTGAACATTGTATCCTAAATTTCTTAATAAAATTTTTAATTGATAAGTTACAACTCCAATATCATCGATAACCAATATATTATTGCTCGATGGGTTGTATGTTGCTTCTTGAGGAATTTCTTGCGGTTCTTTTTCTTGTCTTAGTTTAAAAACCGCATTTAGCAGTGCTTCATCCGTAATTTCTTCAGGAGGATCTATTTTTGCTATTTTAAAGATTTCGCTTAAAATTGCCGCACTTACTTCTACTTTTTTATCTGAATTTTCTTCCATTATTCCTCGCTTAGATTTTTTCTTACTACATCAGTTATTCTTAATCCAAAATTATCTTCAATAATCACAACTTCGCCGCGTGCTACTTCGCAACCGTTTGCAAGGAGTTTAATTGGAGCTATTGTTTTATTGTCAAGTTCTATAATTGAGCCTTTTGTTATATCAAGAACTTTTTTTAAAGGAATATCAGTTTCTCCAAGAATTGCTGATAATTCAAGCTCTACATCCAATAAAAGGTTGTATGTTTTTGATTTTTCTATTTTTTTGGGACGCTCCAGACTTTCCAGCTTTGATATATCAAGGTTTTTAGGTTCTTTATCCAAAACTTACTCCTTTTCAAAATATTGATCTACAATTTTTACGCATATTTTATTTTGGATTAAACCCGGAACAACGTAAAATTTTCTTTTTTTATTAATGCATGCAATAAGTTTTTCATTTAATTTTTGGTCAAGTTTAATGATGTCATCAACTTTCAAATCTAAAACATCGTTGATTGCAATGTTTGTAGTTCCTAAAATTACTTGCATTTCAACTTCTGCCGATTTAATTTTTTCTAAAGTTTCATTTTTACCGATTTCATTTGCTACGACATTTGTGTGCTGATAAATATATTGAGGTGTTAATTTGGGTAAAACTGTTTCTAATACAGGGTATGGGAAGCATATATTCATTAAGCCAAAGTTTTTTTGACCCAATCTTACTTCAAATGAAATTAATGTAACGATTTCGCCTGATGTAGTAATAGGAACAGAGTGGTATCCGTTAGCTAAGGTAACAAATTCTGATTTAACAGGCAGAATAGTACTCCATGCTTCTTCTAGTATTTTGATTATTTTTTCAACAAATTTAATTGTCAAAAGTTCTTCAATTTGGGTTAATTCTTTGTTGTGATCATTGATTGTGCCTGAACCACCAAGCATTCTATCTAATACAACCGCTAAAACCTCTGGGCTCATACCCATAGAAATTTCGCCTGATAGAGGGTTTAATTTGAAAATCATGTTTTGAACATGAGATGGCATAGAGCAGATATACTCTTCATAAGTCAACTGATCGACAGAAATTACATCGATTTCAACTTCCATACGAAGATATCCTGTTAAAATTGTTGCAAGATGTCTGACAAAATCTCTATGAATATCTTGAAGAGCTTTTAAGTGTTCTTTAGAGAATTTATCAGGACGTCTGAAATTATATAGCTTGCAACCCCTTTTAAATTTATTTGAAACGGATTCTTCGCTATCAAGACTTTCTTCTTCTATATTATCGTTTTTAAAATTCTGATTTTCCATCGTAAATAAGCATGCTTTCTTTAGTAAAATGATACTATTTGAAGATGGTTTTGTCTATCATATCTAAAGAGGATATAAAACGATTAAAACTTATTTTTGTGTTATTTTTATGTTATGTTTACAGGTCTTGTAGAAAAAATTTCAAAAGTTAATGATATTTCATTTAATTCAAATGGCGCAAAGATATTTTTTGAAGCTGATTTTGATGATGTAAAACTTGGCGATTCAATAGCTATAAATGGTGTATGCCTTAGTGTTACATCAATAAATAATAATATTTTTTGTGCGGATATTATGAATGAAACGCTCAATATTTCATCTTTAAAAAATTTGAAAAAAGGGGATGAAATTAATCTTGAGCGTGCAATGAAATTATCTTCAAGATTAGATGGACACATTGTTTCAGGGCATATTGATTGTATTTCAAAAGTTAAAAAAATCACTCAAGACGGCTTTTCTAAAAGAATTGTTTTTGATTGCAATACTGATTTAATTATTAAAAAAGGTTCAATTGCAATTAATGGCGTGAGTTTGACTGTATCTGATGTTAATGATAATGAATTTGAAGTATCTTTAATACCTCAAACATTAAATGATACAAATTTAAAAAATTTAAAAAATGGTGATATAGTTAATATTGAATATGATTTGTTTGCAAAATATATTCAAAAATTTTGTTCAAAAAAACAGAACAATATTACTCTTGAATTTTTGAGAGAAAACGGATTTTAATTTTAGACAAGGGAAGATAAATGTTTAGTTCAATTGAAGATGCGCTTATAGATTATTCAAAAGGCAAAATTGTAATTGTTGTGGATGATGAAGATAGAGAAAATGAAGGCGATATGATTTGCGCTTCTGATTTTGCAACGCCTGAGAACATTAATTTTATGGCGCAAAATGCTCGTGGTTTGATTTGTGTTGCAATTGATAGAACAATTGCTCAAAAAATGGAATTAAATCAAATGGTAGAGCAAAACACAGAATCAATGAAAACCGCTTTTACTGTTTCAATTGATGCCGATGAGAAATTTGGCGTTACAACAGGAATTTCAGCTTATGATAGAGCAAAAACAGTTGAAGTTTTAATTGATAAAAATTCAAAACCCTCTGATTTAAGACGCCCCGGGCATTTATTTCCTTGTGTAGCTCGTCAAGGCGGTGTTTTAGAAAGAATAGGACACACTGAAGCAACGGTTGATTTAGCTAAATTAACAGGTTTAAACCCTTCCGGTGTAATGTGTGAAATGATGACACCTGATGGGCACATGGCAAGACGTGATTACATTTTGGAATTTGCAAAAAATAACGATATAAAAGTTATTACGGTTGCAGATTTAGTTAAATATAGAATTAAAAGAGAAACACTTGTTAGAATGGAAGCAAGTGCAAAATTGCCTACTCAATTTGGCGAATTTACAATTTATGGTTATAGAAATATTTTAAATAACGCTGAATATGTAGCTTTAGTTAAAGATGACGGTTCTAATAAAATTCCTATGGTTAGAGTTCATTCAGAATGTTTAACAGGTGATATTTTCCATAGCTTAAGATGTGATTGTAATTATCAGCTTCATAGCGCTCTAAAGATGATAAATGATTATGGTAAAGGTGCGCTTGTTTATATGAGAGGTCATGAAGGTAGAGGCATAGGTTTAATTAATAAAATTAAGGCTTATGCACTGCAAGATAAGGGTCAAGATACTGTTCAGGCAAATGTTAGTCTTGGTTTTGCACCTGATTTAAGAGATTATGGAATTGGTGCTCAAATTATAAGACATCTAAATTACAATAAATTTAATTTATTGACAAATAACCCTACAAAAATCATAGGGCTTGAAGGTTACGGTCTTGAAATTAATGAAAGAATACCGATTGAACCTATAATTGATAAATATAACGAAAAATATATCAAAACTAAAATTGAAAAAATGCACCATTTAATTGGTTAAATTTTATCAAGAAATTCTTGAGGCGCAATTATTGCAATCAATTTTGGCAAATTAAGGAGTTTTTTTGCCATTTCTGATACATCTTGAGCGCTTGTTTGTCTGATTTCTTCCATAAATTTTTCATTGTAATCCAAACCTAAACCCATCATAAAATTGTAGCCGTCAACTGCTGCTATTTGAGAATTATTTTGGGTAAAATATTTTAATCTGCCTTGGATGTTTTCTTTTGCACCTTGCATTTCTTCTTCGCTTGGCGGTGTTTGAGCTAATTTTTCAAGTTCAAGTTTGAAACCTTCCAATGATTTTTTAATATTTATCGGCGCAGTTCCAATATACATATTAAAAATTGCGCCATGCAAAAGCGTTTCATATTGGCTTCTTACGGTGTATGCCAGCCCTTGTTTATCTCTTAGATTAACAAATAATCTTGATGATAAGCCGGATGAGCCTAAAATATTATTTAAAAGAGCATATTTAGCGCTCAATTCAGAATTAAAAGAATCCACAAGCCAGCCTTGAATGATTTGGGCTTGTTGAGCGTCATTTTTTGTTATTTTTATTATTTCATCTTCTGTTTTGTTGTTTTGAATATCTTTAATTTCATCATTTGTTTCAAAAGATTTCATAAAATCAAAGTTGGTTGTAAAAAATTCAATCATTTTTTCATCATTTTCATAATCACCAACCACAACAATTGATTTGAAAGTTTTAAAAAGTTCTTGGTGAGCTTCGATTATATCTTCTTTTTTGATTTTGTCTAAATCTTCAAGAATTTTTGTATGTGTAGAAGAATAAGGATGCTCTTTAAATATTGATTTTACGAAAGTATCTGTTAATTTCATCTTTGGATTATCCAAATCAGAGATAATTTCGCCTTTGATTTTAAATATTTCTTTTTCAAAATCATCAAATGTTGAATTTAAAATCAAATCCTTAACAAGCTCCATTGCTTGATTAAAATCTTCATTTAAAAATACAAGTGAAAGTTTGATATAGTCTTGTTTTGCTTTTGTAGTTATATCAATGCATTCGTTTTCAAAAGCAAGCGCAAGTTCATTTGCACTGTATTTTTTAGTGCCTTGCAAAAGTAATCTTGCCAAAAGAGAATTTATACCATAATATTTTTCTTTTTTGTTTACTTTAAAAAAGAAAGAAACACTCATCCTTGGGGTTTTTGGCATTTTTTCAAGTAATATATTAATTCCATTATTATTATAGTGTTTCATTAGTTTTCTCCTTTAGGCAAAAGTAAACTGATTGAGAGTTTTTCTTTTGATAAATATTTTTTTGCAATTTCTTCTAAATATTTGCAATCAATTTCATTTAATGTATCAAGATATTTATTAGCAAGCGTAATATCTTCGCAAACGCTCATCCAATAACCTATTGCATCTGCAATATCTGATACCATTTCTGATTCTTGTGCAAAATTAACTTTAGCTCTTTTTTTGGCTTTTTCAAGTTCTGTTTCATTGATTTTATTTAAATTATCAAGCTGAGTTTTTAATTCTTCAATTACAACATCTTTTTTATCAGCGTCAAAATTTGCTTCAATTAAGAAATTATCACCGTCTTTGAATTGATAATGACAGCTTTCAAGTTGGTAATAATGTGGATTTTTAGAGTTTTCGATTAATTCTGAATATAATCTTGAGCTTTTACCGTCTCCTAAAATTGTTGAAATCAAATCAAGTGCAATTGTTTCTTTTAGGTTTTTAGCACTGTCGCAAAGTGCTCCCATCATTAAATATCCTGTGTTAACTTCTGCATAATCTATTGTAGTAGTAGGATTTTTAATTGATTTTTCCATTTCGAAAACATCTGTTTTGCATTTTTCGATATTTGAATTGTCTTTAAATATGAAATTTTTTTGAACTAAATCAAGCATTTCATCTTCATCAAATTCTCCAACTACAATAGTTGTAATATTTTGAGGGGTGTAGAATGTTTTATAATATCTTTCAATTTCTTTTTGAGAGATATTGGCGATTATTTCTTTTGTGCCTATAACCTCTCTTTTATATGGATGATTTTCATACATTGAATTGTTAAGGTTTTTATAAACCTTTCTCCAATTATTGTCTTCACCCATTCTTATTTCTTCAATTACAACGTATCTTTCTCTTTTTTCTTTTGGCGAAGCTCCATTTGGGTCGAATTCAGGGCCTATTTCTTCGCTTGGAAAAAGTGCATCAACCATCATATCAGCATGCATTTCAAGAGCAATTTTATAGTGTTCTTTAGGAATATTTATATAATAAAATGTGTAATCTTTCCAAGTTGCAGCGTTAATTATACCGCCCAGACGCTCCATTGTTTTATCAAAAACACCTGCGCTATATTTTGTTGTGCCTTTAAAAAGTAAGTGTTCAACAAAATGCGATACGCCGTTATTTTCTTTATTTTCATTGATTGAGCCTGTTTTAGTCCAAGATGAAATATTAATCATAGGACTTTTTTTGTATGCAAAAATTACGCTATGACCGTTTTTTAAAGTGTAAACGCTTAAAGGTTTTTCCAGGTAAGGGTATTCAACATTTTCTTTTTTGATTACTTCAGACATTATTTTTTTAAATCCTCTCTTAAAACACTTGCTCCTTTAAGATAAATATGTTTGATTTCATCTTGTTTTTTATCTGTATTGACGTTTAAAAGTACCCTTAAGCACATTTTTAAACTATTTTCAACATTTAATTCGTTATAACACATCATAGGAACATTTTGAAAATTACATCTTGTTCTTGCATATTTTGCAGGAAAATCAGCATTTAAATCATTTGTTAGCGTAAAAATAGCAAAAGCAATATCTTTGGTATCTATTTCATTTTCTTTTAATATTGAATTTAATAATTCAACTGTGGCGCTTTCAACTTCTTCTTTAGTATTGGCGCTTAGTGTTATAGCACCTCTTATTCCTCTTGATTGCATTAGACGAATTTATCTCCTTTTTTTGCTCTTGCTCCGTTTGCCCAATCGCTTGCTCTCATTTCGCCTTTGCCCTCGGGTTTTAGAGTCAAGATTTTAATTGCTCCATTTTTAGCGCTAACTATAATTCCATCTTTTTCTATTGATTGAATTTCGCCAACATTACCTTTGATATCATCAACTGCAACTGTTTTTAAAATTTTAATGATTTTATTGTTGAAAGTTGTATGATTTGTATTTAGCTGATACATTCCTCTGATTTTATTGTGCAGAGCTTTATAGTCCATATTCCAATCAATAACTTTTTCTTCTTTTTTCATTTTTTTGCAAAAAGTAGCACTGGAGTGGTCTTGAACATAGGGCTTTAAAGTGTTGTTATATAAGCCTTTTAGGGTTTCATCCAATAATTTTGGACTTCTTTTTGAAATAATTTCCATTAATTCAATAACATTCATATTTGGTGTTATTTCAATTTCATCTTGCAGACAAATATCCCCGCTATCAAGCTCAAGAGCTGTTTTCATTGTGGTTATACCTGTTTTTGTTTTGCCGTCAATTATGCTTTGAGCAATGGGGTTCGCCCCTCTATATTCAGGTAATAAACTTGCATGGAGATTGATTATTCCAAATTTTGGAATGTCTATAACTTCTTGAGATAAAATTTGACCAAAAGCAAATGTTATAAAAAAATCGCTATTTAGAGCTTTTAGTTTTTCAATAATATCAGGTTCTTTTGAAATTCTATCAGGTTCAAATACCTCGATATTATGCTCTTTAGCAGTTAGAGTGATGTTTCTTTGAGTGATTTTTTTGCCTCTGTTAGCTGCTTTTGCTTTTTGAGTAACAAGCGCTAAAACTTCATAATCCGATGAATTAATAAAGAAATTAAAACTCTCAAGTGCTATATCGGGTGTTGCAAAAAATACGATTTTTATGCTCATAATTACTCTTTTTTGCTTTCTAGTTCTTCTATTTCTTTTTGTTGTTCTTCAAATTCTTTAGGATGAGCCTTTTCCCAAGCGACTATTTCTTCTTCAAGCTCGGGTTCATCAATTAATTTATCAACCTCAATCGGAGCTAAATTATATTTTTTAAGAACATTATCAGCAACAAATCTGTTTCTGCAATGGTCTATGAATAGTTTTCCATCTAAATGGTCAAATTCATGTTGTATTGCACGAGCTAAAAGTTCGCCGTCACGAGCTTCTTTTATAAACGGACGACCGTTGATATCAAGCGCTTTTACCATAACGTTAGCGTATCTTCTAACAGTTGTATATGCTTTTGGAAAACTTAAACAACCTTCATAGCTACTTATTGCTCCGGATTTTTTAATAATTTTAGGATTAACAAAAACTAATGGGTCAATTGGACCGCTTGGATCAGAAACATCAATAACAAAAATTCTTAAATTTTCGCCTACTTGAGGAGCAGCTAAACCCACGCCATTAGCATGATACATGGTATCGAGCATATCCATGATTAAATTTTTAATTTTTTTTGAAATTTTTGTAACTTCTTTAGATTTTTCCCTTAAAATAGGGTTTCCGTATTCAATAATTTTTAAGATAGACATAATTTAATATTATCACACACAAACTTTTCTGTCATTTTTAGATTTTTTGTGTGATAATAAAATCATTGAAAGAAAAGGAGATATAAGATGAGAGAAATTTCACCTCTTCAAAAAGAAAGATTAAATTATCAGCCAAAATTGGCAGGTGCATTAGCTAACGGCATTAACTCCGTTAAATTATCTTTAGGCGAAAAAACTACTGCTGTATCTGATTTAGAAGATATTCAAAAACTTTTCCCTAATGTTTATGGTAAACCTATTGCAAAATTTGCTTCAGCGGGTGATGATTTATCAACTGAGCAAAAAAATGTTGGTGTTATCCTATCTGGCGGTCAAGCTCCTGGTGGACACAATGTTATTGCAGGTTTATTTGATGCATTGAAAACAGCAAACAAAGAAAATAAATTATACGGCTTTTTAGGCGGTCCATCAGGTATAGTTGATGGAAAATATATGGAATTAACCGATGAAATTATGGATAAATACAGAAACACAGGTGGTTTCGATATTATCGGTTCAGGAAGAACAAAATTAGAAACAGAAAGCCAATTTGAAAAAGCTCTTGAAGTTTGTAAAAAATTAAACATCGGTGCTATTGTTATAATCGGTGGTGATGATTCAAATACAAACGCTTGTTTATTGGCTGAATGGATGGCTGAACACAAAACAGGAATTAATGTTATCGGTTGTCCTAAAACAATAGATGGCGACTTAAAAAATGACCAAATCGAAATTTCATTCGGTTTTGATACTGCAACAAAAACTTATGCTGAATTAATCGGAAATATTCAACGTGACGCAAATTCAGCTAAAAAATATTGGCACTTTATTAAATTAATGGGAAGAAGCGCTTCTCATGTTTGCCTTGAAGTTGCACTTCAAACTCAACCAAACATCACTTTAATCGGTGAAGAAGTTGAAGCTAAAAAACAATCTTTAGAAGAAATTGTTAATTATATGGCAAATATTATTGCTGCTCGTGGAAATCAAGGCAAAAACTTTGGTATCGCTTTAATTCCTGAAGGTTTAATTGAGTTTATTCCTGAAATGAAAGTGATGATTGCTGAATTAAACGATTTAATGGCTAATTTAGAATCAGATGGCGCATATCAAGATGCAACTCAAGATAAAAAATATGAAATTATCACTTCTGAATTAAAACCACAAAGTGCTAAATTATTCAATTCGCTTCCAGAAGCAATTAAAGCTCAATTATTAATGGATAGAGATCCACATGGTAATGTTCAAGTTTCAAAAATTGAAACAGAAAAATTATTAATTGAAATGATTGAGAAAAAATTAAAAGAAATGAAAGCACAAGGTTCATACAACGGTAAATTTGCTTCTCAAGCTCATTTCTTTGGCTATGAAGGAAGATGTGCAATGCCATCTAACTTTGATGCTGATTACTGTTATTCATTGGGTTACAATGCTTTTGCTCTAATTCAATCAGGCTTAACAGGATATTTATCATCAATTAAAAATACAACAAAACCTGCAAGCGAATGGGTTGCAGGCGGTGTTCCTCTAACTATGATGATGAATATGGAAAGACGTCATGGAGAAATGAAACCTGTTATTAAAAAAGCTCTTGTTGAACTTGATGGACCTGTATTTAAAGAATTGGAAAGAAACCGTGATAAATGGGCAATCAATGATTGCTATGTATTCCCGGGGGCTATTCAATATTTTGGTCCTTCAAGTGTTTGTGATGTAACAACAATTACATTGCAATTAGAACAAGAAAAGAAATTAGTGAATGTTTAATTTCAAAATGTAAATAAAACCACCCTTTAAGAAGGGTGGTTTTTCTATATTATTTGATGTATTTTGTGGAAAAATCACTTATTAGCGTTTATAATATAAAAAAAGACCTCTTAAAATAAGAGGACAATGGTAAGTAAATTTTTTTAGTTTCTTTTGAATTATAGATAATCCAATAATGAAACACTTCCAAGGATAGTTGTTCCTATTGCATAGCTTGCTTGAAGTGCAGTTTGAGCGTTTGCTAAATCTGTTGCTGCTTTTGTTATATCTACTTCTTCTAGGTTTGCTTTGTCTTCTGTTAGTTTTACTATTGTACTTTCATTAACACTTTGAGTTGCCGTTAATTTAGTAACTTTAGCAGAAACATTACCTTGAGATTGTATGATATTATTTGAAGCAGTTTCTAAAACGCCTAATTTTTCTCTGATTTTGTCATAATCAAGACTATCTGCATTTAATAATTCATCAAGTTCTTTCATCTGAGAAAAGAAATCGTTTACGCCGTCTTGTTTTCCAAAAATTTCTTCGCCTGTGAAATTATAAGTAAAAGTCGTATTTTCAGAAATTGTTAAATTTCTATCGCCTGCAACTTGAGAACTTCCTTGATAGATAATATTTCCATCAGCGTCTGTTGTATATGGCATAATATCAGTGTAGCTACCTGAGAAAATATAGTTATCAAGATATTTTGTGTTCATTTTATCTGTGATAGTTGAAATTCTTTGTTTGATTTCTGTTGCAATAGCTTTAGCGCTATCAGGTGTTGTTGTAGCATTTGACGCTTCAACAATTAAGCTGTTTATTTCTGTTATTTCGTCATTGATAGCACCTAGCGTATCATAAGCTAAGTTCATTTCATTTATTGCAGCTTGAATATTGCTTTGATAAATATCCATTTGCGCAAGCTCATCGTTTAATTTCAAAACTTTTGTTGCGTCAGTAACATTTTCAGATACTTTGGTAAAGTTTTTATTAGAGCTTATCTTATTTATAATATCTAAATAAGTTTTATAAGCATTATTCATTGAGTTTGTTGCTGAATTTGTAATTGTCGATGTTGCTATACGCATAATAAAAATCCTTTTTTATTTTTATACCATTCCAATAATTGTGCCCATTAAATCATTAGCAGTTGAAAAAATCTTTGCCGATGCTTCAAAAGCTCTTTGGTATCTAATCATATCCGCAAGTTCTTCATCCAAATTAACGCCGACTAAATTAGCGTAATTTGTTGCATCCATATCAGCAATATCTTTTGCGGTATCTGCTTTTCCTTGGATTGTTGCTACATCCATACCTGTTTTTGCTGCGTTATGGGTTAAAAATTCTGATAATGTACACATATTTTTTCCATTGTTATATGTGCATATTTTTTCATTTTGAAGTGCGGTGATTTTAGTTGCGTTATCAGAGTTTCCTATTGATTGAACCCAATTAGGATCAACATTTCCATTTTCATCTGTATATTTTGATAAATCAATTCTTGCAGCGCTTACCAAGAATGGGTCTTTTAAAATTGCGTCATTAACTTGGATATTTGATGCATCAAATTTGCCTGAGCCGTCTTTTGTTGTAAACATTGGTTCAGTTGCTTCAATAAGTATCGGATTTCCGTCTGCATCAGCTCCTATGCAAGCTGCAAATTCGCCCTCATCATAGCTTCCATAAGTTTGAATATCGTTTAGCGCATTAGCAAATGCTTCTGCTGCGCTATTTATGGCGATTTTAAAATCGTTAACGTTTGTGATATTGCCGCCTGAACCATTTAAGAAATCAATATATGCTTTCATTGAGCCGGATTTAAAGGATTCTGTAACTCCTTCTTCAATTACATAATCCGGATTTTCAGTTGATCTTAGCGAAAATTTTACTGCGCTATCAGTGTTTGTCGAATCAAAATCAGCTTCAATTGTGTATTTTTGCTCGCAACCTTGAACAACTGCGATGTTTCCAACATAAACATTAACTGTACCGTTTTGGTTTGTAGTTGTTGTAATATCCATATAATTGGATAATTCTTCTAAAATATTGTTTATCTCAGCTTGTGTTGCAGCACTTTGATTGTTTTTTGAATGAGTTTCATTTGCGCTGGCTAATTTATTTAATAAGGCATTTATATTATCAATATTCATGCCTATTGTATTAAATTTATCATCTTGAATAGAATCACATTTTTGTGAAATTTGATTAAATTTTTCGCAAACGCTTTGTGCTGCTTGGACATATTGTTGTCTTATTGATAAATCAGATGGAAATTGTTCTAAATTAGCGGCTGCTTTATAAAAATCATTTAAAAGCGCATTTAAGCCGTTATCTCCTAAATCATCAGCAAGACCTTCTAATTCTCCCAGCGCATCAGCTAGGGTATTATAGTAATTATATTCAGAATTTGAACCTAATAATCCGTTAAATGCGCCATTATCTATAAAATTAACAAGTGAAGATATTGATGCGCCATTCATACCTTTTATGGTTGAAATTACATTTTCGCAATTTGTTGTGTATTCGTTAGTAACAAAATTGGGTTTTTGTCTGTGGTATCCATCAACATGTAAATTGGCAATATTTTGCGAAACAACCGTTAGAGCGTATTGGTTGTTTTTCATAGAGCCTGTTGAGATATTCATTGTTTGATTAAGTGACATAATATTAAATCCTTTTAATTATGCTTCTTCCGTGATTGATGAAATATCTAAGCATTCGCTATCTTGGCATCCTATGCCTTTTGCATTGTAAGATGTTTTTTCGTTTTGTGCTATATTTAAAATACCAGATAATATGTTATTTATAACATCAAGTGAATGTTTTATTAAGATTTCGTTATTTTCTTGAATAATTTTAATTTCTTCACCCAGCTTTTTAAGGTTTTCTTTCTCATTTTGAGAGAAATTATTGTTTTTTAAGTCAAATTTATTAATTTTTTCCACTAATACTATTGTTGCTTCATCATTTTTATTTAAATCTTCAAGATTTTTTTTAATTATTGCTTCTTTTTTTCTTAATAAAATTTCTTTTAATTCTAAAAAAGTATTGTAAACTTCATTATAATTCATTTTTTATCCTTATGCGCTAAAATCAGCTATTACACTTCTTCCATACATTAAACCGTAGTTAATGTCGTCAATTGATAAATTCTCCCCCATGGAATTTGCGTATTTTTGTATTTCTTCAACATTTATGCCGTTTGAGCGAGCATTTTGTTGAGCTTTTTTCTCATCTATTAAAGAAATATCATCTTTTTTGATACTTTGCAATTCAGTATTTGAAGTATTTTCTTGTGGTTTTTGTACTTCAAATGCTCTTTTTGCAGTGTTTAAATTCAATTTTGAAATCGAATTTGCAATTTGTGCTGAAATATTTGTGTTGTTGTTTATGTCCATTTTTAGCCTTTAACTGTTTTTTCAAGTTGTGTATATAATTGTTTTGCAACGCCTATGCTTGTGTGCGGATTTGAAGCAATTTCACGAGCTATGCCGTTATACATAAATGATTTTAAATTATCTAAATATTTGCTTTCTTGAAATAGTGAATTTTCTTTATCTACTGTTTTATCCATTTCATTTAGCATTTTTGCAATAAAAATTGACTCAAATTCGTTTGCTGTTTTTTGAAGTTGTTCTTTTTCTGATTTTGATGAGCCTTTAATATTTTCAATAGCAGCTAAATCGGAGCTATTTTGCATATAGGCATTTCCAATACTTCCAACGTAATTATTCATTATATTATCTCCAATTCTGCTTGCAGACTTCCTGCGCTTGCTAGCGCTTGTAATATTGCTATTAAATCAAGTGGAGTTACTCCTATATTATTTAGCGCACTTACTAAATCTGATAAACTTGAATTAGCCTGCATTTCAATTAATGAACCTTGTTTTTCGGTTACTTGAATAGCGGCATTTTGTATTAGGGCAGTGTTACCTTGTGCCATAGGATTTGGCTGAACTACTTCATTTTCAACTTGAATAGTAACCGTAATTCCGCCATGGGCAATTGCAGCGGGCATTAACTTTGTATTTCCGCCTATTACTATCGTTCCTGTTCTTTCATTTACAACAACTTTAGCCTTTTCGCTTACTGCACCAACTATTTGATTTTCTATTAAAGATAGAAAAGTTACTCTATCATCTCTATATCTTTGTGGTATTTGAATTTCAACTGCACCGCCATCAAGAGCTTTAGCCGGTGCTATTCTTGTTGAAATAGTTTTAGAAATACGGCTTGCCATTGTGTAATCTGCTTTATCTAATAATAAAGTTAGAGTTGTTTCATCGCCAATTGTTGATAAAATATCTCTTTCAACAATTGCACCGTTTGGAACTCTTCCTGTTGTGGTAACGCCTTTAGAAGCGCTTGCACCGCCTTGAGATGCTTTAATACCGCCTGTTGAAACAGGGCCTTGAGCTACGGCAACTATTTCACCATTTGGAGCTCTTAATTGTGTTTGAACTAAAACACCGCCTACAAGGCTTTTAGCGTCTGCCATTGCTGAAACTGTTACATCAAGTTTATCGCCTTCTTTTGCAAAAGGAGGAATTGTAGCAGTAACGATAACCGCTGCTGAAGTACCTTTTTGGATATAGTTTGATTGATCAATTACAGTACCTAAAGATAATAACATTTGTTGGCTTGTCATTTGTGTATGACGAGAGTTATCACCTGTATTTTGCAGACCCACTACAAGACCGTAGCCTACTGCTTGGTTTTCTCTTATTCCTTTTACATGGGTTATATCTTTAATTCTTAGTGTTTGTTCTGATATAGCATATACTTGAGTTGCGCAAGATAATGCCATAAAACATAGAATAAATAAAGCTATAAATTTTTGTATTTTCATATTTGTCATCCCGTATTATTTTTAGAATATAGTTCTGATTGCTCTATCCAAGATACCTTCGTTTTGACCACGTGATACAGTGCCTGCACCATTCATAGCAAATTGTAAGTTAGCTACTTGGCTTGAGTATATTTCTCCTGATTGATTAATCCATTTTGGATCAACTATCCCTGAAATAATTAAATCAAGTCTTTCGTTTTGATTAACTAAACTTTTTTTGCCTTGAACAAGCAAATTTCCGTTAGGTAAAACTTGTACAACTTGAGCAACGACAATATCAGTTAAAGATAATGTTCTTGCAAGTTGAGTTTGACCTGTAACATTTAAATTTCCTTCTGTACCATCAAGCGCGCCTTTTAGATTTGCGCTAAATATTGTATTGAATGCTCTTGTTAAATTTTCAGCTAAAGAGCTTTGTTTTTGAGTTGAATATGTTCCAATATCTGTCATAGCCGGAGCTTCATCAATAACAATTGAAACTAAATCGCCTATTCCTCTTGCTCTTACTGATGAAAATAGCGCTTTAGGTTCAATTACTGAGCTTTGTGAAGCATTAAGCGAAAATAAACTTTCAGCATTTACGCTTAAAATTGAGCTTAATATTAAAGATAAAATAACTAACTTTTTCATATCTATATCCTTACCATAACTTCATTTTCTGATTGGACAACTCCTGTGTATGTTCTGTTGTATTTATCGGAGCGAACAAGAATTGTATCTCCAATTGCGCCATCCTTGAGCGCTTTTCCTCTAAGTCTTATATTTAAACCTTTTGATTGAAAAACAATATCAATGCTTGAATTTCTTAAAACTGAAGATTTTGCTTTTGTAAAATCAGCTATAATTATATTTCCTTTTTGATAATTTCTTTTTGCAATTATTCCGTTAACTTGTGTGGAATAAGTTTTTCCTAAGTATCTTGTTATTTCTTTTCTTTCTAATTTTGTATTGTTTTGGTTAATACTTTGATTAAATGCAATATTATCGCTTGCAGTTAAAACAGTTGCAAATACTTGTGTTTGAACATTTATTGGAAACGCTTTTATAACATTTCCCATTGAATTTTTAATAATTATTCTTTTATAAGAATTTTGATTGAATGAATTATTTTGGGATATTATTTCAATTTTTGGTTTTGTGTTTTCGTTTGTTACTATCGGTTGATTTGATAAACCTTGAATTGAAATTTTAATATCTTGAGTGTAATCTGCAAGCTGGGATTTAATTTGAGGAGTAACTTTAGCTAAAATATCGGCTTTTAATTCTTCTTTTGTTAATGTATAGCAAAATGCGCAATTAACATTTGCGATAATCATTAAAAATAATATTAAATTTTTAGCTGATTTTTTCATTTTTCCTCTATACTATTTGATTTGTTTGTTGAAGTATGTTCGAGCCTGCTGTAATTACTTTTGAATTTGATTCGTAAGCACGTTCTGTTTTAATAAGACCGATTAATTCTTCTACGATTTGAACGTTTGAACCTTCAATAAAGCATTGTTCAATTGTGCCATAGCCTTCTTCACCCGCTATACCTTGTAGAGGAGTTCCTGAGGCTTGTGTTTCACGATATAAGTTGTGTCCTATTGCCATTAAGCCTGATGGGTTTTGGAATTTTACCAATTGAATTTGACCTAATTGGGTTTGTTCAGAATTTGTTCCTGTTGTGCAAGAAACAATCCCTGCTTGAGAAATAACTATTTCTTTTGCATTAACGGGAATTGTAATAGGCGGTTGTAATTGATAGCCGTCTGTTGTTACGATTTGACCGTTTGAATCCATTTTCCAAGAGCCATCTCTTGTATAAGCCAAAGAGCCATCATCAAGAGTTATTTGGAAAAATCCGTCCCCTGCAATGGCAACATCAAGTTGTCTGTCTGTTGATTGCAAGTTACCTGGTGAAAAAATTCTTGTTGTTGCGGCAGTTTTAACACCAAGACCAACCTCAATACCAACAGGTTGATATGTTCCTTGACCCATTTGCGCCCCCGGTGTTCTATGGATTTGGCTTAAAAGGTCTTGAAATTCTGCTCTAACTTTTTTGTAACCAAATGTAGATAAGTTTGCTACGTTATTTGATATAACATCTAAGTTATTTTGTTGTGCAATCATCCCTGTTGCTGCTGTGGTCAGTGCTCTTAACATTATTGCTCCTATCTTGAAATACTACCTAAGTTGATGGCTTGTTGTACCGTGTCGCTTTGAGTTTTTAAAATTTTACTCATTGATTCATATCCTCTTGAAACGTTAATAGAATTAAGCATTTCAGTGATTGTGTTTGCATTAGACATTTCAACCATTCCTTGTTGTAGGCTGAAAGTGCCGTCAGCTTTCGTATATAGCCCCGGATTTTGTCCGTAAATTGCTAAATATTTTGCATTACCTATGCCGGAAATTTTGGTTTTGTCCTCAAAATCGCAAACTTGTATCTTTTGCAAAGGCATATTAAAATTCGGATTGCATAGAGTAATTTGTCCGTTTTCACCTATAATAAGGTCTTTCGTTATGTCTAATCTGTTCATTTCGTTTACTTCTTCAGAATCAGGATCTCTTGTAATTCTGATTTTCCTGTTTTCCATATCCATAATGAAATCACCGTCTTTATTGACTAAATAATTTTCATCATCAAGTGCAAAATTACCTGTTCTTTGGTAATAGTAATCTCTTTCATCATAGGGTTTATTTTCAGGTATTCCTTGGTATCTTACTTTAAAAAAGCCGTCGCCATGGAATGCTACATCAAGTTTGTTGCCTGATTCCGCTAAACCGCCTTGAGAAAAATCGATATATGTTCTATCTGTCCTTGCTCCTGCAGAAAGTGAACCTACTTCAACTTTTTTGCCTTGGTAGTTTTGAGTTTGGACTTTTGATTGCATAATATCTTGAAAAGTTATATTTGATCTTTTAAATCCGTTTGTTGTTACGTTGGCAAGGTTGTGAGCGGTTACATCCTCGAAGTCTATAAGCGCTTGCATACCTTTTGAAACTGTTTCAATACCTCTTGTTATCATTATATGCTTGCCTCTTTAACTTTGTTGTATGTAGCCATAATTGCTTTTACGTAATTTTGTGTTTCTTTGTAGGGAGGAATTCCTCCGTATTTTTTAACTGCATTTGGACCTGCATTATATGCAGCAAGTGCTAGTTCTTGATTATTATCAAATCTATCCAATAATCCTTTTAGATATTTAACTCCGCCTTCTATATTTTGACTTGGGTCATAAGCATCAATAACGCCAAGGGATTGGGCTGTTTTTGGCATTAATTGCATTAAACCCATTGCACCTTTTTTGCTTGTAGCATTTGGATTAAAGCCTGATTCTTGTTTTATTATGGCTTTTATAAAATCGCCATCTATTCCATATTTTTCGCTAAATGTTTCAATTAATTCATCTATATTTGTGCTTTGTGATTTTAAATCTATTTTAGATTTTAGCTCAATTGCTTCTTTTAGCTCGGGTTTTATTTCTTCGCTAATTTCTGTGAGAGGTTTTGTATCTTCTTTTTTTTCAATTTTTTCTTCTTTTTTAGAGTTTAAAATTTCGCTGAAATCTTTTTGTGTCGGGTTTATTGCACTATCTTGCCCTGCAACTTTTTCAAGTGCGGAAAAACTGTTTTCTATATAACTTATGCGCGCAAGCGCCAAGTTAAGGCTTGATGATATGCCTTGAGTCATCCTACTTAATTCTACCTCTTACCATTGTCTAGTATTTGTGAACTAATTCTATTCCTTCACATCAATAATATAGACTAATTTAGTATTAAAACTCATCAATCAAAAGGTGTAATTTATATCCAAAAATAAATCTTAAGATTAATTTTTGTTCAGAATGAAAAAAAATGATATAATTAACTTGATGAGAGAAGATTTAGAGTATAAAATTCAAAGTTTAAAGCAAAAGGCATATTCAACAATTGAAAACGCTGATTTATATAAATATAAAGGGGTTGTTTCAAAACTTTTGGGTTTGACTGTTGAAGTTAAACTCCCCGGTCTTAAAATTGGCGATTTATGCTATATACAGACTTATACAGGCGAAAAAAAAGCAGCCGAAGTTCAAGCATTTAAGGGTGATGTTGCTCAATTATTGCTTTTATATGATGGCGAAGGTATAGGTCAAGGTTCTTTAGTTGAAACAACAGGTGCACCTATATTATTTCCTGTGGGTGATTTTTTGTTGGGTCGTTTGGTAAATCCTTTGGGAGAACCTATGGATTCAAGACCTATGGATATAACGAACGCTAAATATATGAATATCAACGGTACAATTCCTGATGCTTTTCATAGACCCATTATTACAGAGCAAATGTCAACAGGAGTCAGAGTTATTGATGGGCTTTTAACTATGGGGACAGGTCAACGTATGGGGCTTTTTGCAGGCTCTGGTGTTGGTAAATCAACCCTTTTGGGCATGATAGCAAGAAATTCTGACGCTGATGTTAACGTTGTAGCTCTCATTGGAGAACGTGGCAGAGAAGTTAAAGAATTTATTGTTGATGCTCTTAAAGAAGAAGGTATGAAAAAGTCTGTCATAGTTTGTGCGACAGGCGATCAACCTCCTTTAATCAGAATGAAGTGTTTACTTGCAGCAACAACAGTTTGCGAGTATTTTCGTGACCAAGGAAAAAAAGTTTTCTTAATGACAGATACTATAACCCGTTGTGCTATGGCAGGGCGTGAAGTTGGCTTATCTTTAGGAGAACCGCCTACTATGAAAGGTTATCCGCCTTCAATATTTTCTTGGCTTCAAAGAGCTTTAGAGCGTACAGGAAATTCTGAAAAAGGTTCAATTACGGCTCTTTATACCGTTTTAATGGAGGGGGACGATATAACAGATCCTATCGTTGATATTGTTCGTGGTATTGTGGATGGGCATATTTTCTTATCTCGTAAGGTTGCTGAGCAAAATCATTATCCAGCTATTGATGCTTTGGGTTCAATTTCAAGGTTGATGAGCGCTATTGCAGATGATGAGCATAAGCAAGCAGCAGGAAAAATGAGGAATTTATTGGCGTTATATCGTGAAAATAAAGATTTGATTGATGTCGGTATGTATCAAATGGGCTCAAATCCTAAATTAGATAAGGCAATTGAGCTTATGCCTCAGATTAATGCATTCCTACAACAGAAAACAACTGATATTGTTTCTATGGAAACAACCTTGAAAACTCTAAAAGATATGATGAGAGATGTAAATATCTAGCTACATTTTTTTGAATTCATCAATGGCGTAAATAAACGCTTCAACAAGTTCTGCTGAATATTTTTTATTTGCGTTTGTTTTGATTTCTTCAATAGCTTCATCAATTGTGTATGCTTTTCTGTATGGTCTATATGAAATCATTGCAAAATAGCTATCTACAATCAAAATAATTTGTGATGTTATTGGTATTTCATCACCTTTTTTGTTGCTTGGATAGCCTGTTCCATCCCAATTTTCATGGTGGTTTTCAATAATCGGAATAATATTTGAAACAGAATTGATTGGTTTTAGGATTTCTTGCGCACCAACAACAGGATGTTTTTTGATTTCTTCTTTTTCATCTTTATTTAATGGTGCTGCTTTTTTCATGATTTCTTTAGGCATCATTGTGTTGCCTATATCATATAAAAGCATTGCAATTTTTAATTTATCAACTTCTGTTTTAGATAAATTCATTCTTTTTGCAATAAGTGTTGCAAGAGCGACTTTGTTTTTAGTGCTTCCATCAGGATGTAGAGGGAAATATGATTTAGATATTGAATCTACTATGCTAAATAGCATTTCTTGAGTGGATGCTCCTGATGAATCTTGTTGTTTTAGTTGTAATTTTTCAATTAAATCGGTTGCAAGACTTTTATTAAACGGAATTCGATGTTGAGTTAATATATCAACAAAAGCATCAATTGCAACATCTTGCCAAGAGGTTGTATTGTCTGTATCTGCAAGGCTTACTTGGTTTCTTCCTTTTTGTTTTGAAGCATACATTGCCTTGTCACACATTTCAAATAATTCATCTATATTTGTTGTTTGCTCTATAAAACATGCAATGCCTAATGAAGCAGTAATTCCACCTTCTAAGCCCTCAACAGGAGTTGATTCGATTGTTGCTCTAAGACGCTCGGCTGCAATTAATCCACCTTTTGCGTTAATTCCCGGAAGAATTATGAAAAATTCTTCTCCGCCGTATCTTGAAGGTATATCAACACTTCTTGATGTGTTTGTAATAACGCTTGCAATGGTTGCAATTGCTTTATCGCCCATGGAGTGTCCATAGGTATCGTTAATTTTTTTCAAATGGTCTAAATCAAGACCAATTAAACAGAAAGGCTGTTTTGTACGAAGAGAACGTGTTGCTTCTCTATGAAGTGCGTCTTCAAAAAATCTTCGATTAAATAAATTTGTTAAATGGTCTGTAACAGCTTGTTTTTTAACTGTTTCAAACAGATTTGCAATTGTGATTGCTAGTTCTATTTGTCTTGTAAAAAGACTTAAGAAACTTAATTCATCTTCTTTTAATTCTTTTCTTGGTGAAAATACGGATAAAAATCCGCTGAATTGGTCTTGTACAGTTATTGGAAGAATTATAATTGTTTTAATATTATAATTTTCGCTAAATTCTTGAATTTTTTCTTCATCGATATTTGAGAAATTATCTTCTAATAAATCTTTAATATCAACATAATATCCGACTCTTTTTTCAGCTATTGCGGTTTCTATAACACCGTCTTTTTTAGGGAATAATTTAAAATCGTATATTGTTGTGTTTACTAAATTTGCAAGTGCAAGTGAAAAATCGTTTTCAAGATAGGTTTGAAGACCGTAAAATGTTCCTTGTTCAGAGTATTGTTTTTGAGCAATAAAACTGTATATATAGCCAAATTCACCATATAGACTTGATACGATTGTTTCTAATACGCTTGATAGTGGACGAGATGAGTTCATCATATCCCAAACTTGTTCTAAAGTAAGCAATGTTTGGTTTGCAAGACGTAATTCTTCTGTTCTTTGAGCTATTTCGCGCTCAAGAGCAACGTTTCTTTGATAAACTTCATAAACATCTCTGCTGGTGTTGTCTATTTGGCTTTCAACGTCTTTTAGTTTTTTAGCTGATTGTGATATCCAATCTAGTATTCCCATATAGTAATTATACCCTAATCATAAAAATATATACAATACTTTATTTTTTAAATTAATTAAAATAGTTTAAATTATTGATTATAAAATGCATTTATCGTTGTATATTGTATATTGGTTATAATAATATTCTCTTGATGGAGTTTTAAATGATTATAGAAGAAGTTTTAGAATTAGCGGTATCAAAAAAAGCAAGCGATATTCATATTTCAGCAAATTTGCCTCCTGTTTTAAGAATAGACGGTAAACTTTTTAGAACAAATTTGCCTGTTTTATCACCTGATGATGTTGAAACAATAATTTTTCCGATTTTATCAAATGACCAAAGAAGAGAACTTGAACAAAATTGGGAATTGGACTTTGGTTACGGATTGCATGGTGTAGGGCGTTTTAGGGTTAACGTTTATCGAGATAAAGGCTCTTATGCTGCGGCTTTTCGTACAATTAATTCAACTCCTCCAAAATTTGAAGATTTAGGGCTTCCAAATGTAGTAAAAACAATTGCAGATAGACCTCGTGGTTTGATATTAGTTACAGGTCCAACAGGTTCCGGTAAATCTACAACATTGGCTGCAATGATTGATTATATTAATTCTACAAGGGTTGAGCATATTTTAACCATTGAAGATCCGATAGAATTTATTCATCAAAGTAAAAAATGTGTAATTCATCAACGTGAAATCGGTCAAGATACGAAATCTGTTGCAAATGCTCTAAAATCAGCACTTCGTGAGGACCCTGATGTTATTCTGGTTGGTGAAATGCGTGATTTGGAAACTACAAGATTAGCTCTTACCGCAGCTGAAACAGGTCACTTGGTATTAGGTACATTGCATACTTCATCTGCTTCTCAAACGATAGACAGAATTGTGGATATTTTCCCTGAAGCTCAACAACAACAAATCAGATTGCAATTATCTATTTCTCTTGTTGCGGTATTTACTCAATGCTTACTTCCAAAATTACAACCTAACGGCACTAAAAAAGGTCGTGTAATGGCTCAAGAGATTATGATTGTTAATCCTGCGATAGCTAACTTAATTCGTGAACAAAAAACAGCTCAAATATATTCTGCTATTCAAACAGGTATCGGAATGGGTATGCAAACATTGGATATGTCTTTACAAGAGCTTGTTAAGAAAAAATTGGTTGATCCTATGGATGCAGTTGCAAAATCTCAAAGACCTGATGAATTTAGACGCGCAATCGGCATGATGGAAACATCTTATTAATAAATATTTGTAAAGAAAATATAAATAAAAAAAATAAATATTTGTAAAATTTTTTATTCTTGTTACAATGATTATATAATTAGAAGAATGTCCGTTTATCGGCATTCTTTTAGTAAGAGCCAAAAAAGGTGAGCTTTAAGCAACCACTGTTAGAAAAGTTTAGACCCCAAGAAAGGTAAGAAAAATGGGAATCAAAGGTAAAAATGATAAGATGGTAGTTCTTGCTTGTGAAGATTGCAAAGAAAGAAACTATACAACAACAAAAAATAAAAAAACCAATAAAGAAAGAATGGAACTAAAAAAATATTGCTCAACTTGCAAAAAACACACTGTTCACAAAGAAACAAAATAGTTTTGCACTAAAAAAGGATTAAATTAGCGTCCTTAGTTCAGTTGGTAGAACGTCGGTCTCCAAAACCGGATGTCGAGGGTTCGAGTCCTTCAGGGCGCGAATTTAAAAAAAAGAAAGTATAAAATGTCAAACGAAAAAACAAACAAAGATTTTAAAGAAAAAATGATAACTTACTTCAAAGGTGTTAAAACCGAATGGTCAAAAGTATCTTGGCCTACAAGAAAGCAAGTTGTGGTTGAAACAGTTATAGTTTTAATCGTTGTATCATTTTTTACTTTAGTTGTTTATTTTATGGATATAATTTTTAAAGCTCTATTGGGTCTAATTAAGTAAGGGTTGAACAATGTCAGAAAAAGAAAATGAAATAAATCAAAATATGGAAGAACAAGCTGAGAAAGAAAATATCTATATCAGCAAAGAGCCTACTCATAATATTGAAAAAGCTCCTAAAAAAAGATGGTATGTTGTTCATACATATTCAGGTTATGAAAACAAGGTTAAAGTTAATCTTGAAAAACGTATTGAATATATGAACATGGGCGAAAAAATCTTCAGAATTGAAGTTCCCCAAAAAACAATCACACAAGTTCGCTCCGGTAAGAAAACTAAAAAAGAAGAAAAGATTTTCCCCGGATATGTGTTGGTTGAAATGATTATGGATGATGATTCTTGGTATGTTGTAAGACATACAGCAGGGGTTACAAAATTTGTTGGTACCGCTAAAAAGCCAATTCCTGCTAAAGATTCTGAAATTAAGAAAATTATCCACAGAGGTCAACAAACAACAACTAAAATTGAACTTGATGTTAAAGTTGGTGATAAAGTTCGTATTATCTCAGGTCCATTTGCAGACTTTATCGGAGATATTACAGAAGTTTATCCTGATAAATCAAAACTTAGAGCAATGGTGTCTATATTTGGTCGTGAGACACCTGTTGAATTGGAATATAAACAAATCCAAAAAGTGTAGTTAAAGTGTGCATGTGGAAGGATTTTAAATCCGTAATTACCACGAAAGGAGAATAAAATGGCACCAAAATCAAACAAAAAAATTACCGGTAAAATTAAACTTCAAATCGAAGCCGGAAAAGCTAATCCATCTCCACCGGTTGGTCCGGCTTTGGGTCAAAAAGGTGTTAACATCATGGATTTTTGCAAACAGTTTAATGAAAGAACTGCTTCTCAAGCAGGCTACATTATTCCTGTTGTAATTGATGTATACGAAGACAGATCTTTTGATTTTGTTATTAAATCTCCACCGGCTGCAGTTTTAATTAAAAAAGAACTAAACCTTCCAAAAGGTTCATCTGTTCCAAATAAAACAAAAGTTGGTGAAATTACTCAAGAACAACTTGAAAAAATTGCAAAAATTAAAATGGAAGACTTAAACGCTACAACTCTTGAAGCAGCAGTAGAAATGATTAAAGGTACTGCAAGAGCAATGGGCGTTACAGTTAAACAATAGTAGATGGGAGGCAGTTATAGCTGCCGCTAAACACCACATAAGGAGAAAAAAATGGCTAAATTAACCAAAAAACAAAAGAAAATAAATGAAATGCTGGCTGATTTTACTCAACCGACAAGCGCACTAGAAGCAATTAAAAAACTTCAAGAAATTGCAGGTGCTACATCTAAATTTGATGAAACACTTGAATGCCACATGCGTCTTGGTATTGATGTAAAACATGCTGATCAACAAATCAGATCAACAACAGTTCTACCTGCCGGTCTTGGTAAAGAAGTTAGAGTTTGCGTTATTGCAAAAGCTGACTTAGTTGCTGCAGCGAAAGAAGCAGGTGCTGAAGAAGCAGGAAGCGAAGAAATCATTGATAAAATCGCTGACGGTTGGTTTGAATTTGATACATTGATTGCAACACCTGATATGATGCCTAAATTAGGTAAATTAGGTAGAGTGCTTGGTCCAAAAGGTTTAATGCCAAACCCTAAAACAGGTACTGTTACAGTTGATGTTGCTCGTGCCGTAAAAGATGCTAAAGCAGGTAAAGTTGAATTCCGTGCCGATAAACAAGGCATGATTCACGTTCCTCTAGGTAAAATGAAATTTACAACAGAAGATTTAATGAAAAACTTTGCTACATTGGCTGATGCTGTTATTAAAGCAAAACCATCTGCAGCAAAAGGTACATATTTAAAATCAATTTATCTTTCAACTACAATGGGCCCTGGTATCAAACTTGATGCTAAAAATACGCCTGCTGAAGTTAAAGAATACGTTGGCTAATTTAAGTAATTTAACAAAAACACAGTCCTTAATTTTGGGGACTGTGTTTTTTTATGTTGAATTTTATATTAAGCAGTGAGATTTATTTTAAAATCTTTGTTTTCTTCGTTATTTACCATATCGTTAGCAATATTAGAACCTATTTCAGCTCCATCTGTTGCTAAAAAACTTTGGTATTGAGCATAAAAAGGTTGCTTTTTCCCTGTGACCTTTAAAACAGTTTCTAATTGTTTTTGGTTTGGAACCAGCTTTTTTCTAAAGTCTAATATTGAATTTGTAATTTTTGATATAATAGCCATAATTCCTCACTAGTTAGTTTAACACAAAAATAAAATTTAATGTTATGTTAAGTTAAGATTAGCTTTATAGGTCTTTACTATGCCAAATTAGCCCGTACAATAATAATAGTCGGAGTTATTAAGGTATTCAAATGATTAAATTAGATTATTCAAATATTTCAAGTCAGGTTATTGGTGAAGAAGGTCTTGATTTGGCGAATTGTTTTAATGAATATGCGCCAAAAATTCAAGAAATAATTACAAATTTAAACATGAATAAAGATAAACCCGGCTCTTGGCTTCAGTGGATGAATTTAGGCTATAACGAAGAAACCGTTTGGTACGTTAAAGAATTTGCCGCTATGGTTGATGGCAGATTTGATAACGTTTTAGTTTTGGGTATCGGAGGGTCTGCATTGGGCGCTCAAGCGCTATCTGAAGCACTTTTAAAACCTTATTGGAATTTACTAACTAAAGAACAAAGAGAAAATTTACCTAGAATATTTTTCTTAGATAACATCGACCCTGATCAAATTACAGCTCTTTTAGATATGCTGGATTTGAAAAAAACTTTAGTAAATGTTATTACAAAATCCGGCTCAACAGCTGAAACAATGAGCCAATTTATGATTATAAAAGATAGATTGCAAAAATTATTGGGTGATGATTACAGGAAAAATGTAGTAGCAACAACAGATAAACAAGCTGGAATTTTAAGACAATTAGCAAACGAAGAAGGTTATAAAACTTTCGTTGTTCCTGATGATGTAGGCGGAAGATTTAGCGTATTTTCAGCAGTTGGCTTAGTACCTTTAGCGCTTGTTGGGCTTGATATTGATGAAATTATCAGAGGGATAAAAATAATGGATTTAGCCCTCAAAAATACTGATATAAACAAAAATATTGCGGCTCAAAATGCTCTAATTCATTATTTAATGGATAAGCAAAAAGGAAAATATATTTCTGTTATGATGCCTTATTCATCTCGTTTGAAATATGTTTCTGATTGGTATGTGCAACTTTGGGCTGAATCATTAGGAAAAGAATACGATAGAAACGGCAACAAAGTAAATAACGGTCCAACACCAATAAAAGCCTTGGGTGCGACTGATCAACACAGTCAAATTCAACTTTATAACGAAGGTAAAAATGATAAAGTTATAACTTTTATTAGGGTTGATGAGTTTGATAATACACTTGAAATACCAAATATATTTGAATATACAGGATTGAATTATTTAGGCGGTAAGACAATTAATCGTCTTATAAATGCTGAAGCTGACGCTACTGCTGTTGCTTTAGCAGATTTTAAACGTCCTAATTTGACTATTCATCTTCCTAAAATAAATGAATATTATTTAGCTCAATTATTCTATATGCTTGAAATGCAAACGGCTATAATTGGCGAATTATATGATATAGACGCATTTAATCAACCTGGGGTTGAACAAGCAAAAAATTATACTTATGCGCTTATGGGAAGATTGGGCTATGAGGAATCAGCAGCTGAGTTGAATGAAAAAATAAATAGGAGTATCAATGCTTAAGGGACCTTTTTTATCAAAAGATTTTATCGGAGCAAATCCGGATTATAATTCATCAAAAATTGTAATGCTCGGGCTTCCTTATGATTGTACTTGCTCTAATCGAGCCGGAACTCGTTTTGCACCTCAAGCAGCAAGATTAGAAAGTATCGGTATTGAAACATATTCTGTTTATTTTGATTCAGATATGGAAGATTGCTCTTTTTATGATGCGGGCGATTTAGAATATCCTTTTGGAAATGCTCAAAAGGCACTTGATATAACTGAGCAAAATGTTGATTGTATTTATAATGACAATAAAAAGCTCTTAGGTGTTGGCGGTGAACATTTAATTACTCTTGCTAGCGTTAAATCAGTTTTAAAAAAATATGATAATGTTGCAGTTATTCAATTTGATGCTCACACTGATTTAAGAGAACAATATTTAGGAGAAGAACTTACGCACAGTGGCGTAATGTATCAAATAGCAAAATTAATCGGCTATGAAAATATTGCTCAAATTGGCTTGAGAAGCGGTGAAAAAGAAGAATTTGATATAGTTAGAAAATACGATACTTTAAAAACTAAAAAAGAACAACTTGATAAATTTAGAAATAAAAATATCTTTTTAACTATTGACCTTGATGTATTAGATCCAAGCCTAATGAGCGGAGTTGGAACTCCTGAAGCAGGCGGTTTAACTTATCTTGAGCTTATGGATTGGTTAATGTATTTAAAAGATTTTAATATCGTAGGTGCTGATATAATGGAGCTTGCACCTGATATAGACATTACTAAAACCTCAACTGCGACAACTTGCAAATTGATAAGGGAAGTTTTGCATTTGCTTTAATTATAAGCAGTACATTAACCCATATAATGACAAAACACCAACGGAGCTGATGATAATCCAAAAGTGTGTCATAGGGTGTAAATTATTCCAAATTTCAATTAATGTAGATTTCATAGCTGAATTATATAATTGTTTTTAATTTTTTTAATCATCCGCAAGGACTACTTTTTAATGTATTAAAATCTTGCTTAAAAGTTAATTTTTTCAAGAACATCATCTTCATTTTTGATAGGGATGATTTCATTATTGCTTCTAAAATATGTTAATTGGCGTTTTGCAAAATTTCTTGTGTGTTGTTTTATTTTTTCGATTGCTTCTTCGATTGAATTATATATTCCTTTTTCATAATCGAAAAATTCACTGTATCCGATTGTGTTTTGCATGATTTTAGAGTTTGGATATTTTTCTTTGTTTTTTTGCCATTCTTCAAAAAGTCCTTGTTTAATCATTATATCAACACGTTTGTTAATTCTATCATACAAAATTTCTCTATCCCAAGAAGGCATAAACCATTTTGCGTTTATTTTTTCATTATCTTTTCTTTTGTGTTCGCTAATTGGCGCATTTAGTGCTATACACATTTCAATTGAGCGAATAATTTTATCTTTATTATTAGGATGAATTAGAAAAGCTCTTTTTGGGTCTAATTTTTCTAATTTTTGCCATAAAGTATTGTTATCTAATTTTGATAGTTCATCTCTAAGAGCTTGATTTATAGGGCAATTAGGAAGCTCTTTTTCATCTAATAAACTTTTTATATAAAACCAAGTACCACCGCAGATGATTATATTTTTATTTTTAGAATTTATCTCTTTGATTTTTTCTTTTGCGCAAATAACAAAATCGCCTGCTGAAAATTCTTTAGTAGGTTTCATTATGTCAATCAGATGATGAACTATACCTTGTTTTTCATCATCTGATGGTTTTGCGCTTACTATATCTAAATCTTCATAAATAATTCTTGAATCGGCACAAATGATTTCTGCGTTAATTTTTTTCGCAAGATTTATCGATATTTGCGTTTTCCCCGATGCAGTCGGTCCGCTTAGAATTATTATTTCTTTGTTCATAGTAATTAAATATTAGCATAACTACAAATGAGATAAAATAAATTTGGAAGAATATAAGTAATATTGAAATTATTATATTATTGCCAAGATTTACTCTTATTATTCCAAAAAGCATATAGATTATATAAATAAAAATATGAATAAATAGTGCACCAAAAAAGTTTTTGAAAGTAAAAATCAGTGCATCTTTAAGGGCAATTAAGGGTTTTAAGAAGTTGTTGTTTGTTTTTTCAAATATAATTGCAGGATAATAAAATAACATAATAAAACCAAAAACCATGGTTGAAAATATGAAACTTAATTGCCAAGCGCTTAGAATGTATTTTTGATTGTCTGTTAATGTTTCAAAGTATTTTATAAGTGAAGCGTTATCTTGAGTTAAAATTGAAGCGTCTTTTGCAATAAAATCAAGGCTTCCAAATACTTCGTGGCATATTTTTCCTGTTAAAATAAGTATACACATTAAAATAAGAACATAAATAAAACATCCTAATCCTATTGGAATAATGTTTTTGCCTATTCCTTCCAAGAAAATTCCCCAATAATTTTTATTTTCTTCGGGTTTATTTAGGGTTAAATCTTTGGTAATTTCAAACCAGCCTGAAATAAAACAAAGGGATAAAAGAAAAATGCAACCTGTTAATGTTAGGGTTACAAAATATGAATTTATATGGAATGCATAGCTTGCAAGGAAGTTAGAAGCTATCATAAACAATACTAAAAATAATGTAACAGCAGGATTTGTTATTACTGTTGAAAAAGACTTTTTAAATATTTCAAATAAATTCATAAAAATAACCCCTTCAGATTTACAATTTAAAATTTATAAACTATTATTAATATATTACACGTGTTATCAAAAATACAAGGTAAGAAATGTTAAGATTTTCAAAAAAACATAACTATCAAGGCTTATTAATTTGTGTAGAAGGTATTGACGGTTCAGGCAAGACAACTCAGCTTGAATTATTATATAGTTGGTTAAAATCAAAGGGTTTGGATGTAATTTTAACTCAATGGAATTCATCAGAATTAATTTCAAATACAACCAAAAAAGCAAAAAAGAAAAATCTTTTATCAGGAAGAACTTTTTCTCTGTTGCATGCGGTTGATTTTGCCGATAGATTAGAGCGAACAATTAAACCCGCACTTAAAGCAGGATTTATAGTTTTAGCTGATAGATATGTTTATACTGCTTTTGCAAGGGATGTTGCAAGAGATGTTGATCCTCAATGGGTTAGAAATATGTATGGCTTTGCAATTAAGCCTGATATGACTTTTTATTTTGATGTTTCTCCTAAAAAAAGTTTAGAGCGAATTTGTTCAAATCGTCAGCCTAAATTTTATGAAGCGGGTATGGATATGAAATTATCAAATAACCCTTATAAGAGCTATGTATTGTTCCAAAATCGCATAGTAGAACAATACAATGAAATGGTTGAAGAGTATGATTTAATTAAAGTTGATGCGCTTGAGAGCATTCATTCAAAACAAAAATTTATAAGACAAAAAGTAGTTGAACTTTTGGCTCAACATAAAATAAAAATAGAAGTTTAAGGTAAAAATGCACAAAAATACAAATCATGGATACGATGGACTTTTAATTGTAGTTGAAGGAACTGATGGTTCCGGAAAATCTACCCAAGTTAATATGTTATCTCAATATATTAAGGATAAATGCTTTGGTTGCGCTGTTTCACAGTGGAAAACCTCTCGTTTGATTTCAGGTGTTATAAATGAAGCAAAAGAAAGAAATATGCTTAATACTACGACATTTTCTCTTTTGTATGCAGCAGATTATACAGATAGATTGGAAAACGAGATAATTCCAGCCCTTAAAGCAGGTTTTGTTGTTTTGATGGATAGATATATTTATACTGCTTATGTTCGTGATTCAGTTAGAGGTCATGATATTAATTGGGTTAAAAATTTATATAGTTTTGCGCCAAAGCCTGATTTAGTTTTTTATTTAAATGTTCCTGTGGGTAATTTAATTAAAAGATTAATCGCAAAAAACGGTGTTCTCGATTATTTTGAATCCGGTAGAGATATTGGGCTTTCGACTGATATTTATAATAGTTTTGAAATATATCAAAAAAGATGTTTAGATGAATATAAAAAATTATCTAAAGAGTATAAATTTATTGAGCTTGATGGAACAAAAGAGCCTAGTGAAATCCATGAAGTTATAAAAGCTAAAGTTCAAGAATTGTTAGATTCAGGCGCTATTGAATAGGGTTTAGGACGTTATTTGTTGTTAGTAAATTGTGTATAAAAATTTGCGCTACTGCGCGAGCTCTAACACGTGACAATCCCTTAAAAAGCATAAAAAATTTGCGTCTGGCGCGATTCGAACGCGCGACCTATCCCTTAAAAGGGGAGTGCTCTACCTGCTGAGCTACAGACGCAAACTTTATACTTTATTCAATTTTCATTGTCTTATCTCAGCAGGTAGAGCATGTGCTATTTCTTACCGTTTCAGCGAGCTTCACCGAGTGCTGAGCTACAGACGCAAACTTTATACTCTATTCAATTTTCATTGTCTTATCTCAGCAGGTAGAGCATGTGCTATTTCTTACCGTTTCAGCGAGCTTCACCGAGTGCTGAGCTACAGACGCAAATTTATATTTAACTTTCACCAGCCATTTCTGACTGCTTATTTAATATAACAAGAACATTTTTTTTCGTCAAACACTTTTTTACAATAATTTAACATTATTCTACAAGTTAATGTCTTGTTGGCTATTATAGCTTTTTTTATAATTTGATATTTTTTAATTGTAGCATTTGAGAGGTAAAAAATGAAAAAAATATTATTGTCGTTAGGCATGTTTTTATTTGTGTGCTCTGTCAGTTCAGCAAGTGATAACTTTAATAATGAAAAAAATATTTTCCCTATTGGTTGCAAATGCAAAGAAGAATGTCAAAAACAATGCGAAAAAGACAAAAAAGTCGATTCGAATTGTGAGAAAAAAGATACTAAAGAAAGCAAAAGTGCTTGTAGTATCGATGAAATAGATGATGATGAGTATGCCGTTTATAACCAATGTTTTTTTGATAGGCAATATAGAGAAATGAAAAAAACATTATGTCTTACAAGAAGACAAGAAAATTGTATTGATAAAATGTATAAAGATTTTAAAAATGATATGGAATTATTGTATTCAAAATATTGCGTGGAAAAAGATAAATTACTTTGTGCAATTGAATGTGAGGATTGTTACAGACAAAATATATCCAATTTAAAAGAAATGAAAAAAGAAGCAAAAGAACATTGGTATGATTTTCGTGATGAGATAGAAGAACTTTTATGCAAAAGCCAAAGAAATGAATTTAAAAAATTTCAAAGAGAAGAAAAAAGAAAAATCAAAAAATTGGCTAAATATTGCGTAGTTTATAAATTCCCATGCGGTTGTAATTCCAAGTAGTTATTTGCTTTTTGGAATTATAATATATCCGCTTAAATTTATTTTTTTATCAATAAAACTTATTTTATCTATTTTTAATTTTGCTTTGTTGTATTTATCAATTTTTATATTCAGACTTATGGGCTTTTTGCTTGTAATAAGCGGAAGATAAGCCCCTAAGTGGTAGCTTTTATCTAATATATATGCTAATTTTGAATCGATTTTTTCTGCTTTTAAGGTTTTAGTTAGGTCTTCTTTTGTTAAATCGGCTTTTATTTTTAAAATCATATTTTCTAAGAAATATAATCTTTCATTTTCATAATTTATATGATTATAAGGACATATAGTTTCAAGCTCAATATTTGAGAGATGAATGCCATTATAATCATATTTTTTTGAAGTTGCTTTTAGTGATTTAAATTCACCGTTAACTATATTTGTTCCGTAAAAATTATTGATTTTTACATCAAATTTTGAACCTGTTTCTTTTTTGATTGAATTTTGTATAGAGCTTTCTATTATATTTCTTGTAAGGCTATTGAAGCCTGATAAACTTGCTAAATTTCCGCTTAATGTTTTTCTTGCGGTATTAGTTGAGCAAAATTGAGAATAATCTTGTGCTAATGCACAAAAAGAACACATAACAAATAATAAAAATAAAACTTTTTTCATATTGATATTATAAAACAACCACAAAAAAGTATGTAAACTTTTATTAAAAAATTACCGATTTTTCTAAAGAATTAATTAAAATAAACCGTCTAAGTAATTAGGAAAATATTTTAAAGAGGTTATATGATGTTAGAATTACTTAGTCTTGTATTTTTTGGGTTAATAGTTTATACATTTTTGGTAATTCTTCCTGCAGTTGTTGAAAATGTAACATCTGATGAGTTCAAATGTGCATATTTTTCACATCTTGCTTCAAGATTTATTAACTCATATGGTAAATAATTATAATAATTCTTCAAAACCATAGGAGCGCTCAGGCAAATTCCGGTATCCTTTATTTGTTACAACGAATTTATGGATATATTTGCTTGTGTAATCTCCTCTGACAAATAATTTTTTGATAACATTTTCACGCTCAACCAAAGGATGTGAAATATTTTCAAGCTCCGGATTTTCATCTGATAATTGTGTCCATACGGCAGCTTCAAGAGTCCAAGCGTAAGTTTCTTCATTCAAAGAATTATGTTCGTCTTGGTGTATGGCTTCGTGCGCTAAAATGGCGCTTAGCGCTTCAATTGGAGCGTCTTTGTGTTTTTCATTTATATAGATATATAAATTTTTCTTTTTCTTCCATCCTAGTGCATCAAAATTCATATACATAGGATTTATTGTTGCAAGATTAAGGAATTCAATTGCAATCGGGCGATTTGTTAAATTTTTTCCTAAAATTGCTTCTTTAGAGTATTTTCCTGTTGTTTTATCCAATAATTCAATTGCTTTAATTAAGTTAATATCTTGTGTTACTTTTTCATATTTTTTATATAAATCTTCGTCTGTTTCTTGAATTGCAAAAACATTTGATGACAAGAATAATATTGATAATAATAAAAACGCTATCTTTTTCATAAAATCCTCAACACTAATCTAATTAACAATATTATATGCATGTTTTTTTCTTAAGGACAAATTAATTTATTTCAAAAAAGTAAATGTGAAAATTTTTGTAATAAAATGTAGTTATGCTTAAATATATTAGTCCGATAGTATTATTAATTATATCAAATGTTTTTATGACTTTTGCTTGGTATGGTCATCTAAGACATAAAAGCTCTGCGCTATGGATTGTTATATTGGTTTCTTGGCTTATAGCTTTCTTTGAATATTGTTTTCAAGTGCCTGCAAATAGAATAGGGCATGAAGTTTATAATGTAGTTCAATTAAAAACCATTCAAGAGGTTATAACTCTTATTATTTTCAGTGTTTTCAGTGTTTTATATCTTAAAGAACAATTCAGATGGAATTATCTGATAGGTTTTATATTTATAGTTTTAGCAGTATTTTTTATATTTAAAAGGTAAAATATGTCCTTACATCAAAAACATGGCTTAAGATTAACGTTAATAATAATTGCGACATCGCTTTTTTTTATTGGTAATATTCAGCGTGTGGCAATTCCCGGGGCGATTTTTGATTTACTTCAGAATGATTTTTCTGTTGATGCTTCAAAAGTTACTTTGCTTGGCGCTATTTTTTGTTATGTTTATGCATTTACTCAACTCATAGTTGGACCATTGGTTGATAAATTCGGTGGTTTTAGAGTAATGGCAATGGGGGGAATTATTTTTGCCTTGGGTTCTATAATTTTTCCTCATAGTGAACATTTGCTTGGGTTATATTTATCAAGAGCTCTGCTTGGTTTTGGTGCTGCAACATTTTATTTAAGTACTATAAGAGAAGTAAAAAAATATGCTAAAGATAAGAATTTTTCTCTGGCGGTATCATATATTCTTTTTGCAGGATATTGCGGTGGAATTTTAGCTAATGCGCCTTTTGTTTCTTTAACTCATCAGGTGGGTTGGAGAAATGCTTTATATTTGTTAGGTTTTACAACTTTATTTTTAGCTATTTTATTTATTATTGTATTTATCGTGTTTAAGCCTGTACATATTGAAAAAGAAACACATTTTTCATTGTCCGCTTTTAGAGAGGTTTTATCTAAAAAAGAAAATCTTTATTTGTATGTATTTGGTTCAACAAATTATGGTTTGTATTATGTTTTACAAACTGTTATAGGTAAAAAATTCTTAGAAGATTTTTGTTATTTTGGAGTGGATCAAGCAGCGATTATTCTTTCTGTTATGGCAATAATATCTGCGCTAGCAGGCACATTAACCGCTTTTGTTTCAGCAAAATGTTTAAATAATAGAAGAGCGATAATATTTAGAATTTTTGGTATTTTATCATTTTTATCGGTTTTAAGCGTATTATTGCTTATTACATTTGATATTCATTCAAAAATTATTGCACTAATTTTCTTTATACCGTCTTACATTGGAAGTATTTCACCAATTTTAATTTTGGCACTTCACATGTTAAATAGATATGAAATTGGTGCTACTGCTGTTTCTATTCAAAATTTCAGCTATTTTATTATGGTAGGAACGCTGGGTATGGTTTCCGGCATGTTGATGAATGTATTTGAACCGGTTAGACGAGGCGCAAATTTAGTTTATCAAAATGAATCATATATGCTTGTATATGGCTTATTTTTAATATTTAGCATAATTCAAGTTTATTTTGGATTTAAAATTGTTGATAAAAATAAATCCTAAGGAGCTAAAATTACCATTTCGCAATTTTTGCAATCAAATTTAAGCGGATATTTTAGATTTTTTTCATCAACTAAGAATAATTTTTCTTGGCTATTGCAACCTAAGGTTGCTTTTTTAAGACAATGGCGTGTTCTCATTAATTCTTTATTTTTATGATTTTCAATGCTTTCAAAAGAATTTTCAATTACTTTACATCCGCAAATTTCATAAAATTCACGTGCTTTTGAATTATGAACATTTAATTTATAATCGCCCTCATCATAAGGAAATTTAGCTATATCAATCGGTTTTTGTTTTTTTGTTTTATATTTTGATAATATTTTTTGAATTAATTTTTCTAAAATTTCTCTTCTCAATTCGTTTATTTTTGAAACAGGCAAAAACGGCATTTCTTGCACTTTGAATTCAATTTTTTGAACTAAAAAGGGCGTGTCTGTTGTTTTTGTTAGAGCTTTTTTGAAATTTTCTCTCATTAAATTTTCATTGTTTGCTTTTTGCTCGTATTCATAATTTAGAGAAATTTTATTGTTGAAATCGTCAAATACTTCGATTTTATTATCGTAAACTACAAAACTAACATTTAATTTTCTTGTTGTTTTTGAGTTTTCAAGAGTTTTATTAAATTCTGTATCTGAATTTCTATAAATTTTTGTGCCTTTTATAACATTTATTTTTTTATTAGGGTAAATTTTAACTCCGTCTTTTGTTTTTTCGCATTTATTTACTAAACATCCTATTAATTCATTGTTTGAAATGAAACATAAGCCATCTTGAGGATTAATTTCTGATTTTGTTTTAATTACAAAGTTTTTTTCATTTGAGCTTATTATTGTTCCTATAAATTCGCCCATTGATTTTGGTGAATTAAAATTATAAATATTATCCTTTTTATTGAATAAATAATCGTCGCAAAAGCCTCTGTTAAAAGTTTTATCAGGGTTTGGAGTAAAATCTTTAATAATTTGCCCATAGCTTTGTCTTGGGTAGTTTTTTAATTTCTCGTGATAATATAAAACAGTGTTTTTAACATAATTTTCATCTTTTAATCTACCTTCGATTTTAAAGCTCATAACGCCCGCTTTAATTAATTTATCGAGATGATTTGATAAATTATTGTCTTTTAGGGATAAAAGATATTGATTTTTTAGTATTGTTTTTCCTTTTTCATCAATAAGAGAATATTTTTTTCTGCATGCTTGAGCGCATTGACCTTTGTTTGCGCTTCTTTTGCCTATAAAATGTGATAGATAACATTGTCCTGAGTATGATACACATAATGCACCATGCACAAAATGCTCAAGTTGAATATTTGTATTTTTTCTAATTTTTTCAATTTGATTTAGTGATAATTCTCGAGCTAAAATTACTCTTTTTATTCCTATTTCTTCAAAGAATTTTACTTTTTCTAATGTTCTTATGTCGCATTGAGTGCTTGCATGCAGAACAATTGGAGGCAATTTATTTTCAAGAGATAATTCTAAAATTCCAAAGTCTTGAAAAATTATAGCGTCAGCTTGAATTTCATATAGTTTATGAATTAATTTTTCGCATTCTTTTAATTCTTCATCGTCTAAAATTGTATTAATTGTAATATATACTTTGACATTAAAAAGATGAGCATAATCGATTACTTTTTTAATATCTTCAAGAGAATTAGATGCATTTATTCTGGCACCAAAGTTGCTAGCGCCAATATATACAGCGTCAGCTCCGCAATTTATTGCTGAAATTGCGGTTTTATAATCTTGTGCAGGTGCCAGAAGTTCAAGTTTTTCCATATTTCAAATTATATCAAAAAATTAAAAGTCGGGAAAACTCCCGACTTAGTATAAAACCAATTATGCCATAATGTCTAACTTTTGACCATGTCTTGTAATTGAACGAGTGTCGTTGCAATTAATATTTAATTTTTCTCCACATGATGCAAAATTTAGTGAATTTTGGTAAGTTTTTTGCGCATTAATCGCAATTGGATTAGACATCATGGTTTTGGAAGCGATTGCTTTGATTGGTGGTATCATAATCCCCTCCTATCGCACACACTTACATCTATATTATACCACGTATATAAAACATCTCAATATAAAAAATTGCTATTGACTTTAGTGTTTAAAATACATTATTTCAAACTATTGCAAAAGTATTTTTAAAAATGATGATTGAAAAATTAAATGGGGCATTATAATATTAGATAAAGGATTATAAAGGCATTAAGGACATGAGCGAAGTACAATTTCATACAGATATCGAAAAACTAACGGAAATTTTACCTTTAAGAATTAAAAGAAATATTCAAGAAGGGTTGCTGGATGATGCTATTGAAATTGTTTTAGATATTGGAAGAATACCTGAAATTCGCCTTGGAAACGGAAAAATTATAACTATCGGAAATGATAATATAACAAGAGAAGATTTAGATTATATTACAAAACAACTGCCTGAATTTACCCATGATAACCGCTCCGGTATTGCAGGGACTTTGCATAGAATTAGTGCTATAAGAAATCGCCAAGGTAAAATTGTGGGTTTAACTTGTAGAATTGGTAGGGTTATTACAGGTACAATAGAATGTATCAGAGATTTTGTTGTACAGAATAAATCAATTTTATTTTTGGGTCGTCCCGGTGTAGGTAAAACTACAAAACTTAGAGAAATAACTCGCCTTATGGCAGATGAATTAGGCAAACGTGTTGTTGTAGTTGATACATCAAATGAAATAGCAGGTGATGGTGATGTTGCGCATCCTGCAATTGGTAAAGCAAGAAGAATGCAAGTTTCGCAACCGGAATTTCAAAAAGATATTATGATTGAAGCGGTTGAAAATCATACACCTGAAGTTATTGTGGTAGATGAAATAGGAACTGAATTAGAAGCGCAAGCTGCAAGAACAATTGCAGAGCGTGGTGTTATGCTTATTGCAACAGCTCATGGTAATACTTTGGATAATTTAATTAAAAACCCGACTTTATCTGATTTAATTGGTGGAATTGACACTGTTACTTTAGGTGATGATGAAGCAAAGCACAGAGGTTGTCAAAAAACTGTTCTGGAGCGCCAAAAACAACCCACATTTGATATTGTTATAGAAATTATAGACAGAAACACTCTTGCAGTTTATAAAGATTCTGCTCAAGCGGTTGATTATATTTTAAGAGGCTGGCCGATAACTCCTGAAATTAGAAAGGTGGATGGCAATTATAAAGAAAAAAAGCCTGAAACAAATATTTTAAAAGAAGTCGAAAAACTTGAAAACAAAGTTCAAGAGGCTTCTAAATCGCCATTGAGTTTTAGTTTTAATCGTCAAGAATATATTAAGGAAAACAGAAAGCACAAAAAAATATATATTTATGCCGTATCTCGCTCAATTGTTGATAAATTAATTGAGAGATTAGATATTGATGCATCAATTGTAAGAAATGTTGAAGAAGCTGATTTTGTCATAGCTCATAAGAATTTTGCAAAAGGTGGAACAAAGATTTTATCGGTTGCAAATGAGTATCGTTTACCTGTCTTTTTTGTTAGAACTAACTCTATGAGCCAAATTCAAAGGGTTTTAAAAGAGGCTCTTAATTTAACACAAGAAAATCAAGAAACAAAAAACTATACAAACTACAAAGATGCAACAGAATTAGCGCTTGATGAAACAAACGCTGCGATTGCAAAATTGTCTGAAGGGGCTGAAGTGATTGAGCTTCAACCACAAGAGCAACAAGTAAGAAAACTTCAACATGAACTTGTTGAAGCTCATGGCTATAAATCAGTTAGTGTTGGAGAAGGGCAAAATCGTCATTTAAAAATATTTAAAGATGAATAAAACAGAAATAATCGAAGATTACGAAATTAAATATAAAAAACATCCGTTTTCAAAAAATATAAAAGTTACATTGAAAAAAGAAGGCAAAATTTTGGTTACAATGCCATATTTATGCCCATATAAAACTGCAAAAAATTTTTTGATTTCTAATTTTGAAAAGATTAAAAATTTTAAAATAGAAAAAAAGAAGCTAAGTCCTAATTTATCAACAAAATTTGATACTTTAAATATTATTGTTTCTGATGCATTGAAAACAGTTGTTAAAAATAATATTGTGAGTTTTTATTATCCTAATGATGAGGATTTTTATTCTTCCAAGATACAAAATGCGCTAAAAGAGGCACACTTAAAGGCTATAAAAATTGAAGCTAAAAATTATTTAATTCAAAGATTGGATTTTTTAGCAAAAAAATATAATTTTAGCTATGGAAAAGTTACCCTAAGAAACCAGAAAACCCGTTTTGGGAGCTGTTCTTTTAATAATAATATCAATTTAAATATTAATTTAATGAATTATGATTTTGATGTTATTGATTATGTATTAATTCATGAGCTTTGTCATACCAGAATAAAAAATCATAGTAAGCATTTTTGGCTTGAAGTAGAAAAATATTGCCCTGAATATAAAAAACTAAGAAAAGCCTTGAAAAACGCTTAGTTTGGCTTGTTACAAAAGTTTAGAAAATGAACAATTTTTTTTGATATTTCGTTTTAGTACATATATAATATAGAATAAATGGAGGGAATTATGAAAAAACTGCTTATTGTTTCACTATTATTAATGTTCGGTTTTGGCACTTATGTTGAAGCTCGTGTTCAATATGATTCAACAGGCAGAAACATTGTTTCAGATGATACAATTCGTGGCAGAAAACGTGCTGCTGAAGCACAAGCTGAACGCCAAAGAAAATTGGAAGCAGCAGCTGCAGCTAAATTGGATTATGAACAAGCATTGAAATCATTAGAAACTCCAAAGCCTAGAACAAATTTCTATCAAGATAGAATACAAAATTAAAAAAGAGCTTAAATGCTCTTTTTTTGTAGCTTTAATTCCCATTGATAAGCTGATTTTATGCTATCAGATAGTGGCGTTTTTGCTTTCCAATTTAATAATTTATTTGTTTTTGAACTGTCTGAAATTAAAATGGAAGGTTCATTTTGTCTTTTTTGAGAGATTTTATAGTCTATTTTTTGATTTAAAATTTTTTCAACAGTTTTAAAAATTTCTTTTACACTAATACCTTGTTTTATTCCAAGATTAAATTCGTCACTTTTATTTTCTTTATTTAGATATAAATATGCGAGTTTATGGGCTTCTATTAAGTCATTTATATCTATATAATCTCTAATACAGGTGCCATCTTTGGTATTGTAATCATTGCCGTATATTTCAAAAGGTTTTTGATTAATAGCTGATTTTATTATATTTGGCACAAGATGAGTTTCCTTATCGTGCCATTCGCCTAAAAGATTTTCCCTATTTGCTCCTATAACATTAAAATATCTTAATTTGATTGATTTTAGATTATATTTTTTATCAAAATCATCAAGAATATTTTCGATTTCTAATTTATTTTTGCCATAAGGATTAATTGGATTTTTAGGATGATTTTCATCTATTGGCAAATATTTCGGTTGCCCAAAAATTGCAGCACTTGATGAAAAAATGATTTTTAAAACGTTATATTTTACCATCGCATTTAATAGATTTGTTGAACCTATAACGTTATTTTGATAGTAATCTTCGGGAATTTTAGCGCTTTCTTGTACAACGGATAAAGATGCAAAATGTAATACACATTCAATTTTGTGTATTTTAAAGACATCTTCTATTTCTTTTAGGTTTTTTAAATCACCTTTTATAAAAATTAAATTAGGATTAATTTTTTTGAGTGTTTCAATGGTTTCGATGTGTCCGGTTGACAAATTATCAAAAATTATGATGTTTTCATTATTTTTGATAAGCTCTAGTGCGCAATTGCTCCCGATATATCCGGCACCGCCTGTTATTAAAATCATCTATCTTAAAACCAAACCTATGATATTTTTTTCAAGACCTGATTTTATTTTGTTAATCTCTCCTTGAATAATATCATCAGTTAGAGTTTTGTTTTCATCTTGCAAAGTAATTCTAAAAGCGAATGATTTTTTATTTTGTTCTATATTTTCGCCTTCATAAATATCAAAAACTTTTGAAGATTTAAAGATATTTTTATCTGCAAGTTTTTTGATTGTTTTATTTATTGTTTCAATTGTTGTTTCTTTTGGTGCAATGAATGCAATATCTCTTTGAACAGCGCCAAATACAGGCAATTTTTTATATTTTGCAACACTTGGAGTAATTGATGAAATTACATCTTCAAGGTTTATTTCAAAAAGATATAAAGGTTGATTAAATTTTAATTTATCAGCCAAAACAGGGTGTAATCTTCCAATAAAACCGATAGGTTCTCTGTTTTTGCCTAAAATAGAAATAGTTGCACCTTGTGCAGGGTGAATAAATTCATAATTTTTTCTATCTTCTTCATTGAATTGAGCAAAAATAACTCTTTTAGATAGACCCAATTTTTCAAAAAGACCTTCTAAAACTCCTTTTAGAGTGAAGAAATCATCTTGTTTTTTGTTTAATAAACTGTTATTTACTTGACCAAAGATACATCCTGCAAGTTTTCTTGTTTCAATAACACCTGTATCATCAGATGTTATTTCATTTTTCTTTAAGTAAGTTTTTCCTATTTCATAAAGTCTGAAGTTTTTATTGCCGTTATCAAAGTTATTTTTTGCAACATCAAGCATATTAGGGTTAATTGCTTGTCTTAGGATTGAAAAATCATCAGAATGTTGATTTAAAACTTTAATTGCATAATCCATATTGAGCGGTTGTAGATAAGTATTGCATAAATTATGACCAATTAGAGAACTTGTAATAATTTCATCAAAGCCATAAGCAAGCATTGTTTCGTTTATTGTTTTTATTGTTCTTGTGTCAAAACTTATGTCTGCACCTTGTGAAATTGGAGGAATTTCGGGAGTAATTTTATCAAAACCGTCTATTCTTGAAATTTCTTCAATTAAATCAATTTCGCGCTCAACATCGCCCATTCTGTAACTTGGAACTTCAAATTTTGCTGCCATTTCATTTTTGCCTAATAATTTAAAGCCAAGATTTTCAAGAATTTCAATTGAGCGCTCTTGCGGAATTTCAATACCTAAAATTCTTTTTATTTCAGAATTTCTTAGAGTTATTTCAACTTTATCAAGTTTATCGTTACCTGTTTTTGAAATTCCGATAAATTCAGCATCTGCGTATTTTTTTAATAATTCAATGGAGCGAGCCATTGCAGGCGCTATCATTTCTATATCTATTCCTCTTTCGTATCTTCCTGAAGCATCAGAGCGATAGCCTATTGAGCGAGCTGATTTTCTGTTTGTATGAGGTGTAAAATATGCTCCTTCAAGAGCAATATTTTTTGTATTTGAATCGATTTCAGAATTTAAACCGCCAAAAACACCGCCTGCGCAAACAGGTTCTTCTTTTGTTGCGATAACTACGCTTTGTTGTGATAATTTTCTTTCAACTTCATCAATAGTAACAAGTTTTTCGCCATTTTCAGCGTATCTTACGCATAAATATCCTTTTAATTTATCTAAATCAAAAGCATGTTGAGGTGTACCGTATTCAAGCATTACATAGTTTGTAATATCAACAATGTTATTAATAGGGCGCATTCCGCCTGCTATAATTCTTCTTTGGATAAAATCGGGAGATGGTTTTGTTACAAGATTTTTCAATACTGCAACGCTATAATATTTGCAAGCGTCATCATTTTTAATCTCAACTTCAAAATCAGCTTTTGCTTGAGGAAGTTCCATTTTTTCAAATTTCATTTTGCGGTTAAATAATGCACTTAATTCTCTTGCAATACCGATAACGCTCATTTGATCGCCACGATTAGCAGTAGGCGCTACATGATATATGATTTCATCTGATAAATTTAAAACTTTTTCTAGTGGTTGATTTAGTTCAACATTTTCAAATAAACGGTTTAAAATTAAAATGCCGTCTTCTTCTTGCATGTTTGATAAACCTAATTCATCTTGAGAGCAAAGCATGCCTTGAGATTCAACTCCACGAATAACAGCAGGAGTTAGTTCAAATTGTTCTCCTGTTTTTCTGTTTAAAACTTTTGAACCTATTGAAGCATAAGGAATAATTTGACCTACTTCAATATTTTGAGCACCGCAAACTACCACTTTTTCTTCATTTCCAAGATTTAGTGTAACAAGATGTAATTTGTCTGCGTTTGGGTGATTATCAATTTTTATAATTTTTGCAGTTCTTATGTTTGTAAACGATGGTTTTTTGTATTCGATTTCTTCAACTTCTAAGCCTGACATTGTAAGATTGTGAGCTATTTCTTGAGGTGTAATTCCTTCTAAATCAATAAATTCATTTAACCATTCGTGTGAAACTTGCATATTAATTCCTTTATTTTGTGTGTTGATATGATTATTATAATACAAAAAAAATGCGAAGTTTGTATATACTTCGCATTTTAGAGATAAGTTTATTGTTATAAGTTTGCTAATCTTTCTTTGGCTAATTTTCTTGTTAATTCAGTTTCTTTTGAGTCATTTACAATTGCTTCAAGTGCTTGTTTTTCGCTCATTTTGCCATGTTGAGTTTTCTTTTTAATTAAGTTTTTAAGTCTTGTTTTAGCACCTTTATCTTCATTTAGCATTTGTTTAATTAGTCCGTCTTCAAAATTTGGACTTGACATTTGATCTGCTCTATTGGAATTTTTTTGAGCATTTTGTTCATCAATATTAATAGCTTGTTTGATTGCTTTGATTTCTGTCTTGTCTGCTTCAACTTTTGTTCTTTCGGCAGCTTTTTCTGCTCTATATGCTGCTTTTTTAGCTTTTTTTGTACCGATTTCATCTGCCAATTTTCTTGCTTCAACTGCTTTTTCTTTGGCATTTTCAGCTGCATTTATTGCTGTATCAATACTTTCTTTCAATTTTTTGCCATCAGTAACATTTTGCAATCCTTGGCGTGTACTTTTTGCTATATTTGCACTTTGAGTTGCTTGCACTGTTGCATTTGAAAGATTGTGGCTATTTGCTATATCTTGTGCAACTTTGGCACTGTGGGCTTCTTGAAGCATTGCTTTTGCAACTTTTTTACCGGTTTTAGTTTGGTTTCTTGTTGCTTGTTGTTTTATTTGTCCATAGTTTCCGTTATTTTCCAAGTATTCATAAACTGCTTGTTTCCCCTTTTCAATACCTTCTGCTACTGCATTAGCTGTTTTTTCTTCTTTGCTTATGTGTCCTACTGCGCTTTGTGCTGATTGAACTACTTCTTGCGCAACTTCTGCAACTTCATCTGCACCTTTTTGTGAATTTTGAACTACTTCTTGCGCAACTTCAGCAGCCTTATGCGGTCTTTTTGCAATAGCTAAAGCGGCTAGCGCCAAAACGCCAAGAGCAGTCAAGCCAATTGTGATTTTTTCTTTATCTTCCAAATTTTCGAATCTATTTTTGATTGCCTTTATTGGGGATGTTTGAGTTTGCGGTTGTGATTTAAAATTAACCTGATGTGAAGCAATATTGGAAATTTCCATAAAACACCTTTCTTAAAAAAATATTACACATATCTAAAAACAATTAAATAATAAAATTTGCTAAAAAACTAGATGTAAAATATCTATTTTTATAAAAAAGTAGATATAGCAAGACATTTCAGCTTAATAAAACTTAATATATATTAGATGTAATGTTTCAAGTTTGTATAAAAAATAGATATTCTCTTTCAAGAGGTAACGATTTGAATATAAAAAAAGAATTTGGTGAAAAAATAAAAAGAATGCGCAAAAAACGCAATTTGACCCAAGAACAATTAGCGGAATTGATTGACATTTCTCCGAGAAACCTTTCGGGGATTGAGGTTGGAGCTAATTTTGTAAAAGCGGAGACTCTGGAAAAAATTTTAGTTGCTTTAAATATTACAATGGAAGAACTTTTTTCAAATGTTGAAATTAAAGATAATAAAGAATTGTTGGCAGATATTATCAAAGATGTTAAGACAATTGAAAATGATAATTCAAAATTAAAACGTATTTATAAAATGGTTAAATTTTTAATAAATGAATAGTTTTAGTTAAATTGTTATCTCAATTTCATTTTTATATGTAACATAGCCCAAATAAGTATTTGGTGGTTTTTTAAGATTTTTTCTTTTTGTCATGATAATTGAGGTTTTGCCTGAATTTTTTGCTTTTGAATTTTCTTTGGTTAATTTTGCGCAAAATTCCATTACATCAGCAGTTGGTTCTTTTTTATTGTTAGGCACTTTTAATATCACATGGCTTGATGGAAAATTTAGCCCATGAAACCATAAATCCTCGCCTGAAGCTATTTTTGAGATTAAAAAATCATTTTGTTTGTTATTTTTGCCAATATAAATTTCATATCCTTTATATTCAATTTTTTCTATGTTTGAAGTTGTTTTTTCTTTTTTATCTTGAATGTAGCCTAAATCAATAATTTCATTTTTTATTTCTTTTAAATCTTCAAAAGATTTTGAGTTTTCAATGTTAAAAACAATGCTATCTAAATATTCAAGTTTTTCTTTTGCTTCATCGTATCTTTTTTTTGAATGTTCAAAAGTTGAGCGAGCTTTTTTATATAAAGAATAATATTTTTGTGCATTTTGATTTAAATCAAGGTTATCATCAAGCTCAATTTTTAGCTCATTTTTAATATAATCAATGTCGTTATTATACATATATGCCATAATTAAATCGGCGTTGTTTTTGTATTTTTCTATTTTTTGGGTATCGGGTTTGATTTTAATTATTTTATTTAATTTTTTAATATCATTAATCAAATATTTTTTAAGTTTAGTTTTTTTATTTGTTAAAATTTCATCAAACATTATATTTGAAAAATAGTTATCAATAGCTTCATTAACTGTTTTTCCGCCCCAAAAATCACATATAAAATCAATATTGTTATTTTGCAATTTTTGAAGAAAATTAAAAATTATAGCTAAATCATTTTCATTTTTGAAAATTTTTTCTAAAAAAGCCTGATTTAAATAATAAAAATTTTCAGATATTTTTTTAGTATCTTTTTCTTTTGCAATTTCAAAAAAAGTTGAATAGCCGGTATTTAAAATATCTAATTTTTGTTTCAAGGGCGGGTAGATATAATTTATTCCGCCATAAATTTCTCTAATTGAGCTTTTATCAGCTGAAATATTGTGCATAGCGCCAATAATCATCTTATTTGTTGCATTATATAGAATAATATTTGAGTGTTTACTCATAAATTCTAAAGCAAGGCAAATTTTGCTTAGAGAGCCGATTTCATCAAAATAATCAAAATATAATTCTAAAATTCTTTCATATTTTATAATTTTAAAATCTTTAATTTTAGAACCGTTTATATATTTTCTTAATTGCATGCAAAACATAGGCGGTTTAGAAGGAATTTCAATATTTCTTTTAGCTGATGTTTTATCATCAATAAAGCAAATATGAGGATATTTCGGATTGATATTGATATAGAGTTTTTTGTTTTGCGATTTTGTTATGTTTCTTAAATTTAAAATAATTTCATGCCTTGATGGCAGTTGAATTTTTTGAACAACTGAGCCAATAATAAAATCATAATTTTCTTGGTAAAAATATTGTAAAGTTAAAGAATCAAAGCTATACATGATAAAAATTATTGTAATATAATTATGTGTAATATGGAATGTTATTTTTTTGGAACTTTTAATCCGATTCATCTCGGACATATCGAAATAGCAAGGAAAGTTAAAGAGCTTGCGGGTTTTGAGCGTGTTATTTTTGTTCCTTGTTATATGCCTCCTCATAAAGTGGAGGATTTAGCAAGTTATAAAGATAGACTTGAGATGGCTCGTATTGCGCTGGGGTCTGAAAATGTATCAGACATTGAATTTCATTTAAGAGTTCCAAGCTATACATATAGAACAATTGAAAAATTGTATGAAGAAAATAACAATCAAAAAATTAATTTCATAATCGGTTATGATCAATTTTTTAAACTCGAAAGCTGGAAAGAACCTGAAATTTTAAAAGAAAAAATTCATTTTGTGGTTATTCCAAGAAAATTTCAAAATGGTCAAGTAATGGGTAATGCTGCATTTGATTATTTTAAGAAAAAAGGTTACAGCTTTGAAGTTTTAAATATTGATTTTCTTGATGTTTCATCAAGCATGATTCGCTCAATGGTTAAAAAAGGTTATGATATTGCAGGATTAACAACAAAAGAGGTTAGACAATACATTGAAAACAATAGATTATATCAAGACTTGGCTGGAAGAAAAACTTCCGTCTAAAAGATTTCAACATTCGCTTGGTTGCGCTGAGGCTGCTCAAAAGCTCGCAAAATTATTCAATCAAGATGAAGATAAAGCATATATTGCAGGGCTTGTGCATGATTGTGCGAAGAATTTTGATGATGCGTATTTGCTTGATTTAATAAAAAATGTCATAAAAGAGGGTTTTGATTTAACTGAATTAAAAAATCCTAAAACATACCATGCTATTGCAGGAGCTTATTTAATTCAAAAAGAATTTGAGATTTCCGATGAAGATATAATTTCTGCTGTTAGAAATCATACAATCGGTAAAACAAATATGACGATTTTTGAAAAAATAATCTTTTTAGCAGATAAAATTGAGCTTAATACTCGTGATATAAAATATACAAAAAGATTATGGAAAATGATTGAAAAAAACAAGGGCATTATAGGGCTTGATTTAGCGCTATTAAAATGTTTTTGTGAAACTATTAAAAAACTTATTCAAAAGAAATATTATATTTGTTCAAACACAATAGATGTATATAACGAGCTTCAGCAAAAAGTCGGAGAATTATTAGAAGAAGATTAATCTTCAAGATTTTTGAATTTTTCAAGCGATTTTTCTTTCTTCTTTTTGATTTCTGCTTGTGCTTGTGTATCGCCTTTTTCTTGCGCTGCTTGTTGAATACGAGTTTGCTCTTGTGTTGTTGTTTTTTTGAGTCTGTACACAAATATCAAGATTTCAGCTATGGCTTTATATAAATCCGGAGGAATTTGTCTGTTTATTTCGACAAATCTAAATAATGCACGAGCAACAGGCGGATTTTCTATAACAGGGATATTGTGCTCACGAGCTATTTCTTTAATTTTTTGAGCAAATAATTCGCTTCCTTTTGCTACAAGCATGGGCGATTCCATCGTTTGTGCGTCATATTTAATAGCGCATGCTATATGAGTTGGATTGGTAACTACAAAATCACATGTTGTAACAGCATCCATCATTTTTTGTTGTAATAATTGTTGACGTCTTTGACGAAGTGCCGCTTTGACATTAGGGTCGCCTTCAGAGTTTTTGTATTCATCTTTCACTTCTTTAAAAGACATCTTTTGATCTTGTAAAAATTTCCATTTTGTAACGCCATAGTCTGCCGCTGCTATGACTAAGAAGGCAATTCCTGCTTTAATAATGAAATCTAAAATTAAAGCACCAAATTGAATTAATATTGCAAAATCATTATCAATCGCAGCAAGCATAAGAATATCTTCAAAATGGGCTTTATATACCATATAACCGATAATTCCCAAAACGATAACTTTTGCTATATTTTTAAATAAATCAAATAATGTTTTTGGACTTACTAAATTTTTAAAATATTTAGTAGGATTAAATTTTTCAGCGTTAAATTCCATAGGTTTTGTAGTAAATAATGGACCTATTTGAATCATATCCCCTAAAACCCCCACAAATGAAGCTAAAACAAGGATAGGCAGTGTAATTAAAGCCGCAGGGATTATTGTTTTTACAAATATATATGTATAACCAATATCTTCTAAATGTTTGTTTGGAATTTGCTCATAAATTTGAACAAATAAAGAGCTTAATTGTCCCCAAATCATTGGTCCAAGCATATAAATTACACTGAACATTACAATAATAGCTATTGCAGTCGATAAATCTTTTGATTTAACGACTTGCCCTTGTTCTCTGGCTTTTCTCAGTTTTTGCTGACTTGCTTCAAACTGTTTATTCTCATCACCCATGGTGTTACTGTTCTATTTTAATATCTGCTACTTTGGGGTCTAATAGCTTTTTGCCTGCTTCTTCAAATTCAACTTGAAGAAGTTGTCTTTCTTCGTATTTTATTGTTTTTACAATTGTTCCTCTGCCATATTTTTTATGAATGATAACATTACCTATATTATAAGCTATATTGCTTTTAGGTTCATTATCTTCATCTTTAAATATTGGCAGATTTTCTTTCTTTGTATCTGTATTTAAAATTTCTGCGTTAATTGTTGTTTTTTCATCAAGCGCTATTGTTTGATTGTTTTGTTGGTTTTTTGTGTTTATGATTTCTTCAAAACTTTCATTTAATGAATCATCCGCAATAGCGTTTAAATCTATATCATCGTCATTATTATCTTGCGAGTTTTCTTCTTCATCTTCATTTTCGCTATCTTGCGCCATTTGGAAGAAATCAAGCTCATCATCTGATAAATCCATGTCATGTTCTTTATCAAAATCAGCTTCATCATCTAACATTGGAAGCTCGCTTGAAGTGTCTTCAGTTTTTTCGATTATATTTTCTTCAAGGCTTTCTTTTTGAGTTTGTTCAATTTCTTCATTATCTGAAAAATCTTCGAGCTCTACTTGGTCTTGTTCTTCTTGTGTGTTTTGTGCGATTGTTAATTCTTCATCTTGCACTAATTCTGACACAGGTTCTGATGTTTCTTCTAAGACATCTTCAAAAGCATTATCTTTTTGTGTTTCTTCTTTTGTATCTTTATTTTCAGAGATTATATCTTGGAAATTATCCTGAGCTTCGTTTTTAATTTCAACTTCTTGAACAGGCTCTGTTTGGTTGTTGAAAATTAAATCTTCCTCAGTTTCTTCAATTTCTTTAATTTCTTCAGTTTTTTCATTGTGGAGATTTGGATTTTCGATTTCTTCAAAAGTTTCCTTGTTTTCTTCTTGAGCTTCTTCTTGATTTTTAAGAGTTTCTTGTCTTTGTGCTTCAAAATCGGATAGCTCTTGAATTAACCTTTCAGAATCGCTTATTTCTTCTTTTTCTTTGTTTTTGAAATAGTCGCCTTTTTGTCCAAGATTTTGTTCAGCGTCTTGCTCAACCAATGTTAGAGCAATTTTTCTGTAATTTTTTCTTTTTTCTTGAATTTCAAGTTCGTAATCGCGAGCTAAATACAAGAAATTATCAGTATTTTCGCCAAAAATTATGCAACCTTCAGAAATTAAATTAGAAAGCGCAAAGTTTGCGTCAAGAAAATCTGCTCTTTGTACCAAACTTGGCATTAAGATATAGTTTTTGCAATATTGCATAACGCTGGGCAGTTTTTTATAATTATAAGAAACATTCGGAACGAATTTTATGTTTTTCTTTTTATTATAAATTTTATTAACTAATTCAGCGTCAAAACTTTCATCGTTAATTCTTGTAATTAAATAAATTTCTTTTTCAATATCTGAAACAATATAATCTAAATAAGTTTTTTGCCAATAAGAATCAAGATTTGATAAGTCAATGATTGTGATTGGATTTTTTTCTATTGCTTTAGATAGTGCTTCTTTTTCATTTTTTGTACGAGCAAAAATTTCATCCATTTGATATTTTTTAAGTCTTACCAAAAGAAGTTTTAACTCAGGATACGGAGTAGCTTTATGTTGTTGGATAAGAACTCTTGTTAATAAATTAAAAGGAATGAAGTTTTGTTCTTGTTTTTTTGCAAATTTTTTAATTTCGTTTATTATTTCTCCGCCAATAGCTTGAAATTCGAGGCTGGCATCATATAAACATCTATCAAAAACATGGTCGATTGTTGTGTAATTTAGAGGCATTTTAAAGTTTTTATTTGCAACAATTTTTTTTGCGCCTTCATATTCTAAAATGCCTGTTGTATCAATAATAACAACATTTTTCTTTTGCGAAAGTTTTTTTGCAAGATTAAAAGTAATATTGTTAGCGTTTTCAATTTTATCCGCTAAAATTACTGCATTATTGTTAAAGAAATCATATTGTATATTAAGAGAGCATGAATTTTTAACATTTGTCCCGATTATAAATGTTTCTTTATCTTGATTGATAAAAGTTTCAATTTCTTCTTGTTTTACTTTTGAAATTTCACATTCTTTGTTTGGAGTGAAATTATCGTAAGGCATTACTTCGTTATTTTCTGTAATGCGATAGAAAAGTTTTAATTTTGCAACATTTTGCGATGCGTCAAATTTATCGTCATAGATTTCAATAATTTGCGCAACGTATCGATTGTCGTCTGATTTCACTATTAAAAAATCAAACAGTTTAAAATCTTCTACTCTGGGGTTAAAAAGTATTCTTATGCTATTGTTAAAAGTGTTAGCTATTTGCATTATAAACTTTCTATCAATTCCTAATTCATTATATCAATAAATTATTCATAATCCAACAAATAAATTAATATTATAATGCTTTTATATTACAACAAAAAATTTATTTTTTGCAATGTTATTGTGTAGTTATGCAAATTTTTATTTTATAAAAAATAAATGCTTGACAGTTTTTTATGTCCACAATAAGATGTTAATTGTAGGAATTGCCGATGTAGCTCAATGGTAGAGCAACGGTTTTGTAAACCGTAGGTTGCGGGTTCGAGTCCCATCATCGGCTATTT